>CAZLIC010000004.1:0-103704 GCA_964559535.1 uncultured Rhodobacterales bacterium
TACCGATCATGCCAACCTGCGCCTCCCCCTGCCCTGCTGTCGGGCGGCTCCCGCCGCTCCACCGAGGTCAGGTCTGCCAGCGTGTTGGCAGATGAAGGACAAAATTCGAACGACTGCTGCAACCCGGCCAAGATGCAGATCGATCATTGCTGAGACTCCCCTTCACCTCGCGCAACTCGATGATGATCTGACGGCATGGCCAGTTGTCACGTCCCCCGCTCCAATACTTGCCGCTTCGATGGTCGCTTGGCAAAGGTCCGTCGATGCCCAGGGCCGACCAGCCGCCGAAATCCGCGTGCCACAGCGGGCGATCCATAGCGAATGCTGCCCGTGCCAGACCACTGCCGGACAAATGCAAACACCCCCCGACAAAACCGCCGGAGGGTGCCAAAGGAACAGGATTTGCCACTCGGCTTGCGCCGCACCCGCGTCAGTCGATCGCCTTGAAGATCTCGCCTGCCTCGGGATGTTCACCTGCGAACTCGTAGAGCCGCATGTAGGCTTCGGACAGTTGGTCGGCCTCATGCCGGAACGAGAGATGGGACAGTGCGAAGAGGGTGGCGATGATCCCCGCGGCCTCTGCCGATACCTCGCCCATATAGCCGTTGGTCTCGCAAAAGATGCGGAACCTCTTGTCGGCGTCGGGCGACATGAACAGGGGCTGGCCGTCCCGCTCGTGGAAATGCCAGAGACCGCCGGCGTAATCGTCGGGGGCAAGCCAGGACATGAACTGATAGACCGTACGCTCGCCGATCAGCATCAGGGCGGGGCTAAAGAGCGCGGGCAGGAATGCCATCCGGCGCGCCTCGGGCACGATGGTGGCAGGTTTCAGGGCGGTTGCAGCTTGGGTCATCGGAAATCCTCCGGTTCAGGGGTGAGTTGCGCGCCCCGGCGGCTCTCTCGACCCACCCGAACACGCCGATTTCCGGCTCAACTCTCCCTCTCCTGCGGTCGCTGAGTTGAATTTGTTCTCTATATGTTCTATATTGGGAGCACGATCCACATGGGAGATCCATCATGGACGCTGCCACCTTTGCCCTGCCCACCACTGAACGCCAGATCGCCTATGCGCGGTCTCTGGCGCTCCGCAACCAGAGCCTGTTGCCTTGGGAAGTCCAACAAGACCGCCGCTCGCTCAGCGCCTGGATCGAGGCGCAGGCGAAGCTGAAACCTGCTGACACCAGCCATCCAACCTCCAAGCAGGTAGCCTTTGCCGAACGGCTTGCGCGGATCAAACGCCGTGCCGTGCCGGACGAATGCTTTCGGGACCGGCAGTTGCTGTCGCGCTGGATCGACAGCAACCGGTGAGGCACAACCTAGCCCCGGGACGGGGATGGACGGGTTGCAGGGCAGCTATCCGAACCGCCGGCCTTCCTCGGTGAAGGTATAGCCATTGGCGATCAGCGTCTCGTCCACGGCCTCGTCCGATGTCAGGTAGTCGTATTCTTGCTCAAGCTGGCGATAGAGCCAATTGGCGAGGTCGCGCAGCGCATCGGTGACAATGGACTCGGCATCGCCGATGACCTCGACCGCGGCCGCACTGTCCCGGGACACAGAGACCGCCATGGTGAAGGCATGGTAGTAGTTGCCGCGACGCGTGACCTCGGCGCGCAGCTGGTAGAAATTCTGCTGCTGCGCCGCCTGCAAGCTCTCCGCGATCCGGTGCAGGGTCTTGTCCTTCGGCGCATAGGCGCGAAGTTCGGCGGCAGCGGATTTCCGATAGGAATAGACGCCCTCCCAAGCCGCGCCATCGCCTTGCGACCAGAAGCCGCTGAACCAGATGCAAGGATTCTCACGGGTGCGGCCGCCGACCAGCCGGGTGGTGCGGGTCTTCAGACGGATACCGAGGATTTCCGCGATGTGGTGGAAATCCTCGTAGACAGCGTCATACCAGTCATAGTCGAAACCGCCCTTGCGGTACCAGGCGCGGGCCCTGTCCTTGGCGCCATCGGGAAGTTCATCGATCCGATAGACGGTTGTTGCGATCACTTTCGGCATGTGGAGATTCCTCTTTGGTGCGACCCGGCGAGGGGCCGGGGATTTGTTCCGGGAAGGGAAAAGTCAGGCGGCCTGGGCTTGACCCAAGACGCTCTTGGCAAGGTCGCGCCAGAACGGATCGACCAGCCGCCCTTCCGACGCGCGCGCCCTGCCGAGCAAAACATCCGCCGCAGCCCGGGCGACAGCATGGGCATCGAGCAACTCGCGGTAGTAGCGTTTTCGCGCCTCCTGAAAGCTTCGGACCGCCAGCGTGTCAGGGTGCAACCGACGGATGGCAATACGGAGGACCGCCAGGTTCGAGATGGAGGGCGACAGGCCGAGTTTCAGATAAGACCGGCTCATGTCAGTGCGCCTCGTCGGGCGACCGGAGGCCGGAATTCAGCAAGCCTCGTGGGGTTGTCGCGGGCGTCAGGTATGTCGACGCTGCCGCATCGCCGGGATGGGGAGTGGTCATGTCAGGGTCTCCGGGAGAGCGGGTTGAGGGCTTGCCCGCCGCTGCTCTCTCTTCCCCGGCGGGCTCGCTCTGTCCGCTCCCCCCCTCGACCTCTCCCTTGCCGGACCCTTCCCTTCGGCGCCGCCTCCCCGACCAGGCACGCTGGAAGAGCGCGACCCGGGAGGGGGTGAGGCGCTTCAAGCGCCTCACTGCCAGGGGTCGATTTCGAGGGCGACGAGCGCCTCGTCGCCGTCGTATTCATCGGACGGCATCGCCCCGTGCGTGCCGTCCCCGGCCTGGAACACGGTGATCGGGACCATCAGCGTTGCGGCGAGGCTGGCGGCGTAGGCGGTGGCATCTTTCCTGGACATGGGGTTCGACCCTGTCTCTTTAGGGCGGAGGACCATCCCCCGCGCGACAGGCGCCCGAAGTGTCTGACCGGATCTGCAATCACCCTCGTGCGTTCGACCCAGTTCTTCCAAATCGGGGCGAATCCGCGAGGGCGGCACGCGCGCGTAGCCGACCCCTCCGGGGTTGAATGTCAAAGAGACGGATCGGACCAAGGATAGCGATTGGAAGCGGGGGATGGGGCTTTGACCCAGGGACAGGTGCCCTGCCCTGTGACGGGATGCCCACCGTTCGCCAGCCTTGCCGTTACGTTGATCTCAAGAAGTCGCTGTGTTCCGGACGAGGCTCATGAAATGCAGGACTGCCATCCATGAACACGAGGCGCACGCGCCCTACTCGACCTCTGGCCTTGGGCAGCAAGACCGCAGCACCGGTGGCGGGAGAAACAAGTTCGAGACAGAACCAGCATCTTGGAGGCGTCAAGACCAACAGTACTTTGACTTCTAACATCACTACTGTTAGAAATGTGCAATGATGTTAGGCAGTCCTTCTGATGACCATCTACAGGCGCTTGCCGATGCGGCAGAAGCGTATGTTCAGCATGCCTTCGGGCAGTGGCTCGATCTCAAACCAAGCACACCCGCCAGCCTGCCGCATTTCGTGCTCGACAGGTACAAACTGTGGCTGGGAACCCTGAACGGTCGCATCGTGGCACTCATTGCCATCCGCGAACCTCGGCAGGGGGCGACGAGCGACTATCTCAAGCACCGCGATCTCGTCCGTCAACATCTCGGCGCGGACCTCAGCCTGCTGTTGCTTGACCAGGCACCGAATGCAATCCGACGGCAGATGATTGAGCGAAAAATCGGTTTCCTCGCGCCCGGCTCCCAACTTTACGTTCCTGAAGCATTGCTGGATATTCGCGAGCGCACACCTTCCATCACCACAGCAACGACCGATCATATCAGCCCGACAACACAGATGGTGCTCCTCGCGACCCTGCAAGGACGCGGGCTCGAGGGGAGCAAAATGACCGACCTTGCCGTCCGGCTCACAGTGTCGGCCATGAGCATGAGCCGCACGCTGGATGAACTGGAGGCACTGCATCTCGCCAAGCCTCACCGTGTCGGTCGGCAACGGCACCTGAACCTGACTGTTGCCGGACGGGAACTCTGGGACGCGGTTCGCGATCGATTGCAGTCCCCCGTCCGCAAGACCCGTATGATCACCGGGCGGATTGACGTGCTTGACGCACCGCTCGCGGGAGAAAGCGCCCTCGCGCGCTATACCATGCTGGTGGCACCGCGACGGCAATGCCGCGCCGTCTTGTCGCTCCGTTGGAAGGCTTTGGAGACGGCCCACAGCCTCAGACCCGCGACCATTTTCGACGATGATCAGATCGAGATCCAGACTTGGACTTATGATCCGACCATACTGGCCCAGAATGGCGTCATCGACCGACTGTCGCTGTATCTGACCGTCCGAAGCAGCCAGGACGAGCGTTTGGCGCAAGCATCTGAAGAACTCTTGGAGACGATGGAATGGTAGTCGGAATCGACCGCTTTCGGGCGCACTTTGCGGGGCACGAGAATCAGTATGTCCTCATCGGCGGTGCCGCTTGCGAACTTATCATGGACGAGGTCGGCCTTGAGTTCCGGGCGACAAAGGACCTCGACATCGTGCTGATCGTGGAAGCCTTGGACAAGGCGTTCGCAGATCAGTTCTGGGCCTTTGTCGAAGCCGGCGAATATGAGGTCCGGGAGCGCGGTGAAGGCAAGAAGATCCTCTATCGCTTCCAGAAGCCGAAGCAGGATGACTATCCTGCCATGCTGGAGCGGTTTTCTCGTCAGCCCGAAGGGCTGGACCTTGCGGCCGACGGCCATCTGACACCTCTTCCAATCGATGAGGCGGCAGCTAGTCTGTCGGCCATACTCCTCAATGAGGATTACTATACCTTCCTCAAATCGATGGTGCGCGAAGCCTCCGGGATCCCGGTTCTCAATGAGGCGGCGATCATCCCTTTCAAGGCCCGTGCCTGGCTCGACCTCCGGCAACAGCGCGAAGGCGGCGGCAAGGTTGATGACAAGAACATCAAGAAGCATCGCAATGACGTTGCGCGGTTACTGCAGCTCCTGAGCCCGGACGCGCGCTATCCCTTGCCGGACCCCATCGCCGCCGACATGCGATCGTTCGTCGATCTTGCCACGGCGGAGGATGATTTCGACCCGACGCAGTTCAAGATCAAGATGACGCCGGCAGATGTCGCTGCCCGTTTGCGTGCAGCCTACGAGCTCTGAAATCCAAGCTGCAGCCGCCGGGCCGACCGAGGACCTTGGGTGAGAAGGCTTGCCTCCAGGCAGTCAACGATGCGCCTTATTGCAGCGACTCGGCCCCGGTCCTTCGACAGGGGCCTTTGCCTAGGCGATCAACCGCTGCGGTTAGACCAAATGACGGCCGCAGACTGGTGCTCTGGGTCGTGATCCCGGCAGGTCCGCTTTGCGGACAAAGCGGCCGATCGCCCAATGCCTGTCAATGTCAGCTTCGACTATCGCAAAGGGTGGTGGTGTTGCACCGGGTCGCAGGCTATAATCCGCCGGAGCCCTTGGTCTGAATTGGCCATTTCACGGCGCTCACCACAACGCTATGCCCTGAAAGCTACGACTCCATGTCTCGAAGGCCACCTACACTGCACATGGTTTGCGGAAAGATCGCCTCCGGAAAGTCCACGTTGACCGCCGAACTCGGGCGTGAGGCAGGAACCGTCGTAATTGCAGAGGACGACTGGCTGAATGCGCTGTTTGCCGACGAATTGAAGTCGATCGGCGACTATGTCCGCTGCACGAGAAAACTTCACGAGATCATGGGTCCTCATGTTGCGGCGCTGCTGAAGGCAGGTGTCTCGGTCGTTCTGGACTTCCAGGCGAACACCGTCGATGCGCGCAACTGGATGAGGAGTATTCTCGAACAGACAGACGCATCTCACATCCTTCACGTGTTGGACGTTCCTGACGAAGTGTGCTTGGAGAGGCTGCGGACCCGTAACGCACAAGGCAATCATCCGTTTACGGTCACGGACGAGCAATTCCGTCAAATCTCAAGCTATTTCGTTGCACCTTCTGCGGATGAGAAGTTCAATGTCGTTCTGCACCATTAAACCCCGCGTCAGCGACTGAAACCGACATTCGTGCGTTATGTTTCATCGGGCAGTTGGGCCCCAAAGCAGCGCTGAGCTATTGCAGCTCGTCAACGGATGGCGGTGAACGGCCGAGCATCTAAGATGCTGCTTGGGCCCCGGTCTTTCGACCGGGGCCTCTGCTTGTCGATCAGTCGCTGCGGCGGGTGTTGGGGCGGGACCAGATGAGGCTCGAGCTCTCGCCGTCTTCGTCATCGAAGAGGTTGGCGTAGATCGGGGCGGCAAAGCTCGGATCGTCCAACTTCAGGCCCAGGTATTCGCGGCCCTCGTTCGATTTCTTCGTCCAGGCGGCGCCGATCTCGGCGCGGCCGACCAGGACCCGGTGGGAGGGAGCGTTCTCGCCCGAGGCCCGCAGGTCGGGGACGAGGCGCACACCTTTAGCCTGCAGGCTGAGGGTGAAGATTTCGCCGGTGTATTCGGTGCCGGTCTTCTTGAAGGTGCCGATGGTCGCCATGTTCTTTCTCCGTTTTGCTGTTTCGGGCCCGCGTCCTTGCGGCCTCGATGGCGATCGACAGCCCGGAGGCGACCGCTGGCGCACCCCCGCATCCCGGGGTCCCCTGCACGCTTGCGTGCTGGGGTGGGTCGGGGGCTGGACAGCACAGGAAGAACTTTCTTGTCCCGCGAGGAATGACGGTGCCCGCACCGGCAGGGGAAGAAAGTTGTGACGACGCTGTTGCGCCGAAGCGGTCGAGGCGAAGACTTCCTTCGGGCAGATCAGCCCATCACCAGAGGCCGTTGGACGCGGGCTGGAACAGACACGCAACGGAGATCAAGGCGCCCCTGAAGGCCCGTCAGGAAAGACAGGACAGGCACCACCGGCGATTAAACCACCTCTGGCTACCGATCATGCCAACCTGCGCCTCCCCCTGCCCTGCTGTCGGGCGGCTCCCGCCACCCCACCAGTTCTGGTCTGCTATCGTGATGGCAGGCAAAGGACGATCTTCGAACGAGGGCAACCGTCGCGCCAATGTGCTGGCCGATCCGGGCTGAGGCTCCCCTCCAACCGGCGCAACTCGATGATGGTCTGACGGTGAGGCCTTTGCCCTCACGCCCCGCCCCAATACCTGCCGCTTCAATGATCGAGTGGCAAAGGTGCGTCGAAACCCGGGGCCGACCAGCCGCACCTTCGCTTGAACGAAACACGAACAAGCCCTTTGCTCAGGCTACATCTTGTAATGCGAGGCGCGAAATGACTCCATATCGTGATTGGGACCAGGATTCTGGCATCCAGGCCTACGAGCTTGGATCGTCATATATGGATGCCGCATTCAAGGATGGAGCGATCTACCGCTACACCTCTCTGTCGGCAGGACAGGCCAATATCGACCGGATGATCGTGCTGGCACGGGCTGGGGATGGGCTGAACCAGTTCATCAACCGGGCTGTGAAGAAGCGCTATTCCGAGCGGCTTGCCTGAAGTCAGTGTCTCTCCATCCCCCCACATGAAAAAACGGGGTGACCCAAGCCACCCCGTTCAAGATCATTCAGCGGCGATCTGGTGCTGGCGCTCCTCTTCGTCGTCGGGCCGGACCTCGTCGTCATCGGCGAGGAAGGCGGGCAGTTCGATGCCGGCGTCCTCACGCACGGCTTGCGGGCCAACATCAGGATCATTGAGGCGCAGCGGCTCGGGCAACCAGCCGGAACCGTCGAGGAGCCGTTCCGCTTCGCGCGCCATGTCGCCCTTCTTCAGGTGGTCGATCAGTTCCACGGCCTGCGCCCCTGCCCCTTCGCGCACGGCCTCCAGGATGCGGCTCTTGGTGACGCGGCCGAGGTAGTTGGCAACGGTGGGTTTCCAGCCCGCCTCGACCAGATCGAGCCGGGTGGTGCGGGCCAAGCGGTCTGCTTCGCGCAGACGACGGTCGAGGCCGTGCTGGCTGATCCCCATGCCGCTGTAAGGGTTCGGACGCTCGTAGAGCGCGTTTACCCCGAAGCTGAGGCAATGGGCGAGGAGTGCCTGACGGCTGGCCTCGTCCAAGGCGTGGATCCAGTCCCAGAGCACGTCATCCCCCTGCCCCAGTGGCATGTCAGAACGCCAGCCAGCGTGGCGCTCGTCGATGTTCTGCGCCGGGAAGCTGTCGGCGAGATCGGCGGACTGCACCGGCAGATGGATCTCGCGCACGGTCGCCTCTATGGCCGCACCGGAGGCACGGGACACGAAGCAGTCGATGACCAGCTTGTGCAGGAGTGCCGTCATCGCAATGCGTGGGTTGTTGGCCACAGCGTCCCGCAGCGCCAGTGTGCGATGTGCCGTCAGCTCGATGACGAGCCGTTCGGGCAGCGGCTTGATCGCATCGCCCTCATCTTCGTCGTCCTCTGATGGGCGGGCCTGACCGTGCATGTTGATCACCGTGGAATGGCTTGCGCCGTGATCCCCATCCGTAGACGCGATTCCATCAGGGCCGTCGTCAGTGGCGCCACCTGAAGGCAATTCGCACTGTTCATCCTCGGGACGTACGAAACCGCGTTCGATCAACAAGGTGCCGTCGCTGTCGATGCTGACGAAGGCCCCTGCCCTGCCGACCTGTTCGGGATCGAAGGCCATCGGGCGGCTGTCGAAGGCGCCAAGGATGCGCTCGATTTCGCCAATCCGTAGATCAACATCTTCGGGCAGATCATCGGCCTCAGCGTATTCAGCCTCCAGCCGATCATATTCGTCGCGCAGTGCTTCGCGTTTGGCCCGCTCCTCATCGGTCAGATCGACCGTGGTGCCCAAAAGCTCGCGCAGGCCCATCGTGTGGCCGTAGGGGAAGCCCACGGCGACATCGACCCATTTCCAGCCCTCGGCAGCGATGGTCTCGGCTTCCGCTTTCAGCTTCTCGCCGACCAGCCGCTCCAACAGGACCGGGTCTTGCAGCCAACCGCGATCGTCCTGCTGGAAGAGGTCGCGCAGGACGAAGCCACCCGCGGCCTCGTAGGCGTCGAGCCCCAGGAAGCGGGCGCGCTTGTCCGACGCGCGCACTGCGGTCTCGGTCAGCATGCGGCGGATCTGGTAGGGCTCCTTCGACCAAGAGTTCTTGACGGCCTCCCAGACTTGGGCCTGGCGCGCGTGATCGTCCGAGATAGTGAAGGCCATCAGCTGTTCCAGGGTCATGCCGTCTTCGGCATAGATCTCCAGCAATGTGGGCGCGACGGTAACAAGGCGCAGGCGCTGCTTGACCACCTTCACATCGACGAAGAAGGCCGCCGCGATGGCCTCTTCGGTCATGCCCTTCTCCCGCATGGCCTGAAAGGCCTGGAACTGATCCAGCGGGTGCAGCGGTGCCCGTTCAATGTTCTCGGCCAGCGAGACCTCGTCGATCAGCACGCCGTCATCGGCCGCGCTGACGATGCAAGGCACCGGTGCGGTCTTGGCAAGGCGCTTTTGCTTCACCAGCAGTTCCAGTGCCCGGAAGCGCCGCCCACCAGCGGGCACTTCGAACTTGCCGGTCTGTGCCCCGTCCTCGCCGATCACCGGGCGTACGTGCAGGCTCTGAATCAGGCCGCGGCGCGCGATGGATTCGGCCAGTTCATCGACCGAGATGCCGGCCTTCACACGCCGGACATTGGACTGGCTCAGGACCAGGTTGTTGAAAGGGATATCCCGCGACGAGGCGAGTGTGATTTTCTGCATGTTGGTCATCGGACCAATCTCCGCGACAGGCACCGAGAGCCTCTCTCTCGACTTCCAACCTGTCGAAAACCCCCTGCCTTCCCCTTCCTCTCTCACACGGTCAGGCTTCAGAGATGACCAAGCCCGCGCAAACTGACTTCCCGGCCCGCGCCGACGATGATGTGGTCGTGCAGGGTCAACCCAAGCACGCCACAAGCCTTCTCAACCTCCTTCGTCATAGCTATGTCCGCCTCCGATGGTTCTGGGTCGCCGGACGGATGATTGTGAACCAGGATTAGGCCCGAAGCATTAAGATCCAAGGCGCGCCGGACGACTTCGCGCGGATAGACCGGCACATGATCGACGGTGCCCACGCCAAGGCGTTCATCGGAAATGAGCCGGTTCTTGCGGTCCAGGTACAGGACATGAAACCTCTCGACTTCACCGCGCACCGACACCGCATTATGCCGATGTCTGCATAATGCATTTTATGCCGAGGCCGAGATTATGCCGACATAGGCCGCTAAGTGTTTAAATTCCCTCGGAGCGTTTGCATCGTAGTTGGCATAATCCTCCGGACTGAAGCTGGTAGCGTCTTCTCGTTCACGTCGAAACGAGGAGATATCATGGCGATCGAACCGAAAAAGAAACGGAGTGCGAACCCGGTCACGGCCCTTTCCAATGGCCTCGAAGAGGATTTGCAGAGGCAGGGCTACGGGGTCGGCACGATCTGGAAGCAACGCAGGCTATTCAATGACCTGCTCATTTGGTTGGAGGGCCAACAGCTCGCGATGTCGGATTTGACGGTGGCCAAAGTAGATCGGTTCATGGCCGACCGCCGTGCTGCCGGTGTCCGCAAGCTGAAGACGCACAAAGCACTGGGTGCCATTCTGGTCTATCTGCGTGGGTTGGGGCTGGTACCACCCGCCGAAAACCCCGTTGAAGACGGCCCCGCTGGTGAAATCCTGGAGCGGTACAGGCGGTTCCTGGCAGTAGAACGCGGGCTGACAACTGCGGCGATCCTTCGATATGTCGATTGCCTGCGTCCGTTCCTTGATCGACAGACGAGAGATGGCAATCTCGATCTTGCCAGCCTGACCGCTTCTGATGTCACCTCCTTCGTGGTGGCCTGGTGTCCCGCTGTGAATTCCGCTGTCGCGAAGTTGACCGTCACGGCGCTGCGATCTTTCTGCGGGTTTCTCCATCTCGAGGGCGTTTTGATGCGCTCGCTTGTCCCGGCAGTACCGACGGTCACATATCGCCACCAGGCCGGACTGCCCAAGGGGCTCGAACCCGAAGAGGTGCGGCGCATTCTCACATCTTGCGATACCGCCTCGGACAATGGCGTTCGCGACTTGACGATCCTGACCCTACTTGTTCGGCTCGGCCTGCGGAGGTGCGAGGTCTCCAGACTAGGGCTTGACGATATTGACTGGCGTGCGGGCACGATCTGCGTGCATGGCAAAGGAAACTGTCTTGAACGTCTACCCCTTCCCGTGGACGTAGGTCACTATCTGGCTCAGTATCTACGTCACGCGCGACCAGCGAAGGCGCGGGGCCGGACCGTATTCGTCCGACACTTCGCACCTTATAACGCGCTCAGCGCGTCTCGGGTCAGTACCATCGTGGCGGATGCCGCGCGACGGGCAGGCGTCGGCCGGGTGCACGCGCATCGCCTGCGCCATACCGCGGCGACGCAACTGCTGCGTGCTGGCGCATCTTTGCCGGAAGTCGGGCAAGTCTTGCGGCATCGCCGTGCGCAAACCACGGCGATATATGCCAAGGTCGATCACGATACCCTGCGCGTGATCGCACGCCCCTGGCCGGAGGATGCGCAATGAGCCATCTGCGCAAAGTCCTGGCCGACTATCTGAGCATGCGGCGCGCCTTGGGCTACAAGATGGACCAGGTCGAGCGACGTCTCCGCCAGTTTATTGCCTTCGCAGAGGATCATGGCGAGACTCATGTCCGGACCGTGACGGCGCTGGCCTGGGCAACGCTTCCTCCTGGCGCTGATCCGATCTGGACCCACGCGCGACTGGCCGATGTGCGCATCTTCGCCCGGCACCTGCATACGCTCGACGATGTGAGCGAAGTGCCGCCCGACGATCTTCTTCCAGCGCGGAGACGGCGCACAACGCCCTATCTCTACACACCGCAGGAGGTAGCCGACTTGGTGCGCGCCACGGATATCCTGCCCAAGACACACGTGCAGGCAACCTACCGGGTGCTGGTCGGCTTGCTGGCTGTGACCGGCATGCGGATTGGCGAGGCGATCGGCCTCGACCGCGACGACCTCGACATGGGCGGCAGCATTGTGACGATCCGGAAGGGCAAATTTGGCAAGGCGCGGGCATTGCCGCTGCACCCGACGACAGTCGCTGTCTTGCAAAACTACCTGCTTCGAGCTGATCGTCCGAGTCCTTCCGGCGCGCCGGTTCTTCTGAGTAGTTCAACGGGCAAGCGGCTGCGCTATAGTAACGTGCATCCGACTTTCCAGAAACTGCTGCATCATTGCGGGATTGTTCCACGTTCGGCAACCTGCCGACCCCGGATTCATGATCTAAGGCATAGCTTCGCCGTCAGCACCATCGCCGATGGGTACCGGACAGGTAATCCTGGCTCCCGCCTCGCAACTCTGGCCACCTACCTCGGTCATGTCGATCCTAAGCACACCTACTGGTACTTGTCGGCAGCCCCCGAATTGCTTGGCCTGGCCGGTGACATGCTTGAGCGCCACCTTGCGGGTGAAGCATGACTGGGCTCGCAACGACCCTGCAAGCGTTCTTCACCGACCGCCTCGTCCGCCAGCGTCAGGTCAGCGCCAACACGATCCAGGCCTATCGCGACACTCTGCGCTTGCTTCTGGTCTTCGCTTCGGAACGACAAGGCAAGTCACCGGTAAGGCTCGACATCGACGATCTTGATGCGCCGTTGATCGGTGCTTTCCTCGATCATCTGGAGCGCGAACGGCAAAATGGTGTACGCACCCGAAACGCCCGGCTGGCCGCAATCCGTTCCCTGTTCCGCTATGCAGCCCTGCGCCATCCCGAACATGCCGCCACCATCGAACGCGTTCTCGCAATACCGCCGAAGCGCTTTGAGCGACGGCTGGTGACCTGGCTGACCGAGGCCGAGATCGATGCACTGCTGGCCGCCCCGGACCGGGCGACCTGGACCGGGCGGCGCGACACGGCGCTGTTCAGTCTTGCAGCCCAGACAGGACTGCGGGCGTCTGAACTGATCGGGCTGACCCGTGCCGATGTTCAACTCGGAGCCGGTGCGCATGTCAGTTGCACCGGTAAAGGGCGAAAGCAGCGCATCACGCCGCTCACATCCGGCACCATCGCGATCTTGAGGGCTTGGCTTGCCGAGCGGGCGGGTCAACCTGGGGACCCGCTGTTCCCGACTCAGACCGGACGCGCCCTCAGCCGCGATGCGCTTGAGCGCAGGCTGGCCAAATACGTTGCGGAAGCACAGGTCAAATGTCCAACAATGGCAAAGAAGCGCGTCTCCATGCATGTGCTGCGCCATTCTGCCGCCATGCGCCTCTTGCGCGCCGGGATCGACACCTCGGTGATCGCACTCTGGCTCGGCCACGAACAGATCGAAACGACCCAGATCTACCTGCACGCGGATCTGCAGATCAAGGAAAGAGCCCTCGAAAGGACAGCCCCGATCACCATGAAGCCCGGCCGCTTCCGGCCGACTGACAATCTCCTCGCCTTCCTCGAGGCTCTCTGATTATGCCAACCCCTTCACAACGATCCCCGCCAGAAACAACAATCTGAAAACCGGCGTCGGCATAATCTCGACATCGGCATAAAAGGCGCAGTAGTCCATCACTGCATGCCACGACGAAAGGACAGGGTTGCGGTTGATATGGCGGGCCAGGATTTCGCGGGCGGCGAAGATCGTGGCTTGTTCCTGCGCGGTCAGATCGAGGCCGCCAGACCGACGGTTTAGGAAGGCAGCGGGGTGTTCTGAAAATCGGGACATGTAGACCTCATGTGTTGAGTCCGACCAGCATCGGCCCAACGGCAACGCGCTGCGCCGACGAACTTGGCCGGGAAGGGGAAAGAGGGGACGTTCTGATGATAGGGGGCAGGAGATACCTGAGCCCCCTGCCCCGCTGCTCACTTCAGCTGACGCGATCGAGCAGCTTCTTCGCCCGGCTTTCCATGTCGAGACGCGCATCCTGCTGCGTCTTATCGCGCGCAAGTCTCGTAATCCCTTGAATAAAATCAAAAATATTCTCTGGAGGGCGGCCTTCTTCCATCAGCACCTTCTCGATAATCTTGCCGGATTCGGCCTTCGAGAAGCCGCGCTTGCGCAGGAAGTCATCCCGGTCCTCGTCCGTCCGTGCCACGATTTGCCGCCGCGCGGCCTTGATCCCGTTCACGAAGCCCTGCGGCGAGGAATTGGCGAACCGCGTTAGCGCCGGGGCTGCCTCATGTGCGAAGCGGGATGCGGCGTATTTCGAGTGGCGGATGGTGATCTCCTGAAAATCCTCGACGCCCCAGAGATTGCGGTTCTGGCAGACAGCCCGCAGATAAAAGCTCGCCATGCCAAGGGTCTTGGCTCCCACCTCGGAATTCCAGCAATAGAAGCCCCGGAAGTAGAGGTCGGGCGAGCCATCCGGCAACCTGCCCGCCTCGATTGGGTTGTGATCGTCGACCAAAAACAGGAAGACGTCGCGGTCGGACGCGTAGAGCGTGGTCGTGTCACGGCTGATCTCGACATCGGGGTTATAGACCCCGGTCGACCAGTCAAGAACGCCAGGCACTTTCCAGCGCGTGTCACCCGTACCGTTGCCCGCGATGCGCTGCACGGCCTCGACCAGCTCGTGGTCGTGGATGCGGCCATAGTCGGGGCCGGTCACGGCACGCAGTTCTGTGCGGCCATCCTCGGTCTCAAAGGTTTTCACCTGCTCCGCGCGGTGGTTGGCGAGGCCATACTGCAGGTTGATCCCTGCCAGGGGCGCGGGCAGCTGTCGCAAGTAGGAGGCCGGAGCGCCGACGATGCTGGCGAGCTGACCAAAGGCCCAGTGCGTGGGCGCCACCGGTTCATGCGCTTTCGGCAGGACCAGGTGCAACCGCTCTGGGTTATCGCGCGCGGCTTCGACCCGGATGTTGGCCGTTTGGACCACCCGGCTGCGGCTGCGCTCGGACCGGCCCTTCACCGATGCCCAAAGATCATCGAGCGACAGATACCGCTCGTCATCGGGCCGGTTGAACCACTCAGATGATACGCGCCCGTTCCGCTCACCCCGGCTCACATCCACCTTGTAGCCGCAGGTCGTCCCCGGCCGCGCGGGTTCCAGGATTTCCACATTGTTCATAGCAGTCTCTCCGTGACGGGCGCCGGAAGCCTCTCTCCCGACCTTGGCCCATCACCGGAAATTCATCCTAACTCCAACTCTCCTGCACTTGGCGCGGGCTTAGCACCTTTCGGAAACAGGCCAGATTTACCCTACAGGCTGCATCCGAAATGGTAGCGGCGCCAAACCTCGAAAGTCAGTTTACAGCTGCAAACCTTGACCTCTTTGCGAATCTTACAAGCGAGTTCAACGAGAATTCCCCAGCATCAGCCTTGAGGGCGAGTGCCCTAAGGTATGCACCTGGACGGTTGATCTTGTCAGAGCGTTGGACCAAGCAGAGCACACTTAAGGACGCCGCAAGTGGTCCCATCGCTCGTCTGACATGATCCATTAATTCCGAACCAATGCCGATCATTGGCGCAAGCGTTTCCCCAAGTTTGATCAGGTCTCGCCAGGTGCGGACCGGTTCAGGTGAAAACGCAACGCTTTCACTGGTAGCTTCTAAGCAATCCTCAAGCGTTAGGTCGTCGACGCGAGTATTGGGAGGCGCTTCGGCTTTGTTGCCTGTGATGACCGAGGGGTTTTCTTCGTGTTCGCCTACAGATTCTAAGGATTCTTTATCTGTCTTCTGATGGTGGCGGTCATTTTGGCTGTTGCTGGCGGACATAACCACGATATCGGGTGCGGAAGGCTCAACGAGTTCAGCCAAAGACTCTTTTATGTTGGTCAGTTCAGTTGCCGGAATTGAGCGACGGAGCAGTTTCCGGATCTCGCGATCACTCTCGACTGAAAGCATGGGTTCTCCACTGTGGAACCGCTGAGTTCCCAACTGATGCAGAAGGTCGAGGATATGAGCCCGTTCAACGTCTCTGAACTCCGATTCAAGACGCACTGCCTCTGCGGTTTCAAGGATTTCGGACTTGCGTGCAAAGAGAGGCGCCAACGTGAAACCGTATGCCGCGACGACTGCGCTCTTGTACCGAAGTGCAAATCGCTTCCCGTTTGGACTTCCGCGCCTTTCGATCAGGCTGGCTTCGGATAGGCGGGCCAGATGGCGACGGAGAGTGCGTTCATCCATGCAGTCAGCACGTTTCGCGAGTGCCTCGTTGGATGGCCAAACGAGAAACAGATCAGACCGCTGGTCCTGCGTCTTCGGGAGAAAGCTTAGAAGAGCGCGAAGAACGGTGATACTTGCGGATGTTAGGCCAAACTTAGTCCGACATGCAGCCAGAGCATCCAGGACTTCCCAAGACGCCGCTGGCGCAATCGAGTTTTCGATGTGTGGGTCGACTTTGGGAGGGGTAAGGAAAGTGGGGTAGGGGGCTTTGCGCATTGATCTTCACGCAAACATGCGACTTCCCGTACCGTTCAGGCTATGCCTGACGGTTTCCGAACGCAATGAAGGTCAGCAAAGGGCAAAATACCTTCGTTCACCGCTGACGCGGCGTTGACTTGCTAGGCGATTTGCGCGATTCTTCCCGTACAGAACGTGGTCAGATCAGAGCGCCAACTCTGTTTGATCGGCAAATCGGCCTCTCGGGATAACTCGGGGGGCCGTTCTGTTTCTAGCGTGCCTCCTTGTTGGGGTTGCTGTTCACTTCAGATTGCCATTCATCATGCCATGCCTGCAGAAGGCGGTCGCCTTTGGCGACAAGCCATGAATGGAATTCGGGGTTGTCTTTGGCTCGCACCGTGACTGCGAATGCAGACCGCGATGCTCTGACTTCGCCAACCGAGGTAGCCACGCCAGTCTGTTGCGGGCTCGCATGCGATGGCTTGGAGCTCAGAAGTGAGATCGCGCGAGCGAAGCGCACGTCTGACGGATCGGGCCCGTCTTCCTGGTTTGCAGCTGCAAACTCGGGCACGTTTATGATTTCTGAGATGATAGCCTGACGATCTTCGGGGGCCAAGCTTGGCGTGCGCCCGCGAATCGCGTCCGCGAGCGCACGCCAACGCGGGCGACCAATGCCAGGAGCCCGACCAATGGCCAATATAATGTCTTCGCCCAGAGTCTCGACGACCATCTTCATCGTCGAAATGGTCGTTGCCTTCGGGGAACCCAAATCGATGTTCAGCGCTGATCGGATTGTGCCGTCTTCGACGCCGGACTCTCGAAGCCGGTGGGCAAACATAGCCTTTTCGATGAAGGAAAGTTCCTGCCGGACCGAGTTCTCGATGCCTTGAGCCAGGATCCGTTGCTCGTCATCCATTTGCGTGACCAGTGCGCGGACCTTCAGACCCAACGCCCGCGCAGCTGCAAGACGACGCCTGCCATAGATGATGCGAAAATGCCCATCCTCGGCTCTTTGCACGAGAATGGGGATCTGCTGGCCGTGCGCTTTGATGCTTTCGACCAGATCAGCCAGTGATGCGTCATCGTAGGGTAGGCGGTCTTCAAACTCGGATTGGATGATCTGATCCGGTTCCAGTTCGGTGAGCTGAAGGCCCCGAGCCAGGCCGCTCTCTACGGCCCCAAGCGCCGCCGATTGCAGGATGCTTTTCGAATGCGGACGGGCAGGGGGGTTGATCAGGGCCTCGAGGGTGCCCTTGAAGACATCTTTGCGTGCCATCAGTTGCGCCCCCATGCTGCCTGAACCAATCCTTCCAATTCGCTTGTCACCTGATTGATCGATTCTACTGCGCGATCATAGGTGTTGCGGTTAAACTCACTCCGATCTACTTCATATAGTGTTTGTTGGGTGAGACCTGCGTCGGATACAGCAGTAGATTTCAAGAAGGTGTTGGTCATGACCTGTTCGGCGAAAAGCGCACGCAGAAATCCGGCCATCTGCGCTTGGGGCCCGTCAGACGGTTCAAACCGGGTGATCAGAAACTTCAGGTTATCGTATTCAAGTGACGCCCCATAGCTGGCGACAACATTCAGTAGCCCAGCGGTCATTTGCAGAAACTGGTTCATCGAGGCGATATCCAGCATCGACGGAATGACGGTGATCAACACTGTCGTTGCTGCGATCAGCGCGCTCATGGTCAAGAACCCAAGTTGGGGCGGGCAGTCGATTACGACGATGTCGTAGTCCGCTTCCACTTGATCGATGGCCAGCCCCAAGCGTTTGAAGAACATCGGTTCTCGGCGCTCGTGTAGAGCCCTGGGCGTTTCGTGTTCAAATTCTGCCAGCACAAGCCCTGCTGCCGCAAGATCCAGATTGGGGAAGTAGGTCTTGCGGATCACTTCTCGCATCGGAACCGGATCTTCATATCGGATGGCATCGTAGATGGTTCCGCCGCCTTGAAACTCTGTTTCAGGAGTGTACCCAAACATCGTCGTCAAACTGCCCTGAGGATCGATGTCGATCGCCAAGACGCGATAGCCGCGGAGGGCGAGCCGCTGTGCCAAATGAATGGACGTGGTCGTTTTAGACGAGCCGCCCTTGTAGTTGGCAACCGCGATCACCTGGACACGGTCACCATCTCGGCGCCCTGGCAAAAAGGTCCCCCGTTTTCGCGACTGCTCTTCGAGAGCCTGCCTAATGCTTATCAAGTTGGCCGCAGTATACATGCGGCGCCCACGTGCATCGGCGTCGACTGCCGGGATCTTGTCATCGAAATGGAGCTTGCGGAGGCGGGCAGGGTCGATTCCCAAAAGTTCAGCGGCTTCACCAGCCGAAAAAGCCCTAAGTTCCTTTCGTGCGTCAGGCATGAAGCTAGTACGCATGTGGTTTTCTAGCGCGACAGCAAGTCGGTCGGCATTCTCTTGAATGATCTCGTCAATCCGGCGAACGCCAGTCATACTGCCCCCGTTGCTCCGGCCTCACGGAGCGCACCTTGCCGCGCTACCGCAGCTTTTCGTTTTGAACGCCAGACACCCTGAAAAACCATGCGCAGCGTTCTTTCGTTAGAAATGGCACCAAATGTTGCCTTCAATCAAGAAAATTCTGCTCGACATGTCGTTCCTTCCTGACGAGCTACCACAGGATATGGTGACGGGTCTTGATGCAAGTACTCAGAAGTTTTGTGCAGGTCATTGAAATACAACGAGATATGATCACGAAAGGCGCGTCAGCTCTAGGAGCAACGTTCCGCAGCCGCACAACGAGCGCGTGACCAAGATCCAGAGCCTGAGCCTCCATCTTTGAGGCGTAGGCGATTCGGCGGTGCCTGTGACAAGCGCAAACCCGGGTAGGGTAGGAGGGAGCAAACGCGCAGCACCATCAGGCCTTGCCGCGTTTGGTTCCCGGTTTCAATTGAAGTGGTTAGCTAAGAACTGAACGGTCAGGCCGTAGCTTGTGCTCCAGCTATGGCCCATCGGAAGGGCAGGGGGGTTACAGCCCTGCGGCCTTGGTCAGGTTCACCCGGAATCTGTCGCGGCGTCGCTGGTATCGGCGGGTCATCTCTGCGCTGGCATGACCGAGCTGCTTTTGAACATAGCGCTCATCAACTTCCGCGCTGCTGGCAAGACCTGCACGCAGGGAGTGGCCTGAGAATAGCCGCACGCGCTCGGCCTCAGGCAGATCAGGGCGTAGCCCGGCCTCGCGGGCGCAGGACTTGATCAGCCGCGCGACGTGCTTGTCCGACAACCGCTCGCCCGTAGCTTTCAGGCCGTTGCGCGACGTGGCGACGAAGATCGGGCCGCAGTCGATCCTTGCGTAATGCAGCCACTGCGTCAGGGCATGGACCGGGCAGGTCTGATCGGATGAGCCGCGGGCGATTTCGACCTCGCGCCAGCCGGTCTTGCCACGTAGGGTGAGGAGCACGCCGTCCTCCAGGATCTCAACCCAGCCGCCGGAGTCAGGCGTGTCATCCTTGCCGTGATCGAGGCTGACGATTTCGGACCGACGCAGGCCGCCGGCAAAGCCGATCAGCAGGATCGCCCGGTCGCGTAGGCCGCGCAGATCGTGGGGCAGGGTGGCCAGCATGTCGCGCAGGTCTTCAGGCAGGATTGCTTCTTTCTGCATGGGGGGCCGTGCGTGCTTGCGTCGGATGCCGGCAAGAACCGTGGTGATGTGGCGATCCTTGCAGTCCAGCCTTTCTCCGCGCTGCGCATAGCCCCAGGTCAGGCCGGACAGCCGCCGTTCTATTGAGGAGACCGAGAGGGGTCGGGACGCCGACTGCGACTGGGCCTTGCCGCCCGGCGCTACCAGATCGGCGATGTAGAGCCCGATCAGCTGGGGCGACGGCGGGAGAGGGTGCGCGCCGCGCATCCGGCACCAGCGGGCGAAATGGGCCCAGTCTTTGGCATAGGCCTTCAGCGTGTTTTCAGAGACAGCGGCTCGGGCATAGTCTCTCGCGGTTTCGACCAGGCGGTCGAGCGTGCCCGAGCCAGCGACATGGGAGGGCAGGGCGATTGTGTCGCGCTCCAGATCAACGCTGTCGTCCCGTTCATGGTGATCGGGACGTTCAGGGGGCTCCGAAGGCGATTTCTCGGGTGTTTCGGTCATACCGCCGAGCATATCTTCTTTATGTCCGATAATGCAAACTTATTGGACATGACGGTGATCACAAAGCTGCGGCGCTAAACACCCTATTCTATAGCCGAAAGCGCCGCGTTGCAGTAGACTTCCGGCATGAGACAACCCCGTGCCGCACCAGCTGAGACCGTACCGACGCCTCTCCCGCTGCCGGGTTGGATCACCTCCGGGCCAGCTGAAACCTTCGAGGCCGCAGCGTTCCGGTCCGGGGCCGCGCTGGCACATCTGACAATGGTATCAACGGCCGCCGATGTGCCCCTGGCCTTGTGGCGTGACCGGCTGGCGTTGGCGGCGGCCGAGGTTTGCGTCAGTCATTCCGGGCGGCGCGAGGGGGCGCGTGCATTGCGCGATGCGGTGCATCTGACGAAAGCAGGCGACGACCCCGGCCCGGCAGGCCGAGTCCTTCGGCAATGGTCGAGGGCAGTTAAGCGGCCGGTTTCGGTCTCAAATCTAGGCCGCGCGCTGGAGGGTGTGGCGCTAGAGCGGATTGCCCTTAGCTTGGATGCCACCGGACCAACCCCGGTTGACCGGGCGGCGCACATCATCGAGGCTGCGCTGACCGACAACCCTCGGGACGAGACCGCGGCCTTGATCCTCGCGGATGCGGTGCTGGCGACGTCATTGGGGTGGACCCATGTTCTGCCGCTTTTGTCGCTGACCCTGAAGGCCCGCGATTTGCGCCAGCGGGGAAAGGTTCTGCATATGGCCTGCCACCGGGCTGTGTTGGCGGGGGTGGGGCAGGCGCTGTCCATAGCGAGCGAACTGGCACGCGGTGCTGCGCGCCTGCGGGCAGTGCTGCCGAAGCTGCGGGCCAGAGGGGCGGGGCAGGCGGTTGATCTGTTCTTGTCGCACGATGCGGTTGCACCGGGGGCCTTGACCATCATGTCGGACCGGGCCGCGCGGCGGCTGTGTGACCGGTTGGTCAGCCTGGGTGCAGTCCGCGAACTGACGGGACGCGAGACGTTCCGGCTTTACGGGGTCTAAGCATGACGCGGCGCGAGGAGGCAGAACTTGACCGGGAACTCGTCGACCTGCCAGTCGATCTGCGCTGGCGCGAATGGCTGCGCCGGATCGAAGCGGTGCTGTTTGCCAGCCGCTCACCCGTTCCTCGGGATGATCTGGCGCGGGTAGTGGGGCAGGGGGCTTCGGTCGATCTGCTGATCGAAGACCTGGCCGCCGATCTCGAGGGCCGCCCCTACGAGGTGGCGCGGGTGGGTGCGGGCTGGATACTGCGGACCCGGTCGGCCTATGCCCCGGCGATCCGGGCGGCGGCAGATGTGGGGGGTCAGGAGCTGGAACTTTCCGACTTTGACCTTGCCGTGTTGGCCGCGATTGCGATCCACCAGCCGATCAGTCGCGACGGGTTGAAGGACATCTTCGGACGCGAGATCAGCCGCGATCTGATCGGCCGGCTGGCCGAGCGCGACCTGATCGGCACCGGCCCGCGCGAGCCAAGACGCGGCGCACCTTATACGTTCGTCACAACCGAGACATTCCTGGCGGCCTTCGGAATGGAATCCCTGCGCGACCTGCCAGACCCCGAGCAGTTGGACGATGCAGGTCTGGCAGACCCGTCGGAGGCCACGGAAGGTTAGACGACCGGCCAGGCTCCAACAGGAAATCGGCGACATTAATGAAGCCGGATCGCCGCCTGCAGCAGGGCGATCAGATCAGGCGGATTTGGAGGGGCGGCCTGCTCCAGCCCCGAAGTCTCAGAGAGTCTATCCGCGAGAACTCCGACCAGTCCGCTGTGGTTTTCTGCGGCGTTGGCAAGCCGGGTCCATCGGGTCGGTGGGCCATGAGCTTTTTGGCTTTCGATCCCGATCCGGCTCTCTGACAGCCGCCGGAAGAAATCGTGGCGAAACCGATGCGACGGATGCGGGATCGTTGATCTCGCCGCACTGATCGGAACCGGGCATCTCGCAAGCCGCTCGTCGAGGGACTTGCGGTCGTCCTGCGCGCGCCCGATTGTGTCAAGGCGCAGGAGGTCATCGATCAGCCGCTCGAGGCGCCTTGCTCCCTGGCTGACCGGGCCGGTCGGTTTGGCGAGGGGAGCCTCACAGAAAGCGCAATTCTGCTGGGACACAATGCGAGCCTGCTTGAACGGCGCAAGGCCCTGTCCACAGGACGGGCATCGGTCGCGCAATCGGCAGCCGTGGTGGAAACATGTCACGCGGGTTCCGAGCGTCCAGCTACGACGGAAGTAGAGCACCTCATCATCCCGCAAGCAGACAGGACAGTATTGAAGCCCGGCGGGCTGCGCCGTTGATGTCCGTGCATCTTGCGGTCGGGTCCGCTGGCGCAAGCGCAGGACTGAGAGCTGGTTGGGGCCAGGGCAGTGTCCGTCAAGCTCTTCGGGGCAGATCGACGTATGGTCGAGCGGGAGGCGGCGAACGGCCTCTGGCAGACGCCGGTCAAGTTGTGCCGACCATGCCTCGCCAGCGCTTCCCAGCACCGCCCCAAAGTAGCGCGGCGGCACTCCGTTGGCATGCGCTAACAGGTGCAGCCAGCTCGACAGAAGTTCGCCAGATGCCGGGACCTGCCAGCTAGGCCCTGGCACCAATCCATAGCGATGAGCGGGCACGACGTTGATCCTTGGCGCAGTGCTTGTCATGTCATCGCATGGCGCTAGGCAGAGTTCCGCCGCCGTGACAGCTCTAACATCAAGAAAACATGTGAAAACCATTCAGTGACATCGTGAAGGAAGAGCGACATTGGTTCCTGCCCGGTCCGATGGAAAAAGAACCGGACTATTTGCCGCCCGGACCACGGGCCGAACCGCGTGAAACCGAGGTCCTAGACGATTGGCGGAAAGCAGAGGCGGGTCATGCCGCGCGTCTTGCCCGTGTGGCCGGTCGCATCGGCGCTTTGGATCTCCCTGCGCCCGTCAGGCGTTCATGACGACACCGCCGCACTAGCGCGTGTCGGTTGGGCGGTACGCCGTCTGACAGGCAGTCCCGGCCGAGAGGTGGACCTGCCCGCCTTCCTCGATCGTAGCGATCCCGAAATCATGGTCGATGAAGCCGAGCCATTCGCCGATCGCGCGGGCAGTCGGCTGGACATGATGGCGCAAGCCGCCGACCTTCCACCCGATCTCCGGCGCCTGCCTCGGCTTCCACCCCTGGAGCTTTGCGGGCCTCGGGCAGCATGGTGACCGGATGGAAGTGGCAGCCACGGCCGTACGGACTGCGGCTACTGAAGGGAGGGGGGCAGTTCTTGCGCCGCTGGCCATGGGCGGGGCAGGGGGGCTGCGCGCAGGCGGCCCACCCGCCGACCGTCTGGCGCGTTGGCTCGACGGCATGGAGAACGGCATGCCTGTCCGCGAAGCGGCATCTGGGCGACATCGGGGCGTGGTCGGCACGGGCGGAAGCCGAGATGGTGCCGCTGTCGGGGCGCACGCCACCGGCCTTGCGCACCGTGCTGCCCGATTGGCCACTCGTCCCTGCCCCGATGGCCGAGGCGCTGACGGGCGCCAGTCACGCGGCCGTCCAGCGCAACCTTGCCTGGATGGAAGCACAGGGTCTGATCCGCGAGATGACCGGGCAGTGGCGGTATCGGATGTGGCGCGCCACGAACCAAAGACCGCAACAACCTGTATGGCCTTCTGGTCGACCGCTTCTTACTGGGGCAGGTCCCGATCAGCAAACAGGTTCGGGAGAAGGCGCTCTCGGTAGCAGAAAGGAAATGCGAGCCACACGCACATCTTTTTTGAGGCGGAACTGCCCATACACCTCGCTCACCTCCGGAGCTTCAACAAGGGTTCCATAAATGCGCGAACGACCTTGCATCTTCTGGCCGAGCGGTCCCCGCGTCGCAGAGGCTCTATGTCCAGATTGCGGCGCTGTCCGAATTCTTGGGCTTATCCCCACGGAAAACTGGGGCGGTATTCTATTTAACGAACGTTCGGTCGTCACAGGTCCGTGAGCCGGAAGACTGCCCAGTTGCGGCGACAGCAATGAGGGAGTATCTACCCGTCGTTCGGACTGCACCGAACGTTCGGTTCAAGGAAAACCAAAATGTCCCGCATCCCCACTCCTGCAGATATCGGTTCTGCTCCTACGGCCTCCCAACCGCTTCTTGAGGCGGTCAAGAAACAGCTCGGCTCTGCCCCCAACCTGTTCCGGATAGCCGCCAACAGCCCGGCAGCGCTGGAGGGGTATCTCAGCCTGAACGGGGCGCTGGCCAAGGGCACGCTCGACGCGCGGACACGCGAACGAATTGCGCTGGCGGTGGCCGAAATCAACGGCTGCGACTACTGTCTGTCCGCACATACCTATCTGGCCACAAATGTTGCGAAGCTCGACGCAGCGGAAATCGCTGCCAACCGCGCCGGCACCTCGCACGACGACAAGGCACGCGCGGCGGTGCAGTTTGCTGCCCAGATCGTGCGCAACAGAGGCCATGTGGCCGACTCCGACCTCGCCGCCGTAAAGACCGCAGGATTCGATGACGCACAGGTCGTCGAGATCGTGGCCCATGTCGCGCTAAATACCCTGACCAATTACCTGAACGGCGTCCTTGGCACCGATATCGACTTTCCCGTTGTTCGCAGCACGGCTGCCTGAAACAGTCCGACCACAACACCTCGAAAAGGAAACTTCGATATGAAGAAACTGAACAATTCCTTGCTTCTGGGCGCGGCGCTTGCTGCCTTGATGGGCGCGTTTCAACTGACACCCAGCGTTGCACTGGCCTATGACGTGACCTCTGCCTCGCCGGTGAACGTCGACGGTCAGGGTGTCGGCCTGCGGGGCTATGACCCTGTCGCCTACTTTACCGAGGGCGCTCCGACGGTCGGCAACAGCGACTTCTCTGCGGAACACGAAGGTGCAACCTACTGGTTCGCCAGCGCCGGAAATCGCGACGCCTTCGTGGCCGAACCGGACCGCTATGCCCCCGCTTATGGCGGTTTCTGCCAGACCGGCGCGGTGTTCGAAAAGAAGCTCGACGGTGATCCGGAACTCTGGCGCATCGGCGATGACGGTCGGTTGTTCCTCTACATCAGTGTCGAGGCGCGCGACGCATTCCTGTCGGATCTGCGCGGAAACACGACGAAGGCCGATGCGAACTGGCCCTTGATCGAGAACAGGGCGCCTCAGGACATCAACTGAGACCAGTGCGCGCCGGGCAACCGGCGCGCGTTGTTTCGACTGCATCGCCGATACCTGCCATGTTGGTTCGTACGTCTTCGAGGCAACCGAATGACAGACACCTGAACCCGAACCCGCCATGGCACGCGGAGTACGCGGATTGGTCATTGCCGGCGTCTCGGCTTTCAGCTCTCCGCCAAACTTCATGACATGCGAACGCCCCCGAACAGATCCTGTCGTGGCATGATCGACCCTGGTTCGCTTCCGGCCACGGCGTCTAACCTGATCCTGGAGACTTGAAATGACCCAAACCCTTACGACGCAGACGTTCAAGACGGTTGTCATCGACAGCGGCGCCACCGCTTTGATCGACTTTCATGCGGACTGGTGTGCACCATGCCGCGCGCAGGGGCCCATCATTGACGCATTGGCGGCCAAGATGGGCGCACGCGCGATTGTTGCCAAGGTTGATGTCGAAGCTGAACCTGCACTGGCGGCTGTCTTCCAGGTGACCGCCCTTCCAACGCTTCTGCTGTTCAAAGAGGGCCGAATACTGCGCAGGTTCACCGGCCTGACAGATCGGCAAACGCTGGCGGCCGTTCTCGATGCCTGAGCGGCGATCTTTCTGCGTCAAAAGGTGAATGCGCGTCTGCTCTCTTGGCAGAAACCTTATTGGTCCGGCTTGTTTGCGCGCACCAGGCAGGCTCAATGGGTTGTGGGGCCTCCGGCTGCGCTTTACTTGATTTCATCAGGGCGCAGGAACGCGATACAACTGTCCGCATCGGCTCAAGCGCTTCGAGGGGCGCCCGACACGTGGAAACGCCGGTCATGACCGTAAACGAGGACCATTAGCCATGATGGCCAGCACAGCATCACCGCAGATCGATGGCCGGACCGGGACGCTGTCCCGGGAAACCATCGTAGTCATGTTGACGGATCTGTTCCGCATGAATGGCTTCGAAGGCGTCAGCATCGCCAGCATCGCAAAAGCGACGGGCATCGGAAAGTCATCGCTCTATCACCACTTTCCCGGGGGCAAGGGCGAGATGGCCACCGCAGTCATGGAGGCCGTTGGCATTTGGGTCGCACAGAACCTTGTCGAGCCGCTCCTGTCACCGGGAACCCGGCAGGAGCGCATCGACGCGATGCTTGAAAACGTCACTGCGCTCTATGACGGAGGCAAGCAGCCCTGCGTCATTGCCAGCATGATGGTGGGTGCCGAGGCTGGACCAGTCTTTCCCGCCATCCGTGCCGCTTTCGCAGATTGGATGAACGCACTGGGGCAGGCGCTGCAAGATACCGGTGCATCACCGACCGCAGCGCGCGAAGCCGCGCAGGACTCCATCGCGCGGCTTCAGGGGGCGCTTCTTCTCTGCCGCGCGCTGGACGATCGTGCGCCTTTCGGCGCCGCCCTGATTGCTGCAAGACGGGATCTGATCGCAGCCTGATTGCAGTCGGGCTGTTCCGGCCCCTTCGGGACGTTCTTCGGCCAGGTCAGGTGAAGGTGTGTGCCGTGTAGTCAGTTGGGGCTGCAGCCAAAGGTAAAGCCCCAAAATGGCGGAGCCATGCGCGGCGAAATCCTGCTGCGGTTTCATAGCCGACGCTGCGTGCCGCGTCGCGAACCGAAGCGCCTTGGTTCAGCGCGACATGTGCGAGTCCTATCCGCCACTGCGTCACATAGGCCAGCGGGCTGGTCCCGATACGGTCGGTAAAGTCCGCCATGAAGCGTGACCGGGACATACCGGCCTCGGCCGACAGCAGCTCGATCGTCCAGGGCCGGGCAGGTGCTACGTGGATGGCAACCAGCGCACTGTGCAGGCGTGGGTGCGACAGATCGGACAGCAAACCGGGCTCTGGCGGGCTTGCGTCAATCGCGCGGCGCAGCACCAGAACCAGCATCGCCTCGAAGAGGCGAGCCATGGCATGATGCGACCCGCAACGATTGGCCTGAGCCTCGGCAGTCATCACATGGGCAAGCGCGGCAAGATCCGGGTGTCGCGTTGCCTTTAATGGGGGTCATCCTCAATTTTTGTGGTGCAGAGGAAGCATTCCTGGACGGCGCTGGTGGTGCGCCAGTTGGCCCAGAAGTCGAGAAGCACGATCTTGCCCTCGTCCATCGCAGCCTCGGCCGAGCTTGGCGTATAGAGGAGCGGCTCACCCTCCGGTTTCCGCCATGATCGACCTTCTGAAGCATGTAGCTTGGCGCAGACGTGTCACCGAGCCACACTGCGCGGCGACACGATCTGTTTCCTATCCCTATTGGCGGTGCATCACGCCGTCACCGAACGGATGGTCGATCACCATCTTCCAGCTTCCGTCCGGCTGACGATGCAGGACCGCGACGGAGAGTGCCGTCATCGGGCCGTCCGGCCCGGGCGCGGTCCAGGACATCAGATGAAGGCCGGTGTCGCCCGCGACCACGACCTCATGCGCGCCGTAGGTGAAGTTCACCCCGCGCGCGATGAACTCGTCGAACATAGCGCGGAGAGCGGCATCTCCCGCGACCGGCTGGCCAGGCTGAGCGACTACGGCCGCTGTGGGCTCATAGGTTGCCATCACCCCGTCGACGTCACCAGCGGCAAATGCCGTGGTCATCGCCGAAATGGTCTCAAGAATTTTCGTCTGGTCCATAGTGTCCTCTGCATGCGTTGTGGTTGCGAGCGTTGCAGTGAGCAAGGCCGCTGCTCCAGCGATCCGAAGCTTCATCTGTCTCTCCTGTTTGGGTTTCAGTGGTCGGACGATGCTGCTAAGCTGTGACAGTTTCCGTCAGGGTCCATCCGATGCGCCTGTTTCGCCTGTTCCGGTTGCTTGATGTCATGCGCCTGCGCACCACGCCCGTCACTGCAGCTTCGCTGGCGGCGGACTTCGGCGTTTCGGTCCGATCCATCTACCGCGACATTGCCGACCTGCAGGCCATGGGCGCCCCGATCCGCGGCGAGGGGGGCATGGGCTATGTCATGGAGCGGGGTTATTTCTTGCCTTCGCTGCGGTTCGAGACCGATGAACTCGACGCAATCGTCCTCGGCCTCAGACTCGTGTCGGAGCGAACGGCGCCAGTGCTCGACGGGGCGGCTCGGCGCGCGGCGGCGAAGATATCTTCTGCCCTTGGAGACACTCAGAAAGAGAGCATGATCGACGCTCCGTTGGCGGCTGGCCCCGGAAGCGCGCCGTCTGGCGACGCCGGCTCTAAGGTATTTTCCAAACTACGCTCGGCGATTGCCTCCAAGGAACTGCTGAGCATCGGGTACCTGAACGCAGAGGGTCGCTCCTCGACTAGGGAAGCCCGCCCGCTAGGACTGACATTGTTCGAGAATGCCTGGCTGCTGACGATCTGGTGCGAGACCGCGCAGGATTTCCGGCACCTCCGCCTCGATCGGATCATGTTCGTCGAGGGGATGGGAAGAGTTTTCCGGATGGAGAAGGGCAAGCGCTTCAAGGATGCGCTTGATCTTGAGCACGGCAAGCTCGCGCTGCGCACGCGGGGCGCGTGAGTAGCACGAGCCGCTCTTGCGCGTTAGAGCATAAGGGCGCCAAGATTGGCGGTCAGCGCCGTCAACACTGGGGTTGCACGGTCAAGGCAGAGTGTTGAGACAGCGCGCAAGTCGATGCAGACCCTCCTCGATCTCCGGCACGCTGGGCAGACTGTAGCTGAGGCGGAGCGTGTTCACCTTTCTGTCCTTCGCGTAGAAAGATGCGCCAGCCAGCGACCGCCGAGCCGCGGTAGGTTGAACGAAAGTGCGGTGTCCTACGTTGGCGCGCGAAGAATTCGCATCGACCATGTCACAGTCTTCGACACCGCAGCCTCTTCATGTTCGCGGCAGGAAGAGTTCCGCCGCGAAACATGAGGATATGCGACCATGAAGACCTTTGATGTGCAGTCGATCGCTGTGGATCGTCCTGCAGCCGCAGTGTTCGGTTTCATCGCCGATCCCGGCAACCTTCCGCGCTGGACCAACGCCTTTTCCCGGGCCGACGCCACGTCGGCCGATCTGGTCACGCCAAATGGCGCCGTTCCGATCAAGCTCGACACGATCGCTGTCGAGGCCACCGGTACGGTCGACTGGAAAATGACCTTCCCGGATGGCGCAGTCGGCATGGCCTTTTCGCGGGTCACACCGGATGGTAAAGATAAGTGCGTGTATTCATTCGTTCTGATGGCGCCGCCGGTTCCTCTGGAGATGCTCGAGGGCGCGCTCGGCGAGCAGATGGCGACTCTCACAAAAGAGCTGAAGGCGCTCAAGACCTTGTTGGAAGCATGATCAGTCTGAACAATCATGAGGTCGAGTCGGCGCGGCGCGGAGATCGCGCCGCGCTTGACGCGGTGATCCGTGCCGCCCAACGGCCCGTCTTCAATCTGGCTATGCGCATGCTGGCAAACAGGCCGGATGCCGAAGACGCGACGCAGGAAGTGCTGGTCAAGATCATAACCCATCTCGGAACGCTGCGTGACCCCCAAGCTGCAGGCGCCTGGGCGTGGCGCGTCGCGTGCAGGCACCTGGAGAAGGAACGCAGACGGGGGCGGGTCGAGGCCATACGGCTGACGTTCGACAGCTTTTCCACTGACGTTGGGACCGGCTTGGGCGACATCCATGACCTCAATCTTACGCCGGTCGAGGAAGCCCTTGCTGTCGAGGAGGTCAAGGTTGGCTGCACCCTGGCGATGTTGACCTGCCTCTCTCGCCCGGTCCGGATCGCCTATGTGCTGGGCGAGATCTTCGAGCTTTCCGACACGGAAGCGGCAGACGCGCTGGACGTTTCGCCGGCGGCCTATCGACAACGGTTGCGGCGGGCGCGACACGCAGTCGCCGCTTTCACGCTCCGTCACTGCGGCCTGGCGGAAGAGAGCGCAGCTTGCCGCTGCGAACGGCGGGTTGGCGCGGCGCTGAGCTGCGGTCGGATCCGCAAGGGTGTCTCGGATCTTGGCCTCGGCCGGTCACCGCAACAACTTGATGTCAGAGCGGTCAGAACCCACGTCCGGTCGCTCGAAGTCGCCCGCCGGAGTGCTGCTATCTTGCGAAGCAACCCAGATTTCACGACGAATGTCGGTGCGCTCGTGCTCGCCGCCATCGACCAAGGCGAACGCGCCAGCACATCGAAGCATCAGTGATGATGCGGATCTCCATTGCTCAATGGCAGGCGCGGGTCAGACCGCGCCCGTGTACTCTCCGCGTGCCGGGTAGTTCGCCTTGATTGCAAAATCGAGGGCACCGAGCATTTCGGAAAAATGCGGCCGGACGAACGGCATGGTCTGCACGCTTGCGTAATAAAGCGACATGTCCGGTGAGACAAGGAACAGTCCGGGCTCGGAAAATAGTGCCGGCTCTTCCACGCCGATTGACGTGGTGCCGCGAGACGTCGAAATGTAGAGTCCCCATTCGCGGGCCCTGGAAAGGCTGAGTCCGTATCCGATCTGAAGGTTCTTGGTGGCGATCTTGTCGGCCATCGCGCGGGCGCGCTCTTCGCCGTCGGAAGAGAGCGCGATCACGCCGACGCCCCGGTCGGCAAAGTCGCCGACCCGCTTGTCAAGTTCGGTGAGGTAGGTGGCGCAGATCGGGCAGTGAAAGCCCCGATAGAAACAGACTAGTGTCCCTCGGGGGTGGTTTTGCGCTGCGAGATCGAAGGCGCCGCCCGACAGGGTCGCCACTGACAGATCGGGCACGGGTTTTCTGGGTGTGAGCATGGTAAACCTCTGCTGCTTGCTTTCCCGGAAGGAGTAGGCGATTCTTGGCCGGAGAAAATGCGAAATGGGCGACCAGGAATGACATCTGCAAGAATTGATCGCCTTGCTTCCCTGATTGGCAACATCCGTCTTCGCGTTGCGGTCCCGGGCGAGGCCCCAAATCTCTATCTGGTCGAGCGGGGGCCGGATGGTCCGGCGGACTTGATTCTCACTTCCGGTGCTGCGTGGCCGCCCGACGAAGGGCCTGCCAGTCTTGCCGCAACGGTCTCGGTCGAAGGAGCGGTTAGCACTTTGCTGACGGGGCAGAAGCCGGTCACCCGCGTGCCGATCCAACCCGGAACAGACATAGCTGGGCTTATCGTGCTGATTAGACGGGAAGCTGAGCAGGGACGGTGCGGCGCGAGCGCCATGCTGGACCGCTTGTGTGAAGCTTTGTTCATCTGTCTGCTCAGATACATGATAGATACTCGCGAGACAACGACAGGAGTGCTGGGCGGGCTCGCGGACCGACACATCTCGAGGGCACTGGTGGCCATGCACGAACAGCCCGGCAAGGCCTGGACGAACGAGGCTCTTGCGGAACTAAGCGCATTGTCACTCGGACATTTCATTAAACGATTTACGAAATGCGTGGGCGAGACTCCGCAAAAGCACCTCAGAGGCTGGCGTCTGGCACTCGCGCGCAATGAAGTCGAAGGTGGTATACGGGTTGAGGTTGTCGCACGCAAATATGGGTTCAGATCGCCAGACGGGTTTAGCCGTGCATTCGCCGCGCGGTTTGGACGAGCGCCGATTTCGTTCAGGGCCAAGGAAATACGCGACGATGCTGCGTCAACCAGGATTAGGGCAGTGGTTGCGGATCAAGACCGTGTAGGTCACTGACCGCAGTCAGAACGTCCTGCCGTCATTCGGCAAGACCACTTCCATGTCGGCGCCCATTCGGTGCGACAGCCGCACTGCTATTCTTTGGACATTCGCGATGATCGATGACTTGCTCAAATCGACCATTCTTTCGACGGGCAGGCTCACCGCGACACCTGCGATAGGCCGATTCAGCGAGTTGAGTACACAGGCCCCAAAGCAGACAATTCCATCTGCTACTTGCTGGTTGTCGACAGAAAAGCCTCTTCTGCGGACCTCGCGCAACTCGTGGATCAGATCCTCTACACTGACGACAGATTGTGAAGTTCTGGGTGCCGGAAATCCATCGCTGAAAAGCCGCCGGATCTCGGCATCAGTCATATGGCTGAGGAAGGCCTTGCCGGTGGCAGTGAAAGCTGCCGGCAGCCGCATTCCGACCCTAAAATCTATGAGCGAATGTGACACATCCGAGTTCCGCGCCGCGATATAAGCAACTTCGGTTCCTTCAAGCACTGTGAGCGTGATTGTCGCTCCTGGCATCTCGCTTTCCTGGTCCCAGATCGCGGCGAACTCGGTTCCGACATCGGACTGGTTGGTGAAGGCGTTGGCCCACCGCATGACATGCGGGCCGAGTTGGAAGGATTGATCGAGCCGCCGAATCAGCAACTCTAGCTGGACCAGAGTGGCGCAGATCGTATGGGCCGAACTCTTCGCCAAACTCAACTCACGCGCGATCTCGCCCAGAGTGGGATAGGCCTTTGCGCGAGCAACGAAGTCCAGCACTCGTACCCCTCTGTCGAGCGCCGGAACGAGTTTTGCTTTATCTGGCGGGGCCATGAAGGTTTCTCCGGATGGACATGCGTCATACTTTCGGAAAGCTCTTGACAGCTGTCTAACATCGCGCATACCGTCCAGTCCAGAGGAAACAGTTCTGCATACTGAACCAAGGCCATCACGCAGAACTTTGTGGCGGTGCTGGGGTAACAGTGATTGGCCGGAAAGGTAGGGGCTCCGTATGGAGGCCTTTCTTTTTCACAACATTGTGGGAACGTTCTCATAAGAAGTGAGAACGTTCCCACTGACGAGATGCGGGAGGGAGGAGGACCCATGGTGATGAGTGTTAGGGACTGGGCAACTCGTTTTGCTGAGACCTCAGACCGTGATCAGACGATCGGCGCGATGGCGCGGTACTTCACCTGCACCTACATGTGGGACATGGGCGCGCAGAAGGTAATCGTCGATATGCGCGACGGCAAAGTGCACGCGATCAACACTGATCCGCAGCCGCTGGATGCCTATGACTTCGTGCTTCGCGCAAGCGCTGCGACGTGGCGTGAATTCGCCCGGCCGGTGCCGGAACCAATGTACCACGGGATTTGGGCCGCCAGCTTCCGCCGAGATCTGAAGATCGAGGGCAACATCCTCGTGATGATGCAGAACATCCGCAACTTCACGATCCAGTTCGAGCTTCTGCGGAAGGTCGGCGTGCCGGTCTGAACCCGGCCCGTTCCGTAAAAAGGGAGTAATTCAGGAATGGCAAAGCATTCGCCGGTCGTCGGCCGCTATGTAACCATCGATGTCGATGGCTGCGAATACAAGGTCTTCTATCTTCGCAACGGCAAAGGGCAGCCGCTGATCTGCCAGCACACGGCGGGATGCCACAACCACCAATGGCGTGGCCTTCTCGAAGACCCGGAGCTGACGAAGGAATACGACGTGATCGCCTATGACCTGGCGCGCCACGGAAAGTCCGATCCGCCTTTGAACAAGGAATGGTGGAAGGAAGAATACATACTCACCGCCGACCACTACATGAAGTTCATTGTGGCGCTCTGCGATGCGCTTGAACTCGATCAGCCGATCTTCATGGGCTCCTCGTTCGGCGGCAATGTGGCACTTCAACTGGCTCTCCACTATCCGGACCGTTTCAAGGCAGTGATTCCGGTCGAAGCTGCCGAACATTCCCCCGGCTTCTTCCTCGACTGGTGGCGCCACCCTCATGCAAACGCGGCGCAAGTCTGCGCCAGCGGCGTGTGGGATCTCATGGCGCCACAGAGCCCCGACATGGGGCGATGGCTGACTTGGCATTATTACACGCAGGGGGCAGAGGTATTTAAAGGCGACCTCTACTTCTACTCAATCGATCACGATCTTCGCGGAAAACTCGATCAGATCGATACGAAGCGGTGCCCAGTTGTGATGATGACCGGCACTTATGACTTCCTTACGCCGCCTGAAGCCACCGAGGCGACTGCCCGCCAAATTCCGGGGGGCATCTACATCGAAATGGAAGAGATCGGCCACTTCCCGATGTCTGAGAACTACGACCTTTTCGCAGTCTACCTGCGCGAGGCACTTCGCATCATCGCGGAACGTACCTGACAAGCGTGTCGGGCGGGAGGAAATATCGATGAGAATAGTCGAATTCGACGACAAGGGCCGCAGGGTGGAGGCTGACAAGAACTCGGTCACACTGACCGAGCGCGGCTCTGCCCTGGCGCCGCGGCCCGGAAAGGTTCACAGCGCGACGACGCCCGAGGCCGCGCCGATGCGCCGCAAATCAGCGGGCGGTGTGGACCTGCAAATGTTCCAAAGCGGCACGATCCGCACCGCGACGAAGCGGATCAAGATGCACGGGGGCGAGGCGACCATCGAGATCCCGGTGCCCTGGTATCTTGTCCGGCATCCGAAAGGCAACGTTCTCATCGATGGGGGAAGCGCGATCGAGGCCGCGATTGACCCGCGCGGCCATTGGGGGTCGGCGGTCGACGACTATCAGCTGACGATGGATGTGTCTGAAAACTGCGTTGATCAACTGAAGGCGGCGGGCGTGCGCCCGGAAGACATCCGCTTCGTCGTGCAATCACATTTGCACCTGGACCACACCGGTGCAATCGGGCGGTTCCCACGCGCGACCTACATCGTGCAGCGCGCGGAGTACGAATATGCCAAGAAGCCGCACTGGTTCGCCGAAGGCGCCTATTGCCGTGCAGATTTTGACCGTCCCGGGTTGAACTGGAAGTTTCTCGGCGGCGACTACACCGACAACTACGATCTCTTCGGAGACGGCGTCGTGCGGATGATTTTCACTCCCGGCCATTCGCCGGGGCACCAGTCCTTCCTCATCTCCTTGCCGAAGACGGGCCCGGTCCTTCTCACAATCGATGCCGCTTACACGATGGATCACTGGGAGGAAAAGGCGATGCCAGGGCTGGTCGTGTCGTCCGGCAAGGCTGCCGACTCCGTTCGGAAGTTACGCCGCATTGCCAGCGACACGGGCGCGATGGTGGTGACCGGCCACGACCCAGTTCTCTGGGCCGGAATGCGAAAGGCGCCAAACGACTTCTACGACTAGGCACCAACAAACGGGAGGAAACGAAATGATCAGGAATTTCGCTGCCGCGATGGTCGCGGTAAGCTTAGGCTCGATGGCGCTCGCCGAGGGGGTCGACGAGATCGCCCCCGATATCGCCGCGCGGCTCTACAACCCCGAGATGCTCGATCCCATGCAGCCGGTCGGGCCGAGCGCTTGGCGCGACTTCGTGGCCAAGAACCCGCCGCCGTGGAAGATTGGCTACGCTTCGTCCTACGCCGGCAACACGTGGCGGGCCGCTGTCATGGACGAGCTTCAGAACGTCATCGTGCCGGAATGGAAGGAACTCGGGCTTCTATCGGAGTTGGTCGTCACGCAGTCCAACCTCAACGACAGCCAGCAAATCCAGCAGATACGACAACTCGTCGATCAGGGCGTGGACGCGATCATCGTTTGCTGTTCGAACCCGACCGCCCTGAATGCTACGGTGAAGTATGCGGCCGATCGTGGCGTCCCGGTCTTCTCGCTGACGGGCTATCTCACGTCCGAATACTCAATCAACTCGTCGGTCAACTACCAAGTCGCCGGCTTCGAGATCGGCAAGGATATGGCCGATCTGATAGGAGGCAAGGGCAGCGTGCTGGTCGTCGAGGGCATCCCTGGCACTTCCGGTTCGGACAGCCAGAACCGAGGCGTTCTCGCCGGCCTCGCCACCGCACCCGAAGTGGTGGTGAAAGGGTCAGTCGCAGGGATGTGGACCGATCAGGTGGCTCAAGGCGAAGTCCAGAAGTGGTTGGCCACCAACCCTGGCGAGCTCGACGGCATCGTCGTGCAATCTGCCGCCGAGATGGGTGTGCTGCGCGCGGTGCAGCAATCGGGGCGCGGGGCAATCCCTGTGGCGATCGGCGGCGAGCTTGGCGCTCTCTGCTACTGGCGCAAGAACCCTGACTACATCAAGAATTCTTTCCAGGTCTGGCCGCCGGCCGACGAGATCGAACTGATCTGGAACGTGATGATGCGCACGCTTCAGGGTCAGGGCCCGAAGATCCAATCGGTGCTGGTCGATCCGGTCAAGATGTCGTTCGACGACCTCAAGGCCGTGATGGGTGAGGATTGCAGTGAAGATGACGCGGGCTGGCTAAAGGTGGGTGCCGACCGTTGGGGCGCCAACTCCAGCTACCTCGACCAGTTCTTCCTTCGCCCGGCCGATCCGCGCGCCTACAAGCCGTAAGTGAGTATGGCGGGGGACGTTTCGCGCCCCTCGCCGCCTTGCCAACGCTTCTGAAAACACAGGAAACATGATGTTCGAAATCGCGAACAAAGTTCCAGCGGACTCGTCGAGCGAGACAATCCAGGTTCGCGGTGTGAAGAAGTACTTCGGGCCTACGCGGGCACTTGATGGAGCTTCCTTTTCAGCGCGGGCTGGCGAGATTCATGCGATCGTGGGCGGTAACGGCTGTGGGAAGAGCACCATGGCCAAGGTCGTCTCGGGCATTCTGCCGATCGACTCGGGCTCCGTCTCAATCTTGGGCGAAACGCCAAGCACACCGGCCGAAAGCCGCGCCCTCGGCATCTCAACGGTCTATCAGGAAGTCCTGGTGGCCGATGAAAGCTCGGTGGTCGACAACATCTTCATGGGCGCGGACCGACTGTTCACAAAGACATTGTCAGGTGAACGGAAGGTGGCACGCGCGGCCGAGCTGATGGAAGAACTTTCCGGCGAGCCCGTCGATCCGCATGCCCTCGTGGGGACGCTGCCGCTTGGGCTGAAGCAGTGGATTACGATTGCGCGTGCGCTTCTGTCCGAACCGAAAATCCTCATTCTTGACGAAAGCTCTGCAGCGCTTGACTTCGACAGCACTGAGCGGCTGTTCGCGAAGATGCGGGCGTTGCGCGACGGTGGCACGACGGTTCTGATCGTGACGCATCGCATCGCCGAACTGATCCGGATTTCGGATCGTGCCACCGTGCTACGGGACGGCCGCGATGTGGGAGTCCTCGAGAAGTCCGAGATTACCGAAAAGAACCTTCTTCGGCTGATGACGGGCGAAAGCCTTGTGGCGTCGCACGCTGCCGGAGTGGCCCCCCAACCGCAGACGGCCACACGGTCGCTGAAGGCAAGGAATATCACCCTCTGGCCCAACTCTAAGCCGTTCGACTTCGATCTGCGTCAAGGGGAGATCGTGGGCGTCGCGGGCCTTGACGGTCAGGGGCAGGATACGTTCGTGCGCGTTCTGGCCGGCGTTCTTCCCGCCCCGCGCGGTACCGTCGAGGTCGCGCCGCGCGCGGGTGGCTGGTTATTCGTGCGGTCCTTGCGCGAAGCCGTGGCCGGACGGATCGCGTACGTATCGGGCGACCGCAAGCGCGAAGGCATTTTTGCTTCGCTGTCCATCTTCGAAAACATGGTGATGCCGCTTTACCGCGAGAAGAAGCGGGCTGGCATCCTCGCCATTATCGACCGTGCGACGCTGGGCGCCACCTTCAAGCGCGAGGCGGAAAACCTGCTGATCAAGTTCGGCACGAAGGAAGACCGCATCACCTCGCTGTCGGGCGGCAACCAGCAGAAGGTGCTGATCGGACGCGGCTTCGCGATGCGGCCGAACGTGATCGTGCTGAACGACCCGGCGCGGGGCATCGACGTCGGCGCCAAGACCGAGCTTTACAAGCACCTGCGCACCTTCGCGCAGGAAGGCAAATCGGTCGTCTATCTCTCGTCCGAAATTGAGGAGTTCGTGGGCTTCGCGACCCGGGTCATCGTGTTCCGCGATGGCGCGCCGTTCGACGCGTTCGACGGCCGCGCGCTCGACCCCAAGAAGGTGCTTGAGGCGATGTTCGGCCAGACGTCCGGCGCGGGGCTTTCGGCCACGTTCGGGCTGACGCCGGCAAGGGCGGCGGCACCCGCCCCGACCGGCAGCGCGGTGTCGGCCGACGGCGTCCGCGTGCAGGTGCGGGTGCCCGAAGACGTCCGCGCGCGCCTGACCCGCCCGACGCCGCTGCCGCTGCGGGAGCCGGCCGCGATCGTGCGCAACGTGCCGGTGGCAGCCAGCGCCGCGCAAGCGCCGGCGCCGCGGACGATCCGCGTCGTGGAATTCGATGACGCAGGGATGCGGCGCGAGGGGGTGCGGAAATGACCGCCACCGCGAAACCGCAGGCGCAGGGCGGGCGGTCGAACCCGTTCCTGCTGATGCCGATCACGCTGTTCTTCGCCCTGCTTGCCTTCGCGGTCCTGCGCTCGCCAAGCCTGATCACGGCGTCCGGCATTGGGTCGGCGATCATCGTCGCGACGCCGCTGATCCTTGCGACCTATGCGCTGATGGCCTCGGTCATCTCCGGCCGGGGGACGGTCGATCTTTCGATCGGGCCGCTGATCGGGTTCGTGAACGTCACCCTGGTGCAGATGCACGGCGCGGGCCTGCTCAGCAATCCGATCGCGGTCTTTCTCTATGCCATGGGGGTGGGTGCGCTTTATCAGCTGATCTTTGCGCTGATTGTCATCTACGTGCGGGTGCAGCCGATCATCGTGTCGCTGTCGGGCTATCTCGCCCTGTCGGGCATCAACCTGGTTATCCTGCCCAGGCCGGGCGGGCTGGCGCCCGAGTTCATGGCCGAATGGGGCTATGGCACCTCAATCTTCTCGCCCGTCCTGGCCGTGCTTCTCCTGGCATCGGCGGCCTGGCTTTTGTTCACGGCGACCGCCTTCTATACCCACCTGCGCCTGATGGGCTCGGACGAACGCGCGGCCTATACGTCGGGCGTGTCGATCACGATCGTGCGGATCGGGGCGCATCTGATTTCGGGCTGCTTCGCAGGCCTCGCGGCGATCTGCTTCACCGCGCTGATCTCGTCGGGGGACCCGTCGCAGGGCACTACCTACACGCTGATCGCCGTCACCGCGCTTGTGCTCGGCGGCGCGTCGCTGGCCGGCGGACGGGGGGGCGTGTTCGGCTCGGCGCTCGGGGCGCTGAACCTTTACCTGATCACCTTCGTGCTTTCGACTTTCAATTTTGGCGCAGTGCAAAGCTTTGTCACGAACCTCGCCTACGGGACGATCCTGGTGGTCTCGCTGCTCCTGACCCTGCTGATCCCGGTCATCCAGCGCTGGATCCGCAATTTCTCGCCGCTCCTCTACTTCGTGGCGCTGGCCGTCTTAGTGCTGGGCGTGATCCTGCACGCGACCTTCGACTACGGCGCGACGCCCCCCGAAGCCGTGGAAGCCGCGGCGCCGCTTGATCCGCAGGCCGCCCTAGTCGGCCCGCTGGAAGTGTCGGTCACCGACCCCGAGACCGCCGCGCTGCGGGCCAAGGCCGCGCCGTTCATCTTCCTCGCGCTTCTCCTCGTCGTCATGGCCGTCTTCGCCCGCCTGGCGATCGGCCACGCCGGCCGGCGCACGATCGGGCCTGCGGTCGCGGTCGTCGTTCTCGGCCTCGTCGCGGCCGGCGCCTATCTGATCGCCGATCCCACCGGGGCCGCGATGTCCCAGCAGGAGGACGACAACTGATGGAAAAGCTGCCAATGCTGTCGCTGCCGGCGCGCATCCTCGGCCTCGTGGCGGGGCTGATCCTGACCGGGATCGGGGTAGGCTTCGGCTTCGCGCAGGGCGCGTCGGTCCAGATCGTCATCCTGTCCTCGATCGCGACGCTTGCCCTGTTCATCTGGGCCTGGCGGTTCGTGATCGGCCAGTTCGTGGACGAGACGGCCGCGCCCGAGGACGGGCCGCACCCGCTTCGGCGCGCCTGGCAGACCTATCGGTGGCCGCTTCTCGGGCTGGCCCTGCTCCTTCTGGCCTTCCTCGTCCTTTCGCTGACGGTCACGGGCTTCTTCAACATCTGGAACGTCATCTCGCTTCTCATCCTGCTGGCGATCCTGGTGCTGACGCGCACGCTCGGGCGGCAGTTCCAGCAGAACCGGTCGGCCTTCATCGGGATCATGGTTCTGGCGGGCCTGTTCTCGGTCGGGTCGATGAACATCGAAGGCTTCGCGTCGGGCATCAACATCAAGTCGATGCTGCTCTTTGCCGCCTTTCTCGGGATCGCATCGGTCGGGCAAACTCTTGTCGCGCTTCTCGGCGGGCTCGACCTGTCGATCCCCTTTGTCATCGGCGGAGCGAACGTAGGCCTGCTGTACCTCATTGGACTGGGCGTGCCACCCTGGCTCGCCACGTTTATCGTGCTGACGGTCGGGGTGATCCTGGGCACGATCAACGGCTTTCTCAGCTACCGGCTGCAAGGCCAGGCGCTGATTGTGACGCTTGGCACGGGCTTCGCGATTTCTGGCGGCGTGCAGATCCTGACCTCGATCGGGTCGGCCTACGGCGGCAACGTCTTTGGCTCCGTGCCCGGCTGGCTGTCGAACCTGTCGGCGATGAACGGCAGCACCTTCGGCATGCCCTTCCCGCCCGTCATCGCGATCTGGGCGCTGATCGCGCTGATCCTGGTGGTTGGCTTACGAATCACGGTCTATGGCCGGTTTCTCTATGCGCTCGGCGTCAACCGGGTGTCGGCGAGCCGGGTCATGATCTCGGAGATGCGTTACTGGGTGATCACCTATGCGCTGTCCGGGTTTTTTGCAGCAGTGACGGGAAGCCTACTGCTCGGCTGGTCGGGCGGCGGGTTCATCGGGGTCGGGGACCAATACCTCTTCCTGACCCTGGCCGCGGTCGTCGTGGGCGGCACCTCGCTTCTGGGCGGGGCGGGCGGATACGGCTTCACGGTCATCGGCGTCCTCGTGCTTCAGGTCCTGTCGAGCTTCCTCGTGGGGATCGGCCTGAACTTCGAATGGCAGCAATTCATCTTTGGCCTGCTGATCCTGCCGATGGTCGCGCTCTATGCCCGTTCACCGCACATCCGCACGCAAATCTAGGAGGAAACACAATGGATAACCGCGAAGGGAGAGATTGAGATGGCGGTGTTTCAGACTGCGGACCTGACGGCGGCGAGCTATTCCGTGGCATTGTTCGGTCTGGCCGCAACCTCGATCCTGCTACTGATGGGCACGGGCTGGGTCAGCCAGCGCTGGCGCCTTCCGGTCGTCCTGTGCGCCGTCGCGGCAATCGTGGGGATCGGCGCGGCCTACGAGGGCAGGGCCGCCTGGGCCGCCGGCGGCGGCGTTCCCGTCGTCTATCACTACGTGGGATGGGCGGTGTCCATGCCGCTTCAGGTCCTGGCGCTCTACTTCCTCGCCAAGACCGGCGGCAAGCTGGGGCCGGGGCTGTTCTGGCGTCTCGTCGTCGTGTCGGTGCTGATGGTCTTTGTCCGCTATCTGGGCGAGGCCGACTATATGAACCCGACGCTCGCCTTCCTGATCGGACTCGTCTTCTGGCTTTACATCCTGGGCGAGCTCTACTTCGGGCGGATGGACGACGCCGTGCGCGGGGCGCCGGGCGATGCTCTTCGGCGGGGATATTTCTGGCTGCGCCTGATCGTAACGATCGGGTGGGCGATCTATCCGCTCGGCAACTTCCTGACCGCCTTTGCGGGGCTGGTCGACGACGGAAGCCTGTCGGTCGCCTACAACATTCTCGACATCCTGAACCGCATGGCCTTCGGGGTGGCCGTGCTGGCGACGGCTGTGGTTTCGGCTGACGAAGCCGGCCGCCCTGATCGCCATCCCACCAACAACCGCACTTGAACCAGGGGGACATTGTCCATGAAGGGTGCAGACGTCATTGCCATTATCATTCTCGCCGCGATCGTCATCGCAGTTGCGGCGTACCTGCTCCACTGGCTCTACCGCCGATCGACCAAGGATGTGAGCTTCGTGCGCACCGGTTTCGGCGGTGAACGGGTCGTCATGGGCGGCGGCGCTCTGGTGCTGCCGATCCTGCATGACCTGACCGAGGTCAACATGAACACGCTGCGGCTGGAAGTTACCCGGGCGCGGGAAAAGTCCCTGATCACCAAGGACCGTATGCGGGTGGAGCTGACCGTGGAGTTCTACGTGCGCGTCGCGCCGAATGACGATGCGGTGGCCACTGCGGCGCGGTCGCTAGGCAACCGCACGATGGACGCCGAGCAGCTCAAGGACCTGATCCAGGGCCGGTTCGTCGATGCCATGGGCGGCGCGGCGGCCAAGATGAGCCTTGAGCAAATTCACGAAAACCGGCAGGCCTTCGTAAAGGAGGTTAAGCAGGAGGTGGCAGAAAGCCTGGCGCTTGACGGGCTTGAACTGGAGTCCGTCTCTCTCACCTCGCTTGATCAGACCGACATCAAGCTGTTCGATCCGTCTAACACCTTCGATGCCGAAGGCCTGACGCGACTGACCGAGCAAATTGAAAGCCGTAAGAAGAAGCGCAACGACATCGAGAAGGACACCGCCGTCGCGATCCGCGCCAAGAACCTCGATGCCGAAAAGCGCAGCTTGGACATCCAGCGCGACAGCGAGTATGCGCGTCTGGCCCACGAGGCCGAGGTGTCGATCGAACGTGCACAGCGCAAGTCCGAGATCGCGGCAGAAAACGCTCAGCGTGAGCGGGAGATCGAGTCCGTCAAGCTGCGGGAGCGCGAGGCGGTCGAACGCACCCGTATCGAAATGGAGCGCGCAGTCGAATTGCTGGAGATCAAGCGGCGCGAAAGCGTCCAGATCGAGGAGCAGAGCCGCGAGATTTCGGTCTCCCTGAAGTCGAAGGAACGGTCGGAAGCACAGACCCAAGCCGAGACGGCCCGGGCAGCGATGGTCACCGCCCAGGAACGGGTTCAGACCGTGCGCGACACCGAGATCGCCGAGCGCCAGAAGGCGATTGAGTTGATCGAGGCCGAGCGTGTGGCAGAGGCCGAGGCCAAGCGCATTTGCATCCTCGCCGAAGCGGAACACGTCGCGGCGAAAGACCGCGCCGATGCAGATCGCATCGCAGTCGGGGCCCTCGAAGAGCGACTGAGGGTCGAGGCGGCTGGCAAGGAGAAGCTCAACAACGCAGAGAACCTCCGGTCGGAAGCGAGCCGTCGTTCGGCGCTGCATAAGACTCTGGTCGAGAACCTGCCTTCGATCATCCGCGAAAGCGTCAAGCCGATGGAAAAGATCGACGAGATCAAGATCCTGCATGTCGAGGGGCTGCCCGGATTTTCGAGCGGCGCGCCCGGCTTGGCGACCGTGGGCGACGCCGTCGTCGGCGCCGACCACCCGGCGCGCGACGGCAATCTTGCAGAACAGGTAGTGAGTTCGGCTCTTCGTTACCGGACACAAGCGCCATTCGTGGACACGCTTCTGGGGGAAATCGGGCTGACGAGCGACGGCGTCCATCGCGCTCATACGCTGCAGGACCTGTCCAAGGTCGTTTATTCCGAGCCCTCGGCACCGGCGGGCAAGGGCAAGTCGAAGCCCGTCGCGAATTGAGGTCGGATGCGCGCGGGTGACGGTCCCCCCCCCCCGCGCGTGTCGTTGCTCCGCTATGAAAGGAACGTAGGTCATGACAGGGCGTCAGGCGTTCAACGTCGACCGTTCGGTACTCGTCTTCTCGATTTGGGCGATGGTCGGGTTCTTGGGGCTTGGCCTCTTCCTTGAAGGCATGTCGAGGGACTCCTGGGCGATCTCGGCGGCGGGAATCGCCGTCGTGATCCTCGCGCTCGTCGCGCATGTGATTGTGAATGCGGCTTTCGAAACCGGCTTCACCACCGGAGAAAGCGCGCTGGGGATCGGGCTCTACGGCCTTCTCGGCTTCGTCTTCGTCGCGGGGACGGCGAGCGGCGAGATGAGCATGTCCGATATCTACGCCTGCCTCACGTTTTTCGGGGTCCTCGCCGTCGGCTTCCTGGCCTATCTGTTCACGCGACACGGCCTGCGCGGCGCTTTCTCGCGGTTCCACATCAAGTCCTCGCATATGAAAGAGGAAGCGTGATGGCCTGGCTTCTTCTCTTCGTCCTCTTCTACACGATGCTGACGCTTTACTGGGCCCGCGCGGGCGCCGTGGCCAATGGCGACTACCACACCTACTTTTCTGCCGGCCATGACCTGGCGCCCTGGCTTTCGGCCCTGGTCCTTGGCGGGTCGAGCCTGTCGGCCTTCGCCCTTGTGGGCGGCGCGTCCGAGATCACGCGGCACGGGTTTTCCGCGCCGGCGGTGATGCAGTTCGGCGTCGCGCTGGCCCTGCCCGGGGTCTTCTTCTTCAAGCCGCTCTGGCTTGCGGCGCAGCGGCTGCGGGTGTCGTCGCAGGCCGAGATCCTGCGAAGCTACTACCAGAGCGAATTCCTCGTCGCGGTCTCGACCGTCATCGGGCTGCTCTTCGCCGTGGCCTTCGCCGGCCTTCAGATGAACGTCATGGGGCAGCTCGTCACCGTCCTGTCCGACGGCGGCATTGACAAGCCGGTCGCGATCGCCGTGATTACCCTGATCGTGGCAGGCTACGTGGTGATCGGCGGCATGCGGACGATCGGTTGGCTGGGCGCGATCCAGACTGTCGCGCTGGCCGGCGCGATGAGCGGCCTCGTCGCCTTCGTGCTGATCCGCACCGGCGGTCTCGGCGCGCTCAGCGCGGCGCTTCTGGCCCGCGCCGGCGAAGCGGGCGATGCCGGGCTGTTCTCGGTTGACGGCGTCATTCGGTTCTCGGCCGGGATCGGCGCGACGTTCGCCGCGGGCGGCGAGGGGACATCGGTCTTCAACCTTAGCCTGTTCCTGGCCTTCCTCGGGATGCAGGCGAGCCCCCTTGCCGCCAAGGTCGTCCTGTCCACCCGATCGCCTCTGGGACTTGCGGCGGGCCAGACCTGGGTCGTGGCCGGCGCCTTCGGCGTCCTCTGCGCCTTCGGCGTCACCGCCGTCGGGGCGGCGGCCCTGGTCGATGAACGGTTCACCCTGTCGAACCTGATGCGCGACCTCTCTCCCTGGTTCTCGGCCTGGGTGTTCGTCGGCCTTCTCGCGGGGGCCCAGCTTATCGCGGGGCTTGGGCTTTTGACCGCGGGCGAGGCACTGGTGCGCCATATCTACAAGCCCTGGTTCCATTCCGACCTTGGCCGCAGGGATACCGTGACCGTGACGCGCATCGCCATCGCCGTCATGGCCGTGATTTCCGCACTGATGGCCGTTCTGGCGCCAGTGACGCTGTCGGCGCTCGGGGCGCTCGCCCTGCCGCTCGCGTTCCAGCTGTGGATGCCCCTTCTCGGCGTGACGCGGCTGCGCTGGATCACCAGGCCCGCGGCGGTGACCGGGACGGGGTTTGGGATCATCGGCGTCCTTTTGACCGAGCCCTTCGGCATCGCCGTCCTGTCCTACTTCGGATTGGACCTGCCCTGGGGCCGCTGGCCGTGGACGATCCATTCCGCGGCCTGGGGGATGGTGCCGAACCTCGTCGCCGTTCTTCTCATCTCGGCTTTCACGCAGCGCCGCACGCTCGGCCGCGAGGCCCAGGAAATCCGGCGCCTTCTCGATCTCGTCTCGACGGGCAAGGCGCGCGCCCGGGCGCTGCGCACCACCGCCTGGTCGGTCGTTCTTGCCTGGCTGTTCCTAGCCGTCGGTCCCGGTCTGGTCTTCGGCAACGCGGCCTTCGTCGGCCAGTCCGGCAAGTGGCTGGTCGGGGTGCCGTCGCTTTGGGGCTGGGGGCTTCTCTTCTGGGCGCTCGGCCTCGGGATCGTGTGGTTCCTTTCCTACAAGATGGAGATGGCAAGCGCCGCGAGGACGGAGATCTCGTCGATTGAGCCCGAACTCAGGCTGCGGAAGGATCACCGGCGGACTGAGGCTGCGCGCCTTAGGGCGCTGGCTGTCGTCGTTGGGGTAGGCTTCGTGCTTGCTGTCGTCATGGCCTTCGGGTTCGGACGATGACGGGCTGGTTACCGCATTTGAAAACTGTGCCCTGGAATTCGAGGTTTGCATGCTGTCATTGAATGATCCATCACTTCTCGAAAGCCGCGCCTTTCTCGGTGGCACTTGGACGGCCGCGTCACGCACGTTCGAGGTTCTGAACCCGTCCACCGGGGCGGTTCTGGCGCAGGTCGCCGAGATGGGGCCAGGCGACGCCGCGATGGCGATTGACCGCGCCTACGCGGCGCAGAAAGCCTGGGCGGCGCGGTCGGCCAAGGATCGCTGCGCGATCCTTCTCAAATGGTATGCGCTGATGATCGAGCATCAGGAGGATCTTGCTCGCATCCTGACGGCGGAAATGGGAAAACCGCTGGCCGAGGCGCGGGGCGAGATCGCCTATGGCGCGAGCTTCATCCAATGGTTCGCGGAAGAGGGCCGGCGCGTCTATGGCGACGTGATCCCCGGCCATCTGCCCGACAAGCGCATCGTCGTGCTGAAACAGCCCGTAGGCGTGGTGGGTGCGATCACGCCCTGGAACTTTCCCAATGCGATGATCGCCCGCAAGGCCGCGCCGGCCCTTGCCGCCGGCTGCGCCTTCGTCGTGAAGCCCGCGGAAAAGACACCGCTCTCGGCGCTGGCCTTGGCCGTTCTTGCTGCGCGCGCGGGGCTGCCCGACGGTATCCTCAGCGTCCTGCCGGGAACTGATGCGGCGGGAATCGGACTGGAGCTTTGCACCAACCCGAAGGTCCGCAAGCTGACGTTTACTGGATCGACCGAGGTTGGTCGCATCCTGATGCGGCAATGCGCGCACGATCTGAAGAAGCTTTCGCTCGAACTTGGCGGAAACGCGCCCCTGATCGTGTTCGAGGATGCGGCGATGGACCAGGCGGTAGCCGGGGCGATCGCCGCGAAATACCGCAACTCTGGCCAGACCTGCGTCTGCGCCAACCGGATTCTGGTGCACCGGTCTTTGCTCGAGACCTTCGCGGTCGCGCTTGCCGAGGCCACGGCGCGCCTGCGGGTTGGCGACGGTATGCAGGAGGGCGTCGACATCGGGCCGCTGGTGGATGGCGTTGGCCTCGCCAAGGTCGAGGATCATGTGGCCGACGCCGTGGCAAAAGGCGCGCGTGTCCTGGTTGGCGGGTCGCGCGTCGGAGACAAAGGCAATTTCTATTCCCCCACCGTCCTGATCGATATCGATGAAAGCATGCGCATCATGTCCGAGGAAACCTTCGGCCCGGTGGCGCCGATCATCGCCTTCGACAGTGAGGACCAGGCGATCAAGCTGGCCAATTCCACCGAATTTGGGCTGGCGAGTTATATCTTCACGCGCGACCTCGCGCGGGCCTGGCGCGTGTCCGAGGCGCTGGAGGCTGGCATGGTCGGCATCAATACGGGGCTTATCTCGACGGCAGAGGCGCCGTTCGGCGGCATCAAATCCTCGGGTATCGGACGGGAAGGTTCGAAGTATGGCATCGACGACTATCTAGAGCTGAAATACCTCTGCCTTCAGATGTGACGCCTATATGGCGCCAGGTTGCCGGGAATATCTCTTGCCTTGATGGCTGACACGCGAGGCCGCTGCCGGACCTTGTAAAGTTGCGCTTTTTCGCTCAACTTGGGGCGCTCGGAAGGGGAAAAAATGGCGGCTGGCAGGAAACCGACGGCCGGGGGTGGCCTTATCACAGTGACCGACCTGGCACGCGATCTGGGGCTGTCGGTTTCGACGGTGTCGCGCGCGTTCTATCCCAGTGCGGTTATCGCCGAGGGAACCCGCAAGGCAGTTCTGAACCGCGCGCGCGAGCTCGGCTACCGGGCGAACCCGCTTGCTCAAAGCCTGATCACGAAACGCACGGGTATTGTCGGCATCGTTGTGCCGGCACTCGACGATCCATTCTGGCCCGAGGTCCTGACCCAACTGACGACCAAATTGCAGGGGATCGGGCGAAACGTCATGCTGGCCTCCTCTGGTTCGCAGGAAGCCGACCCTGCCGAGGCGGTGCGCCTTTTGCTGATCCATCGTCCCGATGTGGTGATCTCGCTCTCGGGCCGTTTCGGCGACGAGGCTGAGCAGTTGTGCGAGGTCGCCGGGGCCGTCTGCGTTCACTTCGGAGCGTCGGTTGCTGACGGCGGGAAGTTTGTCGTGGGTTGCGATGATGTCAGGGCAGGGGCCGTTGCTGCCGACTTTCTCTCAGAGGCGGGCTATCTGCATCTCTGGTTCGTCGGTCATCGCGCCGCCTCGCTGGGCGATGATCTGAAGACACAGGGCTTCTGCGCCCGTGCCGAGGAAATCGGGTGCCCGCCCCCCAAGATTATGGCTTGCGAAGATGTTGGCTACGCCTGCGGTTTTTCGGCCGGAAAGACGATTGCACATGCAGCAAAGCCCCTGACAGGGATCTTCTGTGCTTCCGACATGGTTGCCATAGGCTGCTTGGACGCACTGCGTGCACATTCGGCGTTGCAGATACCCGATGATGTCGGAGTTCTGGGCTTTGGAAACATCAACATGGCGGCATGGCCGACTTACCGGCTTTCGTCGGTGTCACGGCCCTTGGCGCAGATGATCGATACGGTTGTCCGCCTTATTCAATCCCTGGAGAAGCACCCGAAAATGCGAGGGGGCAGTACTCTGCTGCCCCCCGGCGAAGTCGTGCGGCGCGACAGCACACGGGCTAACTAGGCCGATCCCGCGTCTTGTGCCGACTTAGCCCGTTGTTTCGCAATTCCTGGCGGGACCCTCAGCGCAGGAAGTTCTCGATGATCGTGAAAAACTCGGGTGGGGATTCGAGCATCGGGTAGTGGCCCGCCGACGAGATCACCGTCATCTTGGCCGAAGGCACTTGGCTCAGATAAGTCTTGGTCAGGAAGTCGGGGCCGAGCGCCTTGTCGCTTGCGCCGGCGATCACGAGGATGGGGGCGGCGATTTGACCCACTGTGGCACTGAAGTCGGTTCCAGTCCACATCGAGAGATAACCGAGATAGGCGGTGCGCGTCGTTGCCGCGCGGCATGCCGCCGTCAACGTCCTGAGGAAGGTGGCCGAATGACGCTCCCCCGTGAGTGTGTTGAAGATCCCAGTCAGAGCGTCGTCGCTGTCGGCCGAGCTTTCGAAGAACGCGCGCGTGTCGCCATCGATCGGGAACCCCGACGCCGGTACCGGGGTGACGGCCACGGCTGAGAGCACCCGTCCGGGCGCCAGAGTGGCCATCTTCAGGATCGCCATTCCACCCATGGAGTGCCCGATCACATGGAAACTGTCCCAGCCCAGCCGATCGCAGAATCCCAGCGTGTCCTGCGCAATTTCGTCAACCGTAAAATCCCCCGGGAGAGCGCGGTTCACACCGTATCCGCGATAGTCGATCAAGGCCAGCGTGTAATCCGATTGCGGGAAATACGGGATGACCGTGTCGAAGACATGGTGGTCGCTCAGCCAGCCATGCATCATTACAACTCTCTTGGGCCCATATCCCAATAGCTTCGCTGTGAATTCCATCCGGTTTCCTCCCTTTGAATGGACAAGATTACTCGCCCGGACGGCGACCGGGCACACGGCGCGGTCCGCCGATCAAGTCTGGCGTTCGGCCAGTCTGGCCTCGAATGCAGATTTGGTAGGCCGCGTGAGACGCAACTCACTGGGCGAGACCGAGAATCTCAGGCGGAATCGTTCCGCGAAGCGCGATTGCGATTCGTAGCCGCAGTTGTGCGCGATCCGGCCGATCTGTTCATCCGTGTTTAGCACCAGTTCGAGCCCCCGGCTCAGACGGACTTCCTCGAGCACCTGCCGGAAACTGGTGTCCTGTTCGCGCAGCTTTCGTTGCAGGCTGCTGACGCTCATTCCAAGCCGCTCGCACACCTCGCTTGCTCGCCAGGCCCGGGATGGATCAAGCGCGAAGACCGATCTTAACCGGGCCGACATGCTTTCGATACGGTCGATCAGCAGATTGCCGGCGCCGCCCTCCTCGGCGAGGACCAACAGAATCTCCATCATCCGGTGGCGCAGCTCGATCTTCGAAGCATCGAAATCGCGCGACCAATTCAGCCAATTGACGATAGAGGCGAGTAACTTTTCCGAGTGCCGGTAGCTCCATCGTGGCAAAAGATCCCAGTCCTCGAAACGTTCGCCATAAAGTCGCCTGAACTGGTCCAGCACGTCGCGATCAAACGAAAGCGCCGCGCCAGCGTAAAGGCCGCTGACCGGATGCGGGGCATTCTCGACCGTAATATCGACGCCGGCGGGAACGATGATCAACTTGCTGTCGTCGGTTGTATGGACCTGATCGCCATGCACAACTGTCTTGCGGCCCAACGCCGCCAACAGCATCGTCGGGTGCGCGAAGCTCACGCGCGAAATTGTCTGTCGCGAGGCGCAGAGATTCACCCAAGTGCGCGGCAGGCCGCCGTTTGGTGTACCTGAGCCAGCGATCTTCAGCGCGTCGAGAAGGCCGCGCATCTGGCTGGCGTCACGACTGCCGTTCGAACTGACGATCCGCATATCATCCTCCGCTTCACGCCGGATTTGGCGCCGACGGCAGCACGACATCTTCGCCTGCGATCTGCAATCTTCCGGCCGCCGTCTGCAACGATCTGGCGCAACTTTGACCGTTTCGGGCGAAGGGGTTCGCCTCGGGGCGCCAGAGATTCGCTTCCTGGTGGTCGCACCGCATTAGACGTTCGTGCTTTGTGCGACTTGATATAAACTTCTGATCACTTTGAGTCAGATAGGATGCGGGGCAGTCATGACGTCACCTACGCAAGCGCCGCAGTTCGGCGTTCGGCAAGAGCTACCGTTTCAGCCGAACAAGCGGCGGCTTCTCGACGAGCTTTATCGCGGTCTTCGGTCGCGCGAGGAGGATCTGGATCGTGATCTGATGCAATGCGGCCTCGGGGTGCAGAGCTGCTTCAAGGCGCAGACCATTTCCAAGGTCACCTTCAGCAAGCCCGCCATGCTGCTGGTCGTGCGCGGCAGCAAGGAAATACAGGTCCCCAACAAGCGTTTTGTCGCAAAGGCTGGAGAGATGCTAATCGTTCCTCCGAACGTGGATTTCTGGCTGGGGAAGTATCCGGACCCGGACACCGGAATCTACCAAGGTATGGGATTCCGCTTCGATATCGAGACCGTAGAGGAGTTCCGGCGCGCCTACGGGAAGGGATCGGATAGCTGGAACCTCGCCGCGAACTGGCGTGCGCCGGCCTCGGAAGCGACGCTTGAATGGATCCAGCACTGGCTCGACTGGAGCCAGAAGTATCCCGTGTCGCTTCAAGTTCAACGCCACCGCTTGGTGGAGCTTCTTCTTCTTCTTGCGCAGGCCGGCTTAGCCGGCAACATCCTGCTGGGGCGCGGTCCTAGCTGGCGCCAGCGCGTCTCACAGCTTGTCGGCGTCGATCCCGCGCGCAACTGGCGTTACGATGACATCTGCCGGACTTTGGGGGTGAGCGAATCCGCGATGCGGCGGAATCTCAGGCTGGAAGGTACCGGCTTTCGGGAGCTTCTGGAGGAAACGAGGTTGATGTCGGGCCTGACGCTCGTGCAGGAAACCGGCATGACGATCTGCCAGATTTCTGACGCGGTCGGTTATCAGTCGCAGTCGCGATTCACGGACCGTTTCAAGGAACGATTTGGCGTCACGCCCAGCTCATTGCGGCGCACCGCGTTGGCTGATGGGGGCGAAGCGTTGCTTGGATCGGGCGAAGCCACGTCCGAGTGAGAGCTATTCTATCCCGACAAATGCACGCAAGAGGTCGGGATGTTGGATTTTCAGATGTTTGTCGGCGGCGAGTCTCGCTCCGCCGAAAAGGGTGAATGGATCGAAAGCTACAATCCGTTCACCGGTCGCCCTTGGGCAAGGATTCCGCGCGCGACTGCTGAGGATGCGAATGCCGCCGTCGAAGCGGCCGCCGCCGCAATGGAAAATCCTGCCTGGACAAAGATATCTGCAAGCCAGCGCGGCGCGTTGCTGCGCAAAGTTGGCGACCTGATCCTGGCCAATGCCGAGCGGTTAGCTGACCTCGAAGTGATGGACAACGGCAAGCTCAGGGCTGAGATGCTGGGGCAACTGCGCTATCTGCCGCAGCACTACTACTATTTCGGCGGTCTCGCCGACAAGATCGAGGGTGCAGTGATCCCGTCCGACAAGACAGGGATGTTCACGCATACCGTTCACGAGCCACTTGGCGTTGTTGTCGCGATCACGCCATGGAATTCGCCGCTGCTGCTGACGACCTGGAAGCTGGCTCCGGCACTGGCAGCGGGCAATGCGGTCGTAATCAAGCCGTCGGAACATGCGTCGGTTTCGATGATCGAGTTCGTGAAACTATTTCACGAGGCGGGGTTCCCGTCCGGCGTCGTTAACGTCATCACCGGCTACGGCCATGAGTGCGGCGCCGCATTGGTCGAGCATCCGAAGGTCGCGAAGGTAGCGTTTACGGGCGGCGACGCTGGCGGGCGGGCGGTTTACGCCGCTGCGGCCAAGTCGCTGAAACACGTGACGCTGGAGCTGGGCGGCAAGTCGCCCAATATTGTGTGTGAAGACGCCGATATCGAACAGGCGGTAAAAGGCGCGGTCTCTGGCATTTTCGCCGCTACGGGCCAAACTTGCATGGCCGGGTCGCGCCTTCTTGTACACAATTCCATCCATGACGGGTTCGTGGATGCGCTTCGCAGCTTCGTAAGTACGGCGAAAATGGGCGATCCCATGGCAGCCGACACCCAGATCGGGCCCGTCGCGACTAAGCCGCAGTTTGAGAAAGTACTGAGTTATGTCGACATCGCCCGCAATGAAGGCGCCACAGTGGCTTTCGGCGGCCGTTCCTATTCTGGCCCGGGTTGCGAGGATGGCTGGTTTGTTGAGCCGACGATTCTGACGAACGTCGACAACTCCATGCGGGTTGCGAGAGAGGAGATCTTCGGGCCCGTCCTTTCGGTCATCCGCTTCGCCGACGACGATGAAGCCGTCCGGATTGCCAACGACACCCCCTACGGACTTGCGGCGGGTGTCTGGACGAAGGACCTCAACCGGGCTTTCACGTATACGCGCGCGCTCAAGGCCGGCACGGTCTGGGTCAATGCGTTCCGGGTGGTGAGCTATGCGGTTCCGTTCGGTGGCTACAAGCAGTCCGGCATCGGGCGCGAGAACGGGCAGGAGATGATCAAGGAGTACCTCCAGACCAAGAGCGTGTACATCAATCTCGAAAAAGAAGTGCCTAACCCGTTCGTTCTGCGCTGACGCACACCAGCACCGAAACATTGCCGCAATTGCTTAAGGGGAGGGGTAACGTGCAAGCGACATTTCTGATGAGCACCCGCATCATTCACGGCGCCGGGGTGCTCGGCGGACTGGGCCAGACGGCAGCCGGGATGAAACTGTCGAATGTTCTGGTGATCACCGACCGGAACATCACGCCGCAGAAGTTCTATTTGGACGCTGTGTCGTCGCTGAAGGGAGCGGGCGTCACTGTGAACGTCTATGACGGATGCGGGATCGATGCTCATCTCGCAGAGGTGGATGAGCAGGCCGGGCGCGTTGTGCGCGAAGGTATCGACGGGGTCGTCGCGATCGGCGGCGGGTCGGCCATGTGCGTCGGCAAGGCCGTCGCGATCGTAGCCGCGAACCCGCCAAGCTTTCGGAACTGCGCGGGTGTTGCCAGCTTTCCCAACCGCGCGGTGAAGATGATCATGGTGCCGACGACTGCGGGATCGGGGGCGGAGGTGTCCCAGTTCACGCTGGTCAAGGACGACGAACGGGGCACCAAGTTCGTCGGCGGCGGCCCGCTGAGCTTTCCGGACGTAGCTATGCTCGACCCGGTGGTGCTTGCGGCCATTCCGGAACGGCTCGCGGCCGTGTCTGCCGTCGACGCGCTGACCCACGCGGTCGAGGCCATGTTCACGGACTTTGCGACGCCGCTGACTGACGGGTTGGCCGCCACGGCCGTGTCGCTGCTCATCCGTTCGGTGCCTGATGCGATCCATGCCCGAAGCGCGTCCGCCTGCGCGCAGAATCTGCTGGGATCGGCCATCGCGAACATGGCCTGCGGGAATGCGCGGCTTGGCCTAGCGCATGCGCTATCGCTTCCGCTTGAGGCCCAGCATCATCTGTCGCACGGATATGGTGTCGGGATTCTGCTGCCTCATGTGTTGGCATTTAACGCGAAGGTCGCGACCGGGAAGGTCAGGCAGCTTGCGCATGCCATGGGCGTGGCAGAACAAGGCGTGGCCGATCCCGAGGTGTTGGCCCGCGTCGTTGCCGAGATCCGCCGGTTTTACGACAGGATCAGTTTCCCACAGTCCTTCGCTGGCGTTCTTGAAGAACCGCCGTGTCTCAACACGCTTGCGCGGGCGGCAGTGCCCGGGCTCTACGGCACCGGCTCTACGGAAAACATCTCAGACGCGACGCAGATCGCGACGCCGAATATCCGAAAGGCGACCGTGGCGGAGGCTGCGGATATCTACAAGGCCTGTTTCAACCTGCCGGTGTCTTGATCCGGACGGCGAATGGGATGGGGCAGTTCCTCAGGGAGGGGGGCGCGTGAAACACAAACTTGGAACCATCAGTCAACAGCGCATCGTGTTCGCGCTGTCGGTTGCCCTGTTCGCGGCGTTCTCGCTGTTGATCCCGGGGTTCTTCAACGCCGAGAACCTGGTGGTCTTGGTCAGAAGCGTTGCGCTTTTGGGGGTTCTCGGGCTTGGCATGGCGCTGGTGGTGATCGGGCGGGGCATCGACCTGTCGATGATCTCGGTCATGGCCATTTCGGCGGCCTGGTCGCTGCAACTGGGCGGCGAGGGTGTGTCCTTCGCCACGGCCATCGCCGCCGGGCTGGCCTTTGCCCTCGTGATCGGCGCGATCAGCGGATACTTCATCGCTTATGTCGAGGTTCCGTCGATCTTCGCCACCCTAGCGATGGGCGCGATCGTGTACGGGGTAGGCAGGTACTGGCTGGTGCCGCTCGATGTCGTCTATCTGCCGGAATCGGTCGGCGGAGTGGAGTTCGTCGGAAAGGGCAAGGTGGCCGGAATCCCGGTGCCGATCCTCGTCTTGCTGGCTATGGTCGCGCTGGTCCACGGCCTGCTGAAGCATACCAAGCTTGGCCAGATGATCTATGCGATCGGCGACAACCTTCCGGGAGCTAGAATATCCGGCCTTCCAGTGCGCCCGATCATCGTGGCGCAATACATGACCTCTTCCGTTATCGCCTATATCGCCGGGATAGTGACGGCCCTCGCCGTGTCGAGCATGAACACCCGCATCGTTAACTCGACCCAGATCTACGACGTGATCCTGGTCGTGATCCTGGGCGGCATCGGCCTGAATGGCGGGCGGGGCGGCGTTTCGAACGTCGTGGCCGGAACACTGCTAATCGGCATCCTACTGAACGGGATGATCATCCTGGACATGCCCTACACCGTCCAGAACGTTGTCAAGAGCCTGATCCTGCTGGCGGCCATCGTCGTCGACGCCTTCCTGAACCCGCGCGACGAACAGACGGCACAGCAAGGTGACATATGAAGAAGAACTAAGACGTCTGATAAAACCGGAGGGAGGAAGAAAATGAGGAAACTGTTCAAGGTCGTCGCACTTGGCGCAGTGGTGGCGAGTACCGTCGCCAACATCACCTGGTCGCAGGAAGGCATCGACGATCCGCAACGCGAGCCGTTCTATTCGTCGCTCGCTGACAAGCGGGTCGTGTTCTTGCCGCTTTCGATGGGCTTCGACTTGACCGAGACCTGGGCCGCAATCATGGCCAAGCAAGCCGAGCATCTCGGCTACGATTTCGATATCCGCGACCCGAACTGGAGCACGGATGCGGGGGCGCAGGCTCTGACTCAGATCATCACGGAGAAGCCCGATCTAATCGTAGTGCACAACCCTGACATTCAGGTCTATGCGCGTCTGATTCAACGTGCTCAGAAAGAGGGCATCTACGTCCTTCAGGTGAATATGCGCTCGGCGTACGCATCCGAGGGCTACGTCGGTCCCGACTGGATCGAGGTGGGCGAGCTTCTGGCAAAGACGGCGGTCGCCAAATGCTCACCCGCCAACGGCGGCTCGGGCAAAATCGCGATCACTCAGGGCCCGTTGACCGCGCCCGCCAGCGCCTATCAGATCCGGGGCGTCTTCAACATCCTCGAGCAAAACCCCGACATCGAGGTCGTGTCGAACCAGGCGGCTGACTGGGATGCCAGTAAGGCGCGCGCGGTCACTGCGACGGCGCTTCAACAGAACGAGGATCTTTGCGCGGTCATCGGCTTCTGGGACGGTCAGGACATCGGCATCGCGGCGGCGGTTGAAGAGGCCGGGCGTCAGGGCGAGGTCAGCGTCATCACATCGGGCGCCGGCACCTCGACGGCCTGCGAGAACATCTCGGCAGGCAAGTTCACGGACTACATCAACTATAATTCCAAGGGACAGGGACGCGACTTGAACAACCTGATTGCGGAGCTGCTTCAGACCAGGCCCGAGGTCGGCAAGACCAAGATCAGCCTCTACTCCCCGCTCACGCTCACGACAGCCGAGAACCTCAAGCCGGACTCTTGCTACCGGCTCGATGACTTGAAGTAATCCGGAAGGCGCTCATGACAACGGTAGTGGAACGGGCCGATACCGGGGCGGAAAACGCCCCGGTCACCCTCAGAGAGCGGTTGAAGGCGCTGCGGTACCGGTTTTTTCCGGATCATCTTCTGGGCGAGATTTTGTCGAAGAAGTGGGCGGACAACGCCGCCCCTTTCCTTTTCCTCATCCTGACGATCGGCATTTTCGGCACGATTATCCCGGACTTCTTCGAGCCCCGCAGCATGACCGAGCTCATGCGCCAACTCGGAGAGTTCGGGATTGTCGTACTCGGCTTCATGATCGTTCTTGGGGTGGGGGGTATAGACCTTTCGGTAGGCTCCAATTTTGCGCTGGCCAACCTGATCGCGCTCGGCGCGATCAACCTTTACGGCCTGTCGCCGCTGACCGCGCTGCTGCTTGCCGTGACCGCCTCGTCCGCAATCGGCTTCGTGAACGGGTTGCTCGTTGGATACCTGCGGCTCCGGGCGTTTCTGACCACGCTCGTCACGCTCATCTTGGTCCGGTCGCTGATCGACATGCTGCTTCTCAAGTATGCGGTGCAGATCTCGGCCAGCTTCGTTGACGACGATCTGTGGTTCGCCATTGGCGAGGGCTCGATTCTGGGGGTTCCGGTCAGCCTGATTGTCTTTGCGATCCTGGCTGTGGCGGTACATCTGCTTCTCAGCCGGATAAGCCTGGGTTGGCGGATTATGGCCGTAGGCGGCTCGCGGCGGTCGGCGCACAACGTCGGCATCGGTGTGCCACGGATCGTCTGCATCAGTTACACGCTGTGCGGCCTCTTCGCCGGGATCGCCGGCTTCCTTTACGCCACGCGACTTTCGAGCGTCGGCGCCGATACCGGCGTCGGACTGGAAATTGCGGTCCTGTCGGCAGCGGTTCTGGGCGGTAACAGCCTTGGCGGGGGGCGCGGGTCGGCCGCCAAAGCAGTCATGGGGGCGATCATCGTCCTCGTCGTCACGACAAGCATTGTCCGCCTTGGCTTTCGCAGCGGCGCGAGCCAGATTGCCCTCGGCTCAGTCTTGATGCTCGCGGTGGTGGTCGATGTTCGTTGGCTGAAGAACCGCGACAAGCTTCTGAACAAGTTCTACGTCTCGCCCGGCTACTTCCGGCTGCCGAAATCACCGGAGACCGCGGCGGGATCGGATTCGCCCTATGCGTTGAATGACAAGCTCAGGTCAGTTCAGGTCATCGGGCTCGGCAAGGTCGAAGGGCCCGAGGATGTGATCCTGGATAGGGCTGGCCATCTCTACACCGGAAATCGGCTGGGAGACATCGTCCGCTTCAAGGCGCCCGACTACAAGGAAGTAGAAGTCTTCTGCCATATCGGCGGCCATACACTCGGCATGGCTTTCGCGAAGAACGGCGATCTCTATGTTTGTGTCGGCGGCATGGGCCTTTACGCCGTCAGCCCCACGGGTGAGGTCCGCAAGCTGACGGACGAGACCAACCGGTCGAAGTTTTCGGTTATCGACGACTCGCGCCTCAGGTTGGCCGATGATCTTGACATCGCGCCAGATGGTAAGGTCTATTTCAGCGAAGCTACCGTGCGTTATGAGATGCACAGCTGGCCCGTCGACGCGCTGGAAAGCCGGGGCAACGGCCGCATCATCTGCTACGACCCTTCGACCGATACTACCCGCACCGTCATGCGTAACCTCGTTTTCCCGAACGGCGTGTGCCTTACCCACGACGCTCAGTCGATTTTTATCGCGGAAAGCTGGTCGTGCCGAATCAACCGCTACTGGATCGCGGGCCCTAAGGCCGGAACCAGCGAAATCTTCATGGACCGCCTTCCCGGCTATCCCGATAACATCAACCGGGCATCCGACGGAACCTACTGGCTCGCACTTCTTGGGATGCGGACGCCGGTGCTTGACCTCGCGCTCCAGATGCCGGCGTTCCGTAAACGCATGGCGCGCAGACTGCCGCACGACGAATGGCTTTACCCGAACATCAACACTGGCTGTGTCGTCAAGTTCAACGACAAGGGGGAGATCCTTGATGCGCTGTGGGATTTCGGTGGCGAAAACCATCCGATGATCACGTCGATGCGCGAACACAACGGGCGTCTCTTTCTAGGCGGCATCTCGAACAACAGGGTCGGGTGCTACACGATCCCTGGCGCCGATCCCACTTGGTCTGGACCGGACAGCTATTGGGGGTCCGCGGCGTGATGAAACCCTTTGATAGAGCAATCGAATGGTTCTTTGGTCGGGGGCGCTATGCCGTCACCATCCCGCCCATGGACGGTGCGCTAAGACCGAATAGCCTGCTTGACAACCTGCCTGCCCTGGCCTCGGCGGCCGACGCCGACAATATCGCGTTGGTCGCGGGCAGGCTCGTATTCTCGTCAGGGCAGCATCTGATTGAAGCCCGACGCGATGGCACCGCCTCGACACTTCTCAGCTTTGCCTCCGACATCGCGGCGATTGCGTCGGACGGCGCGGGGCGGTGCGCTGTTGCGCTCGTCGACGGCACACTCCACCTCGGCGAAGGCCTGGCCCTGTCCCCGCAGAACTGGTTGACGAAACAGGGATGCACGTGCCCCACGGCAATGGCTTTCGACGGGCGTGGCGGCCTCATCGTCTGTAACGGATCACGTCATAATTGCGTCACCGACTGGGCGACCGACCTGTTGCAGCAGCGGCAGTCTGGATCGGTCGTGAGGCTGGATCTTACGGACGGGTCGGCAAAGGTATTGTCCGTCGGGCTCGCATTTCCTGCGGGTGTTCTTGTCCAGGGGGACCGGATCGTCGTGGCGGAAGCCTGGCGGCACCGGTTGGTGGAGCTCGGTCGGGTTGGCGCCCCGGTTCCGCTTCTTGAAGACTTGCCCGGATATCCGTCGCGGATGGCGGAAGCTGACGGTCGTGTTTTTCTGTGTGTTTTTGCGCCGCGAAGCCAGCTGGTTGAGTTCGTCCTGCGCGAACCCGCCTATCTGCGCCGGATGATGCGCGAGGTTCCAAAGGAATACTGGATCGCACCTGCCTATCGCAGCGGGGCTTCGTTCCTTGAGCCGCTGCAAGGCGGGGGTGTGAAGCAGATGGGCATACTCAAGCCATGGGCACCCAGCCGTTCTTACGGGCTTCTGATCGAACTGGATGCCGGCCTGGACCTTGTCAGAAGTATGCACAGCCGTGCCGACGGGTCCCGTCACGGCATCACAAGCGTCGCCACAGTCGACGGCGAGATTCTCGTCACAACGCGGGGGCGTGGCGAGGTACTGGCTATGGCTGGCGGGGCGGTCTCTTGATGGGACGCGAACCGCTATCGTGCCGCAGGAGGAGAAGAGGCTGAAATGTTCGAGCTTCGCAATGTTTCGAAGGAATACCGCGGTGCTTACGCGGTCCGGGATGTCAGCTTTGACGTGCGGCCCGGCGAGGTTCACGCGCTACTTGGAGAAAATGGGGCGGGCAAGTCCACGCTCACCAAAATGCTGGCGGGCGTTGTGCAGCCGAGCGCAGGCGAGGTAGTGATCGACGGCAAACCGGTCAGTTTCGCCTCGCCGCTTGAGGCACTTAACTCCGGAATCGCGATGGTCTTTCAGGAAACGAGTCTCGTGCCGTCGCTGACTGTGGCGCAGAACATATTTCTGGGGTCTGAGAAATCGTTCAATCGACTGCGAGGTCTTTACATCGCGGCACAGCAGTTTCTTCAGGCGATGGGCTTTCCGGTTGATCCGACGCAGAACGTCGGTCAGCTCGGGGCCGCGCAGAAACAGATGGTCGAGATTGCGCGCGCGGTTCACCACAAGGCGCGCCTGATCATATTCGACGAACCGACCGCGACTCTCACGCCAGAGGAAAAGCGGCATTTCTTCAACCTTGTGCGTCGCCTGACGTCGGAGGGCATCGCGATCGTATTCATCTCGCATGCTCTAGAAGAGGCGTTGTCGATCTCTCAGCGCATCACGATCATGCGCGACGGCCAGCATGTGATTACGGATGCGACCGGTAAGTTCGACCGCGACAGCATTATCCGGGCGATGGTCGGACGAGGTCTTTCCGACGAGCTTTACGGCAGGCGCGATGCAAGTCTGGTTCGCCCGACGCGCAAGAAGGTGCTGAGCGTCCAGAACCTGTCGATGGGACGCATGGTGCGCAACACCTCCTTTTCGATTTATGCGGGTCAAGTCACCGGAATCTTCGGTCTGATTGGATCGGGCCGTACAGAGACCGCGAAGATTATTGCGGGCATCGTCAAGCGAAACACCTTCCACGGGGGCGAAGTTTTTCTGGAAGGCCGGCCGATCCGGTTCGTCGTACCCAGACCGGCTGTGAACCGGGGAATCGCCTATATCACCGAGGACCGCAAGGTCGAGGGCATATTTGAGACGAAGACCATCGGCGGCAACATCTTTACCGGCGCCCTCGGAAAAGGTGCGGAGCCGGGAATCATCGTGCGCCCGGAACAGGTGCGCGATCTCGCTGACTTCTGGATCGGAAAGCTCAAGATCAAGGCGATAAATTCAGATGCGCGAGTGGTCGAGCTTTCGGGTGGAAATCAGCAGAAGGTCGTGATCGCGAAGTCTCTGGTGCAGCAGCCGAAACTCGTGATTTTTGACGAACCTACCCGCGGAGTGGACGTCGGCGCGATCTCGGACATTCATGCCGCGATCGGCGAACTTGCCGACGCTGGGATAGCCGTTGTGGTGATCTCGTCCTATCTGCCCGAAATTCTCAACGTTTCGGACCGGATACTCGTCGCGCAGAAAGGTCGCATTGTCGAGGAATTCTCGGCCGGTGCCGCGTCCGAGGAAACGATCATGTACGCGGCCGTTCACTAAGACCCGAGTCGGCTGCGCCGAATTGCTGGCGGGCCGCATCGGTGGCCCGCCATTCGTCGTTGCTGCGCGCCGATCACTCTGCGATATGGATCTGCATTGTCGCGAATGCCTTTTCCCGGATCGGGATCAGCGCCTGGTAGGCCGGCTGGGCGAAGAAGTCCCGCGCCGCGTCAGCATCTTCGAATTCGATGATGAGGACGGTCCCCGGCATCTCCTTGCCAGCAAGGGTGTGAGCGACGGTGCCGCGATAGGCAATCGTCGCCCCGGCCTCGGCCAGCAACGGGCGAACGCCGTCGCCATAGATTTGAACGGCTTCGGGCTGGTCAGAATGTGCGGCCGACAGTACGAAGGCGCGTGCCACCATAATGTTTCTCTCCTCTAGTTGATGCAAAGGTTCAGCGGAACTCGGCGGGCAGGTCGATCACGAGAATCCGGTAGGGGTCGGCCGGCCCGGCGACCGGATCGAACAGGTGATCGAGTTGGCCTTCCACGACATAGGCTTTCCCCGACTCCACGGCTGTCGTGGTAGGCACGTTCAGATCCGGGGCGATGGCGGTCAATTCTGCATGATCGTGGGCAAGGGCTGCGCCGGTCAGTTGACCGCGTGCGCCAGCTGTAAGCCCACCCCCCTCGACGATCAGGAATCTGCCGCTGCCGAGCGAGGTCAGGCCGTCAGGCGCCGAAAGCTGGCGCGCCATCTCTACCTGCACGACCTCGCCCGCCGATCCGTCCGGCGCAACGGTGACGCCATGCATCGTACCGCTGGAATAGCGCAGGATGTAGACACGGCCATCGTCATAGGCGATGCCATTGAAGTTGAACCCCTCGGCGTTCAACGCGGGCGCATCCAACCAGACATCCAGATGGTCAGCGCCGGGTTTGAGCGCGTAAATGCGAGGCACGAAAGAATCTGTCGCGAGGACAGTGCCGTCGGGCAATTCGGTGATGTCATTGCAGAAGGATCCGCCCTCTGGCAATTCGTATCGCCCGGCGGGCTCGCCGCTTTCTGTGTGGAAGGCGACCAGCGCGGGTGCCGCGGTCTTTGTAAGCTTGCTGGCGCCCGGATCCGACGAGCAAGCGAAGACTGTCTTCCCATCGGCGCTGGCGTGCACGCCGATGACCGACACAAGCCCGTTCGCGCCTGCTGGGGCGAAATCCGAAAATGTGGTGCCATCTGCCGAAACGCGCAGGATACGTCCTTCGGTCAGGCTCCCGATGTACAGTGCGCCCGAAGCTCCTACCGAAATGCCTTCGGGGGCAAACCCCGGGTCCGGAAGCGTGATTGCAGTTTCAGCGCCGGCCGTCGTGGCGGCAAGCAGGGCGATCAACAGCCCGCTGTTGAAAATCGAAGGTTTCATCATGATGAATTTGGTCCTTTTGCTCCATCGAGACGGAGAATATGGGACCAAATGTCGCCGGATGCGCCTCAGCACAGGTCAACCTTGCTCTGCATTCGGTCACCGGACCGCGTAGGCGGAACCGGTCTGGGCGGAGGGTCACGTCCGACGAAACCGGGCGACCACTTCCTCCGAGAGCGAGAGGCCGTGCCCGGCTTCGGTGCTTGGAGAAACGGTCCCGTCGGGCGCGATCTCGGGCCAGCCCTCAAAAAGCGGTTCCAGAAGCGGAAAATCCTCGAGCCAAGTTACGGCAGGCGATGCCGCCGCGAGATGCACGAACAGCCCCGGCAGGAAGTGCGGCATGACTTCTACCCCCAATGCCTCAGCAAGTCGTGCGACGCGCAACGCCTCCGAAAGGCCACCGATCATAGCCAAGTCGGGTTGAATCGCTGCGCAGAGCCCGTCAGTCAAGAAGGGCCTTGTTTCCGACAAGCCCTGAAGATGTTCTCCTGTGGCCACGCGACCGGCATGACTGCGGGCAAGCTGCCGGTAGCCGGCAAGATCATGCGCGGGAAGCGGCTCTTCTACGAACGAACCGCCATGCGCCGCGACCCGGTCGAGCGCCTGCCGCGCCGTGATGAGGGTACCTTTCTCATTCAGGTCGGCCATGATCTGCAGTGACCCGTTCGCCACCGATGCTGCGGCCTTCAAAACCACCTCGTCCCGATGGTCGCCCCCAAGCCGGACCTTGATGGCCCTGTAGCCGCGATTCAGATGATCCTGAACCTGCGCGGCCGCTGCCTCGGCTGCCATGCCTGGCCGGTAGCCTCCGCTGCCATAGACCCGCACGGCCCTGCCGATCCCACCCATCGCTTCGCCCAAGGGAAGGTCCTGTGACCGCGCGTAGAGATCCCACAGCGCCAGGTCGGCGGCAGCGTAGCCCACATAGTTCGGACCCTTGCCGGTGCGATTGCACAAGTCGCGCACTTTTGTCCAAGCGGCCTCGGGATGAATCAGGGGGCGGTCCTGGAACAGGGCGTCGGTCAGACGCCGCCCTGCGGCGAGGGATGGCTCTGCACCACCTCCGATCACGTAGGAAAAGCCGAATCCAGATTGGCCTGCGTTGGTGGACAGCGTGCAAGTCAGCAGGTCAACGACGGCGACACCCGAGCCGCCGACTACGCTCGGAAGTGGATATCTTAACTGTTCCCAGTCGATTGAAGTGATAATATCGCTTTTCATGGCGGCAAGATTACTGCGCGCGACGATCCGGACTTTGCCTCAAACGCCCCGGAGCTCGCCTCGTTTCGCCGATCTGAGGTCGTGCGGGTGGCCGTTTGGCGCGGCCGCGACGGGCAGGAGCCCTTGTCAAATGCGATTGGCGCGGTTTCGGGCGAGTTCTTCGCGTTTCGAGGCGACATCCCAACCCTGTCGAGGCGATAAAGTTGCACGGATCAGGGCGGCCAAAATAGGGGCCGCTGCGCCGGGTCTGATCGGGGGAGGAATACCGTAGCCGGGCGCGCAACAAGAGGGAGGGAACGATGAAACTGAAGTCACTTTTCGCGTCAGTGGTTATGGCGCTGTTGTCGCTCGGAGCCGCGAGGGCCGAGGATTACCCGGAGATGAACCTGCGTCTGGCGCATTTCGGGCCCAAGGTCTTCGTCCAGAGCGGCGTCGATCAATGGTGGGCCGACGAGATCGAGAAGCGTAGCGGCGGCAAGATCAAGATCCAGATTTTCTGGGGTGGTGCTGCAGGGCAACCGCTGGAGATTCTTGGGCTGGTCGGGGCCGGCGCGGTGGATTTTGGCGCCGTGCCGCAAGCCTATTTTCCGAACGAACTGCCGCTCATTGGTGCGCCGAATTCGGTGCCCTACGTTTTCAAGACGCGCGAGGCGGCCGTCGCGGTGTCTGAGGGGCTGGTCGCGGAAAATGTGGCCGTCCAGGAAGAGCTGCGCCGTAACAATGTCAAGCCGCTCTTTTTCCATCCGATGAACTCGTACTACCCGCTCTGCACCAAGCCGGTGAAGACAATGGCCGACTTCCAGGGGGTGAGGATCCGCAGTTTCGGCGCCTACCAGCCTCCGATGTGGGACGCCCTTGGTGCCGTTGGCGTCAATGTGCTGCCCTCCGATATCTATGAGGGGCTACAGCGCGGTCGGCTCGACTGTGGCTTTTTCTCGACTGATCTCTACAAGGTCACCAAGCTCTACGAAGTAGCGAAATACCTCTCCACCGCTGGGGTTGGTCCGGTCACCACATGGCCGATCTGGGTCAACCTCGACAAATGGGACAACGAATATCCCGAGGATGTGAAGAAGCTCATCACCGAAGTCAGCCTTGAGGCCGGAAAGCGCAGCCTTTCCACGATCGCCGAGGCTGAAACCGAGGCACTCGACTTTCTCAAGACGCAAGGGGTCGAGGTCTTGGAATTCGCCGAGCCAGACGCCTATGCAGCGGCAATTCCGGATATGCGCGAGGTCTGGTATCAAGACATGGTGGCCAAAGGTCTTGAGGATCAGGCGAAGTCGGTGCTGGACTACTGGCGCGCCAAACAGGCCGAGTTCGAGTAGGCGATGACCGTCATGGCATCCCAATTGAGCATGCTGCGCGGAGCCGATGGACTGTTACGCGCAGCAACCTTTGTCTGTGTGTCGGTCTCGGGTGCGCTTATCCTCACGATCGTCGGTCTCGCGACCGTCGACTCGATCTCCAGCTTCGTGTTCAACCGACCGATCCCGGCAGCCACCAACTTCGCCGAGGAGATGCTTCCTGCCGCAGTGCTACTCGGGGCGGGTCAAGTCGTGCGAAATCGCGCTGAGATAGTAGTCGACATCCTGACTGCACATATGCGCGGCATGTTCAAGACATGCTGCGCAGTTCTCGCGGGCACACTTTCGCTGATCTTCTTCGGTTTGCTGTCTTACGGTGCGGTTCGTCAAGCGATCGTAAGCGTCGAAATCCGGGAAATAGCGGTTGCCGCGGTGGCGTTTCCCATCTGGCCGATGAAAGTCGCGTTCGCCGTGGGAACCGTTGTCGGCCTGATGGAAGCGATCCGGATCACAGTCCTTTCGGTCTCCGGAAGGGCTGCTCCGGTGGGTGGTGTGGGAGCGGAGGTGAACTAGAATGGAAAGCATCGCAATAGGCGTCTCCGCTATCGGTATAGCGCTGCTCCTCACGCTGCTCGGTGTCCCGGTCGCCGTCGCACTTGGTCTTGTTGGTTTCGGCGGACTTTATATGGTCGGCGGACCTGTGTTGCTTACGTCGGCTGCGGATACTCTGGCGTACAACGCTCTGAACCAGTATTCCTTCGCGGTAATTCCGACGTTCATCCTGATGGGCATTCTGGCCAACCGGGCAGCAATCACCAACGACCTCTATGAGGCGTTCTACCGAATTCTGTCCCGCGTTCGCGGCAGCCTCTATCTTGTGACGATCCTGTCCTCAGCCGGCTTCGCAACTATTTCGGGATCAACCATCGTCAGCGCGGCCGTCTTCACCAAGCTTTCCCTGCCGCAAATGACCCGATTTGGCTACGATAAAGGGATCGCGGCTGGGTGTATTGCGGCGGCAGGAACTTTTGCCTCTCTTATCCCCCCATCGATCATGATGGTGATTTACGCTCTGCTCACAGGTGAGTCGATCGGCCGGTTGTTCGTTGCCGGCGTGGTGCCTGGCGTCCTTACAGCAGTAGTCTATCTGATATTCATTGTTGGGTTAGTACGGTTCAAACCTTCGATCGCACCGAACGTTGATCGGATATTCAGTGGCAAGGAAAAGCTTCAGTCGATCCGTAGAATCGGTCCGTTTCTGGTTCTGAGTACAATCGTGATCGGTGGCATCTATAGCGGTTTGATGTTCCCGTCTGCCGCTGGAGCAGTCGGAGCCGCAGGCGCATTAGGGATCGCTATCTGGCGCGGGGTGGGGTCCCCGAAAGAGATCCGGGACTCCCTGGTAGAGACTGCAGTGAGCACCGGGACGATATTTTTGGTCCTGATTGGCGGCCTGCTCTTCGCTCGGTTTCTCGTTTACTCCGGATTCATCACGGACGTTGTCGAAATCATCAGTGAAAGCCAGATCGAGCCTTGGCAGGTGCTCGTCGCGGTAATTCTGTTTAATCTGGTTCTGGGCATGTTTATTGACACTGTTTCGATCACGGTCGTCACCGTGCCTTTCCTGCACCCGATTATGGTTGAACTCGGTTACGATCCTATCTGGTTCGGAATCTTGCTGATAAAGTTGATTGAGATTTCGGCTATCTCACCTCCAGTGGGTCTGAATCTCTTTGCGGTGATGGCCTCAGCACGATCCGAAATCACAAGCGCGGACCTCTTCCGCGGCGTGGTTCCGTTTCTGTGCGTCGAACTCGCCCTTCTCGTCCTGATTATCGTCTTCCCGACTATCTCACTCTGGCTTCCGAACTTGGTTTACGGACAATAGAGATCGACATTGCAGGAAGGAAGCCGCACGCCAGTTTACCGAACTCTTTGCAGCTCGAGCGGAAGCCGAGGCCGCGCCTGCTTGAACCACCCGGATGCTCCGTCGTTGCAGAAAGGCACCTACGAAATGCCGACTAACAAACAGCTCGAGAGTTGGGACAGGGATAACCTCTTCCACCCATCAACGCACTTGTCCAAACATTCACGAGGAGAAAGTCAAAACCGGATTATGGCTGGTGGTTCCGGTGTCTTTGTTGTCGATCGCGACGGAAATCGGTTTCTGGATGGCTTTGCAGGTCTCTACTGCGTGAATGTGGGATATGGCCGCTCGGAGATATCCGAAGCCATTGCCGCGCAGGCCAGAGACCTAGCCTATTATCATGCATTCGTCGGCCACGGCACGGAGGCTTCCGCAACACTCGCGAAGATGGTGATCGACCGCGCCCCGAAGAACATGTCAAAGGTGTTCTTTGGCCTCGGTGGCTCTGACGCAAACGAGACAAACATCAAGTTGGTTTGGTATTATAATAACGTCCTCGGCCGCCCGGACAAGAAGAAGATCATTTCTCGGGCTCGCGCATATCATGGCTCAGGCCTTGCGACTGGATCCCTCACCGGGCTTGAGATATTCCATCGAATGTTTGACCTTCCGCTAGACTTTGTCCTTCATACCGAGGCTCCCTACTATTACCGCCGCAAACATCTTGAGCAAACGGAGGCCGAGTTTACCGCCTATTGCGTGGCCGAATTGGAAGCGCTGATCGAGAGTGAAGGGGCGGACACCATTGCGGCTTTCGTAGCTGAGCCAGTGTTGGGCACCGGTGGTATTGTGCCGCCGCCGACTGGGTATTGGTCCGGAGTTCAAAGGGTGCTTGCCAAGCACGACATTCTTCTGATTCTAGACGAAGTGGTGACGGGGTTCGGGCGACTTGGCACGATGTTTGCCGCGGAGCATTACGGAATCAGTGCAGACATTCTAACTGTAGCCAAGGGAATTACCTCCGCGTACGCGCCGCTATCGGGATCAATCGTCTCAGAGAAGGTTTGGAAGGTACTTGAGCGAGGCTCAGACGATTTTGGAACCTTCGGCCACGGGTGGACGTACTCTGCACATCCGATCTGTGCCGCAGCGGGCGTTGCGAACCTCCTGCTGATCGACGAATTGAGGCTTCTGGAAAACGCTCGAAAAGTGGGAAGCTATCTCAAATCTGCGCTTCAGGAGGCGGTTGGCGACCACCCGAGTGTGGGAGAGGTGCGTGGGGTAGGCATGCTTTGCGCAGTTGAAATGGTTGAAGATCGAGGCGCCCGAAAGTTCTTTCACGCAGATCGGTCAATTGGGCAAAGTATCGTGGCCGCCATGCTCCGTGACGATGGAATTATTGCGCGAGCCATGCCCCATAGTGACACTATAGGCTTTGCTCCTCCATTATGTCTTTCCGAGTCGGAAGCCGATCGCATAGTTGCGAGCACGGCAAAGGCAATTTCGACTATCCTCGGAAGTTAGTTGGGACGCTTGTCTCTTGCGGTCATCGACTGCTCTGATGAAATGATCGCATTCTGGTGGCTTCGGCGTTCCAAGTTGGGGGGGTGCGAGGATCCACAAAAGAAGGCTGTCACTTCATTAGGGCAGTTGCCAACTTGTGATCTGGTTGCTGTACGTAAGAGACCTGCTGGTCTAGTGCTTGTTGAGTTTCTGGCTCTCGATGAATTACCAGATGCCCTAAAGTTTGCGGCAGAAGCTCTGGATGCACGGTGTCGGTAAGGGGATCAGTATGCATATTCTTGAGTGAAGCGTCGAAAGAAGGATTCTTTCCTTGTTCGATCGCTTTTGGAGGATTCTCCCTACTGAGGAATTCGGGTTCCGTCATCAATAATTGACTGTTTCGGTCCCCCTCGTCCCCTCATGATCCTTCCATTCCATCCCCACCCCGCGAAACCACGCCTCTGAGCATCCTGAGTAATGAGTATCGAAGAACCAGTCCGGAGACATGCCGAGGTCGGCACGATCCCAGTGGAAGTTCCAGTCGCGATCGTAAGTGCCCATCCGGAAGGAGCTGGTTACAATACAGTCGCCATCCCGGTTCTGGCGACGCCGATAGGTCAGGTCGTAAACCTTGATCGCCATGACGTAATCCGTGACGTCTTCGCCAAAGGTCTGCCAGAGCAGCGCCTCTGGAGGCCGCTCGCCAAGCAGTTTCTGGGACGACTTGGGCGTAAACACAGCCTCAGTCACCTGTGGCGCTACCGGCTCCGACATCGGCATCCCCGCCCGCATCGGACAACGCCAAAGCTGGAGTGGCGGCTCGATTGGCCAAGGTGTGATGCGACGGATGATCTCGGCGTGCGCACGCGTGCAGGGCTCACTGGGTGGGAAATCTCCTGCGAGGCAAAGCAGGATGGCACAGTCGATCTGGTAGGCGGCGGCCGGTTGCGATGCGACTCCTGCAAATGCTGCACCCATGACGGCTGCTATGAGAAAAGATTTCCTGAACCGACTGACCATGGCACCTCCCGTTCGGTCTTGGCTGACAGGCTGCGGAAAGGCAGTCCAGCCAGCGAATCACTTGCTACAAAGCTACTCGTATTCGTCTTTTGTGGCGATACTCAAGAATTCTGCGTAGGCCCTCGTGACGGCTTGCGCCTCCTCGAAAACAGCTGCCCGCTCGGCGTCCAGGCAGGCGATGTAGAGCGTCGTTGCTTGAAAATACTGTTCAAATTCAACCGTCAATTCAGACTTGTACTTCCGCAGAAGCTCATAAGGGAGAGCGACATCGGGCGGAACAGGTGGAAGACAGGGCTCGCGAATTTCCTGCGCCGCGAGCGCTACCGGGACTTGCAGGAGAACAACCAGGAAGATAGCGTGTCGCATAAGAGGTCCTTCGGGCTTCGCATGGGGCCGCTCAGTGGAGAAGGTAACATGCTGATCTGTTTGAGTAACGCCCGAAGATGCAAGACTTGGCCACACAACCCTGCAGACGCTCAAGGTTTGATTTCATCAAACGAAGTCGAATCGCGCGTTTATATGCGAGTGATGCATGTAGATTTCGACAAGTGGCTGCGTTTGTCGAAACAGGATACATTCCCAGATCAGAGGACATCCCTGATCGAAGGTTGGAATGCGCAAGAGAAGGATCTCGCCCGTGCTGCGTGAAGCCGAGTTCATTGCCGAACTCGACAAATCCGGCACATGGGTCGAGATCGAATGCCTCACTGCGCCTGATCCAAAACGCCGTCACCGGGGCGAGTGGATCTTCTTCGCTGTTCGGGGGCCGGACGAGCGCTATAGCCTCGTCACGGCCCGGGCCGACGACCGTATCGTGCAGACGATGGAAGGGGTCGTGTCTTTCGCGGCTACCAAGCTCGAGCTCGACCAGGTCACGGTTCCTCTCCTGGCTGGTGGCATCGCTACTGGCATGCGCCGCAGGCCCCGCACCGGCTGACGTCATCCGTTGGAATGCGGAAGGGCAGGGGGGCGGGATCGCGCCTGATGCCTTCGTTCTACGCTATGATGCGTCAGGTTCCCTGATCTTGCCGGAAGATTTCCGGGAAGGGGAGGGTGGTGAAGCCGACCTCCCCGGAGAAGACGAATTTGCGGCGCTCGCAGCGGCGTCCGGTCCGGGGCAGGGCGCACGGATGGCGGCGGCTCTGCCTGCGATCCGGCTGACCACGGCACGCTATGCCGATCATGACGCGCTCGAACTCGTGGATCTCTCGCCACAGGATTGGGCCTATCTGTTTCAAGCGCTTGTCCGGGTCGAGAGCGGCTTCAATCCTGATGCCGTAAGCCCCGCCGGCGCGCGCGGTCTAGCACAGCTGATGCCCGACACAGCTCGGTCCCTCGGCGTCGTCATTGATGATCCTCATGACAATCTCGATGGTGGCGCTCGCTATCTCCTCGCGCAGATCGAGACCTTCGGGTCGGTCGATCTGGCCCTCGCCGCGTACAACGCCGGGCCGGAAGCGGTCCGCGAGTATGGTGGCATCCCACCCTTTGCCGAGACCCGCGCCTATGTGGTGCGCGTTCTCGCCGAATTCGACCGGCTTCGCGCCGCTTCCAGTGAAGGAACTCCTTTATGAGAACGACGAACTCCCCAGTTTTTCTTCTGCTGCTCCTCGCGGCGGTTATCGCCGTCCACGCCAATGCCGCCCTCGCCCAGACCATCGATTTCAGCGACGCGGAAGGGGTGGCGACCGGTGTTCTGGCTTCGCTTCGGGGGGTCTTCGCGACCGCCTTCTTCGGTATCGCCTTCGTGGTCACGGGCTTCCTCGCCGCCTTCAACCGGATCTCCTGGGCCTGGGTCGCGCTGGTCGTAGTCGGGGCCTTCCTCGTCTTCGCCGGCCCCGCGATTGTCGCAAACCTCCGCGCGGCCTTCTCTTGATGGAGAAGACACCGGTCATCCTCGGTCTGTCGCGGGCCGCGAAGTTCCTCGGCCTGCCGATGCCTTATGCAATGGCCGTTGGCGGGCTGACGGTGCTGCCCTTCATCCTGATCAAGGCGGCGACGTGGCTTCTGACTCTGCCGGTCTGGTATTTTGGCGCGCGGATCGTGACGGCGATCAATCCGAACGGCCATGTGGTCCTCGGCACGGTGATCCTGAAGACCCCCGAAGTCCTCTTCGCGCTACGAGGTCGCCATGGCGCTTGAGGCGCTTCTCGGGGGGCGGTCGCACCGATTGGAGAGCGGGGCAGGGGAGGGGGCTTCCCCGCGCGCCGTCGCAGCGATCCCGCGTGATCGGGCGCTCTATGCCCATTTGCCCTATCTGGTCGAGGTTGACGACGAAGTCGTGCGGACGCGTGAGAACGCCCTGATGCTCTCGCTGGAGATCAAGGGGATCGACGGGTTGACCTCCGCTCCCCAGACGATCGCGGCATTGCGCGCCAAGCTCGCGACCCTGCTGGACGGGCTCGATGATCGGTTCAGTTTCTACATTCATCGTCTTCTGAAGAAATCATCCCTCGATCTCAAGCCGCACCGGGGTCACAGCTTCGCCGCCGATGTCGAGGCAGCCTGGCGCGCGCATCTGGACAGCCGCGGCCTGCAGGATTTCGTGCTGGTGCTGACCGTGGTGCGGCGGGTCACGACGCCCCTGAAAGTACCGCTTTTCGCCAAAGCCGCACGACGCGCTTTCGGACAGGATACGGCCCGGCGGCTCGATGAGTTGCGCGAGGTTGTCTCGATCCTCGAGAGCGGCCTCGGTCTTGCCACCCGGCGACTTCGGGTCAGCGATGGCAGCCTGATCGGCTTTTTCGGCGCGCTGACGTCGGGAGAACTGCGGGACCTGCCGCGTGGCTCGATGACGCTGCTCGCGGAAGACGCGGCAACGGCAACCGTCAGTTTCGAGAAAGGCCATGCCGTCCTGACGGACGGGGCAGGGAACCGCCGCTTTCTCGGCATCCTCTATGTCCGTTCCTACGCGACGGCGACCTGGCCGGGCATGCTCGACGCACTGGATGCGATGCGGGATGTGGTGATCTCCCACAGCTTCACACCGATCGATCGCGCGACCATCTCGGAGCGGGCGCGGCGCAAGACGGCGCAGATGAAGGCCGCAGATGACATGGCGGTTTCGATCGAGCGCCAGCTCTTCGAGGCGGCGGATGCGGTGGAAAGCGGGCTCGCCGGTTTTGGCACCCACCAAATGACGCTCTCGGTCACTGCCGACAGCTTGAAAGCCCTCGAAGAGAAGCTCGCCCGCATCCGCGGGATCGCGCACCAATCGGGTTTCCGGCTTGAACGAGAAGTGTTTGGGCTCGCCGCGACCTTCTTCGCCATCCATCCCGGCAACATGGACTACCGGATGCGAGCGATGACGGTGGCCTCGACGAATTTCGCGGATCTGGCCTCGCTCCATGCGGCCGAGGCCGGAGTGACCTCCGATCTCCTGCCGTGGGGTACGCCCGTGACGGTCTTTGAGACCCTGCAAGGAAGCCAGCATCGGTTTTCTTTCCACGAGCCGGGCAATCCGAACGAGGAGCCGACGATCGGACACACGCTGATCCTCGGTCGTTCGGGTGGCGGCAAATCGACCACTGTCGCCTTCCTCGTCGCCCAGGCGCAAAGGGCAGGGGTTCGGACCATCCTCTTCGACAAGGAGGCTGGGCTGAAAATGGTCGTGCAGGCGCTCGGGGGCCGCTATGCCGAGATCCGCGCCGGCCGCGCGACGGGTCTGAACCCACTCGCAACCGAGACCGGTCCGCGCGGCGAGGCCTGGCAGCTTGACTGGCTTTCGGCGCTTTTGGAATCCGGCGGCGCTCGTCTGACGCCGCACCAGTCCGAAGAGCTGAAGCGTGCGATCCGGCAGAATGCCTCGGTGCCCATCGAGCTTCGCAACTTTCGGGATTTCAGGACCCTGATCGGTGACGTGGGCGACGACCGCGATCTCGCGATGCGGGTCGGCGAATGGGGACCTGACGGGCGCTATTCCTGGGTATTCGGCCGGGCTGATGCGCCAGTGGTGGATTTCGGAGCGCAAGACATCACAGCGGTGGATCTGACCGAGATCCTCGACCTCACGACCGAACGCACGGCGGTGCTCGCCTATCTCTTCCGTCGGATCGAGATGCTGATCGAGGAAAAGCGCCCGACGCTGATCGTCATCGACGAGGCCTGGAAGGTGCTCGATGACGACTACTTCAGCCGCAAGCTTTCCGAATGGCTGGTGACCGCGCGAAAGAAGAACGTCGTCGTCCTGATGATGACGCAGTTCCCGAGCCAGATCCGCTCGAGCCGGTCTCGCGCGATCCTCGAGGCGCTGCCCAACCAGCTGATGTTCCCGAACCCCGAGGCCGAAGGCGCGGAATACGACAGTTTCCGGATGACCGATGGCGAATTGGGCTTCGTCCTCGCGGGCACGCTCGGTCGCCGGTCCGTCCTCTGGCGCACATCGCGCGGCTCCTCGGTCCTCGATGTCGATCTCTCATCGCTCGGCCCGCTTCTGACCGTCCTCGGCGGTGGACGCGCGGGCCTGGCGGCCTTCGGCGACGACTATGCTGCGCGCCCAAACTTCTGGAAACGGAATGACAAATGAAATCAGGATATTACATAAGAACTATTATGCGAACTATTGTTCGCAATGATCGCTTTGAACCGAAGAGGCGGCACCAGGACCTGACGTTGGATGCTCCGGGAGGGAAAGGAGCCCGGTGCCAACCGGCACTCTCCTTCGCTCTTCCCGGGCTTTGCCTCGGTCTCGTGCTCAGCGGCTGTGGTGAAATGCCCGCCGCGCGGACCAACTGCTGGACTGCGGCGGCGTCGGGCGGACCGGAAGTCAGTCAGGCAGCGATCAGTCCCATCACCTTGGCTGCTCCGGAAACCACCGACCCGTCGAAATGCGACTGAGCGCGCAGCATCCTCTTTATTATCCGTCCCATCCCCGCGCCCGCTCCTGCGCGGGGGGCGCGGTCCCGGTACTTCTTGCGCCTCTGGTGTTCCTCCTCCTTTCGACCGAGGCCGGGGCGCAGGGAGTGCCGGTGATCGACGGTCAGTCGAGCGTGCTCCATCTTGAGGAAGTCACACGCGAAACCGCGCTGCGCGGGGAGTTGGAAACCAACTCCGCCAAACGCGATGAGATTTCCCGGCTGCATGACGAACAGATCGCAGCTCTCGATGCGACCCTGGCTCTTCTGACCGGGGCCACGCCCTTCATCGGCGATCTCGAGGACATGCCCGGCGGGCTCGCCGCCTCGGAAGTCTACGCGATCGAGGATAACAACCCCTATGCCGGGCGCCTCTTCGGCGATGCGCGGGTCACGATCGAGGAGATGATCATCGAGACGGCGCGGCGCTATGGCGGGCATCCCGCACTTGCACGCGCCGGGATCAATCCGGTCGAATTCCGCTGCTGGTTCCAGGGTCTCATCAAGCAGGAAAGCGGATTTTCCATCGGGGCGAAAAGCCCGGCGGCGGCCTTCGGGCTCACCCAGATCATTCCCGGCACCGCAGAATACCTCGGGATCTATCCGGCCTATTATGACGACCCGCAGCTGCAGCTCGACGGTGGCGCGCGTTATCTCCTCGAACAGCTCGACCGTTTCGGGTCCATGCCGCTGGCGCTGGCTGCCTATAATGCCGGGCCTGGGGCCGTGATCGAGTATGGCGGCATCCCACCCTATCGGGAAACACAGGACTACGTCGTCCGGGTGACCGCCAACTACAACTCCTATGCAGCCAGGATCGATGGCGTCGACACCGTCGGCACGCTCGATCCGGCCGATATGGTGATCGCGGAAAGCTCGAACATCGCCGACGCCGGTCTGCACTACGGCATGCATTCGAGCCTGATCCTCACCGAGTCCATGACGCGGCTGAAGGAGATCATCAGCCGCATTCCGACCACGGCCTCGACCAAGGAGGCGATGGATCTCAACACTTATGCCAGGGCCGAGGTGACCCGTATCGCCTATGTGCTCCAGCGATTGGCGGCCGTCCGGGTGAAGGTCGAGCATGCCCGCTACGCCCTCCTCCTCCAGGCCTATGCCGAAGATGAACTGTTCCTAGTCGTGAAGGATTGACCCCATGCGCCGCACGCTCTTGATTGCCGCCCTTCTGATTTCGACCGCCGGTGCGCCTGGCTCAACCCTCGCACAGGGCGTGCCGACGATCGACACCACCAACCTCGCCAAGCTCATCGAGGTCCTCGCCGAAGCGAAGCTGCAGCTGAAGGAGATGATCGCGCAGAATCTCAAGCTCGATGACCAGATCCTGAAGCAACTCGAACAAATCCGCCTTCTCGGCGATCAGCTCGTGGCCCTCAGAGAAAGCCTCGACATCCTGAAGCTGGAATTCGATCCGGAGAACTTCCTGCGTGACATCCTGCCGGACTTTTCGGAACTGACCTCCGCCGTCGAGGCCGCGAAATCCGGCGATTGGGAGTCGGTCCTGACCTCCGGGACGGTCGGCGGCGGGTCGGTCAGCGCCCATGTCGACCGCTTCTTCGAGGATGCCGGGCTGGATCGCACGACCGTCGATGGTCTCGCTTCGAGCGAGGACCCGGCCGCCGCGCGGATCGGGACCGCCGCCAACACCGCCGCCTTCCTCTCCGTCGCCGCCGAAGCCTCGGCCGAGGATGCGACGGAAAGCCTTGAACGTGTCGACCGGCTCGTCGCCACCATCCCGGAAACCGACGGGCTCAAGGAGGCGATCGATCTCAACACCCGTGTGACGGCGGAACTCGCCATCGCGCTTGCCAACATCTGGTCGATGGAAGCTGCCCAGGTCGTCGGCATGGGCGAAGCCGGGGTTATGGATGCCGCGACTGCCGCCGAGGAACGGAAGTTCATCAAGGTTCTTGGGGACGAGTGATGGCGGGACGGTTTGCCGGGAAGAGGGAAAAGAGCTTGGAGGTGGTGGTCGTTGCGACGATCATCGCCTTCGCGGTGCCTGCACCCGCGATGGCTGAGACGACGGAGCAGGACTTTCTGCACGTGGCGCCCCTGCCGGAAGGGATCGAGACCGTCGAGCCGATCCCGGGCGCGGTGAATACCCGGTTCCAGGACTGTGAGGCCGTCTGGCCCGAGGGCTATCGGGCCTGGCTTGCGGAGAGCGTCGCCGAAGAGGGTCATGCCCGGAAACGCGACATCTACAGCTGGCTTCGTGCCTGGCAGGCTTTCGAGGCGAAGGATTGTGGTTGCACAGGCAAGGTCGCACCTTGGGAAGACGTGGACCGCGTCTACGAAGCACTCAAGCAGGCCCATGGCCGCGTCGAGATCATGCACACCGCCGCCTTCGCCTCCCAGGCGGACACTCTGACGGCGGCCGTCGAGCAGATGTGCGGAGGTCCCTTCTGATGGATCTCGTCTCCGAGATGCTCGGCATGCTCGATGCGGCGATCTCGAACGCGGGGCGCACCTTCTTCGAGACGACCGCAGCGTCCGTGGGGCCGCTCTACACCGCCTTCCTCACGATCCTCCTGGTCCTCGTCGGGATCAACGCGGCCCTGAATGTCTACACGATCTCGATGCGCGATGCTTTTCAGCTCTCGGTCCGCATCGTGCTCGTTCTGATCTTCGGGCTGTCCTGGGCGAACTTCTCAACCCTCTACGAGGCGCTGTCTTCGGGTACCGGCAATCTCGCGCTCTCGTATTTCGGCGTGACGGGCGAAGCCTTAGCCGAGGGCGATACCTACACCGCGATGGACGGCTTCGCGCTCAAGATGGCGGAGAATGTCGACGCGGTGAGCCAAGCCCAGGGCTCGATCATGCGCGGCGTGATCGCGGCCCTCCTCTACGGTGTCCTCGCCTTGTTGATGGCCGCCTATGTCCTGATCGTCGCTTTCGCCAAGATCATGATCGCTTTCCTTCTCGGTCTCGCGCCCTTCGCGATCATGGCCACGATCTTCGAGCGCACAAAGAACCTTTTCGAAGCCTGGGCGTCCGCCCTGCTCGGCTATCTCCTCTATCCCATCGCGGCCGCCGCTATCATCGGCACAGTGATCACAGTCGCAAATGATGTGCACCGGGAAGCAGCCGAAGTGACGAACATCGGCGCGATCGTCGGCTTCCTCGTCATGTGCTTTGTCGGCTTCTTCGCACTCCGCGCCATCCCGCAAGCCGCAGCCAACATCACAGGCCAGATCAACCTGGCCCATATCGCGCCCGAAGCCCTGCGCGTGACAGCACGGCCTCTGACCCGCGCCGGCGAGTTTGCCGCACCCCGGGCGCGCGAGTTCACCTCCGGGGTCCTCTCAGGCAAGACCTCGGGTCTCGCCGAGCGCGAACGCGACCGGAGCTATGCCGATCTCGGCCGTGCCACCCGAATGCGGCTCGAAAGCCTGATCAAGGCGCGCGGCTGATCCCATCCCTCACACCCGAAGAATCCCGATGACAACCGAACGACACGACGCCCTGCACAACCACGCCCCGCGCACACTCCTCGAAGAGGAGATAGCCTTCGGAATCAGACGCCGCGAGCGCTTCGCCTGGACCATCGCCTTCGGAGGCACGCTCATCGGGCTTCTCGGCATTACGGCCGTGGTCCTCGTCCTGCCCCTGAAGGAGACCGAGGCGTTTCTGACCATCGTCGACAAGGACACGGGCGTCGCGGAACGGGTGGTGTCGGTCGAGCGCGCGGGGATCGACCAGGCAGAGGGGATCAAGCAGGCGCTCCTTTATTCCTACGTGATCGACCGGGAGACCTTCGATGCCCATGACAACGAGGCACGTATCCTGAACGTCTACACCCGCTCGGTCGAAGCGGCGCGGACCTCGCTCACCGAACTCTGGTCCGAGGCCAACCCGAACTATCCGCCCAACGTCTATGGCGCGAACGCCAAGGCCACCGTGAAGGTGACCTCTATCACACCGATCAGCGAGTCTGTTTCTGGGGCGACCTACCAGGTCCGCTACGTGAAGACGCTGCTCAGGACCGGCGATCCGCCGCTCGAGGGCAAGTTCTACGCCACCGTCACCTTCCGTTTCAGCCCGTCGCGTCAGAGCGCGATCACCCTCGTCTGGGAGAACCCCACCGGGTTCCTCGTGACCGATTACCGCGTCACCGCGGAAACTTTCGAGGCCGCCAATTGATCAATCCCCCTTGCCCCAGCCAACCAAAACGCTGCCGCTGCGCGGCTCTGACCGCCGCCGCCCTCGCCGCTGCCCTCCTCTTCCCGAAAGCCCTTTCTGCCGAGGTCTCCCCCTCCCCCGGCAGCCATGATGCAAGGGTCACCTATACGACCTATCGCGAGGGCCAAGTCTATCGGATCCGCACGCGGCTGAAGACGGTGACCCTTTTCGAGCTCGGGGACGGAGAACGCATCCAGTCGGTGGCGATCGGTGATCTCGAAAGCTTCAAGGTCGACAAGCTCGAACGCCCCAATCTCTTCATCCTGAAACCCGTCGTCGCCGGAGCCGCAACCAACGTCACTGTCGAGACCAACCGCCACATCTACTTTCTCTATGTACAGGAGGTCTCGCGCGGCGAGCCGATGTATTCGGTCAAATTCACCGTGCCGGGACAGCGCGCTGCCGCCGCATCGGAGATTCCTCCCGGGACACCTCTGACCTATCGCATCCTGAAGCGCCGCGATCTGCCGGACTTCGCGCCGCTCTCGATCATCGATGACGGACGAAAGGTCACTTTCACGATCCCGCCCGACGCACCGATGCCGACCGTATTCCGCGCCGACGAGAGCGGCCGCGAGACTTCGATCAACGCCCGCGTCGATGGTACGCGCATCACCGTGACGAGCCGTTCGGCCCGCTACGTCTTGCGCTACGGCGATGCGTATCTTTGCATCGAGGGCGAGTGAGATGGCGGAGACCCCCGATCAGGAAGCTCGCCTCACCGCCCGTCTTGAGGCATTGAAAGGACCCGGGAAGCGGAAACGCGGGGTGAACCCCTTCGTCCTCTCCGCCGTGACCGGCGTTGCGGGTCTCGGGATCGGCGCCTGGCTCGTGGCCTTTGCGCCCGAGCCCGGGCCAGAGGAAGGCCTGCCCGCGAGCACGGCCACCGAGTTCCAGGAGGATGCTGGTCTCGACGGGTTCCGCATCCGCGAGGATGAAGCCCCTGCCCTGCCCCAGGCTGCGCCGACGGCAGAAGGCCCGGAACTTGCTCGTTTGCGGGAGACCGTCTCGGGGCTTGAGGCCGAGCTCGCGCGCCTCCGCGCCAACCCGGAGACGGTGACCGTCGCGGACGAGGAAGCTCTCGCGGCCCTTCAAGCACGCATCGACGAGGTCGAGGCCGCCTCGGCCGCCCGCGAAGCTACCCTCCGGGACGCCGAACTCGAGAACGAGCGCTTGCGCGCGCAGATCGAGGCGGGCGCACTCTTGGCAGATGAGGAGTCCGCCGCACGCGAGGCGGCGGCGCGGCGCGAGGAGGAACTCGCGCGCAAGCGAGCCGAAGCCGAGGCGCTCGAGACGGCGCGGGTGAATTCGGACATGGTCGCGTTCCGGGATGGGGCCACTGGCGGTGGCGAGGACAGTACGACCGCGCGCGAGGCGACGGGCGACGCGGCATTCCTTCGCGAAGGCGCGGGACGCGCGGAGGTCCGGACCGCCGAGATCATCGCGAACCCGGGGTCCACCCTCATGCAGGGCACGCTGATCGAGGCCGCGCTCGAAACCGCGATCTCGACCGATCTTTCCGGCAACGTCGTGGCCCAGGTCAGCCATGACGTCTGGTCCTTCGACATGTTCCGCGTCCTCGTGCCCCGTGGCTCGAAGCTCTACGGGCGCTATGACAGTGAGACCGACCTCGGGCAGCGTCGCGTTCTCATCGTCTGGGATCGGCTCGTCACGCCTGACGGGCAATCGGTCGAACTCGCCGCTTTTGGCACCGATGCAGTCGGCCGTTCGGGATTGCCCGGGAAGGTGCGGACGCATTTCCTGGAGCGCTTCGGGTCGGCGGCGCTGATCTCGATCATCGGTGCCGCTCCGGCGGTCGCGGCAGCCAAGATCGAAGACGAGGATGTAGCGGACGCTGTCGAGGATGTGGGCGACGGTTTCGCTGAAAGTCTTGGCACCGTGCTCGGTGACTATCTGACCATCGCGCCGACAATCTACGTGAACCAGGGCACTGTCGTCCTAATCCGGGTCGATGCCGACATCGAGCTCTATTGAGGCGGCATATGATGAGCTATCTCGCAACCTATCTCGGCCGTCTCGATCCGGTGCTGCTCGACCCCACCGTGATCGAGGTCGCGATCCTGCCCGATGGCACCGTCTGGGCCGAGCGTGCCGGCGACACCCACATGGCCCCCGCCCCGAAATCCGCCCTGCCGCGTGAGCAAGTCCGCGATCTCGCGGCCCAAATCGCGAACTCGACCAACAACCGCTTCACCGAGACCTCGCCCCTCGTTTCGGCCACCGTCACTTATCAGGGCCTCTCGCTCCGCGCCCAGATCGTCGGCACCCCGGCTTCGCCCACCGGCACCACTCTCTCTTTCCGGGTCTTCCGCCCGGAGGTCCAGACCGCGCCCCGCACCTTCGAGTTCCTGCGGCGCGGTGCCGGGAACAGTGACGACGAGCGCCGCAAGCTGGTGGCCGAAGTAGTCGAGGCCGGTCGAATCGCCAGCGTCGACGCCCTCCTGAAACTCCTCGTCGCACATCGCCTCAACGTCATCGTCTCGGGCGGTACCTCGACCGGCAAGACCGAACTTGGGCGGCGGCTTCTCGAGCTGGTTCATGACGACGAGCGGATCATAACCATCGAGGATTCCCTCGAACTCCGTCCACGCCAGCGTAACTCCGTCTGCCTTCTCGCCTCCCGGGAAGAAGGCACCGAGCGTTCTGCCAATCATCTCCTGCAGGCAACCCTGCGCCTGCGGCCCGACCGGATCATCCTCGGCGAACTGCGCGGGCTCGAGGCCGCGACCTTTCTCGATGCGATCAACACCGGGCATGCCGGGTCCTTCACCACCATCCATGCCCAGAGCGCCCGCAAGGCGCTCGACCGGCTCGCCCTCCTCGTCATGGCCTCGGGCACAAGGCTCGGCTATGCCGAGGTCATCCGCTATCTTGAGGGGTCGATCGACGTCATCGTGCAGATGGGGCGGGACGGAGAAAAGCGCGGGGTGGTGGAGGTCTGGGTACCGAGTGGGGACCGGCCAGAGGGTACTTCGATACTCGACGGCCCGGCCGGAGCCAGGAGGTCCGCGTGACGTCGGATGCAGATTCACCAGATGAACCAAAACAGGGCGCGAAACCCCGCGAGGAGTTTTCGGTCTATTCCAGCGTTTCGGGGCGAGCCGAGACCTTTGAGGATGCGCGAGAGGCCGGTCGGGCGTTCTTCCTGGCCGATCCGGCCGAACGGCCGAGCGTGACACACCACGACGGGAATAGCACCCGGACGATGGCACGGACGGAGATCCACGGCCTTCATCCGGGCGGTGAGTTGAAGTATTTCAAGAGCCTGCCGTCGTCGCATGCGCCGGATGGTGCATTTCGGGAGGGGTTTGTGGAGGCTATGGAGACGTCGTTGACGGAACGGCTTGGACAGATCGCCGCATTGAAGGGGTCTGCTCATGCTGCCCGCGTCGACAATAGGTTGGTCGATGACCTCGGGGCCTTCGCCTACAGAGCACCCGAAAAGGCTGCGCAGCTTTGGGTGGGCCATAGCTCCGAACCACCTTTCGGGCCAGTGCTCAGGACGGTCGTGGACGCATTTGCCATCGGGCTCAACCGTGGTGCGGTCGACGGCAGGGCAGCGGATGGGGAGACTTCGCCTCCTTCCCAAAAACCTTCAGAACATAAGCTGGCAGCCAACGGCTCAAGAGTCAGCAGACAATCAAGAGATCGGGAGCGTTGAGAACGATCCTTACCCAGAGAGGTTGATCGCCATCCATTCTCGATCTGCAGAACTTTTGAATTCGTGGCGTCCAACAGAGACCGGCGCGGCGCATCCTTGAATGATCGCAACAAGGGCATCCACAATCATTAACGAACTGAGTAGTTCAAATACCTGCTCACAGCCCTGCCTTGAGTTTTAACGTGAGCGCCGCCCTGTTAAGGCTGAGAGCAATTTTTTGACCAACGCCGAAAGAACCGTTGCGGTTCGTTGGAGCAACGAAGCTGGTTTCGCATTGTTTGCGACGTGGCGGGCAATCTGCGCCTGCATGATCCCGGTTGCTTTACTATCGGAAAAGGCGGGAAGCCGACGCACGTTGCCGGCACGAATTACGTAGTGGGATTTACACGGCGCGTCGAACACACCGATGGACGGTTCGATGGTCGCGTAGCCTCCGTCATCCCAAACCTTGTGGCTATCTGGCACAATAAGGGTGATGCGATGACCACAGCCACAAGCGCAGAGCAACCCCGCCAGCTCAAACTCCTCAGTGTGGTAGACGACTCCCTCTTCCATCTGCTTTGGAATTCGGTCCACCAGTTGATAACGAAACCTCATTCGGCGCACGCCTTCCGTTCCATTTCCATAGACGCAGTTTCCAGCACATGCGAAATCGCCGTATCTTCGCGTTCGTAGATCCCGAAGTGTTGCTTGAAACGAACGACCGCTAAGGCTGCATTGAGTGCATTCAACTCAGCGATCTGGCCTTGGCGGCGATACTCCCCTTCCTTCGGATCATCACCAGGTAGGAAAGCAGTCCTCGCCGTCGCTTCGTAAGCCGCTCGATCAACCCCGGTTACTCTTACAACGCCGTTCAGTCCAACCGCCGTGCGATTCAAACCCATACCACAGTCCACGAATGGTATGCCATTTGCACTGAGCCAGTCTGCTATGAAAATGCGTGACGGTCCGTGATCGATCGCGACGAACACAAAGTCAAAACCGCGAAGCTGTCCGACGTTCGACTCAGTAAGCCGCTCAGAAATTGGCGTGATGCTTGAGTGCCAGTTTCCGTACAACTGCGCCAAGGCATCAACCTTCTGCAATCCGATCGCGCGGGGAATGAACCCCGGAAAACGAAAGATGGTATGCACATGCACTTTGTCATCGTCAAACAAGGCAATCTCCGCAAGGTGCGTCCGCGCAATAAAGTCCAAAATGTACGAGCCCGTACCTCCAAGGCCTATGATCCCCACTCGTTTGCCTTCCAGCAACCTTGACAGGTCGTTTATTTGATACCTGGCGGAAAGCGTATCGGGAAACCTCAGAGGAGTGCCTTGCTCCGTGGCTCGAAGGTCAATGGCCTTCAGCGGGGTGGCATCGGGAAAGGCCGCCATTGCTGGCGCAGTGATCGTGTCAAGATATGTGCGTATTTTTTCTTCGAACGATTGGTAGGGGCGCATCTGTCCGTTCTCGTCGAGCAACTTGTATGAGAACGAATTGTCCGTCTCAAACTCGTCGGCGACCTTCATTTGGCCAGGTCCACCACCCAGTCGGAGCTGACGCCCGTTTTGATCGTGAGGCCGACCGCCTCGAAACCAAACTTGGTGGTTACTGGGAGGGTCAATGACCCCACCCACCGAAAGGTCGACCGGGCTCGCCATGTCTCCATACGATAGTGCGCCCAGCTCATTTAGGTATGGCAGACCATAGACAAGAAGATGGCTTCCGACAAAATCAACAAGGTAGCCGTCGTCCTCCAACTCCCGGATGAAGGCGTTACGATTCGCCAGTTCCTGAAACCCTAAAGCGCATGCCATCTTTCACCTTCACCTCGTTGCCTGGCGCGAGAGTGCCACTCACGTTGCCGGAGTGTCCACGCGAGTACTTGATCAAATATTCGTTGGATCCACTTCCCCCATCTGACAGGTAAAGTGCGACGACCTCTTGATACGAGATCTTTTCCTTCGCCACTTCATGGTCATCTTGATTTACCGTGATCGTGACGGATTTCTTGGGTTTATCCGGCATGTTGAGCTACCTCATGTCAAAGTTTCTTTTTTCTTCGCGCCGACGAAATTCATTTGGGCGCGCCTTTCGCTGGTCCTGTTTCGGACATCGTCGCAAGAGTAACAGCTCGGTCCGCTGCCGCTCTTCCCGCTACTTCTCCCGGACGGTCGTGCCCGGGCTCGCCTTGCCTTGCTTCGCGGTCACGAACCGGCCGCTGATAGCACTGCGATAGCTCCCACCAGTAGGCCCGCTCTTCCCTGAGGCTTCCTTGACGGTCGTATGCGGGTGCGACTTGCCGTATGCCGCCGTGACATAGCGACCTGACTTGGCGCTACGGTAGTCGCTGCCCTTCCCTCTGCCTGCCATGGCTGGCCTCCTTCCAGATCGCTAGAGCCCCACACCCCCTGCGGAGCAAAGGACCGTTCAACTTCTCTTCCTCGGCGAACTGACCTGAGTCGCCCACCTTGAGATCACATATACATGTTTTTTGGCTACTGTCTAGCTATCTGTTAGCTATTTTCTAACTACTTTCTGATTGACAAGTTGTGGTTTTCTGCCTACATATTGGAAGCAAGCGCTGGAGGCTGACATGAAACGAACGATGACACTCAACCTCACAGAGGCTGAAATGAACGCCGTTGAGCAAATGTGCGAACAGAAGGGCCTGTCGAAGACGGCGCTCGTTCGTCAGTCGCTTCGCCTCTACAAGTCAGTAGATGATCGGCTGTCGCGCGGAGACAAGGTGTTCGTCGAAAGCGCCGACAAGTCGGAGAAAGCTGAGATCATGGTTCTATGAAGGAACTGGTCGATAAGGTCTTCCTGCTGAACCGCATCACTGGCGAGTTTGAAACAGCCGAGCTGTTTCACGGCATCGACGAGACCAACCTCTCGCACATTGAGGGACGCTGGCGCCCTCTCTTCGAGGTCCGGCGGGCGCAAGCAAGAGCGTCCGGAGAGACGATGTCGGATATAAATGCTGAAGATGGGCATTGGAATTGGGGGCGCAAGGCGCTTGCCGCGATTTCTGACCCGTTTCTGTATGACATCTTTGCTCTCGAATGCGGCGGAAATACTCAAGCACTGTTGATGACCTGCAAGGGGAGCACGGATTGCTTCAGCCGTCATCCCGAACACCCGAAAGCCGACATGGTTTACGTTGAGTTCTTGGCCACAGCGCCTTGGAACAGGCCTCGATTGGTGAAGGAGCCTACATACAAGGGTGCGGGACGAGTCCTGATAGGGACCGCAGTGAGTCTGAGCATCGAGGAGGAACTCGGTGGCAGAATTGGCCTCCATGCGCTGCCAGGTGCCGAAGAATTCTACCGTGATGTGATTGGTATGGCCGACCTGGGAGTGGACAACGACGGGCCGCACACGGGATTAAGATACTTTGAACTTCCGCAAAGTCAGGTCTCTGACTTTCTTACCACTCAACACTAAGGATGGGAGCTGAGCATGAAACTGCATTTTACGTCTGAATGGCTACGCGACCACATCAAAAATGATCCGGACATCGAGTACGAGGCTGGATTTCCATTGCTTGGTGCAGAGCCGTTAAATCATTTCGTGGGCGCTGCTCTGCGTGCACCAAAGGAAGATGCACCGCAAAGACCGGCTGTTCTCCATCAACTGGTACGGCAACTTAGAAGGCGCGATAGACTGACAAGAGCCCAGTTGGCTGCGAAAATTCGCATCGATGCACAAGAGATTGAAACGATTGAAGCGGATCCCGACTATGTGCCTAGACCTAGAACTGTGCACCAGTTGGCGCACTATCTTGGTGTTCCAGCCAAGGCGGTGGAACAACTGACTTCCGCCGCTCACTCTCGAGAAGATCGTTTGGTAGAAGCGGCTCATCGCTTCGCCGCGAGTTCGGACGACCTGTCGAAGCTAACCAAGGCTGAAAAGAAACTCTTCGACGATTTTGTCAAAGCCCTGGCGGCATTTAACTGAAGGGATGCGACGATGCCGGTGATCGAGCCGATCATAGATGATTACGAGCGGTCGGACATCAACGAGCACATAGCGCGACTCCTCCGGGATCTCGGCGACCCGAAGCCACCCCTCCGCCTCGACGTCGTTCGCGAGTTGCAGAAACTGGATCTCACTTACTACAGCAAGGCTGACCTCAACTTGCTGGACGAGATGGCGCACAGAGCGAAGATGGCCGGGCACGATATCTCTAGCACAGCGAAAAGTATGCGGGATGTCGTGAGCAAATTCGGCCTGAAAGGCCTTCTCATGCTGAAAGAGGGTGACAAGCGCATCTTTATCGATGACGACGTCGTACCCCTCAAGCGGCGGTTCGTCATTGCGCACGAGATCCTTCACGACCTGCTTCCTTGGCATCGCTCCCTGCTCATAGGGGACAACGAGTCAACACTGAATCCGACCTTTCACCAAGCGATGGAAGCTGAGGCAAACTATGGCGGACGGCGCCTCATCTTCATGGGCGATCGATTCCAACGCGAGGCACTGGACTGCTCATTTGACTGGAAGACGATTGCGAAATTCAAGGATCGCTATGGCAATACGCTGACCACAACGCTCTGGCAAATGGTATGCGAGCGCGACCCCGAGCATCCTGCCTTCGGACTTATTAGTCGTCATCCCTACCATCCCGACATCTGCGCAAAAGCAGGAGCCGAAAACGTTGCATACTTTCCTAGATCCCGCGGGCTGATCAAGCGATTTCCGGGACTCTCACATGACATTGCATACTCGGCCGTCATTCACCACGCTACGGCCAAGAAGACGGGACCGGTTGGTGAAGGCGAAAGCGTTTTCTACGATGCCAACGGAGAAGCCCACCTCTTTGAGATATTCAGCTTTTCGAACACATACGATCTTCTGACTTTCGGGATCTACAAAGCACCGCACAACCGGCTTTCGGCATTATCGAGTCGCGCTGCCTAGCTCAGCTTGACCTTGTGAGCCGAAGTTGCAACGGACCACAACTTGGCGGGCAAATCCATCATGATGGAAGACAATACCTACTACGGTCAAAGCGACCCCTTTCTGGATCTGACAGTCTGACCTTCATTGCGGGGCGCTCGAACGGCAGCAAACGCCGGCAGCTGCCAACGCGATGAGGCCATGCCGTTTGTTCGCTCTCCGCCCTTCACGCAACGTAACCGCCCGGTTGCCACGCAACTGCTGAATCCTTGCTCAATCGGCAGCAACCTCAGAAACCCTTTCACTGGCAGAAATCGCCTCGTCAAACGCGCGCATTCGGGCGATCACTTCCGGGGCCTTCTCCGTCTGCCCTCCCTCCTCAAAAACCGCAGACCGGTCAGTGGAAGCGTCTATCACATCCGCCGCGACGCCGCCCTCGGTTCCTGATCTGTACGCAATGGTCCCCATTCCGCCCGCAACCATCGACTGCTTCAACGCCGCCACCTCCGCCCGGAGCAGCGCAACCTCGGGATCCGGCCGAGACGGATAAGGCAGCGGCCCCGCCTGCCCCTCGTAGATCGCCCGGAACACGGCATCCTCGTAGTAGACGACCCGCCGAACCCGAAGCGGCTGCTGGCGCTCCGGGATCAGAATCGCGATGTTGGCATCGAGCTTCTTGACTTCGTCAGCCGACATCAACGGCCGCTCCTCCATCCGCCGGGACAGAGATCGCCGGGTCAGAAGCGACGCATCGCGAGAATAGCTGTCAGATGTCGCGAGCTTCGTGGTCTTGCCGAGCGCGTCAGAGACCTCCTGCGCGGTCTTCTTCTCGTTCGGGCTGAGATAGAGCTTCATGCCTGCAGCGGACTCGAGCGAGAGCCGGACGTTCTCGCCATAGATGTTGTCGAGACCCGGAACCGACTGGGTGATGATCGACACCCGCGCGCCATGGCCGGCGAGCTGTTTCAGGGCCTGCTCGACGATGGGCATCGGCCCGAGCTGGTCGAACTCGTCGAGGAGGATCATCACAGGCCAGGGCTCCGCCTTCGGGTCGGGCAGACTACTGCGCAGGGTCGCGATGAGTTCGCCGAAGAAGAGGCGGATCAGTGGCGACAGGGTACGGATGTCATCCGAGTTGACGGCCACATAGATCGTCTGTGGAACCTTCCGCAGGGTCCCGAAGGAAATGTCATTGGCCGAGGTCGCGCGATCAACCGCCGGATTGTTCCAGAGGCTCATCCCCGCCCCGCCAAGGACCGAGGCATGCGAGGACAGCGTCCGGTCGCTGTAGCCCGCGAACTTCCGGAATGTATTACGTGCCGCTCCGTGGCGAACTTCCTCGGCATGAGCAGAATACTCGCCCTGCGTCGCGCCGTTGGCGTAAAGGATGCGGCTCATCTCGCCGAGCGTCGGTCGACCCCGTTCGATGGCGAGGAGGCCCGCAGCCACGAAGAGCTCTCGGCCCTCCATCAGGAAGTCGCTGGCGGTGCCCTTGTCGGAGACGGTCAAGAAGTAGTCGGCGATCTTGGCGAGTTCGGTGTAACGCTGCTCGGGGTTCTCGATGCGGGCGACGCGCTCGAGCGGATTGTAGCGATGCGTCGCGTTCTCAAAGTCGAAGGGCGCGAAGCGGAAGATCCGGTCGCCCTGCGCCTGCCGGTGCCGCGAGGTCGCTTCGAAGATCTCGCCTTTCACGTCGAGGATGACTGCACTTCCCGGGAAGAGGAGCGTGTTCGGGATGACATAGCCCACACCCTTGCCCGCACGGGTCGGGGCGACGACGAGGCAATGCGGGAACTTTGCGAATTCGGCCGCGACGAAGGGCTTTCGGGACGTGGGTTTCCCGAGCTTGCCGAAGACGAGCCCGGCGCCGAGGGGTTTCAGGAGGCCGTTGCGCTTCATCTCCGACCTGCTCTGGAAATGCGCCTGACCATATTCCGTGAGGCGCGCAGTGAAGCTCAGAAGCAGCGCCAGCACGAAGAACGCCACGCTTGATGCTGCGACGATGATCCAGCCGGTGAGCCAGGGCTCCGCCTTCGCCTGACGCCAGCCGGGGAAACCCGTGAGGAGAACGAGGGGATCGCCCGTGTTCAGGGGCTGACCCAGTTTCCAGGTCACGTAGAGGCCGCCGATCAGGAGACCCAAGATGAGACCGGCGAGGGCGCCGAGGGCGAGACGGAGGGTGAGGACCATCGGCCGCCTCAGAGCTCACGGTCGCGATCGCGATCGCGGGAGAGCTGGCGCTCCCGCTCGCGATCAGTGGACGGGCTGGGCCCGCGATCGGCATCGGCCTGACGCCCGGCCTCCATCTCCTTCACGCGCTCTTCCCAGTAGCGCATGCCCCGCTGCGCCTCAGCGAGCGAGATCCCGGCCGTCTCGTGGACCGTCGCGACCGTCATGACGGCGCGCGCGACCGCCGCACGGGCGGCGGGGTCGGGGAAGTCCCGCTTCAAGGCATCATCTTTGCCGCGGGCCAGGTCCTGCATCGCGGTCTTGCCGTAGCGCGCCGCCATATCGCCTGCGAAGGCGGCAGCTTGTGCGTCGCTCTCGAACCGCAGCTGTCCGGCATCCGACCGCACTTCGGCCATGGACCTGAGTGCGCGCGGCAGACCAGGTGCCACCTCGGTTGCGCGGTCGAGCCCGAGCGCCTTGTCGAGGATCCGGGCGGCCTTCTCATAAAAGGCATCGACACGGCGCGCGGCCGTGGCTCGCCCGTCCTCGGTCGAGAGATCCAGTCTCGCGCGCTCCGCCACGTCCCGCAGGTCATCAGTCACCCGCTCTCGCTCCTGGAACGCGGTCGGAGCGGGCCGGGCGAGACGCCCCTCAACCCTTGCAGGATCGATGCCAGTTTCTACGGCGGCAGTGCGGAGCGCCGACTTCAGGTCCGCGGTCTCACCTTTGTCCATGTCGCGCTGGTCCGCGCCGATCTTCAAGGACGCGCGGCCATCCTCGCGTTCTTCCAATTGGGCGCCATGCAGCCGCGACACCGGATCGCGGGTCATCAGTTCCGCACCCCGGTTGTCACCGAGCGTGCGCACGACGTCCGACGCGATGTCCCGAAGCTCCCGCCAGAGCGGTGCCTGTCGTTCGGGCGGCAACGCGGCGATCTTGTCCTCGGTCCGGGCGAGCCAGGCAGAGAAGTGGGTCTCAAGACCCCTTCGCGACGTCGGCAGCGTGGCATCGCTGGGCTGGCCCTGCAAACCACGGCCAGGTTCAACCTCGCCGCCCACTCCCGCTTCCCGGGCCCTTGCTGCAAGGGCCCCGGTGGGAGCCGCTAAACCGCTCCGGTCGCGATCTTCAATTTCACGTCCGTCCTTCGCTCCCGCCATGGGCGACCCTCCTTCATTCTTGTCCGGAACATCCATCAGCGGCTGGATGACACCACCGCGCGCGAGCACCGCGCTGGCCTCACGCATCCGCTCTGCGGCTTTGGCCAACCCACCAAGCTCGGCCAGCATGGCGAGATCCTTCAGCACCGCCGCGTTGGCATGGACCTCAGCGAGCGCGGCTTCGAGAACGGCCCCGCTGTAAGGGACCTCGCGCGGCATGCGCTCTTCACGGCGCGCCCGTTCGATCTCGGCACGGCTCGCGCCATAGCTCAGGATGCCGCGATCCCGCCGGGAGGAGCAGTCGAGATAGACCCACTCCTCTTCCGCGATCCCGGCAAGCCGTTCCTTCATCATCGCGAGATTGAACGCATGCTCCTTCGCCATGAAAAACCAGGACCCGTTCACCAGCCCGCGGTTGTTCACCACGATATGGACATGCGGGTGCGACCGGTCGGTATGCAGTGCCGCCACATAAGCCCATTCATCCTCCTGATGCGCACCCGACTGGAACATCTCTGCCGCCCAGGCCTCGGCGATGATCTGGGCCTTGGCCGGTTTCACAAAGGACGGGAACGAGATCAGGAGATGTGTCGTATGACCGTTCTTAGGGCTCCCACGCCATCCGGCCGACCAGTCGTCTGCAATGGCGAGCCGCTCTTCGTCCGAGAGTGACCGCGCCTCCGGGTCATGACCGACCATGTTTCCGAAGAGCCCTTCGGCCTTGCCGAAGAGATAGGCCATCTGCACTTTGAGAGACTGTTCCGTGCCGGTCCCGCCCCGGGCGATCTTCTTCAGCACCACGGCATTGGACGACTGCGCGAGCTGCCACATCGTCCGCGCCTTTGGGGATGCGGAGACACCGCCATGCCCGCGACCCCAGCCTGGGCTCGAAGAGCGGACAAGCCCGCCGCCACGGGTCAGACCGATCTCGCCGATCAGAGCTTCGGCAAGTCCCGGTCGCCGGGAGGGGGCGAGACCGACCGGATCACGCACTAGGCGCCTCCTTCTCCATCCCAGAATTCGCACCCGACCCTGCTGCGCCCAGAGCCGCGCGCCCCGCCTGCCGTCGCAGTCCGATCAACCGACCGATCACCAGTCGAAGTTCTGGCAGGAGTTTCCGCAATTGGCCGATCTCGTCCCATTCGGCACGCATCAGCGCGATCTGACGACGGTTCGCGGCCAGCGCGATCTGGTTCACATTGACCCCGATCTTGTGCAACTCGCGCGCCAGCCCGGCGAGAAGCTCGACCTCCTCCGGCAGGGGTGCGACCGCCCCCCCTGCCCCGCGCACCAGCGATCGCAGCGCCTCAGACCGCGACGCAAACCCGGCAGCCTCAATCGCGGCATCGAAGGCCTGCGCCTCCTCCCGGGAAACCCGGACGCTCAAGATCCGACCGCCCGTCGTCGGGCGCGGTGGGTGTGGGATGACAGCAAGAGCATCAGTTGAGCTACCCTCGGATACCGCCTGCACCGCCCCGCCCGCGTCACGGCCTCGAGCCTCCTCTCGACCCGGAGAAGAGCGAGGACGGGCCTCAGAAGCTACCCCTTGGTCTCTGTGATGCGACGTCATCGGAGGTCCTCGCTCCCGAACGTATACATTCTGCATTTCCTGCCATTTGCTTCTTACATGACTGTTTTCATCTTTCAAGACTGTTTGCGCGCTTTGTGCGCTCGGATCGAAGAGCCCGGGAAGGGGAGAAGAGGAGAGATTCCGGGAGGGAACTCAGCCCTCATGGACTGTGGTTCCGGGCGGGGCGATCAGTTCGCCGGCTTCGGGGATTTCGGGTCGCGTCCGTTCCCCGGGTTCAGCGTCTGAACTCACTGCGACTTCGATCGAGGGCCGCCGCGCATCACCATCACAATCCGGAATCGATGACAGTCCAACGATTCCGGATCGTCATTGGACAGGTCGGTCCCGTTGCCCGATACTGCGTGAATGACCCCGAGCACAGATTTTGAACCCTTGTCACTTACCCGGCGTGACCCTGACCTGAACATGGCGCGCTTCTACGCGATCGCCCTGCAACCGACGCTGTTCGGAGAGGTCTCGATCATCCGCAACTGGGGGCGGATCGGGACCAAGGGTCAAATGTTGCTGGCGACGTTTCCGTCGCAGTTTGCCGCAGAACGGCAAGCCGACCTGATCGAACGACAAAAGCGGCGGCGCGGCTATGTCTGACCGAAAGCAGGATCCGCCAAGAGCCTAGGGCATGACGGCGAAGACTTGCGAGCTTCCCAGGTCCTTGATCAAATCTATGGCCGATCCGTTCCAGTGATAGGTGAGATGCCGCCCTTGCACAGGTGGCGACATGACATCCGGGTAGAACGCCGCGAAACATGTCCCAGCAGGGTTCCTGACCGACGGGTAGACAATGCCGTCAGAACCGGCGGCCTTCTCGCCCACCGCGAACGCCTGCGACGCGGCGTAGTCATCCGGATTCAGCAACTGCGGGTAGCCGTGCCGGATGTCCGTCAGCAGGGCGTCAATCCGACCGATGAGCTCGCGCTTGTCGGCGATCCAACCCGGCGTTTCGCGCGTCGCGGCGCAGAACTTCTGTGTGTGGTGGATCGTCTCGAACAGGGCGGTCTCGAAATCGTCAGCCGCGTAGAACGCGCCGAAAGTCCCATCGTGAAACCGGCCCCGATGATCCGGGCTCACATGCGTGAACGGCGCCATGACATAGGACGATCCCGTGCCACCAACCCGCCGAGCGACAGGGACCAGATCGAGGTTTCCGACTGTCGCCGCAAGTCGCGGGTTGGTCTTGCCTTCCGCAGATGCGAGCAAGAGCCAGTCGGCCGGATCAGCGATATCCTCGAAGAGGTCGATGGGCGGGTAGGCCGAATTGATCAGGCGGTGATAGCGGTCCCAGGTAATCCGCGTTGTCGGTGGCCTCACCAGGGCCCCCGCATCGCGTCGAGATAGCGTCGCACCCGCATGATATCGGTGATCTGCCCGCCCAGCATGACGTCGAGCGCACTCGCACCGCTGAACACATCGTTCTGGCGCTTGATCCAGCCATAGCCCCGCGCGGGCTCCTTGAAGAGGAGCCGCAAGGCCTTGTGGATGCCCATCAGATTCGAGAGCCTGGCCGCCACGTCGATGCCTGCGCGCCCGAGGTCGCCGACCTTCCAGCGGCGCCAGGTGCGGACCGAGATGTCACCCATCAGAACCGCCGCCTGTTCATCGGTAATCTCCCAGAGCGCGGCGAGGTTCACGAAGGCGCGCTGCATCGCCTGCGTCTCGGCATCGCTGAACTGTGGCGCCGGAACGCCGTTCTGGGGATCGATGAGACGAAGTTGGGGCATGGCGGCCTCCTATTGACGTTTGGCACCATATTGTCCAATTACTGCCGTTTGTCAAGGTCAAGCCGGAAACCTAGGTGGCCAATCGAGCAAGCAATCCCACCAGCATACGGAAAAATCCGCCAAACCGATCGATGCTCCTTGCAAACAGTGCGCCCTGAAGAAACCCGGACGCAAGGTCGAGATGAATGCTTAACAATCAGGCTTCATCACGACGCTTGACACAAGCAGACTGCCGCTGACGAGATGTGGAACGGCAGCACCATAGGGCTTCGCAAGTGCGCAAAGGAAAATACAGGCATGAGATCGGCCGGGCGGCCGGGCACGATTTCGCTTCAATTGTTGAAGACCTGCTGGCCGCCATCTTGCCCGACATCACACAATCGAAACACCTTCTGCAACTTGATCGGGAAGGCATCGACGTCTACCAGTTTGAAAGCGAGACTTTCGAAGTCCGATTGGCAGTGCAATGCAAGGGCTTTGAACGGGAGTGGCACTCCGGTCGCTTGAAGGATGTCGACAAAGAGATCAAAAAGTTCATCAAGAAAGCCAAACCTGTCAGCGAGTATTGGCTCGTTCTCAACCGGAGCATCCTCGACGCCGACGACCGCAAGACCATCGAGGATGCCTTGGCAACGGTGGTTGCTGCCGGAATAGCAAAATCCACGAAGCTGCTCGACCTCGACAAGTTCATAAAGGAAATTGGCAACCTCGCCGACGAGAAGTTCGGTCGTTTGTCGACGCAATCGCGTCAAGCTCTGGCATCTGCCTACCGGGAGAGAATGGCTGCGATCGACTACCTTCCATTCGTGCCCTTCCTGGAAGAACGCGAAGCAAGAAGCGATGTGACATCACACATCCTTGGAACACTCGAAGCCTACGTGAAGCGTTCAGACGCTGGACATTCAGGCCGGTACCGAAAACCTCCAAGGTATTTGGTGACCGGGAGCTTTGGTTTTGGGAAAACCCTTGGACTGCACGCCCTCGGTGATCTGTGGGCGCAAAAGGACCAGGCCGTGTACTTTTTCCCGGCAGCGAACATCAGTGACCGCGCGTTTGTAAATTCTGCCGGCCTCTTGGCAGATGTCATGGCTCAGATTGTCGACGACGATCTGGCGTCGAACCAATTGGCCCTGTCGATCCTTCAGGACTCCTGCAAGCATGCCTTCAGAACGAGCTACCCGCTGCTTCTGATCGATGCGATTGACGAAAGCCGCTTTTGGCACGATCCGCAAAGACTAGCCATGCTCTGGGGATCGATTGGGGAGCTCGGAATACCTGCCGTGGTAACCGTCCGGAACGAACTCTATGAGTCTCGTCCGCTTGAGTTCGATCCGGATGGAACGTTCTTTACGCGCTTGAGGCTGACCGACTGGGATCATCCCCTCATGACCCAGTTCCTTGACCAATTCGCGGCCGATAGGGGGGTAATCCCTCCAGAGACGTTTCGCAGGTTCCGGGATGTCGTCGCTACCGGTCAATATGAAGAGCATTATGGCGATATCCCACGCCGTCCGCTTTTCTTGGGTATGCTTGCCGAGGATGCATGGCAAGGCGAAGCGCCAGAGCGGGAGTTGCACCGCCTCTACGGGAAGTACTTCCGCGCCAAGCTCCAGCGCGACTGGACCAGTTCGACTTCGACAGGTCGCCTTGTCCGAGGAGAGGGGCTCGCCCAGAGATATGGCACAGAGGAGGCAGCCGAAGTCCTGATCCGCATGATGCAGGAACTCGCATGCAAACTGCACATTCGGTCACTCGAGACTAAAGCGCCGGACGGGCTGACCTTTCCGGAAGAGCTCTTGAGGACGTGCGCATCTGCGGCGCTCGGAACTTCGGACAGAATTGAGGACGTGCTTCTCATATCCCTGGTGCAACCCTCCGGTCGCGATCCCGTCACGAGGCAACGCACTTATCGGTTTGCTCACAAATCGTTTTATGACTGGTTCTTGGCCCGTGCAATTGTCGCGGGCAAGTTGTCAGCCGTAAGCGATCAGCTTTCACCGACCGCTAGGACTTTCTTAGAGCAGATGGAAGCAGGCATTCAGCGTGGCGAGGGACTACCCTGAGATGGCAATGCCCCAAATCTCCAAGACGATAAACTGCATCGCACAGAACGCGAAACCCGCCTGCATCGTGTAGGAGCAGGGCTTCCCTGGTCAAATCAGGGAACCAGCTAGAGCTTTGGCTGATGCAGGGCACGTCGTAGGTTTGGCTTCAGGGCCCTTGCTACATCCGCTTTGACAATCGCAAGGTCGAACCAGCTCGGATCGAACTGCCCTCCGCACCAACGCTTTGTTGAGGCATGCTCTGGCGACCTCGGGTCCGCCATGATGGCCAGAAAGTCTGCGTACCCGGGCGGCCCACCGACATCTTCCGGAGGTGTCGCTCCCGCGCCGTCAATGCAATCTGCGGTCTTCAACGCCGGGTCGATGGCCAGGTACTTCTCGATCTTGACCGTGTGTCGCCAGTCATCTCCGAAGTCGTACGCATAGATGAAACTTGCCCCACGCCCAACAAAATCCCGCAGCATGACGGCACGGTGCTCGAACACCTGCGGAGACTCGGGCGACGCATACTCTTCAAGCACCGCCTTGTCGCCGAATCTCAGCCCACCCATCTGAAACTCGTAGTTGTGACGGTTCTGCCAGTTGAAGGCTGCCTGGATGACCAGATGTAACTGTTCGAGGTTCCAGGTGATCGGAACAAGGACCCGTCGCCAGACCTTCGGCTTGACGTCGTTGAGCGAGATGTGAAGCTGGACTTCTGTTGGCAGCAAGGGGGTGTTCTCCGCCCCATCTCTGGGGATCAAGGAGTTGGAAAGAGTTCGACGTCGGCGAAGGGGAAACCGTGGTCGAAGCCGAGTTCGGGCTTGTCAGTTCGGGCGTCGCGAGGATTCTCCGTCAAAGGGTCCCGTGGTGGCCGCTCCGCTTCCTCGCGAAGCTTTGCCTGGATGGCCGCCGGGTCGAAAGGCTCCACCGGTGGAAGTCCGGCCCCTACAACAATGGGTGCGAGGTGCGCGTTGCGCGTGCCCGAGGCCACTACGCGAGCCCGTTGCCGACCTTCGACAGGCGCAAAGTCTGCTGACATGAGGATATGGTCAATCACCGATGCCTTCCCACCAAAAACATGGGTGTGTCCCTGTCCGGGCGGCGGCGGCGCAATCTCGAAGGCGGACAGCATCATGTCTCTGGTTCGGAAACGCCAAGTGGATCGGCTTACGGCCGTCTGCCCACCCGACAAGTAGGGCTTGCCGCCACAAATCATCTGCGTCGTGACAGAGCCCAGGTCGTCATTCAGATCCCCAAGGACAACGACGGGCCGACGTTTGCCTCCCACCCAACTGTCGCGCTCCGCAACGACTTGTGCTCTGAGCGCAGCGGCCTCACAAGCACGTACGATCAGGGACCGCATTGCCCCAAGCGCTTGAATCACAGGGTCGTCCAGATCTTCTCCCGGCAAGAACTTGGGTCGCTTGGACTTCAGATGCGCGACCAGAACGACCAGGCCCGGCAAGCCATCGACCGCAATTTCGGCACGGAGGAGTGGCCGCTCAAATGTGGTGATACCGAGGAGGTGCAGTTCCGTCATGGCGCTGTGGCGACCAACCGGGACCACAGGCGCAGCCTCGGGCCGAAAACCTGTGATCATCGACGGCGGCCCCACCAACGGGAAACGGGATGCAATGCCGACGTGAGGCCCGTCGGAGACGAGATCACCTGCTGGGCCGAGGGGATCTGGAACCGGCTGAGCGAAGGGCGCATGGACCTCCATGTCGCCCATTTCCGGACTCCGGCCGCACGCGTCTCGAAGGGCCGCTTCAGAAAACACTTCTTGAAACCCCACGATGTCGGGAGCGAGTGCCGTGAGTTCCGTCGCAATGGCTCCAGTCTTTGCAGCGTACTCCTCGGCTGTTAGCGGCCTTGCATCGAGACGCCCGATGAAGCCGAGACCTGCAGAATTGAGGTTAAGCGCGTTGAAGGTTGCGATTCGGAAAGACATTGCACTGGCCTCCTCTAAGACACCCCTCGAGTTTACATCGTGTGGCCGATACTTGGATGTGAATGTTGCCGTGACCGCTGGCGATTTGGCGAAATCCGGACGACCGGTCTCCATTTCGCCGGTCTTGGGCGGAAACACACTCTCTGACTCGGCTCCGTTCCGAGCTCATTGACCTTGAAAACTCGAGAGGCCGCAACGACCGCTTGAGTGATTGACGCGCCCAAGCCATCGTCGCGCTGCATTGAAACGTCTCGAGCGGAGTCGCCATGGATTCAATTGTCATTGTCGCAATCATCTGGTTCGTTGCGGCCCCGCTGTTCCTTATCCTCTGGTTGCTCGCAAAACGACGGCTGAAATACAGGATCGCCGAGGCAGAACGCGAGACGGAGTTGCATCGAGAAGCAATTGCCAGCGTCGAACGCGCGCATGACGCGACGAAGGCGAAGTATGGCGGGATCATCTCCCAGGAGGCCGAAGTCGCACGCCTCGAACAGGAGGCCACCCGGCTGAGATCGGATATCGAAACTGTCCGATCCATCTATGCCGAAAAACGCGTCCTCCTCGATCAACTCGAACAGCAGGTCGCGATCTACGACGAGCGCCTCGCGTTTGCGGAACTCGGGGTCTATGAGCCCCATTTCGATTTCACCGACAGCGAGGCCTACAAGACCAAGATCCTCGAAGTCCGGGATCGGCAGAAATCCATGATCTCCTCGAAGCAGGCAGCACTTTGCCCAACGGACTGGTCCGTGGAGGGCAGCAAGGCCAAAGGTGCAACTATGATCAACCGGCAGACCCGGCTGACCATGCGCGCGTTCAACAATGAATGCGAAGCCGCCATCGCCAATGTTCGGTGGAACAATGCCGTCGCAATGGAGAAACGGGTTTTGTCGGCCGCGGCAGCCATCAACAAGGAGAACACCTCTCTCAACCTGACGCTGAACGACCGCTACGTAGCGCTCAAGATCGAGGAACTGCGCCTGACCCACGAGTACCGCGAGCAATTGAAGCAGGAGAAAGAGGAGCGCGCCGAACTGGCTCGGGCCGAGAGGGAAGAGAAGAAGCTTCTCGTCGAAGCCGAAGCCGCCGAACGGGAGGAAGCGAAGTATCAGGCTATGCTCGAGAAGGCGCGCAAGGAGTCAGACAGCGAAGGTAATCGCCGCCGCATCGAGGAACTCGAGGCAGCTCTTGCGGCAGCCCACGCCGCGAGCGAGCGGGCGCGTGCCATGGCCGAGATGACCCGATCCGGCTATGTCTACATCATCTCGAATGTGGGTTCTTTCGGCGAGGACGTCGTGAAGATCGGGCTCACGCGACGGCTCGATCCCGATGACCGCATCCGCGAACTCGGCGATGCAAGCGTACCCTTCGGCTTCGACATTCACGCGATGATCTACAGCGATGCCGCACCTACCCTTGAAGGCGCACTGCACAAGGAGTTCGCCGAGCGCCGGATCAACATGTCGAACTTCCGGAAGGAGTTTTTCCGGGTGTCGCTCGACGAGGTCGAAGCCGCAGTTGCGCGCCTGGCGCCAGAAGCCGGGTTCTTCAAGGACCGAGAGGCACAGGAGCGGCACGAAACTCTCGCCCGACGAAACGCTATCTTGCTGGATATGCAGTCCGTGGCGGCGAAGTCGCTTCCGGCAACCATCTGAAGAGTTTGCGGACTGCAGTGGTGCGCTTCGAAGATGGAAGTCGGGGGCTCACGCCCCCGCCGCCATGCGGTAGACCGGGATGCCCATCTTGCGGGCCTTGTCGGCCAGGTTGTCCTGGATGCCGGTGCCCGGGAAGACCACGACGCCGATCGGCATGCAGTCGAGCATCTGGTCATTGCGCTTGAAGGGTGCGGCCTTGGCGTGCTTGGTCCAATCCGGTTTGAACGCGACCTGCGGCACTTTGCGGTTGGAGGCCCAGGTGGCAGCGATGCGCTCGGCGCCCTTGGGTGAGCCGCCGTGCAGCAGCACCATGTCGGGGTGCTTGGCGTAGATCTGATCAAGACGATCCCAGATCAGCCGATGATCGGTGGTGTCCCCGCCCGAGAAGGCTACCTTCGGTCCCGGAGGCACCAGGCTCTCGGTCTCTGCGCGTTTCTTGGCGGCGATGAAGTCGCGGCTGTCAATCATCGCGGCGGTCAGGTGGCGATGGCTGGTGCGCGAGCCCGAACGCGGTGACCAGTGCGTGCCGGTGGCCTTTAGGAATAGGTCGGCAGCGGTTTCGCGGAAGAGTTCCATGCTCTCACGCCGATCAATCAGGCCCTGCCCGATTTCGATGAGCGTTTCAAGCTGAACGGATTTCACCTCGGAGCCGTCCTGTTCGCGCTGAAGGCGTTTCTGCGCTTGCTCGTTGTCGTCAAGTTTCGTCTCGATCCGCTCGGCAGCGCGGTGGAAGGTGTTGACGGTCGACCACAGGATTTCGTCGAGGTCGAAATCGAGGCTTGTGTCCGCCATGGTGGAAATCAGAGCGTCGAAGATGTCGGCGACGGCGGTCTGGATGACCTGGTCTTCGGGTGTGATCCGGGGGTCGGCTTCGCCCGCTGCGGGACGGTAGCCATAGAGCTGCAGACCTTCGATCATGGTGTCCGTCGGTGAGGAGGTGTGATCGGGTTCGAAGTCTTCAAGGGCGTACATCGGATGCTCCATCTTCTGGACCGCGACCGTCGCGGCCTTCATGGCGACGAAAAGCCGACAAGCGGTCCGGTCTGGCAGCCCGAGCCTCTTGCGAGGGCCTTGATGGCCAAGCCCGGCTATTTTGCCTCGCGATGCAAAGGCGGGGAGACGGGGCCCGCGCGCGACCTGTCGCGTGGGGTGGATCGCCGCCGGCGGAAAATAGTCGGGCGCCGCCATTGCCTGACCGGACCGCTTGTGGGCCGCTCGCCCTCTAGAAGGCCGAGGCGCGGTCCCGCTGATGGTACTGCAGCCTCGTATGCCCGTGATGAGATCGGACCTTTTGGATCACCCGCTCCGACGGGTCACATAATCCTGCGTCAGGAAGCGACTGACGTCCTCTGGAGCGAGTTGAACCCGGATATGCGCCCGAAGTGCATCCAGACCGCGGGTGACAAGATCGTCGTTGAAATCCCCCAACATTGGCGAGAGCGTGATTGCCTCGATCCCGACCTCGTGGGCCCGGGCGACCAGACTATCTCTTGCACCGTCCCCCGCCGGATCGTTGTCGCGGACGATGTAGAGCCTGCGCAGATGTGCCGGAAAGAGGAGAGCTGCGAGATGTCCGGCCGACAGCGCGGCAACCATCGGCATTTTGGGCAGGGCCTGTCGGAGGGAGAGCACAGTCTCGATGCCCTCCCCCGCTGCCATGACCTCTTTGGCCACCCCGAACCGGACCGCGTGGCCGAGCAAATCCCCCATCGCCTTCCGCTGTGTGTCGACAGGAGCCTTTGAGCCGCCATCACGCGCAAGCCAGGTGCGGTGAACCCCGGTGACCTTGCCTGCGAGGTCGGTGACGGCAGCGATCATCGCGGGCCAGGTCTCGGTCTGATCCTCGCCCTGCCCCCGATAGTAGCAGTTCGGGTGGAACTTCAGGGCGCTTGTGTCACTGAGATCTGTGATGCCGCGTCCTGCCAAATAGGTTGCCGCCAGCGAGCCTTTGAGCGGACTGGACATGCTGAGAAGCCGCCCTGCTGCTTCCGACGATCCAGAGGGTGCGGGTGCAGTCTTGGGTATTGGGGTGTTCGGCACTGGTTCCAGTTGCGGCAGGCTGAGGAAGCGGCGGGCTTCCTCGAGGACGTCGGCGAAATCGCTGAGCCCAAGGCTTTCGCGAATGACGTCGAGAAGATCACCATGGCTGCCTTCGGACGGATCCTGCCATTTGCCAGCAGCGCCCTTGCCCGAAGCAGGGCCCGTGAGGCGCACGAACATCGAGCGCCCTGCCGAGTTGCGCACATCGCCAACCTGCCAGTAGTTGCCCTGTCTGCGCCCGTTGGAGAGATAGGCTCGGCAGACAGCCTCGGCCTGCTGGCCAAGGCGTTGCGCCAAATCTGCGGCATCAATACGGGACATCAGGCAACCTCACGCTCGGAAATGCGTGAGATAGGCCAGAGGTTGAAGAGCTTGGCAAGCACTCCCACGCCGTCAGGTCCAACCGGCACGAAGAAGCGAAGTTTCCACGAGATGATCTCGCTGAAGAGACCATAAGCCCGGAGCCGCTCACACATGCCTTCGGTGAATCCAGTCAACTCGACCCGGTTCACGCCTATGACGCGGGAACGGCGCAATTGCAGGCCTTCGGCCAGATCGAGGATGGTCTTGCCCTCGATCAGGGCGGCATAGGCCTGTTCGGCAGAGAGGCTGGGCACCCCTGCCCCGGTTGCCGTTGCAGCCCAGGCGGGCGAGACCCTGCGGCCGATGATCCGCTCGCCGTCATCGGTCTGCAGCCGGTAGACCCGAGTCTCGTCCTGGGGCAGGCGTTTCCAGACCGGCAGGAGAAGACCGGAGACGACATGCAGCGTGCTGTCGGTGAACTCCGGCACTTCAGTCACCTCGGCATTCCAAGCCGCGACGAAGGTGGGGCGGTCCGTCTCGACCCATTGCGTGCCGCCCATCAGCCGGACGGCGATGTTCTGACTTTCCGTGGGACGGATCAGTCGCACGCGCCGCTCGATCTCGCCATCATCCAGCATCAAGCTGGTGGTTGGCACTTGGACTGCCGCCCTGCCCGAACGGCTGTTGACCATCAGGACGACGCGCGGGTCGTCGAGTTCGGCGAGCGCTTCGTCCAGCAATCGCGGCCGATTACGACGGCGTTCCGTGATGGAGAGCAGACGGGTTTCCGCGCCGGTGGTCGGATGGGTGTAGATCACTTTTCGGTCGGTGACGCGGAAGCTCTCGGCGCGCAAAGTCTCCAAGCCGAGATCATAAGTGCCGGACGCCATCGCTCCTGCGATCCGCGCCTCAAGCAGTTGCTCGAAGGCCGTGAAGAGGATGCCCTGCATCTCGATGGTCAGGGCCAAGAGCCTGTTCAGGAAGGTGGTGATCGGTGGCAGGTCATCCTTGATACCATTGGTGTCCATCAGCTTCAGTCCGGTCGCCGCCTCGAAGCGCTGCAATGAGCAGCCATCGATCTTGCCACGCACGATCAGAAGGTAAAGCTGGCGCAAGGCGTCGCGGGCATAAAGGCCTTCGAGATTGTCTTCTGGCCGGAACAGCCCCTGCCCTCCGGTCTGACGTTGCCCGCGGGTGATCGCTCCGAGCGTGTCGAGACGCCGCGCGATGGTGCTGAGAAAGCGCCTTTCCGCCTTCACATCGGTCGAGATCGGCCGGAACAGCGGCGGCTGCGCTTGGTTGGTCCGGTTGGTGCGGCCCAGGCCCTGAATGGCGGCATCAGCCTTCCAGCCAGGTTCCAGCAGGTAATGCACCCGCAGGCGCTGGTTCTTCGCCGAGAATTCGGCGTGATAGCTGCGCCCGGTACCACCGGCATCGGAGAAGATCAGAACGCGCTTCTGGTCATCCATGAAGGCGGAGGTTTCCGCGAGATTGGCCGAGGGTGCGCGGGTCTCGACCGCCAGCCGCGCCGCAGGGCCATCGCCTTTGCGGATGATGCGGCGCGACCGGCCCGTGACCTCCGCCACGATCTCCGTCCCGAAATGCTGGATCACCTGATCGAGCGCGCCCGGAGCGGGTGGCAACGATCCGAGATGTTCCAGCATCGCATCGCGCCGGGCGACGGCCTCGCGGCATTCGACAGGCTGACCATCGCGGAACACCGGGCGCGAGGACAGATTGCCCTCACCATCTGTGTAGGGCTCATAGAGCTGCACCGGGAAGGAGTGCTGAAGGTACGAGCCAACGTAATATGCCGCGTCCGCGTTATGGAGAGCGCGGCGCTTCATGTCGTTGATGT
>CAZLIC010000005.1:0-100956 GCA_964559535.1 uncultured Rhodobacterales bacterium
GCGCGATGATCGGGCTGGGCGACATGGTGACAGGCTCGGTCGTGCGGGTCTGGGACCAGGCGGGCGTGAAGCCGGGCGAGATTCCGGTGGTGGGCTGGGGCAATTCGCTGGATACCACCAAGGGTGTGATGGACGGCTATGTGGCCGCCGGCATGTGGCAGGACCCGCAGGCCACGTCCTACATGTGCCTGTCGGCCGCGCTGATGGAGACGTCCAGCATTCCGATCGGCTTCAACATCATCACCGGCGCGCTGTATCAAAAGGACACCGCGCCGCTGTATCACGGCATCATGGGCGGCAACTGACGCCAGTACCCAGCCACGGCCTGCGGCGCGGTCCCCGCGCCGCAGGCCCCCTTATTGCGGGAATTCCTCATGTCCGAAGCCGCTGCAGGCCCTGCGCCGCACCACTCCGGCCCTGTCCGGCGCCTGATCGCCACGCCCGAATTCGGGCCGCTGGTGCTGTTGTTGCTGATGCTGGCCGTGTTCACCGCGATCAACCCCACCTTCCTGTCGCTGACCAACATCGGCAACGCGCTGACCTTCACGGTGGAACTGGGGCTGATGGCGCTGGCGATGACGCTGCTGATGACTGCCGGAGAGTTTGACCTGTCGGTCGGGTCGGTGTTCGGCTTTACCCCCGTTGTGATGTGGGCCTTCTTCAACGCCGACCTGATGCCGTTGTTCCCGGCCTTCCTGGTTGCCCTGGCCATCGCGTTGGCGATCGGCTGGGTCAGCGGCATGTTCGTCACCCGCCTTGGCATCCCGTCGTTCCTGGTGACGCTGGGCATGCTTCTGGTGGTGCGCGGCAGCGCGCTGTGGCTGACCAGCGGCTTTCCGCAGCGCACGTGGGATGCGGGTGACCAGTGGCTGGCCACCCTTCTGGTGGGCGATTTCTACATTGGCGGGCTGCGCGTCTACATGAGCCTGATCTGGTTCATCCTGCTGGCCGTCACCTTCCATATCGTGCTGACACGCACGCGGTTCGGCAACTGGATCCAGGCCACCGGCGGCAACCCCGGTGCCGCGCGCAACCGTGGCGTGCCGGTCAAGCGGGTGAAGCTGATCCTGTTCATGCTGTCGGCCGCCATGGCGGGGCTGGCGGGCGTGATCTCGTCCATCCGCGTGTCGGCCGCCAACCCCAACTCGGGCCAGGGCTACGAGCTGGAGGTGATTGCCATGGTGGTGATCGGCGGCACCGTGCTGACCGGCGGGCGCGGCACCATCATCGGCACCGTGCTGGGCGTGCTGATCCTGCGGCTGATGCGCAACGGCATCGTGCTGATCGGGGTGCCGGGGCTGGCCTACAACATCTTCATCGGGGCCATCATCCTGGGGATGATGGCGCTGCACGCGGGCCTGGAACGGCGCCACAACGAGGGGACCTGAGCCATGGAAGACCCCCTGGTCGAGATGCGCGGCATCGAAAAGTTCTATGGCCGCATCCACGCGCTGCGCAACGTGAACCTGACCATCCGGCGCGGCGAGATCGTCGGGCTGCTGGGCGACAACGGCGCCGGGAAATCGACGCTGATCAAGGTGCTGTCAGGCGCCGTGCCGTACACTTCGGGGCAGATCCGCATCCGCGGGCGCGAGGTGGCGCTGCGGTCCACCACCGATGCCATCGCGCAGGGAATCGAGACGATCTACCAGGACTCGGCGCTGGTGCCGCAGCTGTCCATCGCGCGCAACCTGTTTCTGGGGCGCGAGCTGCGCCGCGGCCCGGCGTTCCTGGACTGGATGGACCAGTCGGCGATGAACAAGGTGGCGGCCGACCTGCTGCGCCGCGTGGGCATCACCAAGAACATCCCGCCCACCACGCCCATCGGGTCGCTTTCGGGGGGCGAGCGGCAGGCGGTGGCCATCGCCCGCGCCATGCACTTCGAAAGCGACCTCATCATCCTGGACGAACCCACCAACAACCTGGGCGTGGCCGAGACGCAGGGCGTGCTGCGTTTCGTGCGCGAGGCGCGCGACACCGGGCATTCCTGCATCTTCATCGCGCACAACATCCACCATGTGTTTCAGGTGGTCGACCGCATGGTGGTGATGCGGCGCGGAACGGTGGTGGCCGACGACCTGTCGCCCAGGACATCGACCATCCAGGACGTCGAGGATGTGATCACAGGCGAGCATGTGGCGGCATGATCGGGATTGCGGCACAGGGCATCGGCGCGGTGTTCTGGCCCGAAACGGGGCTGCTGGAGCAGTTCACCGTGCAGGACGGCGGGCGCGCCATCGCGCCCTTGCACCGCGCGCCCTGGGTGGACACCGGCGAGCCGATGCCAGAGGGTGCCGCGCCACACATGGCGCGGCTGGGCGGCGACTTCTTCTGCGCGCCCTTTGCGGGACGCGAGGACGGGTCGGCGCTGCATGGTTGGCCGGCGAATGCGCCGTGGACCGTGGTTTCGGCGGCTGCGGGCATGCTGGTGGCACGGCTGGACCGGTCCGTGCAGGGCGCCGCGCTGACCAAGACGCTGCGGCTGCGCGATGGCCACCCCTTTGTCTACCAGTCACACCGGTTCGACGGCGGCGCCGGGCGCATTCCGGTGGCGAACCACGCCAATGTGTCGGTGCGCGACGGCGCGCTGATCCGCACCTCGGCCAAGCGGCATTGGGAAACCCCGCGCGACGCGCAGGAAAGCGACCCGGCCCGCGGCCGGTCGCTGCTGGCGTATCCGGCGCGTGCTGCCGATCCTGCGGCATTCCCGGGGCTTGCCGGGCCGGTGGACCTGACGCGCTACCCCTGGGGGCCGCGGCACGAGGATTTCGTGATGGCCATCGAGGCCGAGGGCAGCCCGCTGGGCTGGACGGCGGTGACCCGCCCGGTGCAGGGCGACCTGTTCCTGTCGCTGCGCGACCCGCGCGCGCTGCCGATGACCATGCTGTGGCATTCCAACGGGGGGCGCGATTATGCCCCCTGGTCGGGCCGCCACCTGGGCTGTCTGGGGGTCGAGGAAGGGGCGGCGGCGCAGATGCTGGGGGTGTCGGCCGAGGCCGACCTGCCGGGTCCGGGGTTCCTGGCGCTGGCGCCGGGCACATCGGCCGAGGTCCACCATGCCATCGGCGCCATCGCCTGGCCTTCGGGGCAGCCCGTGGCCGCGGTGCAGGTTCAGGGCAATGGTCTGCGGGTGACCGGCGACGGCGGCGCCACCCGCGACCTGGCCTTTGACCCGGCGTTCCTGTTCGGCACGCGCTGAACAGCGGGCATTGCCCTGGCCTGCGTCACCGGGACGGCCGCACAAACACCATCTGCACCCCATCACCGGTCAGCACCAGCCGCTCGCCCACAACTTCTGCACGTGTGACGGCCGACAGCGCGCGAAAGAAGGTGCCTTCAAGTGCGAGTTCGTCGCACGCCATCTTGGTGGCGCGCAGCGGGCCGGGGCGGAAGTCCGGCAGGGTGCCTGCGTACCGGCCGGAAAAGCGGTTGCAAGGGGCGTGGCCCGACATCCGGTTTTCGGCGGACAGATCGATCGTCACCATCGACCGCACGGCTTCGCCGTTCAGCGACATCAGGCGCCACTGCGGCGCAAGATAGGCGGGCGGAACCTCGGCCGCAGCCATGGTGGTACCCAGCAGCAGGAACGCAAGCGCCCGTTTCACGCAAAGGCCTCGGGCCGCGCCTCGCGCGCCATGTGGTCCAGCACCGCGTTCACGAAGCCACCCTCCTTGCCGTCGGGAAAGAAGGCGCGGGCGACCTCGACATATTCCACGATGGTCACCTTGGGCGGCGTCTCCATGCCCACCAGTTCGGCCCCCGCCGCGCGGAACAACGCGCGCAGCACCGGGTCGATGCGGTCGATGGGCCATTTCGCCACCAGCGCGCGGTCGGTCATCTGGTCGATCTTCGACTGCCAGTTCACTGCATGGCCCAGCACGGCGCGGAAGTGCGTGGCGTCGCCTTCGGCCAGCGCCTCGTCGCCATCATCGGGCGGCAGGCCGAAGCGGTGCGCCTCGAACTCGGCTGCCACACGGTCGGCGCCCTGCCCCGCGGCCTCCATCTGGAACAGCGCCTGCACGGCGTACAGCCGCGAGGCAGACCGCGCGCGGCGGGCGTCTTCGCGGGCGGCTTGCCTTTTGTCGGTCATGGCGCGCGGAAGCCGATGCTGCGCGGCCCCTCGGCCCATTTGCGCGACAGCGCGATCAGGTGCAGCGCCGCCGCGGCCGCACCCCCGCCCTTGTCCTGCCCCGCCGGGTCGGCCCGAACGGCCGCCTGTGCGTGGTTTTCCACCGTCAGGATGCCGTTGCCGATGCAGGCGCCCTGCAGGCCCAGCAGCATCAGGCCGTTCGAACTGTCGTTGCACACCGTGTCGTAGTGCGTGGTCTCGCCCCGGATGATGCAGCCCAGCGCGACAAAGCCGTCGAACTTGGCCTTGGCCCGCGCCATGGCGATGGCAGGCGGAATTTCCAGCGCGCCCGGCACCTGGGCCAGGTCCACCTCGGCGCCGGCGCGTTCGGCGGTGGCCTTCGCCCCCGCGATCAGGTTGTCGGCGATGTCGCGGTAGTAGGGCGCGACAACGATCAACAGCTTCACCGGCGCATCGAAGGTCGGCAGCGGCAGCGTTGCGTGGGTGGCTCCGGCCATCGGTTACTCCGCGGGAATGGGGCGGGTGCCCGTGATGTTCAGGCCGTAGGCTTCCAGCCCCACGACCTTGGGTTTCGGCGAATTGGTCAGCAGGATCAGGTCCTTGAGCCCGAGCGAGGCAAGGATCTGCGCGCCGATGCCATACTGCTTCAGCGTCTGCGGCGAGACCTCGCCGTCGGAAGCGATCTTGGCATGCACGTCGCGCAGCAGCACCAGCACGCCGCGCCCTTCGGCCGCGATCAGGCGCATGGCATCGCCGAATTCGCCCGCGCGGCCCTTTGGCCCCAGTCCGATCACGTCCAGCATCGGGTCCAGCGCATGCATCCGCACCAGGCAGGGCGCGGGGCCCGAGATGTCGCCCCGGATCAGCACCACATGTTCGGCGCCTTCGGACCCATCGGTGTAGATGCGCATCACCCAGTCGCCGCCGAACTCTGACGTGACCCGGCGCTCGGCATTGGCGCGGATCAGGTTGTCGTGCTTGCGGCGGTAGGCGATCAGGTCGCTGATGGTACCAATGCGGATGCCGTGGCGCTGCGAAAAGGCGATGAGGTCGGGCAGGCGCGCCATCGTGCCGTCGTCGTTCATCACCTCGCAGATCACGCCGCTGGGGTTCAGGCCAGCCAGCCGCGAAATGTCCACCGCGGCCTCGGTATGACCCGCGCGCACCAGCACGCCGCCGTCGCGCGCGCGCAGGGGGAAGATGTGGCCGGGGCTGGCAATGTCCTGCGGCCCCTTGGTGGGGTCGATGGCGACACTGACGGTGCGGGCGCGGTCGGCCGCGGAAATGCCGGTGGCGATGCCCTCGGTCGCCTCGATGGACAGCGTGAAGGCCGAGGAATGGCGCGACGAGTTCTTGCGGCTCATCAGCTGCAGGCCCAGCTGGTCCACCCGGTCGCCGGTCAGGGCAAGGCAGATCAGGCCGCGGCCGTAGGTCGCCATGAAGTTGATGGCGGCCGGTGTGCACATCTGGCCGGGAATGATGAGGTCGCCCTCGTTCTCGCGGTCCTCATGGTCCACCAGGATGAACATGCGCCCGTTGCGTGCGTCGTCGATGATCTCCTCGACCGAAGAGATCGCATCCCTGAAGTCTTCTGCCATGCCGGTCATCCGCCGCCCCTTCGCCGTCGCCGGGCACATAGCGCGGATGGCGGGGGAAAGGCCAGAGGGGGCCGCGGCCAGGGGCGCGCAGGTGCTGTGCGCCGGATGCCGGGGTGTCAGTCGGCCCGGCCCTGCCGGGCCAGCTTCCAGGCGATCTGCTTCAGGATGCCGTGGAACGTCTGCACCTCGGACCGCGTGAGGCCCAGCCGCCCCCACATGTTGCGCAACGACGCCTTCATGTGCGGCACCTTCTCGGGCGGGAAGAAGAACCCCGCCGCGTCCAGCCGGTCCTCCCAATGCGCCGCCAGCCGGTCAACGTCGCCCGCGGTGGCCAGATCGTGCCCCGCCAGCGCCAGCACCTCGGGCGGGGTGTCATCGCCCTGCCGCCGCCATTCGTAACCCAGCAGCAGCGCGCACTGGCCCAGGTTCAGCGAGGGGAAGTCGGGGTTGACCGGCACCGTGACCAGCGCCTGCGCGGGCAGAAGATCGTCATTTTCCAGCCCCGTCCGTTCCGGGCCGAACAACACCGCCACCCGCTTGCCCTGATCCACCATGGCGCGGGCCGTGGCCATGGCGCGTTCGGGCGTCAGCACCGGCTTCACCAGGTCGCGGTTGCGCGCCGTGGTGGCCATCACGAAGTCGCAGTCGGCAATCGCCGCGGCCACATCGGGAAACACCCCCGCATGGTCCAGCAGCCGCCCCGCGCCCGAGGCCATGGCGACGGCCTTTGGGCTGGGCCAGCCGTCGCGCGGCGCCACCACACGCATCCGTTCCAGCCCGAAGTTCAGCATCCCGCGTGCGGCAGCACCGATGTTCTCGCCCAGTTGGGGGCGGACCAGGACGAAGACGGGCTGTTGGGTTTCGCTCATCGGGCGGTATGTTCCGGAAGGTGGCGCGTGATAGTCTGGGCAGGGGACAGGGGCAAGGAGGCGGAGAATGGCCTGGGACGAAGGTTTGGCGCAACTGATGCGCGATGATCTGGCGGCCGAGCCGGTGCGCGAGAAGAAGATGTTCGGCGGGCTTGCCTTCCTGCTTAACGGCCACATGGTGTGCGGCATCCACAAGGGCGGCGCCATGTTCCGGGTGGGCAAGCCGAACGAGGCGGCGGCGCTGGCGGTGCCGGGTGCGGCGCCCATGATGTTCACCGGGCGGCCGATGACCGGCATGGTCGATTGCAGCGACGAGGCCTGTGCCGACGACGCCCGCCGTGGCGCGCTGATGGCGCTGGCGCTGGGTTTCGTGCGGGCACTGCCGCCGAAGTAGCCTTCGCTGCGGGCCTGCGCTAAGGGGGGCGCAGCCAGAAGGACGCGCCGATGCCCGAAGCCGAACGCCCGCAGATCTATCTGATCACCCCGCCCACTTTCGACGACACCCTGCCCGACCGGCTGGCCGCCGTTCTGGACAAGGCAGACATTGCCTGTCTGCGGCTGGCCTTCGCCACCCGCGACCTGGACGCGCTGCGCCGCGCCGCCGACGCCTGCCGCGTTGTTGCGCATGACCGCGACGTGGCGGTGGTGATCGAGGAGCATCAGCTGCTGGTTGGTGCGCACGGGCTGGACGGCGTGCACCTGACCGACGGCGCCCGCAGTGTGCGCACCGCGCGCAAGGCGCTGGGGACGGATGCCATCGTCGGCGCGGCCTGCGGCACGACCCGGCACGAGGGCATCAACGCCGCCGAGGCGGGGGCCGACTATGTGGCCTTCGCGCCGGTTGGCGTGACGGCGCTGGGCGATGGTCGGCAGGCCGACGCCGGGCTGTTCGACTGGTGGTCCGAGATGATCGAGGTGCCGGTGGTGGCCGAAGGTGCGCTGACGGCCGAACTGGTGGCCCGGCTGGGACCGGTGACCGATTTCCTGGCGGTGGGCGAGGAAATCTGGGGGCAGGACGACCCGGCAGCGGCGTTGCGGCAGTTGCTCGCCGCGGTGCTGTAGGCAGGCAGGGGCGCACCTTACGCCGCGGGACCGGCGCCACGCGCGGCCGCGGCGCGGAAGGCTGCAACGATCCAGCGCATCACGCGACGCACATCCGGCCGTCGCGCCACGTCGCGGTGCGCCAGCATCCAGATGTTGCGCGCAGGGACCGGCGGATAGCCCGCAACCGGCGCCAGCCCCGGCGCCCGGGCGGCCAGCACGGCAGGCAGGATGCCGATCCCCGCGCCCGCTTCCAGCGCCGCAAGGATCGACCGGGTGCTGGACGTGTGGACACGCACGCGCGCGTCAAGCCCCGCGCCGCGCAGCCAGCGACGCTCGGCGATCTCGCCGTACTTGTCGTCGTACCCGATGACCGGCGGCGGCGGCATCGCCGCCGCCACCTCGGGCCGGCCGAACAGCCCCATCTCAAGCCGCGCCAGCCGGCGCACCATCAGGCTGTCCCCCTCGGGACGGGCAAGCCTTACGGCGATCTCGGCCTCGTGCCGCGGCAGGCTGACAACCGCATCGGCAACGCGCAGGTGCACGCCCAGCCCGCGGTCGGGCGCCAGCAGCAGCGGCAGGGCCGGAGCCAGGATTTCGGCAATCACCGGCTCGGTGGCGCTGATGCGGACCGGGGCGGGGGTGGCCTCGGCCAGCCGCCGGGCCATGCCCGCAAGGTCGGCCATGGCGTCAAGCGGACCAAGCGACCGGTCGAACAGCCGCTGCCCCGCCTCGGTCAGCGTAACCCCAAGCGGCCCGCGCAGGACCAGGACAACATCCAGCGCGGCCTCCAGCCGCGTCATGCGGCGGGCCAGTGTAACGGCCGACACGCCCGTTGCCTGAACCGCGCCCGAAAACGACCCGGCGCGGGCAACCGCGGCGAACAGGCGCAGATCCTCCCACATGGCGGCGGGTCCTTCATTCCTGTCGATCCGGTCTTCAGGTCACAGCATAGGCACAGGGGTGCCGCGCGGCTAGGGATGACACTTCCCCAAGCGAGAAAGTTGCCATGACCCCCGATCCCCGTGCCTTGCCCTGGCGTTCCCCCGTCACCATCACGGCCCTTCTGGCGGTGGCGGCCTTCCTGTTCCTTGGCCTGCGCGGGCTTGTCGTCCCGCAGGCCGCCGTTGCGTCCCTGGGTGTCGCCATTGCCGATCCGCGCGACCTGGCGCTGATGCAAACGACCGGGGCCCGCAACATCGGGATGTCGCTGCTGGGTCTGGCCCTGGTGGTCACCGATGCGCGCCGGGCCTTCGGCCTGCTCTTGGCGGCGGCGGCGCTGATCGCCTGCCTGGACTTTGCCGTGATCCGCGCCGCGTCCGGCCTGGCCGAAGCGGCGAAGCATCTGGGTTACGTGGCCTTTCTGGCGATCTTCGCGGGCATCGTCCTGCGTCGGTCCGGGAATTGACCCCGCGCCGGGCCGTGGCAACCCCGGGCACCGGCCGTGCGCCCCAGCTCAGCCGGTCCGCCGCAGGTAGTCCTCGGCGATATCGACCATCCGCGTGCGGCCGAAGGGTGGGCCGTGCCCGCCCAGCACCAGCGCCACGTCCAGCCCGCGCAGACGTTCCATGGTGGCGCGATAAGCTGTGATGTCGGCACCCGGCACATCGTCGACCAGCGCGTCGTCGTAGATGGCGTCCCCGGCGAACATCAGCCCGGCAGCTTCGTCCAGAAGCGCAATCGAACCCGGCGAATGACCCGGCAGGTGCAGCACACAGAAGATGCGGTCGCCAAGATCGATGTGACTGCCTTCGGCCAGCGTCGCGGTCAGCGGGGCCGGGGTCTGGCGCCAGGCGGCGAGATCAAACCCGCCGTGCGGCAGGCGTCCCAGCCCTTCCGGGTCGGCGCGCAGCCAGTGGGCCAGCGTGGCTGCCTCGTCCATGCTGGCAAAGGCCGCGGTTTCCGCGGCGTGGCCGCGGCGGTCGCTGAAGGCGTGAAAGCCGCCGATGTGGTCGACATGGGCATGGGTGGCCACGGCAATGGCCGGACGGTCCGGCGTCGGTAAGGGAGCCAGCCCGCAACCGAAGTCGACCCAAAGGTCGGCGTCGCGGCCGCGCAGGCGGTAGAGGTTGGCGCGATAGAAGGGCGGGGCGAAGGGTTCGGTCCAGCAGGTGACGCCCGGGGCAGGCGCGCTGCGGGCAAACCAGTCCGTCACGCCGCCACCACCCGCGCCGCCGCCGCGGCCCCGCCTGCCCCGAAGGGAATGCCCAGCGCCGTCATGGCCGCCTCGATCACGGACAGCACGCCCAGCGTCATGTGGGCGTTGACGTGGCCCATGTGGGCGATGCGCAGCCACCCGTCGGAACCCGGATCCTCGGGCGTCTCCATGCCCAGCCCGATGCCCAGCGTGACGCCCAGTTGCGTTTCGCAATACTGCCGGACCCGCGTTGCGTCGGGGGCGCCCATGCGCACCGAAGTGACCGAACGCCCCCGCGCATGGGGATCGGCCACGTTCAGGCCGATGGCAGGATTGCCCTGCCCCCAGGTGTCCACCGCCGCCCAGACCGCCTGCGCCAGCCGTTCGTGCCGGGCAAAGACGGCGGGCAGTCCTTCTTCGCGCAGAAGCATGTCCAGCGCTTCGGCCAGACCGTACAGATGGTGGGTGGGGGCGGTGCCGTAGAAGTTCTGCCAGTATTCGGTGGCGGCGATGCGCGGGTGCCAGTTCCAGTAGGGCGTGCGCAGGCCTGCGTCGCGTGAGGCTTCCAGCGCGCGGTCGTTCATCCAGACGAAGGCCAGGCCCGGCGGGGTCATCAGGCCCTTCTGGCTGGCGGCCAGCATCACATCCACGCCCCAGGCGTCCATGCGGAAGTCGTCACACCCCAGCGAGGCGATGCAGTCCACCGCCAGCAATGCCGGATGGCCTGCCGCGTTCATGGCGGCACGGACAGCGGACACGTCGTTGCGAATGGTGGTGGCCGTGTCGACATGCGTGAGCAGCACCGCCTTGATGCGGCGGTCACGGTCGGCGCGCAGGGCGGCCTCGATGCGGGCGGGGTCGGCGGCGGCGCCGCGGCCATAGTCCTGCAGGTCCACCTCGATGCCCATGGCGGCGGCATGTTTGGCCCAGCCGTGGCCGAAAAGACCGGTGGCGGGCACCAGCGCGCGGTCGCCCCGGCTGAACAGGTTGGCATCGGCCGCCTCCCACGCCGCGTGACCGTTGCCGATGTACATGGCCACATGCCCCGCCGTCTGCGCCACGGCGCAGAGGTCGGCGCGAATGCGGCGCGTCAGGTCGTGCAGCTCGCCCGCATAGATGTTGGGCGCGGCGCGGTGCATGGCGCGCAGAACGCGGTCGGGCATCACCGAGGGGCCGGGAATTGCCAGGTACGGGCGGCCGGCGGCCAGAACGGGGGCAGGGGTCAGATCGGCGGCGGGCTTCATCGGCGTCCTTCCGGGGCGGCTGGTCCGATGGCTACGCCCGGCATTCGGCCGGGTCAACGGGTGGCGTCCGCGGCGCTTGCGGGGCCGCCGCGGCTGGCCTACACCGGCGCGCGATGTCCAGCCCCGTCCACGATCCAGCCTATCCGTCGCGGCGTCTGTTCGCGCGCCTGTGGCGCGGGTACCTGCGCCGGCATACGGGATTGATGGCGGTGGCCTTCGTGGTCATGGCCGTCGAGGGCAGCACACTTGCCGCGCTCAGCTGGCTGCTGAAGCCGCTGTTCGACAGCATGGTGGCCAAGGGCGGTACCGCCTCGCTGTCGCTGGTGGGCGTGGCGATCCTGGGCCTGTTCCTGATCCGCGCCGTCACCTCGGTGGTGTCGCGCCTGGTGCTGATGACGGTGTCGCAGCGCAGCACCACAGCCATGCAGGTGGATCTGCTGCGCCATGTGCTGACGCTGGACCAGGCCTTCTTCCAGGCCAATTCGCCCGGACGGCTGATCGAACGGGTGCAGGGCGACACCCAGGCCGTGCAAAGCGTCTGGGCCACCTTCATCACCGCCGTGGCGCGCGACGTGCTGTCCCTGGTGGGCCTGGTCGTGGTGGCGCTGACCATCGATCCGCTGTGGACGGTGACGGCGCTGATCGGGGCCCCGGCGCTGATCGTGCCGGCGCTGGTGGTCAGCCGCTACATCCGCCGCAAGACCTACAGCATGCGCGAGCAGGCGGGGATGCGGGCGACCCGGCTGGACGAAATCTTTCACGGGATTGCAGCGGTCAAGCTGAACCGGATCGAGGATTATCAGGTGGCCCGGTTCGCACGCGTGGTGTCCGCCATTCGCCGGGCCGAACTGCGCATGGCGGCGGGACGCGCGGCGTTGCCGGCGCTGATCGACGTGGTCACGGGCATCGGCTTCTTTGCCGTGCTGCTGCTGGCCGCGCCGGGCATTCTGGCGGGCGAGCGGACGGTGGGCGACTTCATGGCCTTCTTCGCGGCCATGTCCCTGACATTCCAGCCGCTGCGGCGGCTGGGCGAGACCGCAGGGCTGTGGCAGGTGGCGGCCGCTTCGCTGGAACGCATCTATCGCCTGTTCGACACCGCTTCGGCAGCGCGACCCGGCGGGGCGGCAACGGCAGTTTCGGTCGGTGCGCCGCAGGTCGAGATGCAGGCAGTGCAGTTCTCCTATGATGACGGCCGGCCGGTGCTGAACGGATTGTCCTTCGTGGCGCAACCGGGGCGGCTGACGGCGCTGGTGGGGCCGTCGGGCGCGGGCAAGACAACGGTTTTCGCCGTGCTGACGGCGCTGGCCGTGCCGCAGGGCGGGCGGGTTCTGGTGGACGGGATGGATGCGGCCACGCTGCCGCTGGACCGGCTGCGCGACCTGTTCGCCGTGGTCTCGCAGGACGCGGCCCTGTTTGACGAGACGGTGCGCGAGAACCTGACCCTTGGCAGCCATCTGCCCGAGGGGGCGATCGAGACGGCGCTGCGCGCGGCGCAGGCCTGGGACTTTGTTCAGGCGCTGCCGCAAGGGCTGGACACGCCCGTGGGGCCTCGGGGCGCGGCGCTGTCCGGGGGGCAGCGGCAGCGCATCGCGATTGCGCGCGCGCTGTTGCGGCAGGCCCCGGTGCTGCTGCTGGACGAGGCGACCAGCGCGCTGGATGCTGCCTCGGAGGCCGCCGTGGCAACGGCGCTGGCGGCGGCAGCGGCCGGGCGCACCACGATTGTCATTGCGCACCGGCTGGCCACGGTGCGGGCGGCGGACATGATCGTGGTGATGCAGGACGGCCGAGCCGTGCAAAGCGGCCGGCATGACGCGCTGCTTGCGCAAGGCGGGCTGTATGCCGATCTATGTCGCCTGCAGTTCCAGGCTTGAGAGGCAAAATGGACGGCGAGGTTGACACGTCGCGGCGGGTGGTGGCCCTGACGGGGGGCGATGCCCTGCCGTTCCTGCAGGGGCTGGTGACGAATGACGTGCTGCCGCTGGCGCGTGGTCCGGGCCTTGTCTGGTCGGCGCTGCTGACCCCCCAGGGCAAGTACCTGGCCGATTTCCTGGTGGCAAACACCGGCGATGCCCTGTTGCTGGACCTTCCTGCGGCGGTGGCCGATGCCACGCTGCGGCGGCTGGCGATGTACCGGCTGCGCGCCGATGTGCAGATCTTGCCGCGGGATGTGCCGGTGACGCGCGGCTTGGGGCCCGCACCGCAGGGTGCCCTGCCCGACCCGCGGCATCCCGCGATGGGCTGGCGGGCCTACGGCGCACCGGGCGGCCCGCCTGTGGTGGACTGGGACGCGATCCGCGTGGAATACCTGATCCCCGAGACGGGCCGGGAACTGCAGCCGGACGAGAGCTATATCCTGGAAACCGGGTTCGAGCGGCTGCGCGGTGTGGATTTCCGCAAGGGCTGCTACGTGGGCCAGGAAGTGACCGCGCGGATGAAGCACAAGACTGACCTGCGCAAGGGGTTGGCGCGGGTGCGCATTGCGGGCGACGCGCCCGAGGGCACCCCGATTGCCGCCGACGGCCGCGAGGCGGGGGTCCTGCACACGCGGTCGGGCGACCGGGCACTGGCTTTCCTGCGCTACGACCGGGCCCTGGGCAAGATGCAAGCCGGAAGTGCGCAAGTGTGGCGCGATGACCCCGGGGAAATGTGACGGAAATCTGTCGGCACAGTGATGAAATCTTGATACATGGCCCCTGGGCGCTATATCTCGTCGTGCGGGGCTGGGGGTGACGACCAGATACAGTGTGCGGATCGCCGCCGACATGCACCAGACGCATGACGGATATGCGATTTAGCGGGTGCCGAATCGAGACGAAATCGCCATATTGCCCCGACGCGCTGAACGCAAGAGCAAGACAGACAGGACGACGACGATGGTCGATATCGTGGACGGCACCGCCTTCAACTTCGAACAGGGACAGCGCGCCCGCAAGCTGTTCGCGGCTGTTGTGCTGGCGGCACTGGATGATGCCATCGCCGACGACAAGAAATACGGCAACGGGCCTGACCAGATTGCCCGCTGGGCGCGGTCGAAGGACGGGCGCGAGGTTCTGTCCTGCGCCGGCATCGACCCGAACGAACGGGTGGTGAAGGGGCTGATGGAATTCGTGGCAAAGGGCGTGCGCACAAGCGTGGCCCTGTCGCGCGAAGAGGCCGAGCGTCGGCATGCGCTGGAGCAGGCCGAGGCCGCCTGACGAGCCATCCTGTGGCCAGGCAGAAACAGACGCGCCCCGATGGGGCGCGTTTTCGTTTGCATTGGCGGGTGTGGCGTACTGGCGTCAGTCGACCTGGCGCAGGGCAGCCGCACGGGCCAGTTCGGCGCGCACCAGCTTGCGGATGTTGCGGGTGATGCGTTCTCCCATGGGACCCTGCAATTCCTCGCGCAGCACGTCGCGAATCAACTCCCGAAGGGTTTCTTCGTCAATGTCGACAACCGGCTCGGGAACACCGTCCTCGTCCTCGCCCTTGTCTTCTGCGGCGGCTGCGGCCATTGGCGCAGGGCTCTTGCCCGCTGTGGCGGCCATCTGCGGATCCGGCTCGGCCGATGCAGCGGCTTCTTCCGGCCGGGCGGCGGGATTAGGAAGCGTGAAGGTGGCGGCGGCAACCGGTCGGGGCGGTCCGGCCTCGGCCGCCGCGTCAAAGGCGTCGCCGGTTTCCGCCTCGAACCCCGTGGGCGGCGGCGCCACGCGGGCGCCGATCAGCGACAGCACACCGTCGATGGGCGGACGCGGTGCGGACGGCGGGGCGGGCGGGGCCGCAGACGGCACCACACGCAATGCCGGCGTCAGCAGCAGGCGACCGGCCGGAGCCTGAACCTGTTCCGGTGCCCCGGACGCGGCCCCGGCCGCGTCTTGGGCAGGAATGGCCGGAGCGGCGGCTGGGACGCGGGGACGCAGATCGCCGGTCACCAGACGGCGGATCGAACTCAGGACATCTTCGATGTCCGACGAACTCATCACTTCCGACATGCCCTGCCCCGGCGTTATGATTGCCGAAAAGTGTAGCGAATCCCTGCCCGCCACACAAGCAGATGTGGCCGAATGGTAAACCGCTGCGGAAGGGTGGTCAGTCGCCCTGGCCGATGGACTTCAGCACACGGTCCAGCGCCTTGCCCTGCGACGAGGTGGCAGGCGCGTTCTTGACCGCGTTGTAGTAGGCCGCCGGGTCATAGGTGGGAATGCCCAGGCCCAGGTGTTCCACCGTCAAGAGGCCCATCGCCGAAAGCAGCTGGTACACCGCCACATACCGGTTCGCCTCGGCCGAAATGCGGTTGACGCGGGCCTGCAGCAGATCCTGCTCGGCATCCAGCACGTCCAGCGTGGTGCGGGCGCCCAGCGATGCCTCTTCGCGCACGCCGTCGAAGGCGGTCTGTGCCGCGCTGATCTCGCGGTCGGCCGCCTCGATGCTGGCACCTGCGACCGTCAGGTTCGACCACGACGCCCCGACCACCTGTCCGATCTGCGCCGTCTGCTGCAACAGCGCCGCGCGCGCGGAGTCGCGGTTGGCCATGGCCTGGCGGAACGCGGCAGACAGCGCGCCGCCTGCATACAGCGTCTGGTCCAGTCCCAATCCGATGGACCGGGAATTGGTCTGGCTGTTGTCGTTGACGGACCGGGCCACCCGTGCCTGGGCCGAGATCGTCGGGCGCATGCCGGCCTTGGCGCGCTGCACGTTCAGTTCGGCCACGGCCACCTGGCGCTGCGCCTGGCGCACCGTGGGATGCGTGCGTTCGGCCACACCGCGCGCCTCGTCCAGAGAACGGGCGGTGCGCGGAGCAGAGGGCGGAGCGGAAAGCGAGCCCGGGTACCGGCCGACAGCCAGCCGGAAATCCTCGCGCGCCACCATCAGGTCGCCCTGCGCCGAGATCAGCTGCGAACGTGCCTGCGCAAGGCGCGCCTCGGCCAGTGCCACGTCGGTGCGGGTGATCTCGCCCAGTTCGAACCGGTCCTGCGCGGCGCGCAGTTCCTGCGTGATCAGCCGGACGTTGGCTTCGCGCAGGCCCACGATCTCATTGCTCAGGCGCACCGACACGAAGGCCGACACCGCCGACAGAAGCACCTCTTGTTCGACGTTCACCAACGCTTCGCGCGTGGCAAGCACCGCTTCCTTCGCGGCTTCGATGGCAAGCGGCGTGCGGCCGAAATCGTAGATCGTCAGCTGCGCTGTCACTTCCAGCGACGAGGTCAGCGTGTCGGTTTCCGATTCGACGACGCGGCCTCTGCGATTCGGTGCCCGCGTATCGTTCAGCGCGCGGTTGGCGTTGGCCGACGCCGTGATCACCGGGCGCAGGGCAGATACGGCGGTCGCCACGTCCTCGTCCGCGGCGCGCAGAACCGCGCGGTTCTGGTCCAGCAGGTTCGAGTTGCGATAGGCCGCAATCAGCGTGTCGGCCAGTGTCTCGGCCGGGGCGGAAACCGGGGCCACGACAAGGGCGAACAGGGCAACCGCCGCGCAGCGAAGCACCCGCGCCAGGCCACCGGAAACGGAACCCAGGTTCAACTGACCCACCCTCACAGCACGAAATCCGCGGCACGGGCAAAACCGGGCAGCACCGGGGCGGCGGCGTTGAAGACCGCGCGCCACACCACGCTGTCGCCGCGGCGGATGCCGATGCGGGCCGTTCCCACGCCGGTTTCCACGAACAGCGCGGCGATGCGCCCGCCGTCGCGCAGCTGGTCGGCCAGCGCCTGCGGTACGGTTTCCACCCCGCCCTCGACAAGGATGGCATCATAGGGCGCATGGCGCGCCGCACCCGCAGCCAGCGGCTCGGCGATCACGGCCACATTGTCGGCCCCCTGCGACGACAGGCGGCGCTGCGCCTCGGCGGCCAGCGCCTCGTCTTCCTCCACGGCGACCACGGCCTCGGCCATGCGGGCAACCACCGCCGCGCCATAGCCAAGTCCCGCGCCGATGATCAGAACCATGTCGGTGGGCTGCACATCCAGCGCATCCAGCATCTTGGCCAGCGTCCGCGGCTCCAGCAGCACGCGACCCGGCGCCAGGGGCAGGTTTTCGCCCACATAGGCGGCCTCCTGGCGGCCGTCAGGCACGAAGGCCTCGCGCGGGATGGCCAGCATCGCCTCGATGATGGGGTACTTCGTCACGTCAGACGGGCGCACCTGGGTGTCGACCATCATCATGCGGCGGCGGGCGTAGTCGGCCATGGCTGAACTCTTCGGTTTAGTTGGCGCCTGTTCCCTATTGCCACAGATGCCGGGGGCGGGCAACGGGCGGCATGTCGCGCGGCGGAAACTCTTGCCTGCCCGCCGCGCCCCCGCCCGGACCTTGGGCGGCGGGACCATAGGTCTGCCTTGCGGCAGGGCGCGCGCCCTGCCGCAAGGCAGACCCATGGACGTTCCGTCAGGCAGCGGCATAGGGAAAGGTTGTGCTTGTGTGCGTCGGCTGCGCGATGGACCATGGCCGCAATCCGCGATCCGCGTCCCAAGGACCGTCCCTTCCCCATGCCACCCCTCGTCTCTGGCAACCGGAATGCCCCAACCGACAACAGCCCCGGCGCAGGCACCTGGCTGCCCGACAGGCTGATCCTGGTGCTGTCGCTTGCGGCGTTCGTGGCCTTCTGGTGGGGCCTTTCGGTGATGAAGGGAAATCCGCGCATCCTGCCTGCCCCGCCCGAAGTGCTGGCCGACCTGTGGACCGAGGCCGCTTCGGGCCGCCTGGCGCAGCATATGGGCGCCACCCTGGGGCGGGTGGCGGTGGCCTTCGGGCTGTCGATGCTCTTGGGCACGGCGCTGGGGGTGGCGCTGGGGCGCATGCCGCGGCTGAACCGCTGGGCCGACCCCTGGGTCACCATCTTTTTGAACCTGCCCGCGCTGGTGGTGATCGTGCTGTGCTATCTGTGGATCGGCCTGAACGAGGCGGCGGCGATCCTGGCCGTCACGCTGAACAAGACGGCGATGGTGCTGGTGACCATTCGCGAAGGTGCCCGTGCGCTGTCGCCCGAGCTGAACGATCTGGCGCGCGTCTTTGCCCTGCCCCGCCGCCGCTGGCTGCGGCATGTGCTGCTGCCGCAGCTTGCGCCCTACATGGCCATCAGTGCGCGGTCGGGTCTGGCGATCATCTGGAAGATCGTGCTGGTGGCCGAGTTCCTGGGCCGGTCCAGCGGCGTGGGCTTCCAGATCCACCTGAAGTTTCAGCTGTTCGACATTGCGGGTGTGCTGGCCTGGGCGCTGGCTTTCGTGGGCGTCATGCTGGCCATCGACCTGGGCGTGGTGCAACCCATGGAGCGGCGGGCGAACCGCTGGCGGCGCTGAGGCATGGCCTCAGGCCACCAGCCGCGCAGGCTGACCCTCCAGCCGCAGAAGGCGGTGCGCCAGACGCCGCGCTTCGGTTTCGTCATGCGTCACCAGCACCGCGGCAAAGCCGTGCCGCGCCTGCAGGGCCTGAACCAGCGCTACCATCTCGTTGGCCAGCCCTGCGTCCAGCGAGGCAAAGGGTTCGTCCAGCAGCACAAGGTCCGGGCGGGCGGCCATGGCGCGGGCCAATGACAGGCGCCGCTGCTGGCCCAGCGACAGCGCGCCGGGCAGGGTTCCGGCGCGGTCGCCAAGGCCCACATCCTGCAGGGCCGCCTGCGCGGCCGCGCCATCGCATCCGGCAAGCAGGGTGATGTTCTGCGCCGCCGTCCGCCATGGCAGCAACGTGGGTTCCTGAAACACCATGGCCAGCCGCCCGTGCATGGCGCGCCGGCCGCGCCAGCCGTCGTGCAGTCCGGCGATGACACGAAGCAGCGTCGTCTTGCCCACGCCCGACGGGCCGCACAGCGCCACCACCTCGCCGCGGGCCAGCCGCAGGTCCAGCGCCCCCAGAACCGGGCGCTTGCCATGCCAGGCCGCCTCGACCTGCAGCTCCAACACGGCTTTGACAGGCGGCGTCCCTACCAGAACACGCCCTCCGGCAGTTCGGTCATGCGGCCCACAAGCTCTTCCCCGCCCAGTTCGGCCATCACCGCCAGCATCCGCGCCGCGGCCGCGCGGTCAACCGGACCGGGCGCGGGGATGCCTGCGCGGAAGCCGGCCTTCAGCGTCTCAAACTGCGCGTCCGTTGCTGCGTTCATGATCGGGCGCAGGTCGTTCCATGCCGCATCATCCGTGGCCAGCACGTCCTTGGCGGCGCGGCTGGCGGCGGCAAGCCCGGCCACCAGTTCGGGCTTTGCGCGGGCCAGCGCGCCGGATACCACGTAGCCCAGCAGCGGCGTGTCCGCATCCAGCCCCAGCGCCGCCCCTGCCTGCGCCACCGTGACCAAGGGGCGCATCCCCGCGGCCTCCATCTTGGCGCCGAAATGCCAGAAGTTCACCGCCCCCGCGAACTCCCCCGCCAGCGCCGTCTCGAAGATCAGCGGCGGGGCACCGAACACCTGCTCGGTCTCGGCCTGCAGGTCGAACCCCAGTTCCTGCGCGGCATAGGCGCGCAGGATCAGCCAGCTTTTGTCCACCGGCCCCCCGGCAATGCCAATCTTGCCGCCCTTCAGGTCGGCCAGCGTGCGGGCCGTGCTGCTTGCAGGCACATGCAGCGCCCCCACTGCCCGGCTGTAGGGAATGAACACGACATCCGTCCCTTCGGCCCGCTGCCGTGCAACCCACAGCCAGTCCGACACGATCACGTCCGCCGCGCCACCCATGAGCGCCACCTGCGCGGCGGGGCCTGCAGCCACGTCCTGCACCTGCAGGGCAAAACCGTTGGCGCGGTCCAGCCCGCGCGCGGTGATGGTGGTGACTTCCCAGTTCACCGTGCCCGCCACCTGCGTGGCGATGCGCAGCACGGGCAGTTCGGCCAGCGCCGCGGTGACTGTAAATGGGGCGGCCAGCAGGATGGCCGCGGCGGCGGCGCGGATGACGGTTGCGAACACGGGTTTCCTCGCGGCGTTCTGCGGGTGTCTGACGGGTAGCAGGATGGCCGACAGGGGCAAGCCGGCACGCCTTCGCAACCCGTTCAGCCATGCCGAGCCGCCATGCGAAAGCTTGAGAACCGCGCACCTTCGTGATACCTGACGCGTGTCGGGCAAGAGGTTTTCTTGGGGGAACGCCGTGGAAAACCTGCCGGATGTCCGCGCGGTTGCCAGATCGGACAAGGATCGGTTCGAAGCGGCCATGACGGTGGCCTTCAGCGCCGATGCCCTGGCGCGCTGGGCCTGGCCCGATCCGCTGCAGTACCTTTCCATCTTCATGCCGCTGGTCACGCTGTTTGGCGGCAAGTCGTTTGAAACGGGTTCGGCGCTGGTTGTCGGCGACTATTTCGGTGTGGCGCAATGGCTGCCACCCGAGGTTCACCCCGATGACGGGCCGCTTACCGCGCTTCTTGAGGACAACATGTCGGGGCCGCAGCTGGGCAAGGTCTTGTCGCTGTTCGACCAGATGGCACAGTTCCATCCTGCCGAGCCGCACTGGTACCTTCCGCTGATCGGGGTGGATCCGATCTATCAGGGCCAGGGGTATGGGTCGTTGATGATGCGGCACGCGTTGGTGGCCTGCGACCGGGACTGCCAGCCCGCCTATCTGGAGGCCACCAGCCCCGCCAGCCGGTCGTTCTATGAACGCCACGGCTTTCGCGCCTTTGCCGAGTTCCGCACGGCGGATTCCCCGATGATCTGGCCAATGCTGCGGCAGCCGCGGTAGCAAGGCTCTCGCCCCCTCCGCTCAGGTGATCGCCTCCAGCCGTTCCTTCGACATGTCGCCCGGCACTACGGTCACCGGAATGGGCAGCGAACCCGCGGCGCGGGTCATTGCCGTGACAATCGGCCCCGGCCCCGATTTCTCGGCGCTGGCGCCCAGCACCAGCACACCGATCTCGGGGTCTTCCTTCACCAGCGCCAGAATCTGCTGCACCGGGTCGCCTTCGCGGATCACCAGCTGCGGGTTGACCGCCTGCTTGTCGCGCATCCACTTGGCGAAGACCTCGAAATGCGCCTCGATCCGTTCCCGCGCCTCGGCGCGCATCAGGTCGGCCACGCCCATCCAGTGCTGATATTCTTCGGGCGGGATCACCGACAGGATGGTGACGCCGCCGCCGGTATGCGCCGCACGAAAGGCGGCATAGCGCATGGCATTCAGGCATTCGCGGCTGTCATCCAGCACGACAAGGAACTTGCGCATGGCTCGGGCCTCCGGCGGGCATCATGGCGGGGCGGCGCGGGGCTGTCCAGTGCGGGGTGTCCCAGCGTGGGACAAAACACGGGACAAGCGATTCCAATGGGTTGCGGGCGCGCGTTAACGGTCTGGAAAGGAATGTCCCCTCAGGCCGCCTGCGCATGCGCCCAGTCCCAGTACAGCGCCCGCGCCTTCCGCGCCACCGGCCCCACCTGGTATTCGCGGTCCTCGAAGGCCCGCACCGGCACGATCTTGGACAGGTTGCCGGTCAGGAACACTTCGTCGGCGCTGCGGAAGTCGTCGAAGGTCAGCACCGTTTCGACCACCTGCACCCCCGCCGCGCGCAGGTTGGCGATATGCCGCGCGCGGGTGATGCCCGCAAGGAAGGTGCCGTTCGGAACGGGCGTCATCACCACGCCGTCCTTGACCATGAAGGCATTGGCGGTGGCGGCCTCGGCCACGTTGCCCATGGCATCGGCCACCAGCGCGTTGCCGAAGCCCCTGGACTTCGCCTCGACCAGCATCCGCGCGTTGTTGGGATACAGCGCCCCCGCCTTGGCATTGCACACGGCATCCTCCAGCACCGGGCGGCGGAACCTTGTGCGGCCCAGCGTGGTGGAAAACCCTTCAGGCGGCATCGGCACCGATTCCAGGCAGACGCAGAAGCCGGTCACGCCGCGCAGGGGTTCGATGCCCAGTTCGGTGCCATGGATCGCCCAGTACATCGGGCGGATGTAGACGGCCATGTCCGCCGGAAATCCGCGCAGCCCCTCGCGGATGATTTGCGCCATCTCGCCCGGGTCCGTGCTGGGGGTGATCATCATCGCCTCGGCCGAGGCGTTCACGCGGGTACAGTGGCGGTCAAGGTCGGGGGCGATGCCGTCGAACCAGCGGGCGCCGTCGAACACTGACGACCCCTGCCACGACCCGTGGTCGGCGGCCTTCATCACCGGCACGTCGCCGTCGTGCCAACTTCCTTCAAAGAAGGTGCGGATGATCTTGCCGAATGCCATGTTTGCCCCCCGTTTGGCGGCATCCAATCACGCCGGGCGGGCAGCGTCCAGCGCCCGCGGAATGCGCGGCCAGAGCCAGCCCAGCGTCACGCCGCGCGCCGCATTGAACACCATCAGCGCCGCCCACAACCCGTGATTTCCCATGGCAGGCAACAGGATGGACAGCGACGCTGCATAGATGACGCAAGAGACGAGCATGGCGTTTCGCATGTCGGCGGTGCGGGTGGCGCCGATGAAGATGCCGTCGAACATCCAGGCGGCAATGCCGATCACGGGGGCGGCGGCCAGCCAGGGCAGGTAGAGCCGCGCCTCGGCGCGGACCGCGGGGTCGGTGGCCATGAGGTCGATCAGGGCGGGGCCAAGGGCCAGGAAGGCGGCGCCCAGCAGCACCGCCCCGGCCACGCCCCAGACGGATGTCAGCCGGGCGGCCCTTCGCACGCTGTCTGAAGATCGCGCGCCAACCGCCTGACCAACCAGTGATTCCGCCGAAAACGCAAAACCATCCAGCGCGAAGGCGCAGATGTCGAGGAACTGGAACAGCACCTGGTTGGCGGCCAGGGTCACGTCACCCTGCCCGGCCCCCAGAAAGACGAAGGCGGCGAAGGCCAGCTTCAGCGCGACCGACCGCACCATGATGTCGCCGTTCACCGTGGCCATGCGGCGCAGCGCCGCCGCGTTCATCAGCCGTGCACGGGCCGCGGCGAAATGTGCCCCCAAGGCATTGCGGCAGAACCACAGGCCCAGCGCCAGCCCCGACCATTCGGCCATCAGCGTGGCCGCGGCCACACCGGGCACGCCCCAGCCCAGGCCTAGCACGAACCACAGGTCCAGCGTGATGTTCAGCCCGTTCATCCAGAATTGCAGGATGAACACCGCCCGCGTGCGTTCCTGCGCGATCAGCCAGCCGGTGACGGCATAAAGCGCAATGGTCGCGGGCGCGCCCCAGATGCGGATGGCAAGGTACTGGCGCGCCAGCGCCTCGACCTCGGCACCGGCGGGCGCAATGCGCAGGGCGGCCCAGATCAGCGGCAGTTGCAGGAGAACCAGCGCCAGCCCGGCCGCTGCGCCCACCGCCAGCGCGCGCAGAAGGACGGCCGACAGTTCGGCCGCGTCCCCTGCCCCCTTTGCCTGCGCCGCCAGCCCGCCGGTGCCCATGCGCAGGAAGCCGAAGGTCCAGTACAGCATGCCCAGTACGATGGCCCCGACCGCCACGGCACCGATCGGCGCCGCCTGCCCCAGCTGGCCCACGACGGCGGTATCCACCGCCCCCAGCAGAGGCACGGTGGCATTCGACAGCACGATGGGGCCCGCGATGCGCAGGACGCGGGCGTGGGTGATGTCGGCCGGCGTCACAGTTCGGGGCGTTCCGGCATCAGGAAATGGCCCGTGCCTTGCGCGAACAGCCGCGCGCGGTTGTCTTGCCAGGCCTCGACGTGCACGCTGGCATAGCGCCGCCCCGACCGGTTGATCCGCGCCCGCGCATAGGCATCGCGCGGCAGGCCCGACCGCAGGAAATCCACGGTGAAGTCGATGGTCTTGGGCAACTGCACCTTGGTGGGGTCAAACGCGGCGGGGTCGGCGCCGCCTTCCATCTGTTCCCACAGCACGGCCCAGGCCAGTTCGATGATCGCCGTGGTTTCCAGGAATGCCGCAGTGCAGCCGCCATGCAGGGCGGGCAGCGCGGGGTTGCCGATCAGGTCATCGCGGAACGGCAGCACGGCGGTCAGTTCATCCCCCCGCCGGTCGAACCGGATGCCAAGGTAGCGCAGATACGGAACGCCTTCGACCAACGCCGCCAGCGCCGCATCGCGCCGCTGCTTTACCACCTGCACCGGTTCGGGCTTGCCCCATGTTGTCACTTGAGACGCTCCAGCGTGAAGGCGCCGCTGGCGGTGGCGACAGGGGGGCGGTCGACATCTTCATCCGTCGTGGTGACGCGGACGAAGGCCACGCTGCGGGTGACATGAAAACACACGGCATGCGCCGTGATGCGCTGGCCGGGCGTCGCCGCGCGCATGTAGTCGATGCGCAGGTCGAGCGTGGCAGTGCTGCGCACGCCCACCGGGTGGCTCATCACCGCGGCGCCGCTGGCCGTGTCCATCAGCGCCGAAACGGCCCCGCCGTGGATGACCCCGGTCGCCGGATCCCCCACGAAGCGCGCGTCCCAGGGCATCGACACCACGGCCTCACCCTCGCCCAGACGGTCAAGCTGCATGCCCAGCGCGCGTGAATGCGGCAGGGCATCGATGAACCGGCGGGCAGTGGGCGAAGCGGAAGACATGGACGTCATGTTCCCCAAACATGCGTGTCCCGCAACCCCCGCAGTTGCATGGCTGCCCGGCGAGTCATAACCTTGGGTCACGGAGGACCGCGCCATGACCGACCCGCAACCCCGCCTGACCTTCAAGGAAATGTGCGCAAAGTTCGAGGTGACGCCGCGCACCCTGCGTTACTACGAATACATCGAGCTTCTGGCGCCGCAGAAGGAAGGACGCGCCCGGTTCTACGGCCCGCGCGAGGTGGCGCGCATGACGCTGATCCTGCGCGGGCGACGCTTCGGCTTTTCGCTGGAAGAGATCCGCCAGTGGCTGCTGATTTACGGCAAGAAGGGCGAGAAGGAACAGCTGCAGGCCTGGATCGACCTGGCCGACCGGCAGCTTGCCGTGCTGGATGGCCAAAGGGCCGAACTTGACACCTCGATTGCCGATCTCAAGGCGCTGCGCGACACGGCCGCGCGCGACCTTGGCAACCCCTGAACCCGACGTCGGGACAGGCCGCGGGGTGACGTGACGTTACAGTCACGTCAAGCACTCATCCTCTGGTAAGCAGCCTTTGCGATGACCAGTTGGGCGAGGCGCCGGATGGGCCGGTGCGATTTCCGCCATGAATGTTGAGACGAGATGACTGACACCGACATGATGACCATCCGCGAGATGTGCGACGCCTTCGACGTGACGGCCCGGACGCTGCGGTTCTATGAGCAGAAGGAATTGTTGTTTCCCACCCGCATCGGGCAGAAACGGTTGTACGGGCGGCGTGACCGCGCACGGCTGAAGCTGATCCTGAAGGGCAAGCGCTTTGGCGTGTCGCTGGAAGACATCCGGCAGCTGCTGGACACCTACGACCGTGAAGGGGCGGAGGCGCAGGTGCAGAAGAGCTATGAGATGGCCAAGGCGCGCCTGAAGGCGCTGGAGGCCGAGCGTGAGGTGATCGACACGACGATCCGCGCGCTGAAGGAACAGATGGCCTGGGGGGCGGAGCTGCTGGCCGGCAGCCGCTCGGCGGCCTGAGAAGAAACCGGGAGGACCAAGGATGCCAAGCTACACCGCACCCGTGAAGGACATGCAGTTCCTGCTGCACGACGTGCTGAACATCGCCGGGACGGACGTGCCCGGCTATGCCGACCTTGACCGCGATTTCACCGCGGCGGTGCTGGAGGAGGCGGGCAAGGTGGCGTCCGAGGTGCTGGCGCCGCTGAACGCCGTGGGCGACCGCGAGGGGTGCCGGCTGGAAAACGGTGTGGTGCGCACGCCCGCCGGGTTTTCCGATGCCTTCAAGGCAATGAAGGACGGCGGCTGGACGGCGCTGGACTGCGACCCGGACTATGGCGGGCAGGGCCTGCCCTACCTGATGGGCACCGCCGTGGGCGAGATGTTCGTGGCCGCCAACATGGCCTTCAACATGTACCAGGGCCTGACGCATGGCGCCTATTCGGCAATCCACGCCCACGGCTCGGCCGAACAGAAGGCCAGGTACCTGCCCAAGATGGTGTCCTGCGACTGGACGGGCACCATGAACCTGACCGAGCCGCATTGCGGCACCGACCTTGGCCTGATGCGCACTAAGGCCGAACCGCAGGCGGACGGCAGCTACCGCATCACCGGGCAGAAGATCTTCATCTCGGCCGGCGAGCATGACATGGCCGAGAACATCATCCACCTGGTGCTGGCCAAGGCCCCGGGCGGCGGCGAGGGCACCCGCGGCATCTCGCTGTTCATCGTGCCGAAGTTCCTGGTGAACGATGACGGGTCGCTGGGGCAGCGCAACAGCCTGTCCTGCGGCAAGATCGAAGAAAAGATGGGCATTCACGGCAATGCCACCTGCGTGATGAACTATGACGGCGCCACCGGCTGGCTGCTGGGTGACCTGCACAAGGGCATGCGCGCCATGTTCACCATGATGAACGAGGCGCGGCTTGGCGTGGGCCTGCAGGGCTATGCGCAGGCCGAGGCCGCATACCAGAACGCGCTGATCTACGCGAAGGACCGCCTGCAGGGCCGCGCCGTCACCGGCACGGAAAACCCGAACGGCCCTGCCGACCCGCTGATCGTGCACCCCGACATCCGCCGCAACCTGATGGAGCAGAAGAGCTTTGTCGAAGGTGCCCGGGCGCTGACCTTCTGGGCGGCCTCGCTGATCGACCGCTCGGTCCGGCAGGGCGATGCGGCGGCCGAGGGGCTGGTGTCGCTGATGATCCCGGTGATCAAGGGCTTCCAGACCGACAAGGGCTTTGACATGGCCGTGGCTGCCCAGCAGGTGTTCGGCGGGCACGGCTACATCGAGGAATGGGGCATGTCGCAGTTCGCCCGCGACGCCCGCATCGCCATGATCTACGAAGGCGCCAATGGCGTGCAGGCACTGGACCTGGTGGGTCGCAAGCTGGCGCAGGACGGCGGCAAGCACGTCATGGCCTTCTTCGAGATGGTCAAGGCCGAGTGCAAGGCGCACGAGGGCGACGACCGGATGAAGGGCTTCGTCGAGCCGCTGAAGGTGGCGTCGAAGCAGCTGCAGGCGGCGGGCATGTTCTTCATGCAGAACGGCATGAAGAACCCGAACGCGGCGCTGTCGGGCTCGTATGATTTCATGCACCTGATGGGGCATGTGTGCCTGGGCCTGATGTGGACGCGGATGGCGAAGGCCGCCTATGCGGCGCTGGAGGCGGGCGCCGCCGACCGTGACTTCTACGAGGCCAAGATCGCGACGGGCCGCTTCTACATGGCCCGCCAGCTGCCCGCCTGCGGCATGCACCTGGCCCGTATCGAAACGGGTGCCGAAACGGTGATGGCCCTGAAGGCCGCCGCGTTCTGACCCTGCGAAGGCCAAAATCCTTGAAGAAAGGATTTTGGCGCCCCGTGCGACCGAGGTGAAGGATGCCGAAGCGTTTCCGCCTGACCCGCCGCTTCACGGCCGCCATGACCGAGGACGGCTACCGCCGCCTGCGCCGGTTCGCGCAGGAGGCGGGACTGGACGAGGGCGAGGCGCTGTCCTTCCTGTTCGAACATTTCGACAGCGTGACCGACAGCGACAACCTGACCCACCGGTTGCGGCTGTTCAACGCGGAACTGGAAGACCGCAAGTCCTGAGACGTGCCGCGGGGAGGCGGTGCTGCAAGATGGGTATTTGGACCAAGAGGAAGCAGCAGGGGATCCACCCCGTTCCAAGGCTCAGGCTTGGCTGTCCTTCACGTCGGAACGGGGCTTCCCCTTGGGCGGTCATCGGCTCCCCAGCCTGTACCGCGGACCTTGCCTAGCCAATGAGGGTTAACAAAGTGTTCTTCCTCTTGGCTGAAATACCCCACGGGGGGTGCGGGGGGTGTGAAACCCCCCGCTGCAACGGATTGACCGGGAGGAACGGATGACACTCAGGCTTCACTGCTTCGGCGAAAGCGGCAACGCCTACAAATGCGCCCTTGCGCTGGAACTGACGGGCCTGCCGTGGCAGCCGGTGTTCGTCGACTTCTTCAACGGCGCCACCCGCACGCCGGAATTCCTGGCCCTGAACGAGATGGGCGAGGTGCCGGTCCTGCAGGACGGCGACGAGGTGCTGACCCAGTCGGGCAACATCCTGTACCACCTTGTCGGCAAGACCGGAAAACTGGGCGGGGCCACGGTGGCCGAGACGAAAGAGGTCTGGCGCTGGGTGCTGTGGGACAACCACAAGTTTTCCTCGAACATCGGCACGGCGCGGTTCCTGATGAACTTCCTGCCGCCCGAGAAGCGCCCGCAGCCGGTGATCGACTTCTTCCAGGGCCGCCTGCGCAGCGCCTGGAAGGTGCTGGACGGGCATCTGGCCGGACGCGACTGGATCGCGGGCAACGGCATCTCGGCGGCCGACCTGTCGTGCTGTTCCTACCTCTACTACCCCGAGCCCTTCGGTTTCGACCGCGCCGACTGGCCGCACATCGCCGCCTGGCTGGACCGCATCGCCGCCCTGCCTGGCTGGAAACACCCCTACGACCTGATGCCCCGCGCGTTCCGCGCCGCCTGAGGAGCAAGACCATGACCGACGCCTATATCTACGACGCCGTCCGCACCCCCCGCGGCAAGGGCCGTCCTGACGGCAGCCTGCACGAGGTCACCTCGGTGCGGCTCTCGGCGCAGGTGCTGAACGCGCTGAAGGGCCGCAACGGGCTGGAGGGTCATGCGGTTGAGGACGTGATCTGGGGGAACGTGACGCAGGTGGGCGAGCAGGGCGGCTGTCTGGCGCGCAGTGCCGTGCTGGCCTCCGATCTGGACGAATCCATCCCCGGGCTTGCGATCAACCGGTTCTGCGCAAGCGGGATGGAGGCGGTGAACCTGGCCGCCAACCAGGTGAAGGGCGGCGCGGGCCATGCCTATATCGCGGGCGGGGTCGAGATGATGGGCCGCGTGGCGATGGGCAGCGATGGAGCGGCCATTGCCGTGGACCCGGCGCTGGCGATGAAGACCTATTTCGTGCCGCAGGGCATTTCGGCCGACATCATTGCCACCGAATACGGGTTTACCCGTGATGATGCCGATGCGCTGGCCATGGAAAGCCAGAAGCGCGCCGCCACCGCCTGGGCCGACAAGCGGTTCGCGAAATCGGTCATCACCGTGAAGGACATCAACGGCCTGCCGATCCTGTCCACTGACGAATACATGCGCCCCGGCACCGACATGCAGGCGCTGGGCTCGCTGAAGCCCGCTTTCAAGGACATGGGCGAGGTGATGCCCGGTTTCGACAAGGTGGCGCTGATGAAGTACCCGCATCTGGAGCGCATCAACCACATCCACCATGCAGGGAATTCGTCGGGCATCGTGGATGGCGCGGCGGGCCTCTTGATCGGCAGCAAGGAATTCGGTGACGCGCACGGGCTGAAGCCCCGCGCCCGCATCCGCGCCACCGCCAAGATCGGCACCGACCCCACGATCATGCTGACCGGCCCGGTGCCGGTGACCGAGAAGATCCTGCGCGACAGCGGCATGTCGATTGCCGACCTTGACCTGTTCGAGGTGAACGAGGCCTTCGCCTCGGTCGTCTTGCGCTTCATGCAGGCCTTCGACGTGGACCCGGGCTGCGTCAACGTGAATGGCGGCTCCATCGCCATGGGCCATCCGCTGGGCGCCACCGGGGCCATCATCATCGGCACGCTCTTGGACGAACTGGAGCGCACCGGCAAGGGCACCGGCCTGGCCACGCTGTGCATCGCCAGCGGCATGGGTGCGGCCACCATCATTGAAAGGGTCTGACCCATGCCGGTGATCGACAAGGCCGCGCTGACCCCGCGCACGTCGTCCATCTATCCGTCACCCTATGCCGAGATGATGGCGGGCCGCAGTTCGCTGAGGCTGGGTGATGCGGGGGGGCTGACGCAGTTCGGCGTCAATCTGGTGATGCTGGAACCCGGCGCGATGTCCAGTCTGCGGCACTGGCACCACCACGAGGACGAGTTCGTGATGGTGACCGAGGGGGAATGCGTTCTGGTGCAGGACGCGGGCGAAACGGTGATGCGGCCGGGCGACTGCGTGGCGTTTCCGGCGGGCAACACCGACGGTCACCACTTCATCAACCGCAGCGACCGCCCGGCGGCGTTCCTGGTGGTGGGCAGCAAGGCGCCGCGCGAGGTGGCGGTCTATTCGGACGTGGACATGCAGGTCACGATGGAGGGCGGCAAGGCCACGTTCACCTACAAGGACGGCACGCCGTTCGCCGGGCCGCGCTGATGCCCAGGGTCGCCATCCCCGCCCCCACGCAGGAACCGGAATGGACACATCCGGTGCTGGGGGCCACGCTGGGCCCCTATGCGCACCAGATCATCGGCAATGCGGGCGGCCTGACCCAGTTCGGTGCCCATATCGAAACCCTGCCGCCCGGCAGCCGGTCGTCCTTCCGCCACTGGCACGAAACCGAGGACGAGATGGTGCTGGTGCTGGACGGCGAGGTGGTGCTGGTCGAGGACACCGAGACGGTGCTGCGGGCCGGAGAGGCCGCATGCTGGCCTGCGGGCAGCCGCGTGGGGCATTGTCTGGAAAACCGGTCGGCCGTTGACGCGCGCTATCTGGTGGTGGGTACCCGCAATGTGCAGGACATCATCCACTATCCCGACGACGACCTGATTGCCGTCAAGGATGGCACGGCGCGGCGGTACATGCACCTGGACGGACGGCCGCGGAGCGTGGCGCGGTGAAGACCCAGGAAACCCTGCAGACCTGGCTGGATACCGTATCGGACGCGGTGATGCAGGGCGACTTTGACACCTATCGCGCGCATGTCTGCCTGCCGTTTCACCTGATCACCCATACCACCAGCATGCGGATCGAAAACGAAGATGCGCTGCGCGGCGGATTTGACCTTTTCGTGCAGATGCTGCGGTCACAGAGGGTGACCGACTATGTCCGGCTGGCGGCCGGGGCCGAGCAGCTGGACGATGAGCTGATCACCGGGCGCTATGTCTCGCACCTGATCGTGAGCGGCGGATTGCGGCTGATCCCGCCGTTCCGGTCGGCCATCACCCTGCGGCTGGAGGACGGCATGTGGCGTGCTGCCTCGATCACCAACGCCTTGGCCAACTCGCGCTGGCCGATCCACATGTTGCGCGTCAACGACACCGAAATCGCAAGAGGACCCGACCAATGACCGACTTCACCATGACCACCGATGCCGACGGCGTAGCCACGATCACCTGGGATGTGGCGGGCAAGTCGATGAACGTGATGTCGCTGGCGGGCTTCCAGCTGCTGAGCCAGCTTGTTGACCAGGCGCTGGCCGATGCCGCGGTCAAAGGCATCATCATCACCAGCGCGAAGAAGGACTTTGCCGGGGGGATGGACCTGAACGTGATCGCGCAGATGCGCGCGGGTGGGGCCGAGGCGGTGTTCACCGGCGTGATGGGGATGCATGCGGTGATGCGCAAGATCGAGCGCGCCGGGATGGACCCCAAGACGTTGAAGGGGGGCAAGCCCATTGTCGCCGCCCTGCCCGGCACGGGGCTGGGCATCGGGCTGGAAATCCCGCTGTGCTGCCACCGCATCATTGCCGCCGACAACGCCCGCGCCAAGATCGGCCTGCCGGAAATCATGGTCGGCATCTTTCCGGGTGCGGGCGGCACCACGCGGCTGGTGCGCAAGCTGGGCGCCATGGGCGCGGCGCCGTTCCTGCTGGAGGGCAAGCTGTCCTCGCCCAAAGAGGCGAAGGCTGCGGGGATCATCGACGAGGTGGTGGCCCCTGACCAGCTGCTGGCGCGCGCGAAGGAATGGGTGCTGGCCGCCAAGCCCGCCGATCTGGTGAAGCCCTGGGATGACAAGGGCTACAAGATGCCGGGCGGCACCCCCTACCACCCTGCGGGCTTCCCCACCTTCGTCGGGGCCAGCGCCATGGTGCATGGCAAGACGATGGGCGTCTATCCGGCGGCCAAGGCGCTGCTGTCGGCGGTGTATGAAGGCGCGATGGTGCCGTTTGACACGGCGCTGAAGATCGAGGCGCGCTGGTTCACATCGGTGCTGATGAACCCGTCGTCCACCGCCATGATCCGGTCGCTGTTCATCAACAAGGAGGCGCTGGAGAAGGGCGCCAACCGGCCGAAGGTGGCCGACCAGACGGTGAAGAAGCTGGGCGTGCTGGGCGCGGGCATGATGGGGGCGGGCATTGCCTATGTGTCGGCCAACGCGGGGATCGACGTGGTGCTGATCGACGCCAGCCAGGAGGCGGCAGACCGCGGCCGCGCCCATGCCGAAGGCATTCTGGACAAGGGCGTGGCGCGCCGCAAGGTGACCCCCGAACAGAAGGCCGAAGTGCTGGGCCGCATCACCGCCACCACCGACTATGCCGCGCTGCAGGGCTGCGACCTGATCGTGGAAGCCGTGTTCGAGGATGTGGGGGTGAAGGCGGGCGTCACCGCCAAGGCCGAGGCGGTGATCCCCTCGGACGCGATCTTTGCCACCAATACCTCGACCCTGCCGATTTCAGATTTGGCCAAGGCGTCGATGCGGCCGGGGCAGTTCATCGGCATCCACTTCTTCAGCCCGGTGGACAAGATGATGCTGGTGGAAATCATCCGCGGGAAACAGACAGGCGACGTGGCGGTGGCCAAGGCGCTGGATTTCGTGCGCCAGATCCGCAAGACGCCCATCGTGGTGAACGACGCGCGGTTCTTCTATGCCAACCGCTGCATCATTCCCTACATCAACGAAGGCATCCGCATGGTGGCCGAAGGGGTGGAACCGGCGCTGGTGGAAAATGCCGCGAAGCTGGTGGGCCTGCCGCTGGGGCCGCTGCAGCTGGTGGACGAAACCTCGATCGATCTGGGCGTGAAAATCGCCAAGGCGACGAAGGCCGCGATGGGCGACGCCTACCCCGACAGCGCGGTGGATGCGGTGCTGTTCGCCATGGCCGACAAGGGCCGTCTGGGGCGCAAGGCCAAGGCGGGGTTCTATGCCTATGACGACAAGGGCGACCGCCTGGGGTTCTGGGACGGGCTGGAGGCCGCCTGGCCCGTGGCCGATGACCAGCCGGGCCTGACCGAGGTGCAGCACCGGCTGATGATGGTGCAGACGCTGGAGGCGGTGCGGGCGCTGGAAGACGGCGTGTTGATGGATATCCGGGAAGGCGACGTGGGCGCGATCCTGGGCTGGGGTTACGCGCCGTGGTCGGGCGGGCCGTTCGGCTGGCTGGACATCCTGGGTGCCGCGCGGGCGGTGGAGATCTGCGACGGGCTGCAGGCGCGCCATGGCGAGCGGTTTGCGGCGCCTGCGCTCTTGCGCGAGATGGCGGCCAAGGGCGAGGCGTTCCACACCCGCTTTGCCACCGCCAAGGCGGCCTGAGGCAGGCCGGGCGGCGGCTTCAGCCGCCGCCCGCCACATCCAGCAGCAGGCGCGTGGTCAGCCGCGACCGGTCGATCACGCCCACAAATGCCCCGGCGCCATCCACCACCGGCAGCCGGTCACGGCCCAGCCGTTCCATGTGGTCCAGCGCCTGCACGCTGGTCCAGTCGGCCACCACCGCATCCGCCAGCGGAACGAATCCCGCAAGCCCGGTCACGCGGGCCAGATCGCCGGACGTCATGGCATCGGCAAATTCCGTCCAGCCCTGCACCTGATCGGGGCTGGGCAGTTGGGTGAAGGCCAGTTCGCCCTCGAACCGGCGGCGCTGGTTTTCCGCATCGGGCGGGTCCAGCACGGCGGCCAGCGCGGCCGCGTCAAACATGCCCACGAAACGGTCATCGCGGTCCAGGATCAGCACATGGCGGAACGCGGGCCGCGTGCGCAGCCGGTCCACATAGGCCCAGACCACCGGCCCTTCGTAGTAGTTTCCCGCGGCAAAGCGCAGCGCCTCGACCGGTCGGCGCAGCAACTCGGCCAGCTGGTGCAGGCCACCCTTTTCCTCCACGACCACCGGTTGCACCGGCAGGATAGACTGCGACCCCGCCACCGTCTGCGACCGCGCCCGGCTGTATGAGGCCTCGATCGGCGCCAGTTCGGCCAGCGCCTTCTGGCTGCGGTCCTTCACTGCGGCGATCTCGGCGGACACGCCGTCCAGCTGGCCCACGGCGGCCGATATCCGGGCGTCGATGTCGGCCGATACCGCCGCAAGGCGCGCCTCGGTCTCTGACGCCACGCTCTCGGCGATCACCCGCTCGATCAGCGCGGCGGTTTCGGGCGAGGCCATCTTGGCCTGCACCGCCGTGACCACGCCCTTGCGCGTGGCCTCGGTGACTTCGGCCGTGGCGGCCTTGATCTCGGCCTCGGCGCCCTTCGAGATCTGCGCCGCGGTGTCGACGATGCTGCGGTCGGTGCGGAAGCCGAAGTAGACAGTGGCGGCCAGCCCGGCCGCGACCACCAGCGCCGCCACATACTTCAGCTGCGACAGGAGCGCTTCGAGATAGGCGCGGTGTTCCTTCAGGTCGCCGCGCAGTTCCTGCTGCAACGCAAGCCGGAGGCCATCGGAGGCCGCCGTGTCGCGCGCGGGGTCAAGCCAGGATCCGCAGGCGCGGCACTTCAGGGCAGAGTCGGGCAGGTTGTCGGTCAGGCAAAAGCGGCAGGTCGCGGGCATCAATTCCTCCACGCTGTGATCAAAATGCAATCTGCGCGGGAGTATCGCACGAATCGGTCGCCCTGTCATCCGCGGCTGCGGCGCCTGCCCCAGAGGGCCGCCTCGGGGGGCATCGAGCCCCCGCTCGGCGGCGCTGCCGAGGCCCGGGATGGGGGACGTTGGCGCTGCGGAGGGGCGGGGGGCTGTCTGCCCCCCGTGCCCCCCGAGGGTATTTGGGCAAGGTGAATGGCAAGGTCGGTCAGTCTTGCCGCGACGCCGCGGCGGGGATGGAGGGGACGGCGTCAGACGAGGTTGGGCAGGGCACGGCCCTCGGCGTGGGCGATCAGGTTGGCCACGGCCATCATGCCCATGCCGGTCCGCACTTCGAGCGCGGCGGTGCCCAGATGGGGCAGAAGCGTGACGTTCTCCATGGCGACAAGGGCCGCGGGCACCTTCGGTTCGAATTCGTAGACATCGAGCCCCGCCCCGGCGATGCGGCCTTCCTGCAGGGTGGCGATCAGCGCGGATTCGTCCACCGTGTCGCCCCGGCTGATGTTCACGAAGATGGCGTGTGGCTGCATGTGCGACAGCGCCTTGGCCCCGATCAGGTGATGCGTTGCGGGCCCGCCGGGCACGGCCAGGACGACCACATCCGCCGCCATCGCCTGCTCGAGCGGGACCTGCGAGGCGGGCACCCCGGCATCGGCCACGGGTGAGCGGTTGGCAAAGACGATCTGCATGCCGAAGCCCAGATGCGCACGTCGGGCGATGGCCTTGCCGATGCGGCCCATGCCGATGATCCCCATGGTCTTGCCCGAGATGTGCAGGCCGAGGAATTGCGTGGGATGCCAGCCTTCCCAACGGCCCGCGCGCAGCACCCGCTCTCCCTCGCCGGCGCGGCGGGCGGTAGAGAGGGCAAGAAGCATGGCGATGTCGGCAGTGGCATCGGTGACGGCGCCGGGGGTGTTGGTGACGGCAAGGCCCGCGGCGCGGGCGGCCGCGACGTCGATGTGGTTGTAGCCCACGCCGAAGTTCGCAAGGATGCGCGCCCGGGGGGCGGGCACATCGGCAAAGACGGCGGCCGAAAAGCGGTCGCCCAGGGTGGGCAGCACGGCATCATAGCCTTGCAGCGCCGCGCGCAGCTCGGTGTCGGTCAGCGGCAGCGTTGCGGGCCGCACCGTGACGGCATAGGCCGCGCGGGCGGCATCGCATACCGGGTCCGGCAGCGGCCGGGTGATCAGCAGTGTCTTCAAAACATCCTCCCGCCCAAGGGCACCTGGAGATCGGGCCCGATCAGCACCACCTGCCCGTCCGGGTCGGGCACGCCCAGCACCAGCACCTCGGACATCACCGGGCCGATCTGGCGGGGCGGGAAGTTCACCACCGCCAGCACCTGCCGCCCCACCAGCGCCTCGGGCTGATAGTGCCGGGTGATCTGGGCCGAGGACCGCTTCACGCCCAACTCGTCGCCGAAATCGACCCAGAGCTTGATTGCGGGCTTGCGCGCCTCGGGGAAGGGTTCGGCCCGCGTGATGCGGCCGACCCGGATGTCGACCTTCTGGAAATCGTCATAGGTGATGGTCATGCGCCCAGTTCCCGCCCGCGCTCGGCTGCGGCCCGCACGGCCTGCCGCACCATGCGCGTCAGGCCCGCGTCCGGGTCCATCAGCACCCGCAGGGCCGCCGCCGTGGTGCCGCCCGGCGAGGTGACGTTGATGCGCAGCTGTTCGGTCGTTTCCTGCGACCTGTGGGCCAGTTCCCCTGCCCCGCTGACGGTGGCGCGCGCCAGGCGCATGGCCGTGTCGGGGTCCAGCCCCTCGACCACACCGGCCGCGGCCATCGCCTCGATCAGGTGGAACACATAGGCCGGGCCAGACCCGGACAGGGCGGTCACCGCGTCGATCTGGTGTTCGCCGGGCAGCCGGACGACCTCGCCCACCGCGGCCAGCAGGGATTCGCACAGGGCCATTTGCGCCGCGGTGACGCCCGGCCCGGCGGCCAGCGCCGAGATGCCGCGGCCCACCATGGCGGGGGTGTTGGGCATGGCGCGAACGATCGGCGTGGCGTCGCCCAGCACCTGCGCCAGCGTGGCAATCCGCGTGCCGGCCGCAATGGACAGGAACACCGTGCTGCCGTTGCCCAGCGCCACCAGCGACGGCAGCGCCGCGCCCATCATTTGCGGTTTGACGGCCAGCAGGCAGACCGCAGGCGCAGGCGGCAGGCCCGCGTTCAGGTGCACCCCGGTTTCAATCAGCCAGGGCGAGGGAGAGGGTTCCAGCACCCAGACCGATGCCGACGGCAAACCCCCGGCCAGCCAGCCGGCCAGAAGCGCCGTTCCCATCTTGCCGCAGCCCAGAAGGACCAGGCCCCGCTCTGCAACATCCTGCATCATTGCCCCCCGTTTGGGGGCAAACTAGGCGCGCCCATAGGCCTCGGCAATGGCGACCTTCAAGGCGGCTTCGGGGGTGTGTCCCGCCCAGGTGACCAGCTGGAAGGCCGGGTAGAAGCGTTCCGCCGCCATCACGGCGGCGCCGATCAGGCGGTCGATCTGGTCGGGGCCGGCAATCTGGCCGCCCGCAAGGCACAGGCCATAGCGCCAGACCATCAGCTTCTGTTCGCTCCACCAGGTGAAGCCACCGGTCCAGACCATGTCATTGACCCGGTTCAGAACTTCATAAAGCTCCGCCATCCGTTCGGCGGGCGGCTCCATCTCGAAGGTGCAGATCAGGCGCAGCGTTTCGTCTGACGGGCACCAGGCCAGCGTCAGCGAGTAGGTACGCCACTGCCCTTCAACGGCCATGGCGATCTGGTCTTCGGTGACGCGGTCGAACTCCCAGTCGTGGTGCTCGGCCAGGGATTCGACGATGTCGATCGGGTGCAGATCCTCTGCCCCGAAGTGCTCGGATAACGACATGACCTGCCTCATTCTGTGCCCGGCTTGAACGTGCTGCTCTGCCGGTTGGGTATCCTGCAAGGACAAGCGTTTGCCTGTGGCCTGCCCTACTAGGGATAGTGAGGCCGGGGGTCTGGCCTGTAAAGCGAAAAGTTGTGGATGAATGCGGGTGCGGCGTATTCCGCAATGTCTGTGGCTCGCCACCAGAGTCTGCACGGTTTGACAGCAGAGTCTGCAGCAGATGAGTTTTCTTCAAGGGCGGTTAAAACCGAGCTTGAAGTGCCCTGGAAGAGGGTTCTGCCTCAGGTGAGTCGAAAGCTTCCCTGAACGCCCAGGTCGATGCCTTCTGCTTCGCCAACGATCTCCCGGAAGGCCCTGTCCATCAGCTTTGGCGCGTCGGGGTGGTCGCTCGCGTGGATCAGGTGGAATGCGACCTTGCCCCCGTTCTCGTCGAGGAAAATGGGGTAAGGTTTGACGAAGCGATACCCAAGCTCCGAAGCGAACCGGTCAGCCACGGTCTTCACGATGCCGATCTGGGTCAGGCCTCGCAGCACCTCCCACCCGCCGCCGCCCCACCAAAGGTCAATCTCGGCAAGCCGTTCCGGCCGGGTAGATGTGGCCAATGAGCGATGCAGCCATGAAGTGCCGAGGAAGTAGAGAAGCTCTATTTTCGTACGCCCAGCGCGGGATGCAAGCAGCCTCACTGTCGCCCAATGGCACTCCGTGTTGCGCTGATCGAGGAGAGCGAAGATCGCGGCCTTCCTCGTCAGGCGGTCATTCTTCATGAGAACCTTGACGGTGGTATTGAAGTCGCCCTCGTGCACGAACACGCGTCGCGAAGACGGCTTCCGATGATGCGTCTCCTTCAGGCGCCGCAGCTGCAGGAGGCCTGCCGGATCAACATCACAGAGCCAGAACGTGCGCAGCCTCGGCGGCTTGATCTCCAGCACCCTGCGTGCGGTCCAAGCATCCTCATGAGCTCTGCTCTGAGGTGCCGCAAATCCGTCGATGTAGAGCCCGCCCTTGGTGACAAGCTGGAACTTCGACAGGTAAGACGCGATCAAACGGCTCTTGGCGTTGGTCTGATCGGGCGGCCGCGAAAAACCACGGTCGCCGAGGCCTCGGGTGTCGAAGTGAAAGCTCGCCTGCCGCGGTTCGCGCCCCATTTCCATGGAGCCGAACATCTCCGCTTGCTCTAGACCGCCCTTACCCTTGGAAGTCCGTCCCACTCGTGCCCGTCCAGCTGCCGACCTGCCACCTTCTTCCCAACGCGCAGCATCTCGGTACCGTCAGCAGCTTGGGCGATTCGCAGGCTCTTGGATCGGGGCAGGTTAACAACATTTCCGGGCGCCCAATCCCCCCATTGTTTGAAATGGAAGGGCACGTCCTTCTCCATGCACTGGATCATCAGAGAACGGAACCACGCTGGCGAAGCCGGTCGGGCGTGGGGGCCGCTTTCGCCACCGGTGATGACCCAATCTATCGTCGATTCGAGCCATGGCCTTATCGCCAGCGGCCCAAGGAGCGGCTCGGCAGAGATGAAACGTACGCGCGCCGGGATCTGCGCGAGGATCGGCAGCAGCTCGTCAGCACGCTTCTGCAGTTCGACGGTCGTCCCGATCCAGACGTTTCTGGGCCAGTCGGCACCCCATGCGGCAAGCCGCGCGACGTTCTGCGGCCGCTTGGTCAGCAGTAGCCAGTCGAGGTGGGGCGTGGCCTCGATCAAGGGCCACAACCTGCGCCGCTGGGCGTCGAGCCCCTCACGGACCTCAAATATGTCGGCCATCGAGGCACAGAAGACCCGAGGGCGCACCGGCGCATTGACGGCGGCCCGGTTCCATTTCAGGGGCTCGTTCCAGTGCGCGTCTCCGAAGTACCGGCGGTCGGCAGAAAGCCCCCAGACGTCCTGCCCTACCCGGCGCGCCCAGCTTTCGGCATAGCAGTGCTTGCAGGCCTCGGACACCTTCAGGCAACCCCACCAGGGATTGAAAGTGTGGGTCGTCCACTCGATCGTCGAATTCGCGCCCATCCCGGCTTCTCCCGCCTCGTTTCACGGCAGACTCGCACGGCAATTCCGTGCCGGTCAACCGCCTTGGGAAGGCAGGATACCTCACCCCATCCCCCAGTTCGCGATCAGCAGCTCGCGCCGCCCGGTCGCCGATCCGGCCTGCGTGGCGATGCCCCAGGTGGTCGTCACCTCGCGCATCTCGAACCCGACGAAGGTCGCGCGGACCTCTGGAAGGTCGTTCAAGGACAGGATGAAACGCCCTTTCAAACCCCTTAGAAGGCCCGCCATCTCGTCGAACCGCTCCCGAGAAAACACCGCGCGGCCGTAGTCGTCCTCGCAGCCCCAGTAGGGCGGATCGAGGTAGAAGAGCGTTCCCGGCCGGTCGACCCGCCGGATGAAGTCCGCGAAGTCGAGGCACATCACCGTCACCCCCGCCAGACGGCTGTGCAGCGCCTCGAGATCAGGCTCGAGCGTGGTCAGGTTGAACCGGCCCGGCCGCTCGGTCGCCAGGCCGAAGTTCCGCCCCGAAACCTTGCCGCCGAAGGCGCAGCGCTGCAGGTACAGGAACCGCGCCGCGCGCTGCATGTCGGTCAGCGTGTCCGGGTCGATCGCCACCAGGCGGTTGAAGTTCGCCTGCGTCGTGATCTGCCATTTCAAGAGGTCGAGGAAGGCCTGGTAGTGCTCCTGCAGCACGCGGAACAGGTTGTAGACGTCACGGCCGCGGTCGTTGATCAGCTCGGCCTTCGGGCGGCGGGTGCGGCGCAGGAAGATGCCGCCCATGCCGACGAAGGGCTCGGCATAGGTCTCGTGCGCGTCGGCGTCGATGATCGCGCAGATGCGCCGGGCAAGGTTCTTCTTGCCGCCCAGCCAGGGGGCGACGGGGCGGACGGGGGTGACGGCTGTGAACCCTTCGTTCATCGGAATCGGTCCTGATGAAGCCGCCCGGCAACGGGTGCGGGTGCGGCCGTAAGCCGTTTTCGGTCGGCGGGGTGTCCATCCAGACCTTCCCCGTGGCGGGGGCGTTGGCGCGCCCCCGTCCCCTGACGGGGCTCAGAACCGCGCGGTCAGGGCCGCCACGCCCGCGGGCACCGGCGGCCAGTTGGCTTCGGCGTACGGATCGGCGCTGCCTGCGGCCAGCGGGCGCCAGGTTGCCCGCATGGCGGCAATCCAGCCAAGCCCGGCGCGGTAGGCGTCCAGGTCGGCGGGCGGCAGAAGGCCTGCCGACGCGCAGGAGGCGAGGTTCATCTGCGTCGTTTCCGGCGCCACCGCATAGATGCGGCGGCTGCACTCCTCGCGCGCGGCAGACAGGCGGGCCGCGGCGGCCTGGGCGGCCAGCGCATCGGCCGGGGGATTGGCCGCTTCGGCCAGCGTGGCCAGCGCGCCCTGCGGGCTGTCGTCGGTCGGGCGCACCGCGACCGTCTGCCCGGTCCCGTCGGGCGCGGTGAGCGTCCACTGGCGCGGACCGGTCTGCCCGATGTGCCAGAACTGGCCCGCGCTGTCGGGCACGACAAAGCCTTCCTCGGCGGCGATGATGTCGAGGGGGTTCAGGGTCATCACAGCACCCACAGGGTAAAGGTCCGGGACGACCCGGAGCGGTTTTCCAGCATCAGCGTGCCATCGGTGCGGGCGGATACCGTCACGTTGCCGTCGGTGCCGGTGGTGCCGGTCAGGGTCGTGCCGGTGACGCAGTCGACCTGGGCGCCCAGACCGGCGGTGCCGGTGTTGCGGGCGCAGAACGCGGCCGTGGACCCGACGTCGAAGAACACCGTCGCGGAATGCGGCTCGCTGGTGATGGCGCCACCCACGTTGCCTCCGGCCGTCATCAGCAGATAGCCCCCGGTGCGGGCGGGCGTGAACGTGGTGACGGCATCGTCGGCGACCGTCACCTGGACGGCGTTCGCCACCGCGCTGTTCACCGTCAGGCGTCCGGTCACCGCCACCTGCACGTCATTGACCGCCAGACGGTCCTGCACGCCGGTGTCGCCCCGCGTGCGCAGGCGGATGTTGGACCGGATGTCCGCCGTGGCGGGCGTTCCGGTGACCACCGAGACGATGTCGGCGCCGAGGTTGTTGATCGTGCTGCCGTCCGCCCCGAGAAAGTTGATGCTGCCCAGCACGTCGTTCGGCTGCACGATGTCGACGCCGCCCAGGGCCGCCGTCCGCGATTTGCCGAGGCGTAGGGCCGGGCCGCTGGCATCGGCGCCGTAGGCCGAGACGTGGACGGTGGCCGCGCCGCCGCTGCTGGGCCCGGCCACCCGCAGCAGGCCGAAGACCCCCGTTCCCACCGGGTCGCCGATCTGCAGGCCGTTGTTGCCGACCCGCATGCGCTCGAAGCCGTTGGTGGCAAAGCCGATGACATCGGCGCCAAGCGAGAACATGCCCGTGTTCGTGTCGCCCGAGAAAGACAGCGAAGGTGCCGTCGCGCTGCCCGACGACGCCAGCACCGGAACCGTGGGCGTCAGCGCCGTGGTGGACAGCAACAGCCGCTGCGTGCCGCCCGTCGCCCAGCCGATCTGATCGGCGCCCGGTGACAGCATGCCGGTGTTCACGTCGCCCGAGAAGCTGAAGGCCGGGGCGGCGGCGCTGCCAGCGGGGGCCAGCACCGGCAGCGTGGCCGTCAGCGCGGTGGTGGACAGCAAGAGCCGCTGCACGCCGCCGGTGGCCCAGCCGATCTGGTTGGCGCCCACCCAGTACATGCCGCTGTCGGGATCGCCGGAGAAGAACACGCCCGGCAGGGCGGCCGTGCCGGGGGCCGCGTCCACCGCGCCGCCCGCGCCCCAGGTCACCCACTGGCTGGCCATGGCGCTGATCACCAGCCAGGTCGAGGGGCGCAGGGTGACGCTGCCCGCGCCCGTGATCAGGTCCGACCCGGCGGCATTCACCGTGGCCGTGCCGCCCGCCGAACAGCGGATGATCACGGTCCAGCCCGCGGGCACGGCCGACAGCGCGGGCAGCGTCAGCGTGGCGGTGGCGGTGACGCGCAGGATACGCCCTCGGTCGGCGGCGGTGACGGTGGTGCTGGCGGTCACGTCCACGGTCTGCGCGGCCAGCGCGCCCAGCGTGGCCTGCGCCGTCTGCGCGGTGCCGTCGGTGCCGAACAGGTCGGCCAGGAAGCCGCGCAGGTCGGTCAGGGCGGCCTTCACCTGGCCTTCGGTGCGGGTCGATCCGGTGAAATCACTGGCAGACGGCAGGGCGGTCATCAGCTGCTCCACATGGGCGTGCCGTCCGTCGTCCACATCGACGTCGACGGCGCGGGGTTCCAGAATTCGGTGATCAGCGAGCCGACGGTCGCGGCCGTCCAGGGCCCGGCCGCCAGGCCCATGCCGCGCACCCGGATCATGGTGCGGCGGGCGTGCAGCAGCACCACCATCGCGGTGGCGGCCGAGGTGTCGGCAATGCGCGTCCAGGCGGCCTGCGGGTCCAGCGGGTCCAGCCCTTCGGCCAGCTCGACGTGGTAGGTGTCGGCGCCGGGCGCCGGGCGCCAGCCGATGGTGGCCAGGGTGGCATCCCCCGGCACCGGCCGCGCGAACAGCCCGGCGACCACCGGCTGGGTAAACCGCCGCGGCAGGTCGGACGCGCGGCGCGGCGGCAGGGCCACGCCCAGCTCGGCCGCGTGCACGGCGGGGTCCTCGGCCACCGCCTCGATCGCCACACGGCCCTGGCCACGCGGCCGGGCGCTGAGGAACCGCGCGGTCATCGCCCAGGTCTGCGACGTCCCGATCGCCGCGTGCGTGCGCTCGCGGTCCTGCGCCGTGGCCGGGGTGAAGTCGGGCAATGACGCCAGCACCAGCTGGTGCGGCGTGGCGCCCTGCACCACCGCCACCGGCCCCCAGGGCGTGCCGTCGGGGCGGCGCAGCGCCACCACCGTCTGCGCCCCGGCCTCGACCGGTTCGGTCAGGGTCAGCGTGCGGGTGGCGGCGTCCCAGCCCCGCACCTCGGCCTGCGCGCCCCATCCGGGCATGTCGTGCTGGATCGCGATCAGGTCCAGCACCGAGGGGATGAAGCCCTCCATCTCGGTCTCGAAGAACACGACGCGGCGGCGGTAGCGGGCGGCGGCCGCATGGTATCGCCCCTCGCGCACGGCCTGCGGGCGGTTGTCCACGCCGTCCAGCGCCAGCCGCGCGGGCTGGCCGGACCCTGCGCCGAACAGCACGATGCGCTCGCGCTGCGGCGCCCAGGTGGCGCTGTCGAAGTAGTGCACGTCCAGCGCCGGGCTCGCGTCGGCCTGCGGCAGGACATAGTCGATGCGGAAGCTGCCCTTCACGATGTTGCGCATGGAGTACAGGGCCACCGGCACCGTCTGCGGCGCGTCGCGGGCGATCCGCAGGATGCCGCCCTGCATGTAGGCCCGGGCGCGGCCCGCTGCGGCAATGCGCTGCACCGCGTCCCACCAGGTGCCGCCCTGGTCGAACCGGAAGCTGAAGGTGTCGCCGCGGGCCGCCCAGACGGCGTCCAGCGCCAGAAGTGCCGCCAGGTCGACCTTGGCGTCGGCACGGCCCGCGCCGTAGTCGGCGTTGCGCGCGGCGTCGGCGATGGCCCAGGCGATGGACCGCGTGGCCACCGGCGCCGACCAGCTCGTGCCGTTCCAGACCGGCAGCTTGCGGGTGGCGATCACGGCCACGCGGCGGCTGGCCTGAAGGCTCAGGTTGTTGGTCGCCCGCATGCGCAGCGCGATCAGCGTGACCGGGCCGAAGTCCTGCTCTTCGGCCAGATAGGCGCGCAGGCCCGCCCAGATCACCTGGTCGTACTGCCCCGCGGCGCTGATGCGGCGGGCGCGCACGCGGTACCGCCCGGGCGTGCCCAGCGTCACCACAAAGCTGCGGCGCACCGGCGTGGCCGTCTTGGCCTCGACGGTTTCGGTCAGGATGGCGGCCCAGCCGCCCAGCGCGGCGCCGCTGTCATCGATGCGCTGCGCCTCGATCACCACCGGCACGGCCACCGCGTTCAGGTCCCCGCTGGCATCGGGGTTGTAGAGGCCGAAGGGGAAGGCCAGGTCGATGCCCAGCCGGTGCGCCACCTGCCCGGCCGCGCTGGCGACAAAGCCGTTCAGCCCGCCCACCAGCGTGTCGACCGTGCAGTCCCCGGCCGTGCCGGTGGCGGCCGTGGTGACGGTAAAGGTGTCGGCGCCGGGCACGGTGGCGATGGCATAGGTGCCCGACGGCCCGCCGCCGGTGGTGAAGGCCAGGTTCACCGCCTGCCCCGAGGCCAGCCCGTGCGCCACGCTGGTGACGGTAATGGTGGTGCCGCTGCGCGACCAGGTGGCGGCCAGCCGCCCCGGCATTTCCTGCCCCGCCACCTCGACCGAGGTCACCACCTGGGTCGGGAACAGCGTGACCTGGCCGCCAGGGCCCACCACCTGCGTCTCGATCTCGGTGAACGAGGAGATCGGCGTGTCCTCGATCCGCACCTCCTCGACCTCGTACTCGCCCGCGCCCAGGCACAGGAGCTGATACAGGTACTGGTCCTCGCCCGCGTATTCGGCATAGGGCGTGGCCGCGAAATCGGGGTAGGCCAGCACGCGGCCGTACTGCACCGGAATCGGCGCCCCCACCCGCGCGGCGTTGCCTTGCGCCTGCAAGCTGTAGGTGGGGCTGGCCTGCGGCCCCTGGCCCGGCTGCGGCACCGGCAGGGCGGCATTGATCAGGGCGGACCCGACCAGCAGGATGCCCGCCTGCGCCTGGCCGAGCGTAATCCCGAACGCGCCTGCCAGCGTACCCCCCAGCGCCAGCGGCCCGGCCACGGCAATCAGCGCGATCTGCAGGAACAGCCGCAGCGGGTTCGACCCGCCCCCTCCGCCGCCGCCGCGCGGCAGGGTGGCGAACACCACCCGGTCGCCGTCGGCCAGCCGCCGCCGCTGCCAGCCGCGGTTGGTGCGCAAGACCGGCACCCCGTTGACCAGCGCGATCACCGGCGCCCGGCCGCGCGGGGCCAGGCGTGAAAGCCGCGCGCGCGACCGCAGCGTGACCACCCGTGCCTCGGACGGCGCGAAGGGGTTGGCGCGGTATTCAACGGTCGCTTTCACGCGCGCCTCCAGAACCCGGTCACGTGCCAGCCCAGCGCGCTCAGGCCCGACAACGGCGTGAAGATCACGCCCGGCCCCTCGACCGAATGCAGCACTCCCGACCCGTTTGGCGTGGCACCATCGGGCTCGATCCAGATGCCCACGTGGCAGGGCCGCGTGCCGCGCGCCATCAGCACCGCGTCGCCCTCGGCCGGCCGTTCCACCCGCACCCAGCCCGCGGCCTCGGGCGGGGTGGCCAAGGCACGGCGCCCGGCGCGGGCGCTGGACGCATCCACCGCCAGCGGCGGCACGTCCCAGCCGAAGCGTTCGCGCCAGACCCGCCGCGCGAAGGACCAGCAGTCGCTTTCCCCGGCAATCCAGGGCGTGCCGATCATTGCAGAGGCCCAATGATCCGCACTGCTCATGGCGCCAGCCCCGGGAAGGTTTCCAGGTCATAGAACAGCGCCGGGAAGGCGCGGTCATAAAGCGTGGCAAAGCTGGCCGTGCCGCGCAGGCGGAACGGGTCGGCCGAGACCGCCGTCATTGCCATTTCGGGCGGCGGCACCGTTTCGGGGCCGTCATCGGTGGAATGGTCAAGGTACGCGCGGTAGATCACCGTCACAGCGTCGTCCGACACCACGGCCAGGTCCAGCTGCGCCAGGATCGCGCGGTCGACGTTGTCGATCTCGATCACCATCTCGGGCGCGCCCTCGCTGGTCACCTCGGGCGGCACCACGCTGAAGGCGTAGGCGGCGAAGGTCACCACGGCGCCCGCGTCGCGCGCCGCCCCGGCCTCGATCCGCGCGTCCAGCGCGGTGTGGCCCTTCACCACGCGGATCGGCGCGCTGAAGGCCGGGTGCCACAGTTCCAGCGTGTGCAGGATCACCTCGTCGGCGGGCGCGCTGGCATAGGCCTCGCGGATCGCGTCCGACAGCGTGGGATCAGGCATTGCGCACCTCCAGCTGCCCGCGCACCTGCCAGTTCAGGCCCTGCAGCGGCTTGGCGCCGAAGGGCGCGGCAAAGCGCGCCTCGACGCGGGTCAGCCCGCCGCCAAAGCCCAGATCGGTGAAGAACCAGGCGCTGCCCGCGCCCGCGCCCAGGGCCGTGCCGTCGGCGGCGGCGGGCACGAACAGGTCGCGGCTGGTGGCCTGCGTGCGCACCTGCAGCTCGGCCAGCGACAGCGCCGCGGCGCCGGTGCCCGCATAGCTGAGCCCGCCCGCATCCATCGCCGCGATGCGCACCATCGCGTCATCCGGCCCGGTGCCCGCGGGCACCACGAACCGCAGCCGCCACCAGCCGTTGCCGCGGGATGTCAGCGTGGCCTCGGTCACGCCCGACACCAGGTCGACGGTGCCCGCGGCCAGGTCGACGCGGGCATAGCGCGCCACCGCATCGCGGCCCGTCAGCTCCACCCAGGCCCGGCTGCGAGCCGCCGCCCGCAGGCTTGCATGCAGCACGGCCGTGGTGCCCGACAGAAGGCCGGGTGCAGCGCGCTGCGCGCGGTGCGGGCCGGTGGTGCCGTCCTCGACCAGCGCGTCCACCGGCTCCAGCTGCGGGCCCAGAACCGGCGCCGTGGCGCGCGAGGCGCCGACAAACGACCACCCGGTCAGGCTGTCGCTGCCCCACTCGCCCACCGGCTCATCGTAGTACCAGGCCTGGAACGCCCACATCTCGGCATCGGTCATCCGCCATTCGGGCGAGATCAGGTCGCGCCGGTCGCGGGTCAGGCGGCGCACGCGGGGGGCGCCCACCTCCATGTCGGTGCGCAGGCTCTGGCCCTGCGGCTGGAAGCCGTACTCGGGCCAGCTGGGCACGGGCAGCGTGGCGGGCCAGCGGCGCGTCATTGGCCGCGCCTCTGCAGCCCGAAGTTGCGCTGCAGCGCCGCGGCCAGCGCCCCGCGGTTGGTCTGCAGGTTGCGCGCCAGCCCGGCGTCCACCCGCTCCATCATCAGCTCGATCGTGATGTCGTCGCCCTGCTGGCGCACCTCGGCCTCGGCCTGCACCGGCTCGCCGGTGTTGTTGATCACCAGGCTGATCTTCGCCGGGGCCGCGGGGCCAAAGCCGCCGCCGGGCGCGGCGGGGGCCGCGGCACCGCCCAGGTCGCGCCGCAACTCGGGCGCGCCGGGCACCGCGAACCGCGGGGCGCCGCCGCGGGCAAAGGGCTGCATCGCCGCCAGCAGGTCGGGCGGCAGCACGATGCCCAGGTCGCCGCCCGCGCCGCGCGCCAGCGGCAGCCGCGCCTCGCCACCGCCCGGCAGCAGGGCCAGCGCGCCCTGCCCGCGCAGCGGCAGGATCGCCTCGTCGTCTTGCTCGCCCAGCAGGCCGGTGCGTCCGTCGCCCATGGAAAACAGCGTGGGCGTGCCCACCACGCGGTTGGCCATCGACGACAGCGGGGCCCCGCCGCTGGCGAACAGGCCCGCAAACAGGTCGCCCCCGCCAAGCAGGCCGCCGAACAGGCCGCCAAGGCCACCGCCGCCACCGAAGCCGCCGCCAAACCCGCCCAGAAGTGGCCCGACCAGCCCGTCCCACACCTGGTTGGCGACGATCTCGGCCAGCTTGCGCTGGATGAACCCCGCGAAGTCGGCAAAGGCGTCCTTGGCGCTGCTGGCCCCCGCCACAAAGTCCTCGAAAGGCCCCTTGAAGCCGTCTTCAAGCGTGTCGGAAAGTCGGTTCGCGGCGGGCACCAGCCCGTCCAGCGACCCGCGCAGCTGCTCGGCCGCGGCCTGCCCGGCCGGGCCCATCGCCTGCAGCCGCGCCACCAGCTCGGCCAGCTCGTCGGCCGCGCGGTCCTTGGCGGCCGCCACCCCGTCCGCCGCCTCGGCCGAGCTTTCCAGCCCCGCCTCGACCTTCACGCCGATGGCCGCCACCGCCACATCCAGCGCCGCCAGCGCCGCCGCCGCCTCGGCCCGCAGGCTGGCCACCGTGTCCCCCGCCGGGGCGCCGCCACCGCCGCCGCCACCGCCACGGGCGCTGCCGCCGGACGGGACGGCCGGGCGGTTCTGCCTGCTCAGTTGGTCGCGAAATCCATAAGGGTCCAGCGCCGGTCCCTGCGGACCAAGCCCGCGCCCGCCGCCAACGGCTTCACCCTGCGCCACCGACCGCGCCGAAGCGGCAGCTGCTGCCGCCGCCGCATCCCACAGCCGCGCCGCCAGTGCCGCCGCCGGACCCAGCGCACGCGAGATTCCCCCTGCGATGTCGGCGCCCGCCACGCGGTTCGCGGCATCGCCCGCCTCGTTGAGGTTGCCCGCCAGCAGCAGCGCCACCGCCTCGGCCGCCGACACCGCCTTGGCCACCGGCGTGTTCGCCAGCCCGTTCGCCGCGTCCCAGGCGGCCAGGTACTGCTGCCGAACGGTTTCGGCCGCGCCGGACGCCGCCAGCATCTGCACCACGACCGCCCGTTCCGCCGTGGCGCGCGCGTTGGCCACCTGCCACGAATCCCGGCCATACCGCGCGACCAGCGCCTGAAGGTCGGCCTGCTGGCGCAGTTCCGCCGTTGCGGCGCGCAGTTCACCATCGGCGGCCCGCTGGTTTGTCTCGAAATCGTCTCGCGCCGTGGCGCGGGCATCACCGTCGCGCGCGTCAGGAAAACGGGTCTGTGCAGGGGGCCGGGCAGCATCTTGCTGCGCCAGTCGCTCCCGCATCGACAGGATGGCCGCACCAAGGTCAAGAAGGTGCTTCTCTTCCGCTGCGGAGGTCTCGCCCGACAATCGGGCTGCATCGCGGTAAAGACCGAGAAGCACCTCCATCGCAGCGATACGCCCCGACAGGTCCGATGCTTCATCCACTTGCTGCGCAGCATCGCGCAGCCCGAGCATGATGGCCTGAGCGATGTTGCCTTGAACTTCAAAAAGATCAGCCGCGGCGTCGGCTTCGCTGAGATTGCCGTCGAGCCATCCGTTGCCGCTGGCAATATCGTCCGGGACGCCCCGCGCAACGGACGTCTCCGCGCGGTCAGCGCGCGATGCCTGCAACCGCTCCTGCTCATCTCTGAGCTCACGGATCGCCTGTGCCTGACTACCAAATGCCTTCGTGAGTTCGGCCTCATCGACGGCGCTGTCCTTGGCCGCCTTTGCCAGTGCCTTGTGAGCATCCATCAGATCGGCAAGCCGATCCTCCAGCGACGTCGCCCCTTCGCTCGCGTCGAACAGCCACTGCACGAAGGTGCCACCCAGCGTCAGCGCGGCGATCAGCCCGATCGAGAACGGGTTGAACATTGTCGCAAAGGCGGCGCGGGCGGTGGCGGCGGCACCGGCCAGCCCCTGCCCGCCGAGGATCTGGTTCAGCTGCGTGCCCTGCTGGATCGCCGTCATGAACGGCGACTGCCCGGCGGCCCACATAATGGCGATGTCGTTGAACTGGGCACCGACACTCGCCGCCGATCCGGCCACGGCAAGGTTCGACCTTTCGGCCGCGGCACCGCCCGCGACAACCGCCTGGAACCCGGACCGCGCCCGGTCGCCCGCGCGGTCGAAGGCATCGCCCAGCCGGTCGGCACCCGCGGCGCCCGCCAGCCCGGCCTCGCGTGCCGCATCGCCCGCCTCGCGCAGTTCGGCCTGCGTCTGCTCCAGCGCGCGCAGGGCGGCGGCAGCCTCAGCCTCCAGCAGCAGACGAACCTTCAGGTCGCTCACGTCACTCCTCCAGTCTCAGGCCCCAGACCGCCAGGGCCTCGGCCAGGCCGTCGTCGTCACCCTCATCGCCACCGTCATCGTCGCTGTCGTCCGCCCGGCGGCGGTCCAGCGCGCGGTCCAGCTCTTCGGCGCTGGCGTGCGTCGCCAGCCACGTGCCGCGGATCGCGCGCGCCTCGTCCTCCGTCTCGACCTGCAGATGGCCGCGGACCAGCGCGCGAACCTGGCGCAGCGTCAGGGTCAGGACGTCGTCGTAGCGGTGTCCGCGGGTGACGAGCCAGGCGACGATGCGGGTCCAGCCGCCGGTGTTGCCGCTGCGGCCGGTGCCGCGGGCACGAACCCGCGCATCAGCGCGACCATCTCCGGCAGCACCGCCCGGCCGAAAAAATCGCGGTTGACCTCGACGATCACGCGGAACAGGCGCAGCACCTGCGCCGGGTAAAGGTCGGCCAGCCAGTCGGCGTCGGCCCCGGTCGCCACCGCGATGGCGGCGCGCACCCTGGCCTCCTGCGCGATCATCCGCGCCGGGGCACCCGACAGCAGGTCGTCCCAGGCGCCCTCGGTGGCGGCGATCATCGGCGGCCAGTCGCGCAGCCGCAGCGGCAGGACGGCAAAGCTCCGGCCACCGATGGTGACGGCGACGGGCGACGGCGGCAGGATGTCCAGGTCGGTGATGGCGTCGTTGAACGTTCCGGGCATCTCAGCGGCTCACGATCCAGAGTTCGTCGTTCGCGGCCAGCGCCGAGGGCAGCAGGCGCAGGTCGCATTCCAGGCCGTGAATGCCCTCGTAGTCGAACGGCTGCGGGTTCACCCGCTGGACAGCAGGCGCCCAGATCGTCACCCGGTTGCCGGCCGAGGTGCCGAAGTTGAAGCCCAGGCTGGTCAGGACGTTGTTGTTGATGTCGTCGCGCCACTGCACCTCTTCGGCGGCGGTCAGGAAGACCTGCATCTTGCCCACCGTCTCGCGGGCGGTGATCTCGATCTCCTCGCCGCCCAGCACCTTCAGGTGGCTCAGCGTGTTGCCCAGGTCGATCTCCAGCATCCGGCTTTTCAGCACGTTGCCGCCCGACACCACACCGGCAGCGTAGGTGCCGCCAAGGCGGATGTCGCCCGCGTTCGCGTCCGACAGCACCAGCGGCCGCCTGAAGGCCGCGTAGTCCGGGTTGATCAGCGCCTCGGCCGTGGCGGCCGTGTCGTAGCCCAGGTAGCTGAAGGCCATGTACGGGATTTCATATCCCGCCAGCATGAACTTCACGTTCGCGCGCGCCCCCCGCGAGACGTACTTCACCCCGTCGATCATGTAACGGTTGGTGGCCGACTGCCCGCCGCCCGCGGCCGGGGTGTATTCCACGCGGTTGGCGGCCGTGATGGTTTCGGCCATGCCGCAGTTGCGCAGCATCTTGCCCCAGGCCGGGGCCGTTCCGGCCGTGCCCGAGCCCGAGAACTCGACCTCGACCTCCACCTGTCCGGCGCGCGAGGCGACCATCTGTTCCGACCCGCCCAGGGTGGGCCGCAGGATCTGGCGGGCGACGGTGTCGCGGACGATGCGGTGGCGCGCCTGGCCACGCAGGGGGATGAAGTCGGTGGCAGCCCAGGCGCCCGGGTCGTTGCCGTAGACCGACTCGTTCTTCGTGCCGAACAGGCTTTTGCGGGTGACGCGTGCCATCAGTCAGCTTCCTTTTCCGAAAGGGGGGCGGCGGGCGGCGGCGCATCCGCGACCGCCGTCAGCGTCCCGGTGACCGGGTCGCGCGTGAAGGTGCCCGATGTGCCCGGCGTGGGCAGGGCCGCCGGGGCGACCTTCGGCGGGTTGTTGCGCCGCCACATCTCGGCCTCGTGGTCGGACATGCCTGCGGTGGGGTCGGCGGATTTCACGGGGGGTTTGCTCACGGCGTGATCCTCAGCTGGTCCTTCAGGTCGAAGGCGATCTGGTAGACGAAAGTGCCCTGGTCGGAACTGACCAGCACGGCGCGGGCCAGGGTCAGCACCCCGCGCGCGTCGCTGTCCGGCGTCCAGCCCGCCACACGCAGGATGATGGCCTCGACCAGATCATCGATCCGGTCCAGCCAGGCCCCGCCGGTGGCGTCGTGGGTGCGGACGGTCAGGATGACGGCCGCGCCGCGCGTGACGGGCAGGGTGAACTGGCCGCCAAAGCCGTCGGGCTGCCCGCCCTCGATGCCCAGCGGCACCACATGGGCGGCGGGCGTGACCTGCGGGAAAAGGTTGCTTTTCTGCAGCGCGGCCAGCGCCGCGGCCCCGGCCACGCGGCCCGCCAGGATGGCCTGGCCGTCCACCGTCAGGCCCTGCAGCCGGGTGATGATGTCGGCGCACAGCCCCATCAGACGAACCCCGTCAGGTTCTCGGCCGTCATCGGCCGGGGGCGGTCGGTGGTGACCACGCCGCTGCCGCCGGTCACCGCAGGCTCGACCCCCGCCACCGGCAGCCGCAGCCGCCCGTCGGCGATGTCGCGCAGCTGGCGCAGGGCGTCGTCATAGTCCTTGCGCACCTTGTCGTCGGGCGACCCGATGTGCAGGCTGTAGAAGGCGACGGCGGCGGCGATCGCCGTCAGCAGCGGCGGCGCCGCCTCCAGCGGCAGGACATACCGCCCGGCCAGATAGCCGTCGACCAGCGCGTCGGCATCGGCCAGCGCCCGGTCCACCACCGCCGGGTCCACCGCCCCGGTCGCCACCGTGCCGCGATCGGTCAGGCTGACCAACGCGGCCAGGCCGTAGCGGTCGGTCAGGGTGGCAAGGGTGGCGTAGGGCATCAGGTCATCAGCGCCGCGCGCACCGCGGCGTCCTTGGCTTCCAGAAGCTTGCGCAGGGCGACCGAACGTTCGGCATTGCGCGGGCACAGCGACACGATCAGCGCCGCCAGCGCGGCAAAGGGCCGCGACACCACCTGCAGATTCTCCGGCAGGTGCGCCCAGGCGAAGAACTGCAGGATCGGCTCGCCCGATGACGGCACATCGACCTGCTCCGAGACCAGCAGCTCCTGCGTGCCGTGCACGAAGGCCCGGTACTCCGTGTGCGGCGCCACCTCGGCCAGAACGCCCATGCTGCCGCCCAGCGGCGACAGCGCGACGATCACCACGGGGCGGGCAGCGGCCCTGACAACAACTTCGGCGGTCACATCCGGTCTCCTCAAAAGGGTGGCCGTCTCTCCGGCCTGTCACGCCCGTCCTCCGACGTTCAGTCCCGGTCCGCGCCGGGCTCGCCTACTCGGAACGCCTGCTGGCGGCCTTTTCTGTGCGTGGCCCTTCCGCAGGTTCGCGACTGTTCCTTTCGCCAGGGATTCACTCCGGAACCGCAACCTCCAGCATCGGGTCACTCCGCAACGCCGCGATCTGCGCTTCCGTCAGGTCGGCTGCGTCGATCTCCACCGGCTGGGGCGTGAACACGCGCCCCGCGCGGCGGCGCATCGGCTGCAGCGCCCGGACGATCAGCATGAGGCCGCCCGCACCCGGCACGGTGTCGACGCCCGCCGGGGTGGTGGCGTCAGCCCCCGCCCCGGCGCCGTCCGCCGCCCCGGCCGTTACGGCGGCGGTTTGCACGGGCGCAGCGTCGTCCAGCACGCCGCCCGCCTGCTGTGTCTTGGGTTTCGGCGTCCTCGCCATCGCAGACCTCCTGTCGGCTCAAGGACGGGGGCGCCACGCGCCCCCGCTGCTTCAACCGACAGCGGTCACAGCCAGGACGTGACCAGCAGTTCGGCCGTGCCCTTCCATTCGTTGGTCACGCCGCCAGTGCCGTGTTCGCTGTTCAGCAGCTGGCGACCGGCGCTTTCCAGCGCCTGCGGCACGACCAGAAGGTTCGGCCGCAGGCCCAGCGGGCGGCCGTAGTCGCCCTTCATTCCGCCGATCGCGGCCCGCGCAGCGGCATAGTTCGTGGCGTTCAGCGGCTGCTTCGACCCCCAGGCCATCTGCCAGAAGCCGTAGCCGGTGTTCGCCCGGGCGTCGGCGCCGTACACGAACTCTTTGTTCATGAAGACGCGCTCGTCGCCGGGATTGACCAGCGACACGAACTCGAAGTCCTTGCGCTTCTGCAGGATGATCGGCTTGACCGCGCGGGACACGTCCATCAGAAACCAGGCCGGGCCGGACCCGCCGTCGGTGTTCGCCACGCTGGTGACGGCGCCGTTGGCGTCCAGCACCGGGTGGTCGGTGTCGAAGAAGAACTGGCCGTCGTAGCAGTTGGTGGCGAACCCGGCAGCCAGCGCCTGGAAGACCATCAGGTCCCACTGCGACCCGGTCGACATGCCCATTTCGGTGAATAGCGTCGAGTAGTGGCCGAGGTTGTCCGTCTCGATGTCGTCCTTGTCGACGCCGAGGGTCAGTTCCAGCGCCTTCTCCTTGATGCTGTAGTCCGACAGCATCAGGTTCTGGATGGCGCGAGGCCCGATCCATTCGCGGACGTTCGGCAGCTTGCCCAGCCAGCCATACTTCTGCTCGCGGGTGCTCGCGGGCACGACAGTGGCGATGCGGGCATAGTCCGACGTCGCCTGCGACAGGCCGCCCTTGAACAAGATGGAATAGCCGACGCGCAGGGCGTCCAGGTTTGCGGTGTTGATCAGCACGGGCGCAGCTCCTTACGACAGCATGGCGCGCGTCAGGGATTCGTCGAAACGAACCCAGACGCCGAGGGAGTCGACGCTGTCGATCACGCCTGCCGGGGAACGGGTCGCGGACCCGTTCGTCTTGGCGACGGTCTGGTCGTCGACGATATAGCAGACCGCCCCGACGTCAGCGACGGCGATCAGGTCACCGGCCGAGCTGTTGGCGAAGCGGAAGATGCCGGGGCGGTACCGGATCGGCGTCACACCCGCGGTGGTGCTGGCGCCGCGCTCCAGCGCGATACCCGCGCCAAAGCTGCCGGTGGCGGTGGCGCCTTCAATCAGGTGACCCGAGGCGTTGCGCATGACAATCGCGCCCATGAAGATCGCCTGGTTGGCCCCCATGACGCCGGAACGTTCATCGCCCTCGGCACGGGGTGTATTCCGGTCGGCAGTCAGTGCAACCATCAGCTGGCCTCCTTCTCGGCGTTGAGGGTTTTCAGGTAGTCAGCCTTGGAGATGCCCAGCGCCTTGGCCGCAGCCTCCTGGTCGGCCGACAGCGCGACCGCCAGCGCACCCGCGCCGGGCGGCGTGCCGCCAAGGTGGGCGATCTCGCCCAGCTGCGGCTGCGCGGAGATCATCTTCTCGACGAAGGCCGGGTTCTCCATGTGGCTGGAGATCATCTCCTCGCGGTTCGCGGCGCTGACGCCCGACCGCTTCTCGCGGATCGCCTGGTCGATGAAGGCCTCCGCCTTCGACCGCTTCGCCGCCGCCTTGAAGGCCGCATTCTCGGCCTGCAGCGCGGTCAGGTCGGCAGCACTGGCCTTCAGGATGCGCGCGGCCGCCAGGATCGACCCGGCGTTGCCGCCCTCGACGCCCAGCGCGGTGCCGATCTCGGCCAGCGACGATTGCAGCGCGGTGGTGGCCGCGGCGGTGCGGGCGGCTGCAAGCAGCTCGTCCTCGGTCGCGGTGGCAGGCTTGCCCAGCGCTTCGGCCAGGCGGGCAGTAAAGGACATGCCGGTCTCCATGTTCAGCGCGGTCAGGCCACGCAGGTTCGGGTTGTTCACAAGGCTGGCGCGCAGAACGCGGATCACGCGCCCCGCGGCGTCATGCACAAAAGTCGGGCTGATGCCGCGATAGGCGCGGTCGGCCACCAGCTCGCGCCCCGCGCGGTTCCAGGCGACGCGCCCCCAGATGCCGTCGGCGCGCGCTTCCATCTCGGTGATCTTGCCGCGGGCGGGCGACGACAGGCCCAGATGCGCGGCCAGGTCCTGCGCGTGGTTCTCGTCCAGGATCAGACCGGTCGCGTCGCGCGGGTCGGCGGCGAAGGACGCGGCAATCACCGCCGCGGCATCCTCGACCCGGTAGGGGCCGCGGCCGTCGAAGGTGTGAATGTCGGCGCCAACCGCGGGCAGCAGGTGCACCCAGTCAGGCACGTCCTGCCCCTCGGGCAGGTCCATGGCGGCGGCAAGCGCAATCTGGGGGCGGTTGGGGTCGGGCATGCCCGGACCATCGCAGCGCGGGCCGGGGCGATACATCCACAACCGGTTGCGGTGTTCGCGGGCCGCGCCCTTCCTGCAGCCTGCCCGCCCGTCGGCCGATCCGTCAAGCGCCCTTCGAAGGCCGTTTCAACGGGCGTTCAAGGCCGCGTCAACCGGGGTCTGCCACCCCGGACAGGTGCTCGGCGGTGGTGGCGATGACCTCGGTCCGGTCCTGCGCCGACAGGCCAAGGAACGGACGTGCCGGAATATTGCCCCAGGGGATCGGGTGGAAATAGTCGCGTCCACGCTTGTCCTTGCCGATGGCGGCGCCGAACTGGCCTTGCGCCGCACCGAACTGCATCGCCGCGGCGTAAATCTGCGACGATCCGACCCCGGCGTGGTCAGGCCCGGAGAACGGATGGATCGACCGCATCAGCCCGGTCGACACCGTCAGCGGATGCGGTCCCGGGCGGCGCGGCGGCTTCATCGACGCGTAGCGGTCCAGCGTCGCCTGCGACCGCGGCACCCAGGCGTTGCCCTCGGGGTCGGTGCCGCTGGCGAACCGCTTGCGGGTCGACAGGAACAGCCCGTCGGCAATGTCCGCCATAAGGTCCGACATGTCGGTCAGCCTGCGCGATGCGTCGGCCAGGCGCGCCGTGACCTCGCCCTCGTCCAGTCTGATGGTGATCAAGGTGAAGTCCTTTCCTGCCGGGGCCGGGCGGTCGGTTTCAGACGCGGTTGCGCGGCGGCGTCATCGGGCCTATGTTTGTCAGAAGGACGTGCAGCAAATTCTCCCGGAAGTTTCTGAAGGGGCACCTGACCCCGAAGGTTGGCCAGGACATTGACTGGCCGGGGCGCAATCCGCGCCTTCGCGGTGGGGAGGGGAGCCACCGGGCACGACCCGCGGGACCGGTCAGGTGCGGTCCCATCATCGCCCTTTCGCAAGCAGGGCGCCGATGGTGGCGTCACGTCGCGCCTCGTCGCGCGACAGGCGCCGCAGGCTGGTGACGAACAGCCCATCGCCGCTGACGGTCGCCTTCACCACCGTGACGATCCCGCCGCGCTCCGGCCCCGGCTCGACCAGGATGAAGATGATCGACCGCGGCCCGTCCTGCACGCGGTGGGTCGGACTTGTGACGGTCTGCTGCACCAGGGCGTAATCGGCAGGTGTCAGCTCGGGGTGCTCGCGCACCTGCTTCCCTGCGGTCTCGGGCGACAGGACGGCCACCCGTGGCCCGGCGCCGATGGCCTGGGCATCCGCATCGGACAGGCGGGCCAGAGGCCAGTTGCCCTCCGGGGTCCGGAGCCACCGCTCGAACGATGGCAGCCGCAGCCAGTCCTGGATCAGCGCGACGGAGGGCTGCGGGGGCAGAAGGTCCAGCTTCGGCACCAGCGCCTGCACCATGTCGGACACGGTGGCGCCCGGCGCATAGGCCCAGCCCTTGTCGATGCCCTTGGGCGCGCCCGTCCGGGGATCGATGCGGTCCCAGCCTTCCGGCAGTTGCTTGTCCGGGTCGCCGCCCCGGCGGCGCACCCCGGCGGCCGTGTTGGCCCCCACCACGAAACAGCTGCACCCCCAGCCGTTCGGCGGTGAATGCGTGGCCCAGAACGGGTGGTCCGGCGGCAGCGCGATGCCGTCCAGTGCCAGGTGGTGCGGGCGTGGCTTCAGGCTGTCACCGTGCTTGTAGATCCAGAAGCGGAAGTTCCCCTTGAAAAGCTGCGCCCGCCGCCCGGCGGCGAAGGTCGTGGCAACATTCGTCTGCCAGATGACCCGCGTCCGCCATGCCTCGCCCGCGGCGGTGCCTTCGCCGGTCCAGCCATGCCAGCCGCGCGTCTCGACGATCCGCCGGAACTCCTTGCGGAACCACTCAAGACCAAGCCCCTCCGACCGCTCCCGGTTCACCGCCGCGGCGATATCGACCAGGGCATCGGCCTTCGTCGCTCCGGCCACCATGAACGCCCGGTCATGCTGCGCCTGCCACAGGTCATCCCACGCCTTCGTGTCGCGCAGGTCCGCGAAGCGAAGGCGCAGCGCCGCCACCTGTTCGCGGAACGGCTGACCCAGAATCGCCGACAGGTTCGGGTCAGCCACCGGCGCTGTCTCCCTCCGCCGCGGCACGCCCGGCCAGGAACGCGGCCACGAACCCGCGCCCAAGCGCGGCCCGCAACGCCGCATCATCGACCTCGCCGAACCCTGCGACCAACATTGCCGACAGCTCTTCCATCGACCCCGCCGCGTCGACCATGGCCTCGACCTTCAGCATCATGCTGCCGACCGCATCCCCTGCCTCCACCGCCATCCGATCGGCAAGCAGCGCCATCAAGTCCGGCGCACCCACCGGCCCCTCTGCGGCCATGGTCAGAACCCCCCGATTTTTGCCCCGTGGGGCGCCTTCGGCTTCGGGGGCGGTCTTCCCCCGCGCAAGGGGCGCACCACCTTTAAAAACGGCTCGTTTCCGCTTTAACGCGCGTCCTGCCGCCGCGGGGTCGGGTGCAGGGTCGCCCGGCGGGGTGTCGCCCCCCGAATCCGGCCCCGAATCCGGCCCCGCCGCCGGTCCGAGGACGGCCTCGTCGCCCTGCGGCTCGGGCACGCCGAACTTGTCGCGGACCCAGTTTTCCGGAACGCGCAGGCCGCGGTCGATGAACGGCGACAGCGCCTCGGCCAGCGCCTTGAGGTTTTCCTCCTCGGGCCGCTCGATCTTCAGCCGCGGGAACCGGTTGAACGCCGCACCGCGGTTCAGTCGGAACCAGGGACGGATCAGGTCGCGGTTCAGGATCGCGGCCAGCGCGCGGGCATCGGCGCGCTCGATGTCCTCCTGCACCTGCCGGTGCTCCTTGCCCGAGCCCAGCCCGCCGGTGACCGCGTCGGTCGTGGCGGTCTGGCCCAGCACCAGCTTTGACACCTGCTGGTCGATCCAGTTCAGCCGTGCGGTGTACAGCTCGCCCGTCGCCGACAGCTGGCCCGACTGGATGAACTCGACCGTCATGGCCTCGGGGATGATCGCCGCGCAGTCGCCCGCGATGTTCGCCACCGCCCGGAACAGCGTGTCCTTGTCGGCCTCCGACGCGCCGGGGCCGAACTTGCCCACCCGCAGCGGCTGGCCGTAGGTCTGGATGAAGATCTGCGCGTCGCGTTCGGTGAACTTCTTGAACAGGTAAGACCACAGCGCGATCCGCCCCAGACCCGACCGCAGCGGCAGGCCCGACTTGGCGCCGATCCGGGCATGGATGAACTTGGCCGGCGGCAGGGCCAGCTCGGCACCGGAATCGCCCAGCATCACCGGCGTCTCCAGATCGTCGCGGGCAAAGCGGAACCAGCGCGGGTCGCGGCGCACCAGGCGCGCGGGCTCCCACACGCCGCCCGGGTTGTCCCAGACGATCTCGGTAAAGGAAAACCCCTTCGGCAGGCAGTCGAGGATGTCGAACAGCTCGTCCGCCAGCTCGTCGCGCTTCAGCCAGGCGCGGACAATCTCGGCGTCGGCCTCGTCCTCGGGGGCGTCGGACGCGGGCTCGACCAGGATGGGCAGCTGCGTGACCGATCGCCGCCGGGTGGCCATGACGCCCGCGTAATGCGGGTCGCGCTCCTCGGCGAATTCGAGCAGTTCCAGATACCGCACCGGCTCGCCCGCGTCGGCCTCGCGCAGGATGCCGCCCAGCCGCGCGGGCGTCAGGCCGTCGGCGGGATAGCCCGTGACCGGGCTGCGCACCGACCCGAACATCGGCCGCGCGATCTCGGCCTTCAGGCTGGCGGTCTTCAGGCTCGCGGTCGTCGGGCGGACGTGCGGTTGCCCGTCGGGGCCCAGCAGGCGCGGGGACAGGTCCATGTCAGCTTCCTTCCATGTGGCGGGTCCGCGCGCGGATGGTCACCCTCGGGATCCGTGCGGGGCCGCCGGTCTCGTCGAAGATGCGCTCGATCAGCGTGTCGATCTCGACAACCCTGCCCTGTGCCGACACGAGGATTGCCGCAGCCACGGCGGGGCGCCGCGTCAGGCCGGGCCAGCGGTCAACGGCTTCGGCGGCCGTCATGCCGCCGTCCCCCAGCGCCACTGGTTCCAGGCCCGCGCCTTCGCCAGATAGGCCGCGTCGGGCGTGGTGTTGGTGAACCAGAACTCGGCGATGCCGCAGGCCGCGAAGAACAGGTCGCCGCCGCCGTAGAACAAGACGCCCAGCGAAGTGCGGTCGAGATCGGCCGTCCCGAACGCGCCGCCCGCGTAAGGCACCTTCGCGCCGGTCACCCCGTCCACCGTGCCGGTGACGCCCGCCGCATCCGAGGCCTGCGCGAAGTGCCGCAGCACGTTGCCGCCTGCCGCCGCCGTCGCAAGCTCGGTCGGCCCGGTCACCACATCGGCATTGTTGCGCGCAAACCATTCCGCCCGTCCGGCGGCATTGACCCGCAGCGCGGTGAACGGGAAAATGTTTCCCGCAGCGCCCTGCCCGATGGGCGCGCCCGCCCCGCTGCCCGGCGTCGTGACCCGCATCGCCGCGATCAGACCCCACGCGGACCGCCCGTTGGTCAGGCCGGTGGTGCAGACCAGCTTGTCATCCACCCCGTCGAAGGCGGCCACGCGCAGGCTCAGCCCGTCGCCCGTGGTTTCCGTCACCAGCACCGGGCGGGCGCCCGCCACGCCCTGCGAAAACGGGCGCGGGGCGACGATGCCCCTGATCCCGTCGAACACGGTATCAACCGCACCCGACACGACCGTGTTGCGCCAGTCGCCGGGGCGATACAGGTCGGTCGGAAAGATCGCGCTGCCGTTGACGAGGTCGTCCATCGGATGATCGCGGTTGGCGAACCGGCAATAGAACCGCTCGCCCTGAAGCATGTGCTGCGCCGCCGACAGGTGGACACCATCCGCAGCGCCGGGGGCGTACTGCGCATCGTCCATATAGATCAGGTCGGTGTAGGCGTCCGCCGCAGCAATCGCCGCCTGCGCCGCCCGCAGCGTGGCAAGGTTGCTCGGGATGCCGCCGATGGATGCAGGCAGGCGCGCGATGGTCAGCCGCGATGTGGCCGAGCCGATGTTCGCGCGAACCCAGGCGATCAGCGCCGTCATGTCCGCCTGATAGGCCGCCGCCTCGGTGTTGTCTGTCGCCGACGAATAGCCCAGGTCGGTGACCATGTAGCTGACGCTGGGCACCTTGCCTTCCGCCGCCAGCGCCGCCTTGAACGCGGTCCACTGCGTCAGCATCGCCTCGCGGCAGCCGCCGGATACGCCCGGCCCCCAGTTCGCCACGGCGCCGAAGGTCGGCGAGGCGTTCGTGAACCGCGATCCGCCGATGCTGAACCCGAAATGATAGATCGTGCCGCTCGGGTTGTCGCGCAGCCAGAACCGGTCGAACTCGCCCTTCCAGCCGACGGTGTTCGTGAACGCCGGGTCGATGAACCCGATGCCGGGTTGGGCTTCCATGATGCCGGGCACCAGCGTCCGGATCGTCCCCGTCGGCGCATCCCAGATTTTGGCGCGAGCGCTGGACGCAAGGCCAGGGTGACCGGTGATTTCGGTCGCGTCATTGCGCGCGCCGGTGCTGTTGGACTGCCCGAAGGTGATGACAACGGGAACGGGCGTGAGGCCACCCGACCGGCGCCACCCGCGCGGCGCACGTGTCAGCCGCGCGGCATGGCGGACGGCCTCACGCACAGCTGACCGAGGCGAGCATGTCGCGGCTCTGCGTCAGCCCCCAGAGATAGCCCGCCTGGCCGGAATCGAGCACCCCGGGGAAATGCGTCGACAGGGGCGTGCCCGCGTCGAGGCCCGCCGTGTAGCCACCCTGGCATTCCAGGCCGCCAATCATCTGCGCGGGCGTGGGCGCCACGTTCGCGACCGTCGCCTGCACCAGGACCGATCCCGCGCCGCGCGCCTGGACGCGGGCGGACACCTTCGGATCGCCCGGGGTCAGCGCCGTGACGGCGCCCGGCACCAGCGGCACATCGGTATGGATTTTCGGCATAGCTCTCTCCTTACATGATCCCGCCGCGCAGGCGGGCGCCCAGCGGCTGGCGCCAGGTGCCCGACCGGCCGTCGTCGCTCTCGGCAAACATGAACCCCCGCCCCGCCGCCGCGCCTTGCGTCACGGGGCGGTAGGCGTATTCGCCCCAGGGCAGGCGGCTGGCCCAATGCGCCAGCGCCAGGCCGATGGCATGGTCGCCGTGCCGCTTGCGGCCCGTCTCGCCCTCGCGCAGGGCGGGCACACGGGCGATGCCGCGGACCAGCTTGACCGCGCGCAGATCCGACAGGTGGTCGGAGTCCTTGATCAGCCGGATCATGTCGTCCTCGAACGCGGCCTTCAGCGGCGGCATCTCCAGCCGGTACCACTCCTCGGTGAACTTCACCGCGATCACGAGGCCCGAGCCCGACAGCGGGTCCTCGCGCAGCCCGAAGATGCGGCCGAGGTCCTCGGCCACCGTCCAGCCCATGCCGGTCGCGTCAAAGGCCGCGGCGACCAGCCGCGACCGGACGTGGCCCATGACCCGCCTGGCGATCAGCTTCTGCTCGTCGCCGGGCACGCCGCGCAGCTCGTAGGCCAGCGCCTCGCGCCGCCGCAGGTTCGCCTCGATCGCCAACAGCGAACTGGCGGTCAGGTCGACGTGGCGGGCAAAGTCCGACCCGAAGGCAAAGCGCGGCGTCAGATCCAGCGCCTCAAGCTGCTCCTGCAGCTCCTCCAGGAACGGCGCCATCATCGAATCCCGCTCGAGCTTCGAGCGGTGCAGGAAATCCCGCGGCAGTTCCAGCCGCAGCACCTTGGCCGTTTCGGTCATCCGCGCCTCGATCAGCGGCGACGGCAGCCAGGCGCCCGAGGTCAGCGACGGCACGCAATACAGTTCCTCGTCCGCGTTGTCGCGGTAGAAGTCCATCATCGACTGGCGCCAGGCGGCTTCGGCCTCGGGCGACCACGCCTTGCCGGTGACCAGGCAGATGCGCTGGAACAGTCCGTCCTTCAGCGCGTCGTCAAAGGTGATCCGGACATGGCCGAACTTCGACCGCTGCGCCAGGATTTCCTGAATCTGGGCATTGAAGGGATTTTCCGCGCCCAGGTGGGTGGAACACACCACCACCTGACCACCCCACATCAGGAACGCGAGCGCGGCTTTCAGAAGGGCTTCAAGGTCATCGACAAAGGCCGCCTCGTCGATGATCACCACGCCCTGCTTGCCGCGCAGGCCGCGCGGGGCCGAGGACAGCGCGATGATCTCGAAGCCGGAATCGAACCGGATGCGGAAGGCGTTGATCGCCTTGTCGCCGTCGCCCTTCTCGAACAGCACCTCCTCGGCGGCACCCGCGGCAATGTCGAAGGCGCGGGCCCACATGGCGCAGGCGTCGACGAACTCGCGCGTCATCTCGCGGGCATAGCTGATGTACATCACGTCCATCCCGCCCGCCGCCTTGCGCCGCCCGGCCCGCAGCACGGCATAGGCCGCCAGCCCCCAGGTCAGCCCGATGCGGCGGCTCTTCTCCACGAAAAGCACCGGCATTGCCGAACTGTCCAGCAGCCCGACCACCCGGCGCTGGTAGGGCAGAAGGACGGCCGGCAGCCCGACCTTGGCCACGACATCGGGCATGACCGCGGTCGATTCCGCCCGCAGGCGCGCCCAGTCCGCTTCGGTGACAGGGGCGGTCATCGCGCCGCCTCGGGTGTCAGCGCGATGCCAAGGATCTGCGCCTTGATCGTCTCGGCCGTCTCGGCCGACATGCCGCGCGCCTTGCGCACCTCGTCCACGGCCTCCGACAGCCGCTCGGCCGTGCGCTTGTCTTCCTTGGCCTTGCGGTCGGACGACAGGTTCTGCGCCCCTTGCGCGGCGCGCAGCGCCTCGGCCAGCGCCTTGATGTCCTTTGCCTCCAGCGCGTCCTGGCTGTCGCCCAGGGCATAGAAGACCGCGCTCTTGATCAGCTCGGCCGACAGGACGGTCAGGTCATCGCTGGCCTTGGCGTCGTGCCGGTCGGCCAGCGCCCGGGTGATTGCTCGGGTCTCGTCCAGCCGCCGGGTCTGCCGCGCCTGCCGGATCGAATGCCGGTTGAAGCTCGAGAAGGACGGGATCACGAACTCCAGCTCGCCCCGCCGCTCGGCCATCAGCGCCTGGCACCTCGACACGAACTCGGCATAGATGTCGACCTGCGTGCGTTCGCGCTGCGCCAGCTCGGCCGAGGCCCAGTCGACGATGTCGCCCGCCTCGCGCGGCATCAGCTCGAACGCCGTCAGCTGCCCCCGGCCCTCTGCCATGGTCAGCCCGGCCGGTCGGGGCGCGCGATGCCCGGGATGGCGACAGCGCGCTTCAGGTGCCGCGCACCCTTCTCGGTCAGCGTGGCGATCACCACCGACGCGCCCTCGGGCTTCAGCAGCCACACCGCTTCCATCGACGCCAGCCAGTCCAGCTCGGCATGCACCCATTGCCGCTCGACCGCGATGCCCTCGAACCGCTCCAGGTCGGCCTGGATCAGCGCCGAGTTCAGCCGCTCGTCGACCTGCGCCGCCAGCGACTTGAGGATGGTCAGGCGGGCATGCTCGCGCCGCCGGGCGTCATAGTCGCTCACCGCTTGCCCCCGTCCAGCAGATGCTCCTCGTGGCGCGTCACGATGGATTCCAGCCGTTCCATGATGTCCTTCTGCCCGCCCATCTGCGCGGCCATGATCCCGAGCTGCCCCTTCATCCCCTCGACGGCCAGCTGCACCGCGTGCATGTCGTCCTTCGTGGGCATCGCATCCAGCGACTGCTCCAGTCGCGCGATCCGCGCGTCGTGCCGGTCCATCCGCTGCCGTCCTTCCGAAAACCGGTCATCGGTCGCCTTCGCGTGATCCTCGATCCGCTTGGCGTTGGCCTTCGACGGCCCCGAGAAGATGGTCCAGACCGAAGTCGACAGTGCGATCAAAAGCGCCAGGGCGCTGCCGATCGCCTGCCACGCAGAAAGATCAAACTGCATCAGCCGATCTTCTTCGTCGCCGTGATGCGCCCCCACAGCGCCACCGCGCCGCCGACCAGCGACATGGCCGAGGTCACCAGCGTGACGATCTCGGATTGGTCGGCCGCCGTGATGGTGTAGCCCGCCACGCCCACGACAGGCGCCGCGATGGCCAGCAGCGCGCCCCAGATGGTCTTCGAGGCGAACAGCGATTTGGTCTGGTCGAACATGGCAGGTCTCTCCTTGGGGGTTCAGCCGGGAATGCCGGTGGCGGGGGCCGGTTCATCGACCGGCTCGAAACTCTCGCCGCTGGCGACAAGGCAGGTCATGCCGCCCGCGGTGGTGACGGTAATCGTCCAGCTGCCGGTGGCAGTGCTGGCAAAGACCTCCATCAGCGTGCTGTTGGCGGCCATCCCCACCGACCGGCGGGTCTCTCCGTACTTCGCGGCCAGGTGCGCCACGACAGCAGCGCGCGGGCCGCACTGGCCCGCCTGCCCGAAGGACGGAACGGCCGCCTGGATCGCTAGGGCGACCAGCACCACGACCAGCAGCAGGACGACAATGGCGCGGCCGATGATGTACAGCGCGCGCATCAGAAGCTCCTCAGCCAGGCGGCAACACGGGGGGCCGCCAGGTGCAGGGCGGCGGCGATGCTGTCGCGGTACTGGAAGGCCACGCGCGCACCCCAGACGGCGGCCGCCAGCGCGGGGAAGGCCTCAAGGCCGGGAATGCCGAAGTCGGGCACGCCGTACTGCACGGCGCCAACGCCACCGGCTGCCGCGGCGCCGGTCGCGCCCGCGGACACAGTCCCCTTCACCCGCGCATCCAGCGCCCGCTCGATGGCGCTGGCGGTCGCCCGCCCCACCACGCCGTCGATGGTCAGCCCGTGCGCATCCTGGAACCGCTTCACTGCCGCCGATGTCAGCGTCACCGTCAGCGACGGGGCATAGCCCAGCGCCACCAGCGCCTCCACCAGCCCGGGCCGCTCAGCCTCGGTCACCGGCGCCGCCAGCAGCGCCAGGCCGTCGATCGGCTGCGACGGGCGCACCGCGCCCGGCCAGGCATAGGTCCCGTCCTTCAGCAACGCATACTCGCGCTGGCGCCGCGCGGTCAGGCCGGGCAGCACGCGGCCGCCGCCCTTGTTCCATTTCATCAGCCAGACCCGCACCGCGGGCCAGTCGCGCACCTTCCAGTACCGCACCCAGCTGGCGGTCAGGATCGCCCCGGTGTTGAAGTGGAAGCCCACGCCCGCGTCGAACGCGTGCTGCGCGGGTCGGGTCACATCGACAGATCCCTGCGCCGACATGGCCATCAGCACGGCGGGCTCATAGTTCCGCTCCAGCGCCAGCGTCAGCAGCCGGTCCGATTCCTCGGGGCTGATCGTCATGCCCGCGCGCGGCGTCACCACGCCCGACGCCGCGGTCAGCCCCACGCCGATAGTCCAGACGCCCACGACATCGCGATAGGCCCGCAGAACCTCGCCCTCCTCGTGACGCAAGACCTTCCGGCCCTCTTCGCTGGTGCGCATGCTCTCTGTCCGGGTGCCGCGGCACCGCCCCTGCGGCGATGCCCCATGGCCGGACAGTGCCCCGCAACCGCCGGTCGCATACATCCACAACCGGTTGTGCCGGGCCGCCCTCGGGGTCAGTCGGGGATCAAAGGAAGGTCAGCTGCCGGTCGTCGGACGGGCGCCTGCGGTGGCCGTCATCCGTGCCGCGGGCCAGAATCTTGCGCACGGCCACGTCGGTGACATGCAGGGTGACGGCGATTTGCGAAACCGGCAAGCCCCTTGATTTCATGACGGCCGCCAGCCAGGGCTTGGCCGTGGGCACCCGCATCTTCAGCGCGCCAAGCTGCACCGCCAATGCCCGGGCCGCATCCACCCCGAACCGCTCCACCAGCTCCGACCGGCCCAGCGCCCGCTCGGACAGGTAGATTTCCTTGCCGCCCATGGTCAGGAAACACTCCTCGGCGCCCTCGGGTCCCAGCACCTCGACCCAGGGGGCCAGATGCGCCGGGATGCGCACGTTACTCATGCGCGCGCCCCGGTCAGGGCGCGCGCAGCGGGTTCATTTCTGCGGTGGGGTCCAGTCCCGCGGCACGAAATCCTGCACGGCCAGCGCCGCCGGATACAGCTTGGCGTCGATGAGGTCGACAAGCGCGGGCAGTCCGGCATCCCCGGCCACGACTTCACGCCTGTCGTTGAGCAGGTGATACAGGCCGCGCACGGCGCGGGCCGCATGGATGATCGCGTCGCGCGGGTCTTCAGGTGTGCAGGACATGTCAGTGCGCTCCCGATTGCCGTTCGGTGATCTCCCGGATGATGCTTTCCTCCAAGAAACCGGAAAGAGCCCCGACCAGGCGCCGCGCGTCGTCCGGCGTCCGGCATTCCAATGCCAGGGCCTGCGCCGTGATGCTGCCAAGAACGACCTTCACGGTTTGCAGGTCGTGGGGTCCAAGGACGTCCGCAACCTGGTCTCGGCAGGCCATGATGTTCTCGAAGGTATACTCGTGCCGCATCGCTCAGCCCTCCTGCCCAAGACGCGCCTGTTCCGCATCGCGGATATGCACCCGCAGCAGCGCCTGCTCGATCTTCTTGCGCATGAACACGTAGGGCGGAACGAACAGCGCATGCTGCGGGATGTAGCCGCGCAGGCGCATCTCCTCGATCTCGCGGCCCAGCACCGGGCGCGACCAGTGGTCGTACTCGCTCCACAGCCGCTCGAAGTCCCAGCCGCGCGCCGCCGCATCCTTGATCGCGCGCCGCATGGCCGACCGCCCGATGTAGGCCTGCTCGTCCTTGAACAGGGCGTTCTCCAGCGCCCGGACCTTGGCATCGCGCATCTCGACGAAAGCCCGGACCAGCACCGGTGCTGCCCGTCGCGCCGCATCCGTCCGCAGGACGTTCGGCACCATGAGCGCCCCGGCCTCGGTAAAGCCGAAGTGCGTCAGATCGGTCCTCGCACCTTGGGGAAGTTGCGCCAAATTGGCACGACCTCCCTCGGCAGTCGTGCCAAATTGGCGCAACTGCGCCACGTATTCCTCGTCCGAAAGTTCGATCAGGAACCCGTCCGGGAACAGGTCCATGTTGCGCCGAACCTGCCGCATCAGGTTGCTGGCCGTGGTCTCGAAGACCTCGGCAAGTTGCGCGGCCAGCATGAACGGCGGTCGGTCGGGGATGGTCAGGATGCGGGACTGGACCCCCGCGACGGTCGGTAGTGTCATGTGTCGCTCCATCGGTTACGGGGGGACGTTGCCCCCGGGTGTTAGCAAGCCTGCCGATGGACAGACCCCGCGCGCCTTTAGGCCGAAGCCCTGGACATGCGCACGCGGCACCCGGAGATTGCATCGCATCGTGGGATGCGCCGTCTCGGGGCGTAACCGCCATCGGTAGACCACCCGGCGCGCTTGCTACGGCACAACCGGACAGCCGCACGATGCGGCACACCGCCAGAAACGTCAAGGGAACGAAGAAAAGGCTAGTCTTCTGCCCGGTCCAGCGCCCAGCGGACGATGCGGGCAACGTCCGGTCGGGAAAGTCCGGTGAACTCGGGCGGCGGCGCGAAGGCAGGATCGTCCCACCATTCCGGCAGCCGCTTCGCTGGGTCACCGCCCAGCCTTCGCACCCCAGCCTCGGAGTTTGTTCCGACGACGTAACAATCGCAAAGCCAGTCGTTTGGCGGCGACCAGATCGACCAGAAGTCGTCGGAAGGATGACGCGCCACCCCGTCAAGCCGGTTGTGGTGATCTGGGCATACTCCCGGAAAGTCACCGCACTTGTAGATCCAGAAACGGAAACTGGTTGAAAGCAGCTGCCGGTGTCGCTCGCCGCCGTATCCGATTCCGCCCCAGCAGCGGCTGACCAGCCTCGCAACGGAAATGAACCGGCTCTTGTCAGACACCGGCCATTCGACAGGCCAGCCCTCCGAGGTGGAAGCAAGCGACGAAAGACGCTTTTCGAGCCAGGATTCGCCCTGACCTTGACGCCGCTTTTCGAGAAGAAGGTCTTCGATAGTCCGCAGCACGGCACGTTCCATGGGCAATTCTCCCGTTCCGAACCGTTGAGAGTGAACGGCCCGGCATTCACGATGTCAAAGAGCGCGTGGCGGGCGGTCATCCGAACCGCTCCACCTCGTTGCCGAAGGCGTCCCAGCCCGGGCGCCGCTGGCGCGCGAACAGGTCCAGCCGCCGCACGCCGGGCATCAGCTGCTCGGCCGCGGCGTAGGCCGCGTCGGGCTTGCGGCTGTGTTCCCGCCGGGGCGCATGGATCACGCCGCGCACGTCACGGGCCGTCTTCGGCGCGCCGATGGTACCGATCAGGAAGGGCTCGCCCGCGTCGCGCAAAAGCTTGCCCAGCCCGAAGCACAGCTTGCCATGCGGCGTCAGCTTGACCCAGAACCCCATGGTCTTCGGCGCGAAGCCCCAGCCGCGCATCACGGCATAGGCATCGGGCATCATGCAGGGCCGCGCCCACAGCCACAGCAGGCAATCCCGCGCGGCGACGGCCTCGATCGGCAACGCGGCGATCTCCGCCGTCGCCATGGTGGCATACTTCGCCTCGGGCGCCCGCCCCAGCCCGCCCTCGGACCAGACATCCGACTGCCAGGGCGGGTCCGCCATGATCAGCGCGTAGCCACCCGCCGGGGCGGCGCAAGCCCATGTCGGCAGCCGGGTCACGGGGCGCCACTTCCGCGATGTGGCCGGGGGGTTTGGACTCCCCCGGCCACCCTGCCCGCTGTGAACAGGCAGGTGGGCGGTGCCGCCTCTTGCTTCGGCTTCCACCCGACAGCCGCCGCCGGTGCCCGGCGCGCGGCCACCCTCGCGGGTCTGTTTCGCGTGGCCTACCAGCAGGCCCACCACGCGTTTCGTGATGCTCTCGACGGCGGCATGCCGGCCCTTCGCCGTCAGATAGTCCGGGTGCGCGATAAAGGCGTCCACCACGGCGCCCTCGACCATGCGCCACAACCGCCGGTGATCGGCGGCCGCCATGTAGGCGGGCGACCGGGCGCTGGCGCGGCGGGCGGTCACGACAGCCGCTCCCGCAGGATTCGGTTGTCGGCGGCAAGCCTGCGGTTCGTCTCGCGGGATGCAGTGCGCGACGTCGCCAGTCGGCGGATGGTATCCGCCGCAGTATGGTCGCCCTGCATGTCCAGCCGGGCCGCAACGGCGCGCGCGGCCTCGATCAGCCGGTCGATATCCCTGTCGGTCACCGCGGCCCCTTCCCGATGTCGATCTTCGCCCGGGCACACATCGCCTTCAGCGCCTCCAGTACGGTGGCGATCTTCTGCCAGTCGTGGATGCTGTCGATGTCGATCGGCGCGGCGCCCCAGGCCGCCCCGAACCGCTCGCGCACGAAGGCGTTCAGCCCCGCCGCCCCGGGCAGGTCCACCTTCCGGGCCTTGGCCAGCTTGCCCCACAGCACATGGCAGAACCGGGTGTCGCCGCGGGTGGCGGGCTTGCGCGTGGCGCGCCCCCCGCCCGAGGGCTTGAAACCCCTGTTTTTCAGGGCTTCAAGGACGGCGTGAAGCTCGCCCTCGGTCATGTCCGACATGCTTTCCTTGCCGGTGACCAGCAGCTGCAGGTCACGCCGCATCTCGCCGTCCAGCCCCAGCTCGCGGCAAGCCACATGGATGGTCTTCCGCAGCGCGGTCATTCCGCCGCCTCCCGCCCCGCCAGCCCGGCCCGCGCCGCGATCAGGTCCATCGTCGCGCGCAGGTCGGGCGTCATGCCCAGGCGGATCACCGCCACCGCGTGGGTGACGGTGGTGTGATCCCTCTCGAACACCCGCCCGATCACCGTGCTGCTGGCGGCCGTCCGTTCGGCCGCCACCGCCATGGCGATCTGACGCGCCCGGGTGACCGGCCGCGTCCGCGATGTCCCGGTCAGATGCTTGACCGGGATACCAATCACGTCCGACGCGGCCTGCAGCACCCGCCGCACGGGGGCGTCCAGGCCGATGACCGCCCGCGCCTTGTCACGCTGCGCGGGCGTCGGGAACATGGTGGCCGACCCGTCAGCCACCCCTTCGATCAGCTCGGCCACATCGGCCATCAGCCGGGCATGCGCCGCGGCCATCCGCCGGTCATGCGCGGAAAACAGGTCCGCCAGCCGCTGCGTCACGTCACCGGGGCCCATGTCTCAGCCCGCCCGTGCAGTCTGGGCCGCCTGCTCTGCCGCCCGCAGTCCCTCGTGGAACCGCAGGACTTCGGCACTCACGATGCCGCCCATGGGCACGGTATCCAGCGCGGCCGCTTCGGCCTCGCCGAACAGCGCGTCCAGCGCGTTCTGGTGCGCGGCCTGCGCCTCGACCGAACGCGCCAGCGTGGTGTCGAAGACCGCCCGCAGGCGGGTCTGGAAATCGTCGAGCGTCATGCGGGAACTCCATCTGTGAAACCTGCCTCAACTCGGCGGGGCGGCAGGTGATAGGGCCGCTTGATGTCGATCATCACATGCGCATGCTCCGGCCCGGCGACCACGCGCACGACCGCGGCATCCACCAGATGCCGTATGTCCGGCCGCACTTCGCGCCCGCGGACAAGCATGTCTATCGGCAGGTTGCGGATCCAAACCGGCAGGTAAGCGTCGGCCATCGCCCTACGCCTTCGCCAGATCGACGGTGATCGCTTCCCAGGGCGCGTCCTGCGTGGCGCGGCGGAAGGCGCGGACATAGGTCTTCGACCCCACCACCCGCATCGCGTCGCGGATGGCCTCCATGCCACGCTTCCAGCGCTCGTCCTGGATGTCCAGCCGCAGCAGCATGAAGATCTCCGACCTGTTGATCTGGCCCTCGCGGTCGGTGTTGAAGGCGCGGGTCACGATCGCCCGGATTTCCTCGCGCGATCCCTGCGCCCATTCGTTCAGGCACTCGTCCACCAGCGCCTTGGCCACCTGCAGCTCGGGGCCAAAGACAATGTTGTCGGCCACCTGCACCTTCAGCATGAACAGGCCATCGAAGCTCATCAGCGTCTTGTTGCCCTTCGGCCCGCCGACCTTCGCCCCGTACTTCTCGGCCAGCAGCGCCTCGGCCGCGCCCAGGTTCTCGAACAGGTGCGACTTGAACCGTGCCACCTGCTCGGACAGCGCGATGAAGAACCCGATCTCGCGGCGCACCAGATCGTCCAGCAGCTGGTCCATCGGCTTGACCAGGCTTGCCGGGGTCAGGCCGCCCTCGGCATTCTCCATGTATTCGACGTCGCCCACGACCTTGCGGCCAGTCGGAATCGGCGCGGGCTGGAACATGCTGGTCATGTGACCTCTCCTTTCGTGGTTGTTAGGGGGTGTGGCGTCGGCGGGTCAGGCGATGCCAAGCGCCAGCTTGTACATCTCGAAAATCGCCTCTTCCTCGGCGATGTCGTCGGGTTTGCGCCGCCGGAAGGCGATCACCTTACGCATGACCCTGGTGTCGTAGCCGCGCCCCTTGGCCTCGGCCATCAGGTCCTTCTGCCGCTGCGCCACATCGGCCTTCTCGGACTCCAGCTGTTCGAACCGCTCGATGAACTGGCGCAGTTCGGCAGCCGTCGCGGCATCGGGAGAGAGGTCAGACATGATCTGCTCCTTTCGTGGTTTCGGAATCAGCGCGGGCGGCAAGGCGCGCCCGCAGGGTGGCAATGGCGCCCGAGGCGGCGATCACGATCGCCATCGCCTCGATCTGCTCGATCGACACGTCGGTCAGGCCGCGCTTGCCCCACGTGTCGATGCGCGCCACCGCGGCCTCGGCCCGCGCGAGCACAGTTGCTGCGTCGGGCGGCAGGTCGGGCTTCGGACCCCAGTTCTTGTCGTCTTGGCGGCGCAGGGCGCCGTTCAGCGGAACGCTCATGTCGGGGCTTCCTCCTCGGTGAACCGGGGGCAGCGGCGGCAGGCGCGGTACATGGCCGTGCGGGTGGGGTTGCCGGGCGTCCAGCGCTGCGCGCTGCGCTGCCAGTCGGCGCAGGCGTTCAGTGCCATCGGGCCGCGCAGGGCCGGGCATTCCACCGTGCCGTTCATGAAGGCGCCACGCACGCGGGATTCGACCCCGGCCATGTCCCCGGCATAGGACCGGCCCAGCGTCTGGCTGACCACGCCGTCCGACATGCCGATCTTCTGTGCCGCCTTCTTCTGGCTGGATTGCATGCAGGCGCGCGCCAGCACCGCCACCCAGTCGGGCAGCGGGTCGCCCCAGGCGGCGCGGGCCCGCGCCATGTGATCGGTCTTCGCGATGGTCACGCGGCACCCCCCACCAGGCGGATCGTGCCCTCGTTCAGGTCCGCCACGGCCTCGACCCGGCGCTTGCGCGGGGCCAGCGGCCCGGTGTTGCGCACCAGCCGGTAGAAGGCCTCGCTGCGGTCGGCGATGGCCTTGCGCACGCAGGTCAGATAGCCCGCATCCATCAGGAACCGGCAGTAGGCCCGCGCCTCCGCGGGTGACACCGGCATCGCGCAGTGCCCCGCCAGCTGCGTGGGCGAGAACGCCGCCTTCAGCCCCCGCATCGCTGTCCACAGCTGGTCTTCGGCCGTGCGCCCCTCGGCCACCGGCACCGCCTCGCCGCGCCCCTCGGGGGTCAGCGCAAAGACCGCGCGCTTCTTGAACCCCCGGCCGCGGTCAACACACTGGCCGGACGCGATCCAGCGCTGCACGATGGCACGCGCCCGCGGCCGGTCGATCGACAGCCCGGCCTGGATATCGCCGTAGCCGAAGCTTTCGGTGCGGCGCGCGATCACCAGCGCGGCTTCCGACAGCACGTCTGTCATGCTGCCCCCCGCTTGCCTGCACCGCGGATCAGGTCGCGCACCCCGGGTGCCGCCTTGGTGGCCTCTCCGGGCACACCCCCGCGCGCGGGGCGTGCGACGGCAGGCGGCTGGCCGGTATGGAACCGCTCCCGCGGCCAGTCCGCCGCCGACAGCCGCCCGATCCCGCGCACCGCCGCATGGGCGTGCATGTTCAGCAGGTTTGTGGTGATGTAGCCCTGGTTGGCGCCCGACGCCTCGAACAGCGCCGCGATCAGGTCGGGTGCCAGATCAATGCCGGGGCAGTACAGCCGCGCCAGCAGCGGCACGTCTGCAATCTCTGCGGGTTGCGCCTCGACCCAGTCCAGCATCCGGCGATGCGCCTGCGGGAAGCCGCCGATCTTCGCGGGCAGGTTCTGCTCGCCCATCAGGATCACCGGCGCACCGCTGTCGTCCTGCAGCTTGCGCAGGGTCTGCATCGTCCGTTCGGTCATGATGAAGTCCGCCTCGTCGACCACCAGCGTCCGCTGGGTCTTGGCCAGCTGCTCGGTCGCCTGCTCGGCCAGCCGGGCCGCGCTTGACAGCGGCCGCAGGCCCAGCTCGCGGACGATCCGCAGAAGCAGCTCCTTGGTGCCGCCCAGAAAGGTCGCCTCGACATGCACGATGCGCAGCTTGTTCTGCGCAAAGATCGCCGCGGTGGTCTTGCCGTAGCCCGACCGCCCGTGGAAGCAGGCCATCCCCGGCACCCCCAGCGGGCGGTCCTGCAGCCGATTGACCAGCGTCAGGAAGGCCGCCACGTTGCGCAGCGGTGCCACATTGGTATGCAAACCCGTACTCATCCCCAGTCTCCTCGTCCGTCTGCCCGTCGTTCAGGTTGCGTTTCTTGGGGCGCGCGGGCCTCAGCCCTGCCCGACCGTGATCATGCCCGCGTTGAACATCGTCAGCGCCGTGCGGTACTCGGGGCTGGCCTCATAGGCCGTCAGCCAGGCGCGCTGCGCCGCGGTGACCGCCTCGCCCGCCTCGATCCGCGCGGCCAGGTCCAGCGCCCGGCGGAACAGCCCCTCGACGCTGTCGTCGGCAGGCGCCACCGCCACCGGCACCGGCAGTGCCACCACCGCCGCCGCCGCCTCGCCCTGCGCCGCCCTGCCCTTGCCCTTGCCCGTGCCCTTGCCGAACACCGGCTTCACGACCTTGGCCTCGGGGGCGGCCACAGGGGCGGCGGGCAGCCGGTCCAGCGCCCGGCCCAGCTCGGCGGCCGTCAACCGCTGCTCTGCCTTTGCCGTCGCGCGCACCGCCCGCAGGAAATCGCCCCGCAACTTGGCGTGCATCCTCGCGTCGTCCATCCCGAAGAACTTGCCACGCTTGATGCAGCCCACATGCCCGAGGTAGGCGCCGCCCAGCGCATAAACGTGCAGGCCACCATCCTGCACATCCGCCGGATCGAACCGGATCACGACCCGTTCTCCCGCATGGTCCAGCAACCATGGCTCCCAGAACTCGTTGTCGATGAAGGAAATCTGCCCGTTCTTCGTGGCGCAGCGCACGCCTTCAGCGCCCAGCATCCACAGGCGCCGCTGCGCATCGGTCGCCTTTCGGATCGGCGCGGCGGCATAGGATTCGTGGAACACCTCGGCGAACGAGCGCCCGAAAGCCGTCGTAGACCTACGGTCCGGCCGTGCGTTGTGTTCCGCGATCCCTTCGCCAACGACCCGGGCAAAGTCCTCCAGCGAAACCGCCCTGCTGCCATAGTCCTCGGGCTTCGCATCCGGTCTGTTTCCGGTCCAGGCGCCGTCAAACCGCGGGTCTTTTGCAATGCTCGATGCCATGTCGCGGAACGTCCGCTCGATCGGCTTCGACTGGCCGGAATAAGGTGTGGCCCAGTGGATCGTGCAGCCCAGCATGGTGAACAGGCCCGGGATGTCGTCATCCTTGACCTTGAACCTGTAGCGGGTGCTGGCCCCCCCGGTCACCGCCTTCGCGGCGAACTCGCGACCATTGTCCAGCAGCACATGCTGCGGAATGCCCCAGTCCTCGATCATGTCACCGGCCGCCAGCAGTACGGCGGTCGAGTTCGCCGAGACGTCGATGCGCCAACTCAGCACGAAGTCGGAGTAGATATCCTGGAAGCACACCAGTTGCGGCCGCCCGACCGTGCCATCCGGCCAGCGCACGAAGACGTCGAACTTGTGGAAGTCCGCGTTGACACCTTCCAGCGCACACATGTCGCTCTTGTCCCGCATTTGCGCGGGGTACAGCCGCCGCAGCGCCTCGATCCCCTTGCGCATCAGCACCTGCACCGGCTTCGACACCTCGCGGTCCAGCATCCGGCGCATGGTCCGCTCAGGCAGGGTGTCCCAGCCATCCTTTTCGGCCAGCCGCATGGCGCGGCGGAAACTGTCGGCAAAGGGCGGGCAGGCCAGCCGCAGGTAATCCGCCTTCAGCGCGTCAAAGAACTCCGGGCTGCACGCCTTGGGCTGCGGCCGTGCCACGCCCTCGGCCTGGTTGCGCGGCGCGAGCCAGGCCAGCCGGTCGGCCACCGCGATCCCCTCGACCATGGCAATCCACGTCCAGATGGTGCGTGCGCCACGGCCCGACGCCCGCGCCACGGCCCCGACGGCGGTGTGCCGCCCCAGCCCGGCCGCCTCCAGCACCTCGACCTGGGCCAGCACCGCCAGCCGCGCCCGCGCCTTGTCCTTCACCGCATCGGGCAGCCCCTCGAACCAGGCCCACTGCGCGTCCCGGTCCACCGGCTTCTCGGGCGCGGGCAGCGCGGCAGCGGCCAACAGCTTCGTGCGCGCCCGCAGCGGCAGCAGGGTCCAGTGGTATTCCCACCCGCCGCCGCGCCCCTCGCGCCGCCGCGCCAGCCCCGCCCGCGACCGCCAGCCCTCGCCATCGGCCTTCATCGCCACGCCGCGCGCCGTCCGCGGCACATCCGGCAACCCGGCCTCGGCCAGCTGGTCCACGGTCCACCAGGTGCGGGCGGGCTCGATCGTCACCTGGCACCCCTTTCCGTTGCCGCGTCAGCCGCATCCGCGACCAGCGGCACAAGATCGGACCAGACCTCCTCGACAAAGGCCCGGCGCGTTGCCATCCCGGCCCGCTGCCACGCCGCCAGAAGCCCCTTCAGACGGGCGTCGAAGGCGGTTTCCGGGGGCTTTTCGACGCCCTTGAAGGCACGCCGCGCGGCGGCAGGCTTGGCCCCCTCGGCCAGCCGGTCGATCACGAACGACCGCTCTTCGCTCGCCCCGATCTTCGCCAGCGCATACAGGTCATCCATGGCGATGCGGCGCTTGCCTGCGCGCAGCGCCGCGGCCTCTTCGGCCGACAGCCGTTCCCCGGCAGCAACGATCCGGCGGACATGACGGGGCGCCAAGCCAAGCACCTGCCCGATGAAATCCGCAAAGGACATTTCTGTCCGTTGTGGCGATTTCAATGACTTAAGGCCCGCAACACCCCGCGCCGTCTCCGGGTGCAGCGCCAGATACATCTCCTTGCGCCGCGCCAGGCTGACGGCCAGGTCCACCGGCGCGACATGCGCGATGGACAGGTTCGCGTCCACCTCCATGAACAGCGCTTCCTGATGCGTGCAGTCCCACACCCGCGCGGGCACCACCGTCAGGCCCAGCTCGGGCGCCGCCGCCAACCGGTGCGCGCCGTCGATCAGCCGGAACCGGCCACCCTTGACCCGCCGCACATGGATGGGCGTCGAGATGCCGCCGTCGCGGTCCCGCGCCGAGTTCACGATCAGCGCCACCGCCTCGGGCGTCACGGGCCGCGCCCGCGGACCCACGTCGATCACCGCCAGCGGAATCATGTCGATGGTACCGGGGTTCTCGATCTCCATCACCGCTCTCCCGCGCCTACACCCAGCGCGTGCTTGAGCAGCACCAGATGGCTGGTCACATGCCCGTGCGCGGCCTGCGCCACAGGCAGTCTGTCGCGCACCAGGGCCGTGTTCCCGGCCAGCAGGGCGCCCTTCATGCGGGCGGCGATGCCTGCCAGCTCCTGCGCCTTGGCCTCGATCACCGCCACGCTCTCGACGGGGTCCCACCCCGCCTGCGGCCTCAATCCGTGGGTCATCCCACCGGCTCCTTCGTCATGCGGTAGTACCAGACTCGGCCGTGGCCGGATTGCCTGCGGCGCTGCTCACACTCGATCTCGGCACCACGAAACCGCAGCTCGGAGATTACCGTGTTCACGGCGCACACCCCCGTGCGCCGCAGGATTTGCCGCGTCGTGCGCCACTGCCCGTCCGCCAGCAGCCGCAGGCAGGCCTGCAGCCGGGGGCTGGTAAGGGGCGCAGCGTGGATGCGGCCCATCCGGCTCATGCCCGCGCGCCCCGTCCGGGCCGCCCGCGGCGCGCCCAGCCGGTGGGAACCGGCCCCGCGTCCAGCTTGCGGCACCGGTCGCACAGCCGGTTGTGCCCGCCCTCGCTGGCGAACTCCGCGCCGCAGCACAGGCAGGCCCGGGGCCTGACCGCCGTCTCGGCCAGCAGCCGGTCACGGTCGACCTCGGCCATGGCCTTGTCGCTGCGCTGCTGCGACACGCGCGCGTCCGTCCGGTCGTACACCGCCCACCAGGACCCGCCGCTCCGCACGGTCAGCGGCCCCGGCGCGGGCGACGGAAGCCTCCGCTTGCCCCACATCACAGGCCCTCCCGCAGCAGGGCCTCGATCCGCTCCAGGTCGCCCGCCTCGCGCATCACCACCAGGTGATCCACCAGCGCGTCCGTCGCCCGCGTGTAGGTCTCGATCGCCCGGTCCTTCGCCACCCGGTTGGTGGCGGGCGACCGGCTGACCCCGCGCGCGTCGGTGGCCATGCGCGCCCAGGTCATGGCGGCCTGCCAGCGCTGCAGACGGGTCGCGCTCATGCCGCACCTGCCGGGCCAGATTGCCCAGCACCGTCCAGCGCCAGCATCACTTTCGGCGTTCCGGGTGCGTCCAGGATCAGCGCCAGCAGCGCCTCGCAGGTCTCGTCGGCGTCGATGAACAGGTCCAGGTCTTCGCCGGGATCGGCGTCCGCCGCCGCATCGATCCGCGCACGGGCCTCTGCGGCCATTGCGACGATGGCTGCAAAATGCGCGGCCGCGATGTCAGGTGTCCCCATGTCAGTATCCTCCGGCGAAGGGCACGCAGGCCCACAGGCCCAGCCACAGCAGGGTGAACAGCCCCGCCAGCGTCAGACCCATGCCAAGGGCCGTGTCCTCGAACCGGGCCAGCGCGGCCTCAATGCGGCGCAGCCAGGTCATGGCGACACCTGCTTGCCGGGATCGGCGATGCGAAAGCGTGTAGGGGGCGCCGAGTAAACTGACCCGCGTACGTCGACCGCCACGGCAACCGGCACCGCCGCATGCCCGGGGTCCAGCCGGTCGGCCAGCGCCCGCAGAAGGAACGCCGCATCATGCGGCCGCCGCACCCGGGCCACCGCCAGCGGCAGCACCTCGGCCACCACGAAGAAGGGCTGGTGCACAATCCAGTTCGCCATCTCGGCAAGGTCCAGCGCCACCTTGTCCGCGCCCGCGGGGTCCGGCCCGAAGGGATAGGACATCACACCCCCCCCTTCGGCGCCGCGGCCGCCTTGAAGACCAGCACCTGCTTCGCCTCGATCGCCACCGGCGCGTCGGAACCCGGGATGCGCCCCATGCGCGCGGGCTTGTGCTTGGACTTGAACGTGCCGAACCCGTGCAGGTACACGTCCGCGCCCTGGTGCGCCTGCACGGCGACCTGCGCCAGCAGGCAGTCCACCACCTCGGCAACCTTGCCCTTCGGCAGGTCCACGATCCGGGTAATGCCCTCGATCAGCTGCGGTTTCGTGATCTTGCTCATCATGTCCCTCCTCGGGGGCTCAGGGTGAAACGTAGGCGACCAGCGCCCGCCGCACGGCCGCGGTGGCATCGGTCATGACCAGCTGGCCGGACGGGCGCCGCGCGCTCTCGATGACCCGGAACAGGTCCAGCGCCGTCAGCGCCTTCACCAGGCCGCCGTGCGACGGATCGACCAGGGCGGCGACAGCCCCGATCAGCGGCCGCAGGATGTAGTCGGAATACAGTTGCACCCGGCGCCCGCCGTCGGTCGCCCGCAGCGCCCCCAGCGCCGCCGTGACCGCCCAGCCCTTCCCGGCATCGACGAAGGACCGCACCAGCCCGATGCAGTACACCTGCCCGCACTTCTTCTCGGACGACGACCGGTTGCCGGTCATCAGCGTACAGCCCGCCGCCGTCACGGCGGCATGCGATTCCACGGCCCAATCCGCGCCCTCGGCCAGCGCCGCCTTGAACAGGCCGTGCTGGCCCACCCGGATCGCGGCGCTGTTGATCTGCCCGAACGCCGCCGCCTGCGCGCCGCGCGGAATCGGCACGATCATCGCCGGAACGCTGTCGAACCCGCAGATCGCCGCCGCATGGCTGCGGTGCTGCCCGTCGATCAGCGCGAATGCCCCCCCCCCCCGGCAGCGGCGCCACCACCACAGGGGTAAAGCTCGCCCAGGTGAACCCGGCGGCGATCTTTCGGATCGCCCGCCAGTTGCCCCGCGCCAGTGGCCGCTGGTAGCTGTCGTCGATCCGCAGGTCGGCAATCTTCACCCAGGCCAACTGCGGCGCAGACTGCTCCGCGGGCACAACCGGCGCCTCGCCGGACACGTCGATCACGCGCAGGTCAGTCATCACGCCACCTTCGATTTCGGGGATTGCGCCGGGCGGTTCATGACAGGCCGCCCTCGATCACGGCGAACTTGCGCCTGGCCTTGCGCGGGCGCCTGCCCTGGGGGCCGAAACACCCGTCCAGCCGCGCCCAGTACCGCTGCAGCCCGCTCACCGAGATGCGCGCGCCATACTCCTTCAGCGCCCGCGCGCAGGCCGCCTTCAGCGTCATCTGCCGGTGCGATGCCGTCAGGAAGGCGCGCAGCGGCAGGTTCTCCCACCACCAAGGGCGCTGCCCGCCGGTCCAGATCGGCAGGTGCGTCAGCCCCTCGGTCTGCCCGGCAATCTCGCGCAGCGCGCGCAGCTGCGCCGCCACATCCTCGACCTGCGCCCGCAGCGCGGCAAAGGGGTCCGCGGCGGCGGGCGGCGGCGGCAACTGCCCCCGGCGCCAGGCCGTGAACACCTCGACGATCAGCTTGCGCGCGGCCCGCGCCTTCGGGGTGCGCGCGAACATGCACACCAGCGTCGCCTGACCCTCGGTCAGTAGGAACGTCTTCGGCGGCTGGCCACGTCCGAATACTTTGCCGGTTCGGCAAAGTATTCCGCCGTGGTCGCCCAGTTCGTCCTCATGCTTGCGGATGATCCGGTGCAGGTCGTTGATGCGGGCATAGCCCAGCACCGCTTGCAGGTGCGAATCCGCGATCCGCGCCTCGCCGTCGATGACCGTCAGGTCCGTCGCCGCCAGCGCCATCATGCCACCTTCGATTTCGGGGTTTGCGCCGGGCGCGGGATGTCAGACGGCCAGGCCAGGTCTTCTGGCCAGTTCGCGGCGAACCAGGCCGCTGTCTCGCTGAAGGTATCGATGTGGCAGCCGAGGCCATTCTTCAGTCGATGAAACAGCCTGTTATGCTGCCCAGCCCGCACCGCCACGATGTTGAGCGACCGGTCCACATGGGCGGCATATGCTTCTGCCAAACGGATGAGTTGCTTCCTGTCCATGCCGCAACAATAGAATTTTCAATCTTGCAGTTAATAGGAATTTCCATCATCGTGAACGCATTCCCTCACGCCGGTCCGCCTTGTGCGGCACGGCCTTTTCGATGTAATTTTCCATCATGTATGGCGCTGACTTCCTTTTGAGCCTGATCGAGCCTCGCCTTGCGGAGCTTGGCATGTCGCAGGCGGACCTCGGCGAGGCCGCGTTTGGCGTTCGCAGGAACTCGGCAGTCCAGGATTTGAAGAAGGGCAGTATTCCGTCCATCGACAGGCTGGAACAGATCGCACGCGTCCTTGGCTTCGAGTGCTACTTCGGACCGCCCCGCCAGCCCGTTGTGACCCATCTGCAAGGCCAGCTGCGCGAAGTCGCAGGGGGCGGTTCGCCCGTCCTGGCGCCACCTACCGGATACGTCACCTTCGTCTGGCACCGTGACTGCGATCCCGGCAACGGCATCCCGCCGCTGGCCGTGTCGCAGGCCTTCGCCACACGGCATGGGCTGGACGCCGACAACCACCTGACCATCGCCATCGGTCCCCGCCCCGACCGCCCGCAGGACCCCCACGCCTTCGCCGTGGTCGACCCCGAGGCACCGCACGAAGGCGGCCCCGCCCCCTGGGCCTTTCGCGCCACACGCGATGGCCCGGTCGAGATCGCCCCGGTGCGGTTCCTGGACAGGCGCACCTTCGCTCTGCCCACACCCGCGATGCCGGACCTGCGCGACATCACCCTTTACCCTGCCACCCTCCTCGGCCGCGTGCTATGGTCCGGCTCGAAACCCCCTTGAAACGCCCTTCAAACCCCATTTTCAGAGGTTCCTATGAAACCAGCCATCGCATTTGCCACACTCGCCTTGATCTTCACGAACTTTGCGCCAGCCCAGGCCGACGAAGCGGCCCTCTATCTGACAGAATGCCAGCGCCTCTCCGAGACTAAGGATGAGGATGGCCTCCGCCGCCTCGTTGAAACCTTCATTCTTATTCGCGAGGTCCCGCGGCAGACAGAGATACAGGGATGCCTGTCGACGGCATTCGGCGTCCCGTGGCGCTACTCCGAGGCCGAGCAGATGTTCCGGCCCGCGGCTACTTTCGCGGCTGCTGACGCCGAAAGGCAGATTGCCGAGGCCGAGGAACTTCAGGCCAGTCGGCGCTACGACGCCATGAAGGCCACCACCGACGCCTGCGCCATTCTCTACCGGCGTGATGATGTCGAGGCCCTCACCAACCCCGTCTGCAGCCCGATCTTCCTCGCCAGCGGCCTGCCCGACTGACCCTGCAACGGACATCACGGGCCGAAAATCACTTCCGAGTTCGGACCCCTTGGAACTGCATGGCTGGCAGCCGTGGTTTGCTTTAATAACAATACTTTGCAGCGAACTCGGAAGGACCGCACCGAACTTGGAAGCGCTCTTCCGAGTTCCCGCCACCAGAGATTGCACAACGCCGTCCGCTACCGCGCCGAAAACCACCGGAAAATCCTTTTTCTAAGGGCACTTGACCCGTCGCTCGCGAAACCGGCGAACTTTGCACGCCGGCGCCTCCAATAGCCCGCTTCCCCCCAGTTTCGCCATTCCGTGCCGACACACCACCCCGGCCCACCCCACCACCGCCGCACCCCCTAACCCCTTGTCTTCGCGCCCTTACCCACCCATTCCCACCGCTTCCCACCCTCCGCCGCCCCACTGCAGGATCTGCTGTCAACACTCAGTCTGCCTGATCGGCATGCATCGCCCGCTGCCCTTTCACAAAAAGGACAGCCTGCTGTCACGGAAGTTGGAAATTGGCCGAGAAGGCGCGTCTCGGGCAGGTTCCGGATCCCGAGCCGGGGAATCAGCCGGTCTGCTTTCTGCCTTGTGCGGCTAGAGGTTTTCCGCCTGCGGCATGCCCAGCACGTGGTAGCCGCCGTCAACCAGGATCACCTCGCCGGTCGTGCAGGCGCCCCAGTCCGACGCCAGCCAGACGGCGGTTCCACCGATGGCCTCGAGTGTGGCGTTGGCGCGCAGGGGGGCGTTGGCCTCGGTGTGGCGGAAGGTGGCGCGGGCGCCGCCGATGGCCGCCCCGGCCAAAGTCTTCATCGGCCCCGGCGAGATGGCGTTGACGCGGATCTGCTGCGGGCCGAGGTCGTTGGCGAGGTAGAGGACCGAGGATTCCAGCGCCGCCTTGGCCACGCCCATGACGTTGTAGTTGGGCGTCACCCGGTTCGAGCCCTGGAAGGTCAGCGTCAGGCAGGTGCCACCCTGCGGCATCAGGTCGGCCGCGCGGCGGCAGACGTCGATGAAGCTGAAGCAGGAGATCGACAGCGAGTTCTTGAAGTTCGCGCGGGTGGTGTTGATGAACCTGCCCGTCAGCTCGTTCTTGTCGGAGAAGGCGATGGCGTGGACCACGAAGTCCATCGTGCCCCAGCGGTTCTTCAGCGCGGCAAAGCAGGCATCGAGGCTTTCGTCGTTCGTCACGTCGGCATCGACAAGGAAGTCCGAGCCGACCGAGGCCGCCAGCGGTTCGACGCGCTTGCCGAAGGCCTCACCCTGATAGCTGAAGGCCAGTTGCGCGCCCTGGTCGGCCATGGCTTTCGCAATGCCCCAGGCGATGGAACGCTCATTCGCGACGCCCATGATCAGGCCGCGCTTGCCTTGCAGAAGTCCGGCCATGGGCACCCCTAGGCGTGAAATTTCGACATGGCCAGAATGGCGTTGGTGCCACCGAAGCCGAACGAGTTGGACAGGATCGTGTCATGATCGACGTTGTCGCGCCGGGTTGTCACGATCTCGTCCGGCGACAGCGCCGGGTCCAGCGTGGTGACGTTCGCCGAGGCGGTGATGTAGCTGCCCTGCATCATCAGCAGCGAGTAGATCGCCTCTTGTACGCCGGTGGCGCCCAGCGAGTGGCCGGTGAGCGACTTGGTGGACGAGACGGGGGGCGTGGTGCCGCGGCCGAACACGGCACGGATCGCCTCGATCTCGCCCACGTCGCCCACGGGTGTCGAGGTGCCGTGGGTGTTGATGTAGGTGACCTTGCGGTTGCCGGTGGTGGCCAGCGCCAGCCGCATGGCCCTTTCGCGGCCCGAGCCGCCGGGGGCGACCATGTCGTACCCGTCGGAGGTGGCGCCGTAGCCAGTGACCTCGGCATAGATCTTCGCGCCGCGGGCGCGGGCGTGTTCCAGTTCCTCCAGAACCACCACGCCGCCGCCGCCGGCAATGACAAAGCCGTCGCGCGTGGCGTCATAGGCGCGGCTGGCCGTTTCGGGGGTGTCGTTGTACTTGGACGACATCGCGCCCATCGCGTCGAACAGGCAGGACAGCGTCCAGTCCAGTTCCTCGCCCCCGCCTGCAAACACGATGTCCTGCTTGCCCCACTGGATCAGTTCGGTGCCGTTGCCGATGCAATGCGCCGAGGTCGAGCAGGCGGAGGTGATCGAGTAGTTCACGCCCTGGATCTTGAACGGCGTGGCCAAGCAGGCCGAATTGGTGGAGGACATGCCCTTGGTCACGCCGAAGGGGCCGATGCGTTTGGGGCTGCCGGTTTCGCGGACCACGTTGTGGGCCTTGAAGAACGACTTGGTCGAAGGCCCGCCCGAGCCCATGATCAGGCCGGTGCGTTCGTGGCTGATCTCGCCGGGCTCCAGCCCGCTGTCCGCGACTGCCTGCTTCATGGCGATGAAGTTGTAGGCCGCGCCATCGCCCATGAAGCGCAGGTCGCGCTTGTCGATGTGCTCTTCGACCGCGATCTTCGGCGCGCCGTGAACCTGGCAGCGAAAGCCGCGCTCGGCATACTCGGGCGAGAAGACCACGCCCGACTTGCCCGCACGCAAAGAAGCGTCCACCTCGGCGGCGTTGTTGCCGATGGACGAGACGATACCGATCCCGGTGATGACGACGCGACGCATTCTGAACCCCTCTTTCAACGGCGGTCAGCTGGCGGACAGCGCAACCTTCATGTCCTTGACCTGATAGATCACCTCGCCGTCAGCCTCAACAATGCCGTCGGCCACGCCCATGGTCAGGCGGCGCGACTGGACGGCCTTGGTGAAGGTGACGTGATAGGTCAGCAGCTTGCGGTCGGGGCGGACCATGCCGGTCAGCTTGACCTCGCCCACGCCCAGCGCGTAGCCCCTGCCCTGCCAGCCGCGCCAGCCAAGGTTGAACCCGGTAAGCTGCCACAGCCCGTCAAGCCCCAGACAGCCGGGCATGATGGGGTTGCCGGGGAAATGGCATTCAAAGAACCACAGGTCCGGCGTGATGTCGAATTCGGCGGTGACATGGCCCTTGCCATGTTCGCCCCCGTCGGCCGAGATGCCGGTGATGCGGTCCATCATCAGCATCGGCGGCAAGGGAAGCTGCGCGTTGCCCGGACCGAACAGTTCACCATTGGCGCAAGCAATCAGCGCGTCACGGTCGAATGTGTTCGGAAAATCCGCCATCTGGTCTTGCCCTTTTGCCCACCGGCCGGTGTCGCGGCCTGTGTCCAGCCTGTTCACCGGTCTGAAACCTGCTGTAACACCCGGCCTTGCGGCATGACAAGGGATGCGCGCGGCATGCCACACCCGCGGGGCGTTGAAATATGGGAAGCTTCTGTCCTATATTCGCATGCATCGAAGGCAGCAGGATGACGCAGCGCGTGATCGACGATCTGGCGACCCATCGGGGCACGGCATGGCTGGCCAAGGCCGGGCTGCGTCCGACGCGGCAACGGCTGATGCTGGCTGCGCTGCTGGTGGGCGACGGCGAGAACCGGCATGTCACGGCCGAAAGCCTGTATGCACTGGCTGCCCGGACGGGCGAAGGGGTAAGCCTTGCCACCGTCTACAACACGCTGCGCGCCTTCTGTGAGGCGGGTCTGATGAACGAGGTGGTGGTGGACGGGTCGAAAAGCTATTTCGACACCCGGATGGATGACCACCCGCATTACTATTGGGAAGATACCGCCACGCTGACCGATGCCCCGGCCGAAGAGCTGCAGCTGGCGCGCCTGCCCACCGCACCGGCGGGAACCGAGATCAGCCGCGTGGATGTGGTGATCCGCCTGCGTCGGGTGTAGGCCCAGGGCAGTCGACAGGCGTTCCGTGATCTGGGGCCCGACGCCGCCCCGACCGGAAAGGACCACCCGCATGCTCATCCGCTTTGGATACGAGATCGGCATTTCCTGCCAGCAGCCCACGCCGCTGTTGTGCCTGCTGTCGCCGCGGCCCGAGCTTGCCCTGCGGCTGGTGGGGCAGGAGACGTTCGCCACCTTTCCGCCGGTGCCCCTGGCCGTGTTTCCCGACAGCTTTGGCAACACCTGCCGCAGTCTGGTGGCCCCGACCGGTGGCATCACCCTGCGCGGCAACGGCATGATCCGGAATGACGGCCTGCCGGACCCGCAGGTCTGGGGCGCACCCGAGATGCGGCTGCACGAATTGCCGATCGATGCGCTGCAATTTCTGAACGCCAGCCGCTATTGCGAGAGTGACCTACTGTCGGCCTTCGCCTGGCAGCAGTTCGGGTCCACGCCAAACGGGTGGGCCCGGGTGCAGGCGATCTGTGACTGGGTGCACCGGCATATCCGCTTCGACTACATGCAGGCCGACGCGAACCGCACCGCGATGGGGTCCTGGCAGCAGGGCGTGGGTGTGTGCCGTGACTATGCGCACCTGATGGTGGCGCTGGTGCGGGCAATGAGCATTCCGGCGCGCTATGTGAACGGATACCTGCCCGACATCGGCGTTCCGGTGACCGGGCCAATGGATTTCTGCGCCTGGGTCGAGGTGTATCTGGGCGGGGCGTGGCACACCTTTGACCCGCGCAACAATGTGCGGCGGATCGGTCGCTTTGTGGTGTCGCACGGGCGCGATGCGGCGGATGTGTCGCTGGTGCAGACCTTCGGGCCGCATACTCTGACGTCTTTCAGCGTGGTCTGTGAGGAGACGGCGTGAGCGGTTCGCCCGGCCTTGCGGTCAGAATGCCTTGAACGTCATCGTCGTCAGCGTGCGCTGGATGCCCGCAATGTCGAACAGCCGTTCCGACAGCCAGCGCCCCACGTCCTGGTCGGCGGGGATATAGACCTTGGCGATCAGGTCGTACTCGCCGCTGGTCGAGTACAGTTCGCTTACCACCTCGCGGTCCCAGATGGCATCGGCAACGTCATAGGTCTTGCCGGGCGCGCAGCGGAACTGGACGAAGACGCAGATCATGCGGGGCCTCCTTGTGCTGGCCAAGGTTTAGGGCAGAACCTGCCTGGATGCCAGCACCGGAAGCCCCGACAGGATCAGGGCTGATAGTAGTAGTCGCCGATCTCGCAGACGTTCACGTTCGCCCGCGTCAGTTCCACGCCGTTGTCGAAGATCGCGCGGAAGTCGAACATGCAGTAGCCCTTGGAATTGTCGAAGTTCAGCACCATCGAGGAACCGTTCGGCAACACGCTGGACCCCATCACGTCGCTACCCCACTTCGTGGCGCCCGAGTTGGTGGAGTAGAAGCGGTAGAGTGTGAGGCCCGTGTCGTTGTGAATGCGGACCTTCATGTGGTCGGCATGGGCAGGAGCGACCGCAGCAAGGAAGGCAAGGGCGGTTGCGGCAAGGCTGGACTGGAAGCGCATCATGCAAGTCTCTCAATAGGATCACGCCAGATAGCGTGAATACACGTTTGCGCGATCTAGATCTGGTTGCAACAGGGTAATGTGGGCAGATTGCCACATTCGTTGCCGCAGTGCAGCGGGTTTGTCCTTGCGGAAAGTGTCGCGACAGGCCAAAAGATGCGCAACAATATTGCGCGGCCGACTCGCCGCCCGACCTGCACGAGGACGACGATGACCAAGGAAGCGCCCTGGCTGTTCCGCACCTATGCCGGCCACTCGACGGCGGCCAAATCGAACGCGCTTTACCGCACGAATCTGGCCAAGGGACAGACCGGCCTGTCGGTGGCCTTCGATCTGCCCACGCAGACCGGCTATGACAGCGACCACGAACTGGCCCGCGGCGAGGTGGGCAAGGTGGGTGTGCCCGTCTGCCATCTGGGCGACATGCGCACGCTGTTCGACGCGATCCCGCTGGAGCAGATGAACACCAGCATGACGATCAACGCCACCGCGCCCTGGCTTCTGGCGCTGTACATCGCGGTGGCCGAGGAACAGGGCGCCGACGTGTCGAAGCTGCAGGGCACCGTGCAGAACGACATCATCAAGGAATACCTGTCGCGCGGCACCTACATCTGCCCGCCCAAGCCCAGCCTGCGGATGATCACCGACGTGGCCGCCTACACCGCCAAGGCACTGCCCAAGTGGAACCCGATGAATGTGTGTTCCTATCACCTGCAAGAGGCAGGAGCGACGCCCGAGCAGGAACTGGCCTTCGCGCTGGCCACAGCCTGCGCCGTGCTGGATGATCTGAAAGTGAAAGTTTCTGCCGAAAACTTCCCCGCGATGGCAGGCCGGATATCGTTTTTCGTCAATGCGGGCATCCGGTTTGTCACCGAGTTGTGCAAGATGCGCGCCTTTACCGAACTGTGGGACGAGATCTGCCTGACGCGTTATGGCGTGGCGGATGAACGGTTCCGCCGCTTCCGCTATGGCGTGCAGGTGAACAGCCTGGGCCTGACCGAACAGCAGCCCGAGAACAACGTCTACCGCATCTTGCTGGAGATGCTGGCGGTGACGCTGTCGAAGAACGCCCGCGCCCGCGCCGTGCAGCTGCCCGCCTGGAACGAGGCGCTGGGGCTGCCACGGCCGTGGGACCAGCAGTGGTCGTTGCGGATGCAGCAGGTGCTGGCCTACGAGACCGACCTTCTGGAATACGGCGACCTGTTCGACGGCAATCCGGTGGTGGCGGCGAAGGTGAACGCACTGAAGGACGGCGCACGGCAGGAACTGGAAGCGATCGACGCGATGGGCGGGGCGGTCGCGGCGATCGAGTACATGAAGGGGCGGCTGGTCGAGAGCAACTCGGAACGCCTGGCACGGATCGAGAGCGGGGCGACGGTGGTGGTGGGGGTGAACCGGTTCACCACCACGGAACCCTCGCCGCTGACGGGCGGCGAAGAGGCGATCATGGTTGTGGACCCCGCGATGGAGGCCGAGCAGATCCGGCGGTTGGCCGACTGGCGCGCCGGGCGCGACGAGGCGGCGGTGCAGCGCGCGCTGGAGGCCCTGCGGCAGGCCTGCGCCACGGGCGAGAACGTGATGCCCGCGTCCATTGCCGCGGCCAAGGCCGGGGCCACCACGGGCGAATGGGGCGGCGTGGTGCGGGCGGCCTTCGGCCAGTACCGCGCGCCCACCGGCGTGTCGCGCGCGCCGTCAAACCGGACCGAGGGTCTGGAGCCGATCCGCGACGAGGTGGCGCGGGTGGCGGCCCGGCTGGGGCGGCCGCTGAAATTCCTGGTGGGAAAACCGGGACTTGACGGGCACTCGAACGGTGCCGAGCAGATTGCGGCCCGGGCGCGCGACTGCGGCATGGACATCACCTATGAAGGCATCCGCCTGACCCCGGCCGAAATCGTGGCGGCCGCGGCGGAACAGAAGGCGCATGTGGTGGGGCTGTCGATCCTGTCGGGGTCGCATGTTCCGCTGGTGACCGAGACGGTGGAACGCATGCGGGCGGCGGGGCTGGGCCATGTGCCGCTGATTGTGGGCGGGATCATCCCCGAGGACGATGCGGCGCGGCTGCGGGCCCTGGGGGTGGCGGCAGTCTATACGCCCAAGGATTTCGAGCTGAACCGCATCATGCAAGACATTGTGCGGCTGGCCGACCCGGAAGCCGTGGCCGCGGAATAGGCCCCCTACCCCGCGGCGGGCCGCGTTCGCGCCAGCGCCAGCGCCGCCTGAATGACCGCTGCCGACCCGATGTGGTTCATCAGGATCAGCACCAGCCGGGCGTTCAGCGCGTGGCTTTCGGCTTCGGTCAGCCCGTCATGCGCGGCCATCAGGGCCGCATAGGTGGCATCGGGGGTTTCCAGGTTCGGCGTGGTGACAAGGCTCATGTCCGGTCCTCCCAGATGGCTTGCTCGGCGGCCGCGATGGCCGCAGGCGTGGCGGTCTGCCAGCGGGCGGCAACGATCTGGTCGGGGCGGATCAGGTACAGCGCGGCGGGCGCGGCGCCAAGATAGCGGTTCTGCAACGCGGGCGTCACGTCAAGGCCAAGGGTCCGCAAGCCCGCAACTTCGGGCGCGGGCTGGCCGACGGCGACCAACACGGGCACCCGCCCCAGCGCGTCGATCAGCCAGCCATCGGTCAGCGGCGCGTCGGGCGCAACCGTACCGGGGCGGCTGGGCCGGGGCAGCGCAGGATCGTCGGGGCCGGACAGCGGGTAGGTGCAGGGCACCGACAGGCGGCCCGAGTTCACCAGCGGTCGGGCGAAGGGAGAGCTGGCAGCAAGCGACAGGACGGCGTCGCGGAACAGCCGCTCGGCCCCCGGGGCGGGCGACATGAAGCGGGTGGTGCGGGATGAGTTCAGGATATTCTCATCCGCACCGTGCTGTCGTTCGCGGTCGTAGGCGTTGAGGATCGCCGGGTCGTGGCCCTTGGCAACGGCCGCCAGCCGCCAGCCCAGCGCATCGACATCCTGCAGCCCGCCGTTGCCGCCCCGCGCACCGAACGGCGAGACGATATGGGCGCTGTCGCCGCAGAAGATGACGGGGCCATGGACGAACTGCGCAAGTCGGCGACACTGGAAGGTGTAGACCGAGACCCAGTCCACCTTGAAGTTGCCGTGGCCCAGCGCCCTGGCGATGCGGGGAACAACCCGGTCCAACTGACGCTCGGCCTCGGGGTCCGCATCCCAGCCCAGTTGCAGGTCGATGCGGTATATGTTGTCGGGCTGCTTGTGCAGAAGCGCCGACTGGCCGGGGTGGAACTCGGGCTCGAACCAGAAACGCCGTTCGGCCGGAAAATCCGACTGCATCACGATGTCGGCGATCAGGAAGCGTTCCTCGAACAGCTCGCCGTCGAAATCCAGACCCATCCGGGTACGGATGTCGCTGCGCGCGCCGTCGCAGGCCACCAGGTGGTCGGTTTCCAGCCGGTAGGACCCGTCCGGCGTTTCGACGGTCAGCGTGACGTGGCCGGTCCGGTCCAGCGCCGTGACCTTGTTCTTCCAGCGCAGGTCGATCAGGCCGGGGAAGTCCTGCGCGCGGGAAACGAGGTACTCTTCGACATAGTACTGCTGCAGGTTCACGAAGGCGGGCATCTTGTGGCCCGGGTCCGGCTGCAGGTCGAAGTTCCAGATTTCCCTTTCGCGGTGCAGGGTGCGACCGACCTTCCAGACCACCCCCTTGTCCACGCATTTCCGGCCCACACCAAGGCGGTCAAGGATTTCCAGGCTGCGCTTGGACCAGCAGATGGCGCGAGAGCCGACCGAGACGACGTTGTTGTCGTCCAGCACTACCGAGGGCACCCCGTACTGCGCAAGGTCGATGGCCAGCGCCAGGCCGATGGGGCCTGCGCCGACGATGACGACCTTGTGGCGCGGCTCGGGCGCGGTCAGGCCGGGGGGCGGAGTGTAGGGAAAGGGGCGATAGTCGTAGGCCATGGCTTACCCCTGCAGCGCCGCCCACATGTCCAGATCACGCCGGGCGGTCCAGATGCGGGGGTGATGGATGCCGCGGGCCTCGTCATAGGCGCGGGCCACGTTGAAGGGCAGGCAGTGTTCATAGATCGCGTAGTCGCGAAACTTCGGGTCGCAGGCGGTGCGGCAGGCGTCCCACGCCTCTTTCAGGGTGCCGTTGCGGGCGGCGACGCGGGCGACGGGTTTGTAGGTGCTGTCGACAAAGTCCTTGGTGCGGTCCAGCGCGGCATTCACCGCATCGGATCCGATCACGGCATCGCCCCGGCCGGGCGCGATGGCGTCAAGCTCGAAGCCGCGGATCGCCTCCAGCGTGGCGCCCCAGTCGGCAAAGTGGCCGTCGCCGCAGTAGCAGGCCGAATGCGCCTCGACGATGTCGCCGGTGAACATCACACCCGCGTCGGGCACATGCACCACCGCGTCACCCGCCGTGTGGGCGCGGCCGACCTGCAGCAGGTCCACCCGCCGCTTGCCCAGCCAGACCGTCATCTTGCCGTTGAAGGTGGTGGTGGGCCAGGTCAGGCCCGGAATGCTTTCGTGCCCCTGGAACAGCCGGGGAAAGCGCTGGAACTCGCTGTCCCAATCCTCTTGCCCGCGTTCGGCCACCATGTTGCGCGCCGCCTCGGACATGATGACCTGCGGCGCGTGAAAGGCGCTGGCGCCCAGCACGCGGACGGCGTGGTAGTGGGTCAGCACCACATGGCTGATCGGCTTGTCGGTGACGGTGCGGATGCAGTCGATCACCTTCTGCGCCAGCCGCGGCGTCGCCTGCGCCTCGACCACCATCACCGAGTCATCGCCGATGATGACGCCACTGTTCGGGTCGCCCTCGGCGGTAAAGGCATACAGGCCCTCGCCGATTTCGGTAAAGCTGATCGTCTTGTCGCTCAGGTCGCCCTGCGATGCGAATGCCTTGGTCATGTCAGGTCCTTGCATACGGGTTTTCGAGCGCGGGCAGCAGGGTGCCCGCACAGTCGCCAAAGCCGATGGTGTAGCCGTTGCCCGCGCAATGGCCGCGCAGCGTGATGGTGTCGCCGTCCTCGATGAAGCTGCGGGTGCCGCCGGGGATGGCGAGCGGCTCTTTGCCGCCCCAGGACAGTTCCAGAAGCGACCCCCGGCTGTCCTTCGTGGGGCCACTGATGGTGCCCGACCCCAGCAGGTCGCCGGTGTTCATCGGGCAACCGCTGGTGGTGTGGTGCGCCAGTTGCTGGGCGGCCGAATAGTACATCTGGGCATAGCTGGTGCGCGCAATCACGGTTTCCGGGCCGCCCGCGGGGGCCAGCGTGACCGTCAGCGAAATGTCATAGAGCATTGGCCCGGGTTCATGCAGGTGCGGCAAGAGCGGCACTTCGCGCGGCGGGGTGGGTACCCGGAACGGCTCCAGCGCGGCCTTCATGACGATCCAGGGGGAAATCGTTGTGGCGGTGGCCTTGGCCTGGAAGGGGCCCAACGGCTGGTATTCCCAGGCCTGAATGTCGCGCGCAGACCAGTCGTTCAGCAGGACATAGCCGAAGATCATCGCATCCGCCTCGGCCACCGTCACCGGGCCGTCGGATGCGGTGCCGACGATGGCGCCCATTTCCAGTTCCATGTCGAACCGGCGCGATGGCTGGAACGACGGCACCGCGTGGTCCGGCCCCTTCACCTGCCCCCAGGGGCGGCGCACCGGCGTGCCCGACACCACCACCGAAGACGCGCGGCCGTTGTAGCCGATGGGAATGTGCAGCCAGTTCGGCGGCAGGGCGTTTTCCGGCCCGCGGAACATGCAGCCCACGTTGAAGGCGTGGTTCCGGCCCGCATAGAAGTCGGTGTATTCGCTGACGAGGAAGGGCATGTGCAGGGTCGCGTCGGCCATCGGCACAAGGTGCGCTTCGACCTCGGCCTGGTCCGCGGCGCCCTCGGACAGCAGTTCGGTCAGCCGCGCGCGCAGACTGGCCCAGACCTGCGGACCCGCCGCCATCACCTCGTTCCAGAACGGCACGTCCAGCAAGGGGCCGTCGCCCAGGGCCAGCAGCCCGCAGGCCTCCAGCGCCGCCACGTCCAGCACCCTGTCGCCGATGGCCACGCCGCAGCGCGGTTCCTCATCGGCCAGCGAAAACACCCCGCAGGGCAGGTTGTTCAGCGGAAAGGCGCAGCCCGTTACATTGGCGCTTTCCACCCAAGACCGGATCAAACCCAAAGCCCCACCCCCTCATCTTTGCCCAAGTACCCCGCGGGGGTCGTCCATTGAGTCCGCATTGGTCCGATGGCCAATGGACGACGGGGCGCGAAGTCCCCGGTCCACCGGCCGTGCTGTCGCACCAGCCGTTACTTGACGCCGGGGGTTCCGTCGAACTTCTTTTCCAGCGACCCCCAGCAGTCGATATAGTCTTCCTGCAGGTGGCCCGCCTGCGCCGCAAACGGCGTCAGGTGCTGCGGAAAGCGGGTCTCGAACATGAAGGACATGGTGTTGTCCAGCTTGTGCGGGGCAAGGTCGGCATTGGACGCGCCCTCGAAGGCCTGCTTGTCGGGGCCGTGGGGCAGCATGCAGTTGTGCAAGGACATGCCGCCGGGAACAAACCCCTTTGGTTTGGCGTCGTAGATGCCGTGGATGTTGCCCATCAGTTCGGACATCACGTTCTTGTGGTACCACGGCGGGCGGAAGGTGTTCTCGGCCACCATCCAGCGTTCGCGGAACAGCACGAAATCGATGTTTGCCGTGCCTTCAATGCCGCTGGGCGCGGTCAGCACGGTGAAGATGCTGGGGTCCGGGTGGTCGAACAGGATGGCGCCCACCGGGCAGTAGGTGCGCAGGTCGTACTTGCAGGGCGCATAGTTGCCGTGCCAGGCCACCACGTCCAGCGGCGAATGGCCGATCCGCGTTTCGTGGAACTGCCCGCACCACTTGACGGTCACCACTGACGGAACCTCGCGGTCCTCGAACGCCGCGACGGGCGTCTTGAAATCACGCCGGTTGGCCATGCAGTTCGCGCCAATCGGGCCGCGCCCGGGCAACTGGAACTTCTGGCCATAGTTCTCGCACACGAAGCCACGGCAGGGGCCGTCCAGCACCTCGACCCGGTAGACAAGGCCGCGCGGCAGGATGGCAATTTCCTGCGGCTCGACGTCGATCACCCCCAGTTCGGTGCAGAACCGCAGGCGGCCCTCCTGCGGCACCACCAGCAATTCGCCATCGGCCGAGAAGAAATAGGCGTCCCGCATCGACTCGGTCACCAGGTAGATGTGGCTGGCCATCCCCGTCTGCGTGTTCACGTCACCGGCCGTCACCATGGTGCGCATGCCGGTCAGCCAGGTCAGGCTCTCGCCCGCGTGCGGCACCGGATCCCAGCGGTACTGCCCCAGGCTGATGATGTCGGGGTCGATGCAGGGGGCCGATTTCCACAGCGGCAGGTCGATCTTGCGGAACCGGTGGGTGTGCTTCACCGACGGCCGGATGCGGTAGCACCAGGTGCGTTCGTTCTGGTGGCTGGGCGCGGTGAAGGCGGTGCCCGACAGCTGTTCGCCGTAAAGGCCGTAGTTGCACTTCTGCGGGCTGTTCATGCCCTGCGGCAGGGCGCCCGGCAGCGCCTCGGTTTCAAAGTCGTTGCCGAAGCCGGGCATGTAGCCTTCGTGGGGGCCCGCGCCCGCCGCGGCCCGAACCATTCCGGCAGGCAGTGAATGTGTGGTCATGGGAACCCCCTGCATCGGCCAGCGACAGGTCCGGCGCCTTCCGAACCTGCACAGCATTATAGTTGCATTCGCAACCAAGTCAACCTGCCGTTCCCAGCGTGCCTGCCGGACCGACACGCACTCAGTCCTCTCCGGGGCCTGCGGCGTCTGCCCGGCTGGTGATGATCGCCAGCAGGATGCGGTTAAGGTCGCTGGTGGCCTGGGGACCAAGCGTCTGGCGAAGGGCCCGGTCGAAGGCGACCGCCATGTCTCCAAGCTCGACAAATACCGCCAGGCCCTTGTCGGTCAGCGACAGCATCTCGGCACGCCTGTCTGTCTCGGACGGACTGCGGGCCAGCATGCCATCCCGCTCCAGATGCGCGACGGCGCGGCTGACCTTGGTCTTCTCGATATGGCTGATGACGCAGATGTCGCGGGCCGTCATGGCGCCGAACTTTCCCAGATTGGCCATGACCCGCCATTGCGTGCGCGTCATGGCGTACCGGTCGCGGTACACGTGCTGGAACCCGCGCGAGGCGGCCTCGGCGGCCTGGTTCAGCAGGTACGGCAGGAAATCCTGAAGGTCGAATGGCGGATGCGGCGCGTCGTTCATGCGTTCTGGTCCATGCACGCACCGGATACTGCCACGGGTTCCAGACAGATGCCACGCGGCGCATGCGTCGGGGCACCTTGCCTTCGGTCCCGCTCTGATTTTCCGCCGGTTAGAAGGCCGTTGGCCGAACCACAATCGCCCGGTCTTCGCGCGCCTTCGTCAACCAGGCCGGGCAGGCGCAACCCCGTCAGGTCCGCGCGTAGACATCCTCGTAGCGCACGATGTCGTCTTCGCCCAGATAGCTGCCGGTCTGCACCTCGATCAGCACCATGTCCACGCGGCCGGGGTTCTCCATCCGGTGCACGGCGCCCAGCGGGATGTAGACGGACTGGTTCTCGGTCACCAGCCGCACGTCCTTGTCCACCGTGACCCGTGCCGTTCCGCGCACCACGATCCAGTGTTCCGCCCGGTGGTGGTGGCTTTGCAGCGACAGCGAGCGGCCGGGATGCACCACGATCCGCTTCACCTGGAAACGGTCGCCGATCACCAGGCTTTCAAACCAGCCCCAGGGGCGGTGGTCGCGCGGAAAGGTCTCGGCCTGCGGAACCTTCTCGGCCTTCAGGCGGCTTACCGCCAGTTTCACGTCCTGTGCCCGGCTGATGTCGGCAATCAGCACCGCATCGGGCATGGCAACCGCCACGATGTTCTCCAGCCCGAGACCGACAAGCTGCAGCGATCCCGCTTCCGACCGCAGCAGGCTGTCCTTGCAATCGATCGACATGGCGTGGCCATGGGTCACCACGCCGTCGGCATCGGGGGTGGACTCGCGCCACACCGCCTCCCACCCGCCAAGGTCCGACCAGACGCCGCCATAGGGCACCACCGACAGGTTGGAGGCCTTCTCCATGACGGCATAGTCAATCGAGATATCGGGAAGGTCTTTCCAGGGAGCCGGTGCAAGGCGGGTAAAGCCAAGGTCGGACTGCGCCTGGGCATGGGCCGCGCGTACCCCCTCCAGTGTGGCCGGGGCATGCTGTTCGAAGGCGGCAATCAGGGTTGTGGTCGAGAACAGGAAGATCCCGGCGTTCCACAGATGCAGGCCATCGGCCAGCATGGCGGCCGCCTTGGACGCGTCGGGTTTTTCGACAAACCGCCTCAGGGCCTGCGGCACCGGGGCAAAGTCGGGCGTCGCGGCCGTCAGTTCCAGATAGCCATAGCCGGTTTCGGCGCGGTCGGGCCGGATGCCGAAAGTCACCAGTTGCCCCGACAGGGCCGCGGGGACTGCGGCATGGACGGCAACACGGAACCGTGCGTCGTCGGGGATCACGTGGTCCGAAGGCGCCACCAGCATCAGCGCCCCCGGATGCGCCGCCTGCAGCACCAGTGCGGCGGCCAGAACGGCGGCGGCGGTGTTGCGCGCCTCGGGCTCGATCAGCAGGGCTTCGGCAGCCACCCCGATGGCCGCCAGCTGATCGGTCACGATAAAGCGGAAGTCGGACCCGGTGACCACAACCGGAGCGGCGAAGTCGGGCACGACAAAGCGGCGGGCCGAGGCCTGGAACAGGCTTTCTTCGCCAGTCAGCGCCGAGAACTGCTTGGGATAACTCTTGCGCGACAGGGGCCAGAGCCGCGTACCCGAGCCACCGCAAAGAAGTACCGGATGGATGATGTCTGTCATCTGGGACCCTCTGTTCAACCGCGCAATCAGCCGCGAAGCGCCTTGGCCGTGCTGACCTGAGCACGATACCAGTCATAGGTCTCGGCGATCCCCTGCTCCAGCCCGATCTTGGCCGTCCAGCCCAGCCGTGCCAATCGTGACACATCCATCAGCTTGCGCATGGTGCCGTCAGGCTTGCCGGTGTCAAATCTCAGCCGACCGGCAAAACCCGTGACCCGGGCGATGATCCGTGCCAGATCGGCAATGCTGACGTCGGTGCCGGACCCGACATTGATGTGGCTGAGCATCGGCTGGGTTTCGGCAGCGTAGGTGGCAGGGGCCAGGTCAAGCACGAACAGGCTGGCCGCCGCCATGTCATCGACATGCAGGAATTCGCGCATCGGCCGACCCGAACCCCAGATGACCACCTCGTCCGCGCCATCCTGTACCGCCTGGTGAAACCTGCGGATCAGGGCGGGCAGGACATGGCTGTTCTCGGGGTGGAAGTTGTCGCCGGGACCGTAAAGGTTGGTGGGCATGACTGACCGGTAGTCGGTGCCGTGCTGACGGTTGTAGCTCTCGCACAGCTTGATGCCGGCGATCTTGGCGACGGCATAGGGTTCGTTCGTGGGCTCCAGCACGCCCGTCAACAGCGCATCCTCGCGCATGGGCTGCGCTGCCTCGCGCGGATAGATGCAAGATGAGCCCAGCTGCAGCAGCCGCCGCACACCGGCGGCAAAAGCCTGATGGATGACGTTGCATTCAATCATCAGGTTATCGTAAATGAAATCAGCGGGATACGTGTTGTTGGCATGGATGCCGCCTACCCGCGCCGCCGCCAGGATCACCACATCCGGCCGCACCTCCTGCATGAAGGCGCGGACGGCCTGCTGGTCAGTCAGGTCAAGCTCGGCATGGCTGCGGGCGATCAGCTCGTGCCCCCCCTGCGCCTGCAACCGCCGCAAGATCGCCCTGCCAACCATGCCGCGATGGCCTGCAACGTAGATGCGTGTCACAACTTTCCCCGGGCTTGGAATGGCGCGGCGTTCCCGGGCACGCGGGCAGCGGCACGCCTAGCCATTCTCGGTACCCATGGACACCCGGTGCCCGTGCGCCTGCAACAGCGCATGCCTGCACGCCGCGGCATGGTCTTCGGCAACCATCTCGGCACACATCTCGCGCGCCGTGATCTGCGGCGTCCAGCCCAGCTTTTCCCGCGCCTTCGTGGCATCCCCCAACAGCGATTCCACTTCGGCGGGCCGGAAATACCGCGGGTCGATCCGCACAACCACCCGCCCCGGGCGCAGGCCTGGCGCCATGGAGCCGTTCACATCCACCACCGTCGCCGTCTCGTTCACGCCGTCGCCCTGGAAGCTGAGCGTGATCCCCAGTTCCTCGGCCGTCCACCGGATGAACTCGCGCACGGAATGCTGCACACCCGTGGCAATGACGAAGTCCTCGGGTGCGTCCTGCTGCAGCATCATCCACTGCATGCGCACATAGTCTTTCGCATGCCCCCAGTCGCGCAGCGCGTCGATGTTGCCCAGATACAGGCAGTCCTCCAGACCCAGCGCGATGTTGGCAAGACCGCGGGTGATCTTGCGTGTCACAAACGTCTCGCCGCGGCGCGGGCTCTCGTGGTTGAACAGGATGCCGTTGCAGGCGTACATCCCGTAGGCCTCGCGATAGTTGACGGTGATCCAGTAGGCATAGAGCTTGGCCACCGCATAGGGGCTGCGCGGGTGGAACGGCGTGGTCTCACGCTGGGGCGTTTCCCGAACCAGACCATAGAGTTCCGATGTTGATGCCTGGTAGAAGCGCGTCTTGCCTTCCAGCCGCAGAAACCGGATGGCCTCCAGCAGGCGCAGGGTCCCCACGGCGTCCACGTCGGCCGTGTACTCGGGCGCCTCGAAGCTGACCGCCACGTGCGATTGCGCCCCAAGGTTGTAGACCTCATCCGGCTGCACCTCTTGCAGGATGCGCGTCAGGTTGGACGTATCGGTCAGGTCGCCGTAGTGCAGGCGGAAGCGGGCATTGTCGATATGCGGATCCTGGTAGATGTGGTCGACACGCTGGGTGTTGAACAACGAGGCCCGGCGCTTGATTCCGTGCACTTCGTACCCCTTGTCCAGCAAGAGTTCGGCCAGGTACGAGCCGTCCTGACCTGTAATGCCGGTGATGAGCGCTTTTCGCATCCGTCTGCCTTCAGAATCGCCGTGCGGGATTCTTGTCATGCGTGGATGCCGGAAACAAGGCGATTTCGCTGCACCCTTGAAACGCAGGAAATCCACGCCGGGGTTTTCAGGCTGCGCAAGAAATCCCCGCACGCCTGAAAATACCATGCTCTTCCAACAGATCAGATTGGAAGTGACATCGGAATTGCAAAGGTTCTGCAATCGTCAGAGCTGGTCTGTTGGAATACGGCATGGCGTCATCAGCAACCTGCCCGGATTGCTTGCATTTCAACCGCCACCTTCCCTTCGTCGGCAAGCGCGTCTCAACCCGCAAGACTGATAGAAAGTATGAACGCCGCCGTACCGCCATTCAGGAAAAGCCGGCGGCCCTGCGCAGCCAACCGCCAGATTCCATTGCGGCCGCCTCGCCCTTCAGCACCGGACGAATTCCCTGGCGGCCAGACCTTCCGCGTTGCTTGTGTCGCAGCGGCTGGTCGACTGTACGGCCGGACGCTCTTGCTGCCAGACACAAGCAGCGGGTCCACGGATGGGAGGAACCCATGAATGGACGGTTTGGGAGGCAAGTCGTGACGATCTGTTCCTGAAGCATGAATGGCGAAGGGAAGACGACTGCCGTCGAACCGTCTCTGTTGGATCAGCAGCAAATCCGCGAATCTTGGTGTCCACTTTGGCCGCACCGTTCGGCCGTGATCGAAATGGCCAAGCCTGGCTCCGATGGTTTCCGCGCTTCACTCGCCCATGCCATTGCCCACATCCTCTACAAGTGGATTACCAGGGTCAAAATGACAGGCCGCCACGGCGGAAGTACGGGAAGCAATGAAACCGAATGGCGCTGGCAGTGTCGTTCTTATGCCGCTGCGCGAAAGGGGTTCTCGTGGGCCGATGACGTATGCAGTACCTCGCTGCCCAAGCTCCCCGCCCCTCCGAAGGGCGCGTCGCAACAGGCAACCGTGGCAATGGCACAACGTCGCAGCTGATCAAAGCACGCCAGAACCTGTTTCTTGAGCAGCCTCTTGCGCAGTTCAGCACCACACAAGCAGGTCGGTGCCGACCAACAGATCCGTCCCTTCAAATGAAGCCCGACGAAACTTCATGATTTTCGAATTTGTCTGCTAACCAGGCGACATCATCGACAACGATGAAGTCCACCAGTTTCGGCTCCAGCAGTGCATCCCACGCGTCGGTCATGTCAAGGAGCGTCTGATCTACGGCTGCGGCTTCGCTGGGATGGCCGCCTGAGCGTC
>CAZLIC010000006.1:0-98720 GCA_964559535.1 uncultured Rhodobacterales bacterium
GCGTGCCGCAGATCGAGGTGACCTTCGACATCGACGCCAACGGCATCGTGTCGGTGTCGGCCAAAGACAAGGGTACGGGCAAGACGCAGGCCATCACCATCCAGGCTTCGGGCGGGTTGTCGGATGCCGAAATCGACAAGATGGTGCGCGACGCCGAGGCGAATGCCGAGGCCGACAAGAAGCGCCGTGAGATTGTCGAGCTGAAGAACCAGGGCGAGAGCCTGCTGCATTCGACCCGCAAGTCGCTGAAAGACCATGGCGACAAGGTGGACCCCTCGACCGTGGAGGCCATCGAGTTTGCCATGCAGCCGCTGGAAGAAGCTCTGAAGGGCGAGGAGGCGGGCAAGATCCGCGGCGCCATCCAGAACCTGACCGAAGCGGCGATGAAGCTGGGCGAGGCCATCTACAAGGCCAGCCAGAGCGACGAAGACGGCAAGGATGACGGCGACAACCCGCGTTCGGTCGACGATGACATCGTCGATGCCGACTACGAAGACCTTGGCGGCAAGCGGAAGTAACGCCCGCGCAGAACCAAAGGGGGCGGTCCGGAAACGGGCCGCCCCCGACAGTTCGGGGATGGAGGTTTCGTCGTGGCGAAACGGGATTACTACGAGGTCCTCGGGGTCTCGAAGGGCGCGTCGCAGGAAGAGTTGAAGAAGGCCTATCGCCAGAAGGCGAAGGAACTGCATCCCGACCGCAACAAGGACAGCCCGACGGCAGAGGCAGCATTCAAGGAAGTGAACGAGGCCTATGACGTGCTGAAGGACGACCAGAAGAAGGCGGCGTATGACCGGTTCGGCCATGCCGCGTTCGAAGGCGGCATGGGCGGGCGGCCGGGCGGTCCGCGCGGGGGCGGACAACAGGGCGATTTCGCCAGCGCCTTTTCGGACGTGTTCGAGGACCTGTTCGGCGACTTCATGGGGCGGGGCGGCGCTGGCGGCGGCGGCGGACGGTCGCGGGCGCAGCGCGGGTCTGACTTGCGCTACAACATGCGCATCTCGCTGGAAGAGGCGTTCACCGGGTCGCAGAAGACGATCAGCGTGCCAACCTCGGTTGGCTGTGAAACCTGCCGCGGCACGGGCGCCGAAGGCGGCGCCGAGCCGGTGACCTGCCCGACCTGTTCGGGCATGGGCAAGGTGCGGGCACAGCAGGGCTTCTTCACGGTCGAACGCACCTGTCCGACGTGTTCGGGGCTTGGGCAGATCGTCAAGAACCCCTGCCGGGCCTGCGGCGGCGCCGGACGGGTGGAAAAGGAGCGCTCGCTGTCGGTCAACATCCCCGCGGGGGTCGAGACGGGCACGCGCATCCGGCTGGCGGGCGAAGGCGAGGCAGGGATGCGCGGGGGGCCTTCGGGCGACCTCTACATCTTCATCGAGGTGAAGGAGCATGCGCTGTTCCAGCGCGACGGCGTGCACCTGTTCTGCCGCGTGCCGGTCAGCATGACCACGGCCGCCTTGGGCGGCGAGGTGGAGGTGCCGTCCATCGACGGCGGGAAAAGCCGCGTGAAGGTGCCCGAGGGCAGCCAGACCGGCAAGCAGATGCGGCTGCGCGGCAAGGGCATGCCCGCCCTGCGCGGTGGCGGCGCCGGGGACATGGTGATCGAGCTGGCGGTGGAAACGCCCGTCAGCCTGACGGCGAAGCAGCGCGAGCTACTGCGCGAGTTCGAGCGTCTGGCCGAGGAAGAGAACAACCCCGAGGGGACGTCGTTCTTTGCCAAGGTCAAGGGCTTCTGGGACGGCAAGGGGCGCGGCTGACGCGGACCTAGTCCTTGGGCTTGCCCACATTCTCGCGGAACGCCACCTCGAAGGCGGCCTTCTTGGCCGCATCGGCGGCTGTCTGGTTCTGCGCCACCCATTCGGCATAGGGCATGCCATAGACGATCTCGCGCGCGGCATCCTTGTCCATGGCGATGCCGCGTTCGTTCGCGGCTTCCTGGTACCAGCGCGACAGGCAGTTGCGGCAGAACCCGCCCAGGTTCATCAGGTCGATGTTCTGCACATCGGGGCGCTTGTCCATCAGGTGGTGGACCAGAGCGCGGAACGCCGCGGCTTCCAGTTCGGTTCGGGTGGTGTCATCCATGGTCAGCCCTTTGCAACGCGCGGATCAGCGCGGCGGCCAGGCGCTGTGCCCAGTCTGCCTGACCCCGCGTATCCGAGATGAGGTCGTTCCTGACTTCGATCAAGGTGTTGTGTCGGCCGTGACGCAGGGCGTGGCGGTCAATCGAATCTTCGGGAAGATAGCCGTGGTAGGGCTGGTTGTCGCCGACACACAGCGCGGGGTCTGTGGCAAGTTCGCTGATCAGCGGGCGCGACAGGCGAGGGTCCTGATCGGGGTACAGGATGCCCGCGTGCCAGGGCCGGGGCGGGCGCCCGCGCAGGCAGGGGGTGAACGAGTGCACCGCAACGATCACCGTATCGGCGCGCCGCGCCGCCAGCCGGGCCAGCGCCGCGTGATAGGGGCGATACAGCCGGTCCAGCCGCTCGCGCACCTCGGCCGGGGTGATGCGGCGGTTGGCGGGGATGATGGTGCCGTCGTACAGGCGCATCACCAGTGTCGGGTCGTCCTCGCCCCGGTTGGGGTCGATCACCAGGCGGCTGAAGTCCGACAGGATGCAGGGTGCCTCCAGCCGTTCGGCCAGCCGCAGCGCCAGGCCCGCGGCGCCCACGTCCAGCGCGATGTGGCGGTTCATGTCGGCCGCATCGATCCCCAGCGAGCCGCCGCCCACCCAATCGGGCACGCGGTTTGTGGCATGGTCGCACGTGACCAGCCAGCGCGCCGGGCGGTCGGCGCCCGCGATGGTGAAGGCATCGGTCATCGGCGTGTCGTCTTCGGCCATTAACGCATCGGGCTTGGTGCGAGTCGTGTCACAAGCAATTGCGCGAATTTCAGGCAGATACACCAGAGGCCATGTCGTTGCGGTTGCCGACACGAGGAATATCCGCAATAACGCCCGCGGCCCACCGCGTATGCACGTCATCAGCCAAAGGAACAGGCACAATGCGCCGTCTCCGCAACGTCAAGATCGTGGCCACGCTTGGGCCCGCCAGCAGCGACTACGACACCATCCGCGCCCTGTCCGAGGCAGGCGCCGACGTGTTCCGCCTGAACATGAGCCACGGCACGCATGACGACATCCGCGCGCGCCATGTGCTGATCCGCAAGGTCGAGGCCGACACCGGTCGCCCGATTGCGATCCTGGCCGACCTGCAGGGGCCAAAGCTGCGTGTCGGGGTCTTTGCCGCCGAGGGCGGCGAGGTGCTGGAGCAGGGCGCCGTGTTCCGGATGGACCTTGATCCCGAGCCGGGCGATGCGACGCGGGTGAACCTGCCGCACCCCGAGATTTTCCAGGCGCTGGAGCCGGGAAGCACCCTTCTGGTGAACGACGGCAAGATCCGCCTTCGGGTGGAAAGCTGCGGGCCCGAGTTCGCGGAATGCATCGTGCAGGTGGGCGGTGTGATCTCGAACCGCAAGGGCGTGAACGTGCCCGACGTGGTGCTGCCGCTGAAGGCGCTGTCGCAGAAAGACCGCAAGGACCTGGAGTTCGTGTGCGAGCTGGGCGTGGACTGGCTGGCGCTGTCTTTCGTACAGCGGCCCGAGGATGTGATCGAGGCGCGCGCGCTGGCCAATGGCCGCGCCGCGATCCTGTCCAAGATCGAGAAGCCCGCGGCGGTAAAGGCCTATGACGCGATCCTTGCCGTGTCGGATGGCATCATGGTGGCGCGCGGCGACCTGGGGGTGGAACTGCCGGTCACCTCGGTGCCGCCGATCCAGAAGCGGCTGGTGCGCGGCGCGCGGGCGGCGGCCAAGCCGGTGATCGTGGCCACGCAGATGCTGGAATCGATGATCGAATCGCCGGTGCCCACGCGGGCCGAGGTGAGCGACGTGGCGACGGCCATCTACGAGGGTGCCGATGCCATCATGCTGTCGGCCGAGTCGGCGGCGGGCAAATACCCGATCGAGGCCGTGACCACGATGAACAACGTGGCGCTGTCGGTCGAAAGCGACGCGACCTACCGCGAGGTGATCGAGGCCAGCCGCAAGGCGCGGCGCGAAACGGTGGCCGATGCCATTGTGGCCGCCTCGCGCGAGATTGCCGAGACGACGCCCATCAAGGCCATTGCCTGCTTCAGCCAGACCGGCACCACGGTGGGCCTGGTCGCGCGCGAACGGCCGCGGGTGCCGATCCTGGCGCTGACGCCGCTGATGGACACCGCGCGGCGCATGACGCTGACCTGGGGTACCACCTGCGTGATCGTCGAGCCGCAGGACCGCTTCAAGGGCGCCGTGATCAGCGCGGTGCGCGCTGCGCTGGAGTCGGGCTTTGCCGAAAAGACCGACTTCATCGTGGTGACAGCGGGCGTGCCCTTCAACAAGTCGGGCACCACCAACATCCTGCGTGTGGCGCCCTGCGACGAAAGGCTGATCTTCAAGTCGGAAGCGGAATAGGTTTCGCGCAAGGAAACAATTGCTCAAGGACTCTGCGGCGGGTTACCCTTGCGGAAACCCCCTGTGGAGTGTGTCTTGGACCCCGATCTGTCGCTTGTCGTCGGCCTTGTGCTTGCGGTGCTGACCATACCTTCCCTGATTTCGGCCTTTTCCGAGGGAAGGCCGCCCCGGGCCGGGGCGGTCTTCGTGCTTATCGCCGGCGGCCTGATCGTCTATGCGTTGTCGCAACAACCCGGCGGCTACACCATTGCCGAGATCCCGGACGTGTTCTTCCGCGTGATCGGCCGCTATGTGAACTGACGCGGCACCGTCAGATCAGCACGATGTCTGTCAGGTCAAGCGTTGTACCAGAGTCGAAACGAGCAATCTCTACCGCGGCACCGATGCCGTTGCCGTCAGCGTCGTACAGCAGGGACCCCGACGCCTGATCGTACAGCAGGATGTCATCTGCATCCACGGCCGACGGCCCCAGCAGGAACTCGCCCGGGTCCAGCGTGTCTCCCAGCGCGGCAAAGCTTTCGGCCGACAACGCCACCACGTCGCCGCGTTTGGCATTGAAGTCGGTTACCTTGGCTGCGCCGAAATCGGGCGGCAGTACAAAGCGGAACTCGTCGGCACCGCTGCCACCCGTCAGCACGTCGCGCCCGCCGCCACCTTCCAGCGTATCACCGCCCGAACCGCCATCCAGCGTGTCGGCCCCCTTGCCGCCAAACAGGCGGTCGGCGCCGCTGCTGCCTGTCAGCAGATCGTTGCCGCCATCGCCGCGCAACGTGTCGGCACCGGCCCCGCCGTCCACAACGTCGTCATCGGCGCCACCTTCGGCCTTGTCGCGCCCGTCTTCGCCGCGCAGCGTGTCGGCACCGTCGCTGCCTTCCAGCACGTCGCCGGCGCCGCCGCCGGTGACCAGATCATTGCCGTCATTGCCGTTCAGCGTGTCCTTGCCCGCACCGCCGTTCATCCGGTCATCGCCGTGCCCGCCCGAGGCGAATTGGGCCGACCCGGCAGACAGACCGTCAAACAGGTCGTTGCCGTCGCCCAGCCAGGTGTCACCGCGGCCCTCATGCGTTCCCACAAAGACAATGTCGTTGCCCGCGCCGCCATAGATGCGGTCATACCCTTCGCTGCCCGACAGGACATCGTCACCCTGCCCGCCGTACAGCCTGTCGCTGCCAAGGCCGCCGATGACGTTGTCGTTTTCCGCCCCGCCATACAGCGTGTCATTGTCGTCACGCCCCCACAGCAGGTCGCGGCCCTTGCCACCAAACAGCAGGTCGTCGCCGAACAGCCCCTCAACCTCGTCATCCCCCAAACCGCCGCGCGCCGTGTCGTCACCTTCAAGTGCCCGCACCGTATCGTTCCCGGCACCCGCGTCCATCAGGTCCGCGCCGACCGTGCCAACCAGCGAATCGTCGCCGTCGGTTCCGGTGATGGGCTGGGCAGAAGCAGATTCATTCGTCATGGCAGCGCACCCTACTGGTCAAATTGGCCCGGTGCTCCAACCGCCATGCCGCTGCACGCCGGACTCGCCCGATTGTGCCGAACTAGGCGCAATTGCGGCGAAGATGTCAAATTCAAGCCGCGAATGCTGGCAGATTATCCCTGGACGCTTTGGAAATTCGTGCCACCGGCAGGGCATTGTCTCTGCTCCTGCACCAGACCGCCCCAAGGTGTCAGATCAACTGGAAGTCGCTGTGGTCCAGTGCGATTCCCGCCCCGATTCCGGCTATCACCACGGCGACCCCGCCCATGTTCCCGTCAGCGTCATAGGAAAGCAGGCCGGTCAGCGGATCGTAGATCAGCCGGTCGTCGGAATCGGCCGCCGCGGTGCCGATCACCAGTTCCGATGCGTCCACACCCGTGCCCAGGTCAGCAAACGCCGTGCCCAGCAGCAGCCGGTCTTTGCCCGCCACGAAGTCGGCAATCGACGGCACGTCCAGCACGTCAACCGCCAGGTCGGAGAACACGAAGGCGTCGCGACCCCCACCACCTGTCAGCGTGTCGCCGCCGCTGCCACCCTTCAGCGTGTCACGCCCGGCGCCGCCATACAGCGCATCGGCTTCGGTGCCGCCGTCCAGCAGGTCGCGTCCGCCGTCACCCTGCAGGATGTCCTGCCCCTTGCCGCCGTACAGCCCGTCATTGCCCGCTCCGCCCGACAGCGCGTCTGCTCCTTCGCCGCCAGACACGTCGTCAACACCTTCGTCGCCGTCCAGTGTGTCGTCGGCCACACCGCCGTCCAGCCTGTCGTCTCCGTCCCCGCCGCTGGCATATTGCGCCGCGCCGGCACTTCCGCCGTCCAGCCAGTCGTTGCCGTCGCCCAGCCAGGTGGCGCCCTCGCCCTCGAACACGCCCACAAACGCCAGGTCGTTGCCGCCGCCGCCGAACATGCGGTCATAGTCCTGGCTGCCGGTCATGATGTCATTGCCATCGCCGCCGTAGACCCAGTCCTCGCCGATGCCGCCGATCACCAGATCGTCGCCGCCATCGCCGTGCAGCGTGTCGTTGTCGTCGCGGCCCCACAGCAGGTCGTTGTCCTCGCCGCCGAACAGCAGATCGTTGCCGAACAGCCCTTCCAGCTCGTCCTCGCCGTCACCGCCATAGGCGGTGTCGTTGCCTTCCAGGCAGCGCGCGGTGTCGTTGCCTGCGCCCATGTCGAACAGGTCATCGCCGGTCGTGCCGGTGAGCGAATCGTTGCCGGGGGTGCCGGTATAGTCCTGCAGCGGGTGCGGGCGGGGCGCGTGGGTCATGGTTGGTCTGCCTGTGTGCTACGGGCGGCGCCGCTTCTTGCCCCCACGGCGCGGTGTCTGTCGGCGGTCTGCAAACAGCAGAATCGTTCGAAAGTCAAAGTATCGCCAGTGTCCGGCGCCCCTGTCCCGCCAATGCGGCCGCCGCAGGGCCGATTGTCCACCCCTGCGCGACGGATGCAGGATCAGACGAGGACGAAGTCCGTGCCCACAAGCGTGTTGCCGACGCCGATGTTGGCGATGACGAACTGCGCTTCGGCGCCATCACCGTCGCGGTCGAAGTACAGCCGCCCGTTGGCAGCATTGTAGATCAGGAAATCGTCGCCATCCTGCGCGGCATCGCCCAGGCGGAGTTCGGATGCATCGACCGTGGTGCCGATCACGATGAAACCCGAATCAAGGAACAGTGCGATCTCGTCGGTGCCCGAGACGAAATCGGTGATCTCGTCGCGCCAGTCTGGCAGCGCGTCATAGATCAGGAACTGATCCGCCCCGGCGCCGCCCGTCACCGTATCCAGCCCCTCGTTGCCCGACAGCGTGTCTTTGCCGTCGCCGCCCAGCAGCGTGTCCTCGCCCTCGCCGCCGTCCAGAACGTCCTTGCCGATGCCGCCGTCCATGCTGTCGATGCCGTTGCCGCCGAACAGCGTGTCGTTGCCGTCTTCGCCTACAATGGTATCGCTGCCGTCGTCACCGTAGAGTTCGTCATGGTGCTTGCCGCGGGCCTGAGCACCGGCGTCCTCGCCCGAAATCAGGTCGTCGCCGCGGCCGCCAAAGATGATGTCCATCCCGTCGCCACCGATCAGGTCGTCGTTGCCGCCGCGGCCCTCGATCCGGTCGCGCCCGCCTTGACCGTTGATGATGTTGGCAAACCCGTCGCCTGCAAAGGCGTTGCCGGTGTCGTCGTCGAAGCTGTCGGTGGTGACGGTGAACTGCTGGCCGATGGCATCGCCCGTCACAGCGTCGATATGGAACCCGGCGAGCCCGCCATTGCCCAGATAGACGACCGTGCCCAGATCGCCCACCGGCGTGCCCGTGACCGTGCCGAGCGTGGCAAAGCTGTCGGGCCCCACGACCAGCGCCGCGTTCTGCGTGACCTCGCCGCCTTCATCGGTGGTCGTCCAGGAGACGGCAATGCTGCCGTCCGGCCCGGCGGCCAGCACCGGCGACGTATCCTGGCCCGAGCCGAAGAAGTTCCGGTCGGTCAGGCGCAGCGTTTCGATGGTCTTGCCGTTTTCGTTGAAGAACTTGAGCAGGATGTTTCCGCCACCCGAATCAAGCGGTGCCGCCACGGCCAGCGCAAACCCCCGATCTGTGGCGATGATCGAGGGGCTTTGCGTCACGGTCTCCTGGATGCTGGGCTGGCCATCTGGAAAGGCAAAGAAACTTTGGCGTTTGGGTTCAGACACGATCGTGCCGCTTACGGTGGTGATGGCGGTCATGACCTCGGGGCCGTCGCGCCCCTGCCGCACCCAGGCATAGGCCAGGTTGCCGTTGGCCAGCGTGGTCACCTGCACGTTCGCCGCCGAGGCGGCCGACTCGTCGATGAAGAAGGTGCTGCCATAAGTCGTGCCGTCGAACGTGTCGATGGCCACGTTGCCGCCCGCATCGCCCCCGGTGTCGGTCGTGGCGACGACAAAGCCGTTTCCTGTTGTGGCCGTGACGGCAAGGCTGGAGAAGGCAAAGGCGAAATCGGGCACGACCGACTCGGTGACGGTGTTGGTTCCGTCAATCTGCGTGACCCTGTAGGTCTCGGCCGACAAGCGCGTCACGACGATCAAGTTGCCGTCCTGCGTATGGCACAGCGCGGCGTCAGTACCGTCGATCGTTACCCTGCCTTCGGACTGACCGTCAGCCCCCAGGAACCGCAGCACCGTGCCTGCGGGCGTGGTGCAGGCGATGACCGCACCGCCGTCGGCCAGCCGCAGGCTGGTGATGTCGGTGGCATCCCGGATTCCGGCCAGCGCACCGCCTGCTTCGATGGAAACGCCTGTGGTGAATGACATGATGGCAACTCCTGTCCGGCGCCCCGGCGCCTTTACCCGGCGTCAGGCGTAACAGCGCGTGTGGCCCGTTGTCCAACACAGACTTGCGCCCGGCCTTCGCTCCGTGTAAGCGCCCGCGTCTATCCTGCGCGGCCGGCCAGACGTGGCATGCCGAGTCGCGCCTGTAACGACGGAGTTCGAAATGCCCAAGATGAAGACCAAGTCGGCGGCGAAGAAGCGCTTCAGCTTCACCGCCAACGGCCATGTGAAGGCCGGTGTGGCGGGCAAACGCCACGGGATGATCAAACGCTCGACGAAATTCGTGCGCGACGCATCGGGGACCATGATCCTGTGCGACAGCGACGAAAAGATCGTCAAGAAGTACATGCCCTATAACCGGTAAGGAACAGCACCCATGTCCCGCGTCAAATCCGGCAAGGTCACCCACGCCCGCCACCGCAAGGTCATCAAGGCGGCGTCGGGCTATTACGCCGCCCGCTCGACCAACTTCCGCACCGCCACGCAGGCGGTGGACAAGGCCAACCAGTACGCCACCCGCGACCGCAAGGTGCGCAAGCGCCAGTTCCGCGCGCTGTGGATCCAGCGCATCAACGCCGCCGTCCGCCTGTTCGACCCGGCCTTCACCTACAGCCAGCTGATCAACGGGCTGACCAAGGCGGGCATCGAGGTGGACCGCAAGGTTCTGGCCGACCTGGCCGTGCACGAGCCCGAGTCGTTCAATGCCATCGCCGCGCAGGCCAAGGGCGCGCTGGCGGCCTGAGCCGGTGCTCGCCATTCAAGCCCCGCCCGGCCCGCCGGGCGGGGCTTTGCTTTTTCCGGTGTCCCCATGACCGACCTTGCCACCCGCCCCGGCCTGCCCGATGCCCTGCGCGTACTGTTGGCCGAGTACCCCCGCACCGGCTGGGACGCGCATCCGCATGTGGACGGGCTGGTGCGGTTCTGGCTGGACCGGCATCTGGCGTTCCGCGACCTTCTGGCGGCGATGACGGCGGATGCGCAGGCGGTTCTGGACGGGGGGATGGAGGCCGAGGCCTGGGCCCGCCGCCTGTCGCGGCTGGGCGGGCATTTCGTGGGCGACCTGCACGGGCACCACCACATCGAGGACGACCACTACTTCCCCATGCTCGCGCAGATCGAGCCGCGCCTTGCCCGCGGTTTTGATCTTCTGGACAGCGATCACCACGCGCTGGCCGCACACCTTGACCGTTTCGTGGCTGCCGCAAACGGCGTGTTGACCGATTGGCAGGGCACCAAGCTGAAGGACGCGACAGCCGCGTTTCGCGCCACACTGGTCGACAGCACGCGCCTCCTCGACCGTCATCTGACGGACGAGGAGGATCTGATCGTGCCGGTCATTCTGGCCCATGGCCCCGACCGGCTGCCACCCTGACCCGATCAGGCCCTGGGCGGCACGTAGGCCTTGATGCCGGTCTGGGCCTGCGCCATGGCCTTCATCGCGTCGGCCGTTGTCATCAGCTTGGTGGTCGACCCGCCGGAAAAGGCGCCGGATGCGCCGATCGCCATGGACCCCGCCACCATCATCATGTCGTCGGGGCCTTCGATCAGCGCCACGATGTCTTCTGTCCCGAAGCAGAAGAAGATGTGGTGCAGCTTGCCGCCAAGTGCTTCGATCAGGGCCCGGGCAGGGCCCTCGCGGTCTTGCGGATTGGCGACCATCGCCTTGATCGCCTCTGCCGTGTACCGTCCCTGGAACATGTAGAATGGCATCGATCTCTCCCCCTGCGTCCGAAGCGGGCAACGCGGGCTGCGCGCCCTGCAAGAACCGACAGGCGTTCTGTCTATCATGCGGGCCGGGCTTTCCCTAATGCCGGTTGAGGTCCCGACGCGCCCGGATGCGGCCGTCCCGGCTTGCATTCAGCGGCCGGTCTGGCTAGCACCGCGGCGACGCGGCAGGAGGCATCCATGGACGGGCTTGATACGCTGAAGGCCAAGTACCTGGCGGCCATTGCCGGGGCGCCGGACGAGGCGGCTCTGGAAGAAGTGCGCGTGGCGGCCCTTGGCAAGAAGGGCGAGATCAGCGCGCAGATGGCCACGCTGGGCAAGATGGACCCCGAGGCGCGCAAGGCCGCCGGAGCCCTGCTGAACGCGCTGAAGGATGAAATCGACGCCGCCCTGCGGGCTCGCAAGGCCGGGCTGGCCGATGCGGCACTGGACGAACGGCTGCGGTCGGAATGGCTGGATGTGACGCTGCCCGCGCGGCCCCGGCGGGTGGGCACCATCCACCCCGTGTCGCAGGTGATGGACGAACTGACCGCCATCTTCGCCGACATGGGGTTCGCCGTGGCCGAGGGGCCGCAGGTGGAATCCGACTGGTTCAACTTCGACGCGCTGAACATCCCGCCCGAGCACCCCGCGCGGCAGGAGCATGACACCTTCTTCATGCACCGTGCGCCGGGTGACAACCGCCCGCCGCATGTTTTGCGCACCCACACTTCGCCCGTGCAGATCCGCGCGCTGCAGGCACATGGCGCCCCCATCCGGGTGATCGCGCCGGGCCGTGTGTACCGGATGGACATGGACCAGACGCACACGCCGATGTTCCACCAGGTGGAAGGTCTGGCGATCGACCGCAACATCACCATGGCCAACCTGAAATGGGTGCTGGAAGAGTTCTGCCGGGCCTTCTTCGAGGTGCCCTCGGTGGAACTGCGCTTCCGCGCGTCACACTTCCCCTTTACCGAACCTTCGGCCGAGGTGGACATCCGCTATTCCAACGTGGGTGGCCAGCTGAAGCTGGGCGAGGGCGACAAGTGGATGGAAATCCTCGGGAGCGGCATGGTGCACCCCAAGGTGCTGGCAGCGGCGGGGGTTGATCCCGACCAGTGGCAGGGCTTTGCCTTCGGCATGGGCATCGACCGCATCGCCATGCTGAAATACGGCATCCCGGATTTGCGGGCGTTCTTCGAGGCCGACCTGCGCTGGCTGCGGCACTACGGTTTCAGTGCGCTCGACGTGCCGGATCTGGCGGGGGGGTTGTCGGCTTGACGGTATGCAAAACGTGAACTATAATTCACATGATGTTCGAGTTTCGTCAGACGGCAGAGTTCACGCAGTGGACCGCCAACCTGCGCGACAGGCAAGCCAGAAGCAGGGTCGCGCAGCGCCTATTGCGTGTTCAGTCCGGACTTCTGGGTGATGTGAAGTACTTCGACGGGATTGGAGAGATGCGGATCGACTATGGCCCCGGCTATCGCATCTATTTCGTCCGAAGGGGCCAGCCCGTGATCTTCCTGCTATGTGGCGGGGACAAGTCCTCGCAAAACCGCGATATCGACCGCGCCAAGGCCCTTGCCAAGGAAATACCCTATGCCGATTGAGACCACTCCGTTCGATCCGGCCGTGTTCTTGACGGACCCCGAGAGCCAGCTCGAACTTCTGGAAGATGCGTTTGCGTCCGGCCACCAGGGATACATTGCCAACGCCATCGGAACGGTCGCAAGGGCGCGGGGAATAACCGCAACGGCTAATGATGCCGGCGTCACGCGTGAGGCGTTGCACAAGGCGCTGTCGCCCACCGGCAATCCGCGGCTGTCCACTCTGCTGGGAGTGACAAAGGCGCTGGGGTTCCGGCTTTCCATCACGGCCGACCGCCCGACGGAATGACAAAGGCCGCGATCCTTGCGGATCGCGGCCCTGCGTCTGCACCCGATCAGGGAGGAGATCAGGCGCGGATCTGGTCGATGTCACCACGGCACAGACCGATATCGTCAAGCTCGCGGTCCGACAGCTTGTCGAGCGCGATACGGGTCATCCGCGCGTCGTTCCAGTTGCGGAACGTGTCAACGATCGACAGGACAACTTGAACAGCGCGGAACGTGGCAATGGCGCCGAACGGCGCCGCACGGGACGTCTCATAAGCAGCCATGGCGGTTTCCTTTCACAAATGGCTCAATCCGTCAGCATCTCTGCCGGATGCCTGCTATCTAGGTGTGCGCCCTGAAACTGTCCACGGGCCGGGCGGCATGGCCGGTTTGCGCCCCGCGCATGACTGTCTGACATGAAAATGCCATGTTTTATCTTGGCTTGGCGGAAACAGTCGTATTCCATTTGCGACATGTCGCTTTCCGGCAGCGCTTGGCCCTTGGCGCATGTTCGCCTTTCGTGCTAGCCTGCCTCACAACGGGGTGAAAGGCGGGACATGCGCGTTCTGGGGATCGATCCGGGTCTGCGCAACCTTGGCTGGGGCGTGATTGACGTTGCGTCAGGGCGCATCACGCATGTGGCGAACGGCATCTGCCATTCCGCGCCCGGTGAAACGCAAGACCTTGCCCGCCGCCTGTGCAGCCTGCACGCGCAGCTGACCGAGGTGTTGCGGACCCACGCGCCCGACACGGCGGCGGTGGAACATACCTTCGTGAACAAAGATGCCGTGGCCACGCTGAAGCTGGGGCAGGCGCGCGGGATCGCGCTGCTGGTTCCGGCGCAGTTCGGGCTGGAGGTGGGCGAGTATGCCCCGAATGCGGTGAAGAAGACGGTGGTGGGTGTGGGGCATGCGGCCAAGGTGCAGGTTGACCACATGGTACGGCTGCACCTGCCCGGCGTGGTGATTGCCGGGCCGGATGCGGCCGATGCGCTGGCCGTCGCCATCTGCCATGCGCATCATGTGCAGTCGGCCGCGCGGTTGCAGGCAGCGTTGCGGAAGGCGGCAGGATGATCGGGCGGCTGGCGGGCACCATTGCGCTGCAGGCGGCGGATCATGTGCTGCTGGATGTGCGGGGCGTGGGGTATGTGGTTTATGTCAGCGACCGCACGCTGGCCGCCCTGCCGGGCGAAGGTGAGGCGGCGGTGCTGTGGACCGAACTGGTGGTGCGCGAGGATTTATTGCAGCTGTTCGGATTCCTGACGCCGCTGGAAAAGGAATGGCACCGGCTGCTGACCACCGTGCAGGGCGTGGGCGCCAAAAGCGCGCTGGCGGTGCTGGGCACGCTGGGGCCTGACGGGGTGGGGCGGGCGATTGCGCTGGGCGACGCGCGGGCCATCCAGGCGGCCCCCGGCATTGGCCCCAAGATCGCCAGCCGCGTGGTGCTGGAGCTGAAGGCCAAGGCGCCCGCGGTCATGGCCATGGGCGGCGGCATGGCGGCGGCGGCGCCGGTGTCGGCGGCCCCGGCCAAGCGGGGCGCCAAGGCACCGGCGGCCCCCCCGCCCCCCGCACCGTCGGCCACGGCCGAGGCGCTGTCGGCGCTGACCAACCTGGGCTATGCGCCGCAAGAGGCGGCCGCCGCCGTGGCGCAGTCGGCGGGCGAAGCGCCCGAGGCCGCCACCGGCGACCTGATCCGCCGCGCGCTGCGTATGCTGGCGCCGAAAGCCTGACCTCTTGCCCGACCGGCCGCGGATTTCCATATCCGCGGCGGCAGCAATCGGGGGCACCCATGGCAGGATACGCAAAGACGGCCATGCTGATGGCGGCGCTGACGGCGCTGTTCATGGCCGTGGGCGCCATGATCGGCGGCGAGGCGGGCATGCTGATGGCGCTGCTGCTGTCCGGGGCGATGAACCTGTGGGCGTGGTGGGGGTCGGACAAGGCGGTTCTGGCCATGCACGGCGCGCGCGAGGTGGACGCACGCTCTGCGCCCGACCTGGTGCGGATGGTGCATGATCTGGCCGACCGCGCCGGGATGCCGCGGCCGAAGGTCTATGTGATCGACACCGCGCAGCCCAATGCCTTTGCCACCGGGCGCAACCCCGAGAATGCGGCGGTCGCGGCAACGACGGGGCTGCTGAAGGCGCTGAGCCGCGAAGAGCTTGCCGGGGTGATGGCGCACGAACTGGCGCATATCCGCAACCGCGACACGCTGATCATGACGGTGACGGCCACCTTTGCCGGGGCAGTGGGGATGCTGGCGAACTTTGCCTTCTTCTTTGGCGGCGACAGGGACAGGCCCGGCGGGTTCTTGGGCACGCTGGCGGTGATGATCCTGGCGCCGCTGGCGGCCACGCTGGTGCAGATGGCGATCAGCCGGTCACGCGAATACGAGGCAGACCGGGCAGGGGCCGAAATCTGCGGGCAGCCCGACTGGCTGGCGGATGCGCTGCTGCGCATACAGGCGTTGGCGGGGCGCATCGACAACCACGCGGCCGAACGCAACCCGGCCACGGCGCACATGTTCATCATCAACCCGCTGCATGCCCATGCCCATGACCGGCTGTTCGCCACCCATCCGGCCACCGAAAACCGCGTGGCGGCGTTGCGCGCCATGCGCGGTGATGTGGCGCCGGTTGTGCGGTCGGGGATACCGCGGGTGCGGCGGCGATAGCGGCCGCGCTTGACGCTGCGGCGGGCGGCCCGGCATAGAGGGGGCAGGGAGACGCCGCATGAAGCCCTTCGATCCAGCCCGACCGGACGGAACCAATGCCTCGGCCACGGCCGTACTGGCAGCGGGCGGGGCGATTGCGGCGGGGCAGGTTCATACCATCCCGGCGCGCGAGGGGCGCGCGTTCCGTCTGGCGGCAGGGCAGCGGCTTCAGGTGACAAACCCCTTCGGCACGCAGGTGGGCGACTTCTGGGCGTTCAATGCCGCCGACCTGCGCGAGCATCTGTCGATGGAACACCTTCGCCCCGCCCTGCGCCGCGTGTCGCCGCGGCCTGGGGATGCACTGGTGACGAACCGGCGGCGCCCGATCCTGACGCTCTTGGCCGACACCTCGCCCGGCGTGCATGACACGTTGGTCGCGTCCTGCGATGTGCATCGCTACCACCAGTTGGGCCATGCCGGGTATCACGACAACTGCACCGACAACCTGCGCATGGCGCTGGCGGCCATTGGCCTGCAGGCGCCCGAGATTCCCTGCCCGTTCAATCTGTGGATGAACACGCCTTTCGCGGCGGACGGGGCGATGTCGTGGCTGGTTCCCGCCTCGGGCCCCGGCGACCATGTGGAATTCCGGGCCGAGATGGACGCCGTGATCGTGATTTCCTGTTGCCCGATGGACCTTCTGCCGATCAACGGTGCCGATGCGGTGATCCGCCCGCTGCAGGTGGAACTGCTGGCCTGACCCTGCTGCGGCTCAGGCCCGGCGGATGGTGTCGCCAGGGGCCAGCGTGGGCAAGAGTTCCACCCGTTCCGGCCCCTGCGCCGGCCTGCGGCGCGTCACGATATCGGCGGCGACGCGCCCCGCTTCGCGTCGGCAGGCGTCCATTGTGGCCAGCTTGCGCGGCAGCCCGTCCAGCAGTTCGACCCCGTTGAATCCGGCAAGCCCGATCTGCCCCGGCACGTCGTAGCCATGTTCCAGGCACCACAACAGCCCGCCCGCCCCGATCATGTCGTTGGAGTAATACAGGAAATCGAGGTCCGGGTTGCGCCGCAGGATGGTCTCGGTCATTTCGCGCCCCTTCAGCAGGGCCGATCCGCCCGAATAGAACTCGCGGTCCACCAGCGAAAGCCCGGCTTCGGCCAGACCGGCCTCGAACCCCATCAGCCGTTTGCGCGCGCGGTGGTCGTGCGGCATCATCGTACCCAGGAACCCGATGCGGCGGTACCCCGCCCCGGCAATGGCCTTGGCCATGTGCAGGCCCGCGCGGATGTGGCTGATGCCCACCATGCTGTCCACCGGCTCGCCGTCGACATCCATGATCTCGACGATGGGCACATCGGCGGCGGCCAGCATGGCCCGCGCCGCGGGTGTGTGTTCCAGCCCGGCAATGATCACCCCCGAGGGACGCCAGGACAGCATCTCGTACAGCACCGATTCCTCGCGTGCGGGGTCGTAGTGCGTGATGCCCACCACCGGCTGCAGCCCGGTGTCGTCCAGCCGTTCGGAAATGCCCGCCAGCACTTCGGGAAACACCATGTTCGACAGGGACGGAATAATCACCGTCACCAGATTTACCCGCTGGCTGGCCAGCGCCCCGGCAATCTTGTTCGGCACATAGCCCAGCGCCCGGGCCGCGTTCATCACCCGTTCGCGCGTTGCCTCGGACACGTCACCCCGCTGCCGCAGCACGCGGCTGACGGTCATCTCGCTCACGCCCGAGGCTTCGGAGACGTCGCGCAGGGTCAGGGGGCGGTGAAGGGCAGGGGCCTTGGACACGCGGCGTTCCTTTGCATCGGCCGATCTGTCTGATGGATTACCGTGCATTCTGCGGCTTGTCCAACGGCCCGCGTGCCTGTATGTTACCGCTAACGGTCGGACAAGTCCGATGCCGGTTTCGTTGCGGGAATGCTCTCGCCCGCTGCGGCACACGGGGGGGCGGTGGGCCAAAAGCGCCCCCCCGTTTGTGCCGGAGATGCCGAAAGGGTTGCCAAGAGACGGTGTTCCGGGGCATGACCGCGGGGCGCGCGCGGGCCCCGTAGCTCAGGGGATAGAGCGGCCGCCTCCTAAGCGGCAGGTCGATGGTTCGAATCCATCCGGGGTCACCAGCGCGGTTTCGGCAGCAAGACCCGGCCGGTTCCCGACAGCAGGAACACCTCATCCCCGTCCAGCACCACGGCCGACAGCGGCCCGCCGTAGGCGGCGGAAGAATCGATGTTCAGCCGGTTGCCATAGTGGGTGGGTGTGTCGATGGCGGTGTGGCCGTGCACCACCAGCGCGCCATGGTCGCGCATGTCATCCAGAAAGCCCGCGCGGATCCACACCAAGTCGGTCTCCGACTGCTGCGCCATCGGCACGCCGGGACGGATGCCCGCATGAACCAGAACGGCGCCTGCCGCGCGGTGCCAGGTGGGCAGGGTGTCGATGAAGGCCATGTGTTCGGGCGGCACGGCCACCAGCGCGTCGGCATGCACCTTTGCCAGCGGCCGGTCTGCCGAATTTCGCAAGCCGTAAGAAGCCAGGGTCGCCGCCCCGCCGATGTTCGGATGCAGCCAGGACAGGCCCGCGCGCAGGCCGGGTTCCGTTTCGGCGGGGTCGCGGACAAAGCGGTGGAACATGCGGTCGTGGTTGCCCTTCAGCACCACCCAGTCTTCGCCCCGCGCGGCTCCGAGCCGCAGCCAGTCGATCACCCCGCGGCTGTCGGGCCCGCGGTCCACCAGATCGCCCACGTGCACCACGGTTCCCCGCCCATGCCGTGCCATGTCGGCGGCGATGCGGTCATGCGCCGCGCGCAGCAGGTCCAGGTGGCCGTGGATGTCGCCGATGGCATAAAGGGGCATGGCACGCCTGCTAGGACGCCCCCCGGCGAATGGCAAGCCCGCAAGGCCAAGGTTGCCGCGCTGCCGCCGGTGGGCGATACCTGTGCGGCGCCCCTTTCCCGAAAGACACGCCCATGACCCTGATCGACGATCTGTCCCTGACCAACATCCGCCTGACTGATGCGGGCGACGGTGTGCTGGTCGCCACGCTGAACCGTCCGGCCAAGCGCAATGCGCTGGATGCCACCAGCGTGGACGAACTGGTGCGCCTGTTCGACGCCGTGCCGCGCGCCGGGGTGCGGGCCGTGGTGCTGGCGGCCGAGGGGGACCATTTCTGTGCGGGGCTGGACCTGGTGGAACACCACCGGGCCGACCGGACCCCGGCCGAGTTCTGGCAGCTGTGCCTGCGCTGGCACGAGGCCTTTACCAAGATGGAAAGCGGCGGCGTGCCGGTGATTGCGGCGCTGAAGGGGGCGGTGGTGGGAGGCGGGCTGGAACTGGCATCGGCGGCGCATATTCGCGTGGCCGACCGCAGCACCTATTTTGCGCTGCCAGAAGGCCAGCGCGGCCTGTTCACCGGTGGCGGCGCCACCATCCGCGTTGCCGCACTGGTGGGGCGGGCACGGCTGATCGACATGATGCTGACGGGCCGCATCTACCAGGCCGAAGAGGCGATGACGGTGGGCCTGTGCCAGTATGTCGAGGATGGGTCCAGCCTGGACCGCGCGATGGTGCTGGCCCGTGCCGCGGCGGCCAACCTGCCGTTGACGAACTTCGCCATCTGCTCGGCCATCGGCCATGTGCAGAACATGTCGGCACTGGACGCGGCCTATCTGGAATCGGCCGTGGCCGGCATCGTGAACACCCAGCCCGATGCCCGCGCCCGGCTGGCCGCCTTCGCCGACAAGACCGCCGCCCGGGTAAAACCGGGCGGCGCCTAGGCCAACCGTCAGGTCACGTCGAACTGCAGGGCCTTCACCTGCTGGAACATGCCGGTCGATTCCAGCGTGTTCACCACCTTCGGGTCTATGGCCTGATCGAGGTACAGGATGGCGATGGCATCCTGCCCCACGCCCGACCGGCCCAGCGTGAAGTTGGCGATGTTCACGTTGTTCTTGCCCATCGTCATGCCCAGCAGGCCAATGATCCCCGGCACGTCTTCGTTCGTGGTGTACAGCATGTGGGCACCGATCTCGGCATCGATGTTGATGCCCTTGATCTGGATGAACCGCGGCTTGCCGTCGCTGAAGCAGGTTCCCGCGACCGACCGTTCGCGTTTGTCGGTCACCATCGTCACCTTGATGTAGGCATCGAACACGCCCGATTTGTCCTGCCGGGTGGTCGACACCTGGATGCCGCGTTCCTTTGCCACGATGGGCGCGGACACAAGGTTCACGTCGGGATTGGTGGCCTTCATCACCCCCGCGATGACCGACTGGTTCAGCGCGGGCAGGTTCATCTCGGCGACGCGGCCGTCGTACAGGATGTTGATGGCGCGAATGGGTTCCTCGGTCATCTGGCCGATGAAGGCGCCCAGATGCCCCGCCAGCTTGATCCACGGACCCATCACCGCGGCCTCTTCCGCCGTGACGTTGGGCATGTTCAGCGCGTTCTGCACCGCGCCGGTCAGCAGATAGTCGGCCATCTGCTCGGCCACCTGCAGCGCCACGTTCTCCTGCGCCTCGGTGGTCGAGGCGCCAAGATGGGGGGTGACGACGACGTTGGGCAGGCCGAACAGCGGGCTGTCCTTGGCCGGTTCCACCTCGAACACGTCAAAGGCGGCACCGGCCACATGGCCCGATTTCAGCGCCGCGGCCAGCGCCGCTTCGTCCACCAGTCCGCCGCGGGCACAGTTGATGATGCGCACGCCGGGCTTCGTGCGGGCAATCGCCTCGGCCGACAGGATGTTCTTCGTCTTGTCGGTCAGCGGCACGTGCAGGGTGATGAAGTCAGCCTTGGCCAAGAGGTCGTCCAGCTCCACCTTCGTTACACCCAGCGCCTTGGCGCGTTCCTCGGACAGGAAGGGGTCATAGGCCAGCACACGCATGTGCAACCCGCGGGCGCGGTCGCAGACGATGCCGCCGATGTTGCCCGCGCCGATCACCCCCAGCGTCTTGTTGAACAGCTCGACCCCCATGAAGCGCGACTTTTCCCACTTGCCCGCGTGTGTGCTGGCATTCGCTTCGGGCAGTTGACGGGCCACGGCGAACATCATCGCAATGGCATGCTCGGCGGTGGTGACCGAGTTGCCGAACGGCGTGTTCATCACGATCACGCCCTTGCGCGAGGCCGCCGGGATATCGACGTTGTCGACACCAATGCCGGCGCGGCCCACGACGCGCAATCTATCCGCCTTTTCAAGGAGTTTCGCCGTCACCTTGGTGGCGGAACGGATGGCAAGGCCGTCATACCGGCCGATGATCTCGGCCAGGGCATCCTTGTCCTTGCCGACCTGCGGCAGGTAGTCGACCTCGACCCCGCGGTCGCGGAAGATCTGGACGGCGGTTTCTGAAAGTTCGTCGGAAACGAGTACGCGGGGGGCCATTCGGGGCTCCATCTGTGGGGGGTGGTGGGCAGATTGCCCACCCTACGCGGGGGGAATGTAGGGTGGGCAATCTGCCCACCACGCGCGTCAGGTGGCAGCGGGCAGTGCCGCAATCTCGGCCGCGAAGGCCCAGTCGATCCAGGGCATCAGTGCCGCCACATCGGCGGTCTCCACCGTGCTGCCGCACCAGATGCGCAGGCCGGGCGGCGCGTCGCGGTAGGCGCCCAGGTCATACCCCGCCCCCGCCTTCTCGATGCGCGCCGCCACCGCCTTGGCGAAGGCCGCGCCGTCGGTGATGCGGGGATCGGAGAACTTCAGGCAGACGCTGGTGGTGGATGCCGTGGCCGGGTCTGCGGCCAGATTGGCGATCCAGGGCCGCGCCGCGCAGAAATCGGCGATGACCTGCGCGTTCTCGTTCGCGCGGACGATCAGCGCGGGCAGGCCGCCGATGGACTTTGCCCAGTCCAGCGCGACAAGGTAGTCCTCAACCGCCAGCATCGACGGCGTGTTGATCGTCTCGCCGGTGAACATGCCTTCGATCAGCTTGCCGCCCGAGGTGAGGCGGAAGATCTTCGGCAGCGGCCAGGCGGGTTTGTAGGTCAGCAGCCGTTCCACGGCGCGGGGGCTCAGGATCAGCATCCCGTGCGCGCCTTCGCCCCCCAGCACCTTTTGCCAGCTGAAGGTGGTGACATCCAGCTTGTCCCAGGGCAGGTCCATGGCGAAGGCGGCGCTTGTCGCGTCGCAGATCGTCAGGCCTGCGCGGTTCGCCGGAATGGCATCGCCGTTGGAAAGGCGGACGCCGCTGGTGGTGCCGTTCCATGTGAACACCACGTCGCGGTCGAAATCGACCGTGGTCAGATCCACGATCTGCCCGTAGGGCGCGACCTGCACCTTGGCGTCCAGCTTCAGCTGCTTGACCACATCGGTCACCCAGCCTTCGCCAAAGCTCTCCCACGCCAGCATTTCCACCGGGCGCGCGCCCAACAGCGACCACATGGCCATTTCCACGGCGCCGGTGTCGGACGCGGGCACGATGCCGATGCGATAGTCGGCAGGAACGCCCAGGATCTCGCGCGTCAGGTCGATGGCGCGCTTCAGCTTCGCCTTGCCGACAGAGGCGCGGTGCGAACGGCCCAGCGGGGCGTCGCGCAGCATGTCCAGCGAAAAATCGGGGATCTTGGCGCAGGGGCCAGAGGAGAAGCGCGGGTTCACCGGGCGCGCGACCGGGGCGGGCAGATCAGGCATGGTATCCTTCCAGATATGTGCCCTTCGTTGGGGAAGGGTGTCCCGCCGCCGGGGATAGCGGCTGACGCGGGGTGGCGCAAGCCGAAAATTGCGGCTAAGCGGCGCTTCGTCGCGCGGAAGCGACCTTTGTCGGGGTGCACGCGGGGGTGCCATGTTCGTTGCCGTGCTGATCTGCAATCCCGCCCGCCCGGTGCTGGACGTGGCCACCGCGGGCACCCTGCGCGATGCCTGGGGCGGCGGCGCGCTGCGCTGGCTGCGCCCCGGCGTGGCGGCGGAATTCCCGCTGGACCGGGTGCCCGACACGCGCTGGACGGCATGGGAAGGCCTGCAGGCGATGGGCATCGACCTGTGCGTGGTGCCCGCCCAAGGGCGGCGCAAGCGCCTGCTGCTGGCCGACATGGACAGCACCATGATCCGGCAGGAATGCATCGACGAACTTGCCGCCGAGGCAGGGGTGGGCGCGCATGTGGCGGCCATCACCGCCCGGGCGATGAACGGCGAGATCGGATTCGAGGGCGCGCTGCGCGAGCGGGTAGGGCTGCTGAAGGGCCTGCCTGAAGGGGTTGTCGAGCGGGTATTCGCAAACCGCATCACCATGGCGCCGGGCGGCCGCGTGCTGGTGGCCACGATGCGGGCGCATGGGGCGCGGGCGGCTTTGGTGTCGGGCGGCTTCACCGCCTTTACCGAACGCGTGGCGGCGGTGCTGGGCTTCGATGAACACCGCGCCAACGAATTGGGCATCAGAGGCGGCGTTCTGGACGGCACCGTGGCCGAACCGATCCTGGGCCGCGAGGCCAAGGTGGCGGCGCTGCAGGACATTTCGGCGCGTCTGGGGGTGACACCGGCCGAGGCTATTGCGGTGGGCGACGGGGCGAACGACCTTGGCATGCTGGGGCTGGCAGGACTGGGCGTGGCGGTGCACGCCAAGCCCGCGGTGCAGGCGCAGTGCGACCTGCGGGTGAACCACGGCGACCTCACCGCGCTTCTGTACCTGCAGGGCTATTCAGACCAGGAATTCGTGACATGATGGTCCGCCCCGCGACACCGGCCGATGCCGCGGCCATGGCGGACCTGCAGAACCGCATCATCCGCATCGGCGGCACCACCGCGCACCAGGCGGAACATTCCCCCGACGAGGTGCGCGACGCCTACATCACCGGGCCGGGCGTGGTGTGCTGCCATGTGGCCGTGGATGGCGGGATCATCGGGTTCCAGGCGGTCGAAACATGGGAGGGCCTGCCTGCAGGCTGGGGCGATATCGGCACCTTCGTGAACCCCGATGTGCAGGCGCGCGGCATCGGGGCGGCGCTGTTCGCGGCCACGGTGGCCGCCTGCCGCAAGGCGGGGCTGACCGCGATCAACGCCACGATCCGGGCCGACAATGTGCCGGGTCTGGCCTACTACGCCCGCATCGGGTTCACCGACTATGCCAGCGACCCCGGCTGGGCGCTGGACGACGGGCGGGTGGTGGGCCGGGTGTCGCGGCGGTTCGGTCTGTGATCGACGGGCTGGCGGTCGAGGTCATCGCGGCGCTGGTCTTTGCGGCCTTTGCGGCAGGGTTCGTGGATGCCATCGCGGGCGGCGGCGGCCTGATCACTGTGCCTGCCCTGCTGCTGGCCGGGCTGCCGCCTGTCGAGGCGCTGGCCACCAACAAGCTGCAGGGCACCTTCGGGTCGGGCACCGCGGCGGTGTCCTATGCGCGCGGCGGGCTGGTGGACCTGCGGGGGCAGATGGTGCCCGTGATGGCGGCCGTGCTGGCCTCGGCGGCCGGGTCGGCCTTGGCCACGCACATGCCGGTGGACCTGCTGCGCTGGGCGATGCCGGTGGTGCTGGTGGCGGTGGCGTTTTGGTTCGGGCTGAAGCCCGGCTTGTCCGACGCCAACCGCGCGGCGCGGCTGTCGCCTGCCGTGTTCACGCTGACAGTGGTGCCGGTGGTGGCAGCTTATGACGGGCTGCTGGGCCCCGGAACCGGGTCATTTTTCATGCTGGGACTGGTGGCGCTGGCGGGCATGGGGGTGCTGCGGGCCACCGCGCAGACCAAGGTGCTGAACTTCGCGTCGAACGTGGGCTCGCTGGCCGTGTTTGTGGCCGTTGCAGGCGTATGGTGGGGGCTTGGGCTGGCGATGGCCGCGGCACAGGTGGCCGGCGCCCGGCTGGGCGCGCGCCTGGCGATGCGGCGGGGCGCAGGTCTGATCCGGCCGCTGCTGGTGGCGGTGTCGACCCTTCTGGCGGCACGGCTGATCTGGCAGGTCTGGGCAAGCTAGGCCCGCGCGGCGCCATGCCCAGCTTGCGGACCCGGGTCCGACGTAGGCCCGGACGAAACCGGTTCGCCAAAGCGGTAGTTTCGTGCATGGTCTGGCACGGCCAAGCCTTCGGGCAAGTCCGGGGCAGGCTGCGGCGGGTCCATCACCGTGCGGATGGGCAGAAGACCCGCCCAGACGGACCACGCCTTGTCGCTGTCCGGGTCGGTGCCGCCGGGGGGCGATGCGGCAATCTTGGCCGAAGCGCGGTCCAGCGGCAGCGAAAGGATGGTGGTGGCCTTCACCTCTTGCTCGGTCATCGGGCGCAGGCTGTCCCATCGGCCGGGGAACATGCGGTCCATCATCACCTGCAGGTGGCGGCGCTTGGCGTCGACGCCGGTAACCGGCTCGGCGGTGCCGAACACCATGACGCAGCGGTAGTTCACCGTGGATTCAAACCCCGAGCGTGCCAGAACCATGGCATCGGCCAGGGTGACGGTGACGCAGACCGGGGCGCCACGGGCGGCGCGGATCATCCGGCTGGCCGAGGAGCCGTGCCAGTAGATGCGGTCCCCTTCGCGCCACTGCAGGGTGGGGGTGACAGTGGGCCAGCCGTCCACCAGATGGCCGACGTGCGCCACCGGCATGGCATCGAGGATGGCGTCGATCGTGGCACGGTCATGCGCGCCCTTGTCGTGCAGGCGGCGCAGTCGGGTGCCGGGGGGTGTCATGACGGGCCTTCGGGCTGGTGGAACGCGCCGGGGCGCTGCCCCGGACCCCGGGGTACTTTGGCAAAGATGAGGAGGCAAGGCCAGGGTCAGCGGAATGCGGGGCCGTGGGCCCAGAGGGTGAGCGAGTGGCGGGTGCCGCGGGTGACGGGGGTGACCCGGTGCAGGGTGAAGCTGGGAAAGACCGTGGCGCTGCCGCGGGCGGTGGCGGCGGTGCGGGTTTGCGCGTCGGGCCAGAGTTCCAGCGCGCCGCCTTCGTACCCGGCCGCGTCAGAGAGTTGCACCACCACGGTCAGCTTGCGGCGGGCGGCCAGCGCGCCCTTGCCGATGTCGCTGTGCCAGCCGAAGTGACCCTGCCGATCTGCCGAATACCGGGCGATCTGGGCGCTTTCGGCAAATTCGCTCAGGTCGAAGCCGAAATGGTTTCGGTTGGCCTGGGCGACGGCGCGGATCAGCGTTTCCATGGCAAAGGCCGCGTCGGGCAGGTCGTCGAGCCAGACGAGATCGGCGCGGCGCAGGGCATGGTCGGTGACCCCGCCGACCAGACCGCCGTCGCGCGCGGGCGCTGCGGCGGCAAGCGCGACGAGATGGTCGCAGGCGGCGGGGTCGAGCACCCCGGGAAGGGTGGCAAAGGGCTGCATCAGTTCGACGGCGCCCCGTGGTGCATGCCGTGCCCGCCCGGCTTTCGCGCGTTGTCCACCGGGACGGTGACGGTGATGACCTCGCCGCGTTCGAAGGTGAGCGTGAGATCGAAGGTGTCGCCATCCTTCAGGTCGCGGGTCAGGCCCAGAAGCATGACGTGATCGCCGCCGCGCTCCAGCGCTCGGGTGGATTCAGCTTTTACTTCAAAGCCTTCCGGGACCTCGAGCATCTGCATCATGCCATTCGCGTCGGTCTGGTGGGTGTGCAGTTCCACCCGGTCGGCCACGTTGCTGGCAACAGCGATCAGGCGGTCGTCAAGGGCGGAGGGATTCTGGATGACAAGAAACACGGCGCCTGCGCCCGATGGTGACACGCGGGCGTAGGGGTCGAGGATTTGAGGGCCATCCTGGGCCAGGGCGGGGACGGCAAGCAACACCGCAAAGGCGGCGGAGAAGATGCGATAGAGCATGATTTGTCCTGTCGGTTGAAGGGGTTGGTCAGGCGACAGGGGGCAGAGGGGGGGCGCGGGCGGGAGGGTGGAAGGGGAATCGGGCCGGGTGCTTGCGCTGGCCCGGATCGCGGGCGATTCGGGTGGCGGTCCGTGCGAGGGCGACGGGTTTCGCCGAAGGCCGACTGTCGTGCAGCAGCAGCGGCAGGCAGTCGGGACAGTGGTGGTGCACGGGGGTGACGGGGGCGCCGTCGGGGCCAAGCGTGACGGCTACCGCGCCGTCGCCGGTGCAGAGGACGACCTGCGTTCCGCCGGTGGGTGCCGAACGCACGGCACCCTGCCCGACCATCGCCAGGCCCAGCATCAGGGCAAGAAGGACAGGGATCAGGTGCCGCATGGGGCTTGCATAGCGGCTGCCGGGGCGGGGGGAAAGGCCCGGGGGTGCTGTTGCCAAACGAAAAGGCCCCGCCGGGGCGGGGCCATCAGGCAAACAGCCAACCCGTTGATCAGGCGGCGTTCTTCTTTGCGATCTCGCGCTTGATCTTCAGCGCGCGCGTCGAGAGGTTCTCTTCCTTCTCGACCGCAAGAAACGCATCGAGGCCGCCGCGATGGTCAACCGAGCGCAGCGCGTGCGAGGAGATGCGCAGGCTGAACGACTGGCCGAGGATATCGGAGATCAGGGTGACCTCGTTCAGGTTCGGCAGGAAGCGCCGACGGGTCTTGTTGTTGGCGTGGCTGATCTTGTTCCCGGACATCGGGCCCTTGCCACTGAGTTCGCAGACGCGCGACATCGATTTCATCCTTGCAACGTGGCCACTGGCCGCCGAAGGGCGGGCGGGCCGAATTCCATCTGCGGGGCGATAGAGGGAATCGCGGGGCGCGTCAAGCGGGGTTTGGCGGTTGCGGGCGCGCCTTCTTCAAAGCGCTTTGCAAATATTTGCAAGTTTTCTTGCCTTGTTTTGCAAATTTGCAAATCACAGGCAGCACCAATGTGTTGTGCCCGTTTCTTCGCGTGTTTTCAACCGCGCGTCATCCGCCTGTTGCGCGTGGGCCGAAGTGGGCGCGCGGTGGTGCAGGCCGGGCTTAAGCTGACTTTGCCAGTCTGCCCCCGTTCGGACGAGGCGGGAGACATCTGGAATGAACGTGGCAATCACCGACGGCCTGGCCCTGATGCCCCCGCCGTTTTCGGCCGGGTTGAACAACTGGTCACGCGAGGACGGGCTGTCGGGGCAGGGCAGCTGGGCGGGGCAGGCGAACGCGGCCTATGTGCCTGCCGACCAGGATTTCGCGGGCTGCATGGAGGTGCAGAAGACCGCGACCACCACCAAGATCCGCGCCTTCATGGAAACACCGGTTCGGCCCGGCGTGTACCTGCGGGTGACGGCGCGGGTGAAGGCCATTTCGGGCAACCTACCCAGCGTGCGGGTGGCGGGCTGGGCGGGCAGCGCCAGCGACACCAACGTGGCGGGCGTGGTGCAGGTGGGGCCAACGGTGGCGCTGGCGACCTATGGCGAGGTTGTCACGGTGACGGCGATCATCGGCAGCGGCAACCGCACCGGCGTGGACATGGTGTGGGGCACGGTGCCGGTGTACGGCCATTTCGGCATCGACTTGACCGGCGCCAACGGCGGCGTGGTGCGGATTGACGACATCACCGTCGAGGACGTGACTTCGGTGTTCCACCGCAAGTTGATGGACTGGGTGGATGTGCGCGACTACGGCGCCATTGGCAACGGGGTGGCCGACGATGCGGCGGCGTTTGTGGCGGCCGATGCCGATGCCGACGGGCGCGGGGTGCTGGTTTCCGCCGGGACGTACCTGCTGGGGTCTTCGGTGACGCTGAACGCGCCGGTGCGGTTTGAGGGCACGGTGACGATGCCTGCGGCGGCCAAGCTGGTGTGCACGCGCAACTATGACCTGGACACCTATGCGGCGGCCTTTGGCAGCGAGGAAGAAGGGTTCCGGCGCGGGCTGGGGGCATTGTTCGGGTTCACCGACCATGCGGTGTTCGACCTGGGCGGGCGGCGCGTTTCGCTGACGGGACCGGTGGATGTGGCGGCGGTGGCCGGGATCGACACGCTGGCGCAGCGGCGGGTGCTGGCGCACGGGTACATCGAGGCGGCCGATTCGACGGCCTGGACCACCACGACGGTCACCTCGGTGGCCACCTATGCGCCGGGCAATCCGCTGCGGCTGACGGCCGTGGCCAACGTGGCGAACGTTCCCGTGGGCGCGCGGGTGATCGGGACAGGTGTGGGGCGCGAGGTCTATGTGCGCGCCAAGAACGTGGGGGCGGGCACGGTGGACCTGTCGGTGCCGCTGTATGGCGGCGGCGGCACGCGCACCTATACCTTCAGCCGCTACCGGTACATGCTGGATTTCTCGGGCTTTGCCAGCCTGTCGCGGTTCGAGATCGTGGATTTCGAGTTTCAGGGCGAGGGGCGGGCCAGCGGCGTGCTGCTGCCGCAGGCGGGCATTGCCAACCGGTTTGCCGACTGCACCTTCAACAAGCCGCTGGACCGGGCCATCACCTCGATCGGGACGGGATGCCAGGGAATGTTCATCGACCAGTGCCAGTTCCTGTCGAACGAACAGCCGGTGCCGGCGCAGGACCGCACCTCGATCTGCCTGAACACCAACGCGAACGATGCCAAGATCCGGGACTGCCGCATCGTGCGGTTTGCCCATTTCGCGGTGCTGGGTGGCAATGGCAACATGCTGATCGGCAACCACTTCTTCCAGGGCGACGATCAGGCGCTGGGGGTGCGGCGGGCGGGGCTGGTGTTCTCGACCACCAATGTCAAGACGCTGGTGACGGGCAACTATGTGGACAACTGTTTCATCGAGTGGACGAACGAGCACGACGCCACGCCCGACTTTGTGAGCGAGTTCAGCTTTGGCGGGCTGACGGTGACGGGCAACATCTTTACCGTCAATGACGTGGCGCCGGGATTCCGCTGGATGGTGGTGACGCCGTACGGGGCGGGGCATTTCATCAACGGGCTGACGGTGAACGACAACGTGTTCCGCACGGTGAACACCAACATCGACCGGATCGAGGGGGTGGACAGCACCTTTGCCACGCTGGACTACAGCCGGATGCGCAATCTGGTGATGGAGGCGAATGCGTTCAACGGGGTGAACCAGCTGACGCAGTCGCCGGTGATGGTGGAACACAACCAGGGAACGGCGGCGGATACCTGGGTGGTGAATGCGGCGGCGTTCCTGCCGTTCGGAGGGCGTGCGCGCAACGTGCAGTCGGTGGTGGCCGAGGGGGCGATCACCAATGCGTCGAACGTGGCGCAGTGGGGGATGCCCTATGTGCTGGTGGAACAGGGCACGGCAGGCGGCGAGGCGCATCTGAAGTGGCAGGTGCCGGTGAAGGGGCGCGTGCAGGTGACGGTGCGGGTGGACAACCCCAACTGATCCGGGCCCAACTGATGCGGGCCCAACTGATGCGGGCCCAACTGATGCGGGCGGACAGGCGGGCTGCGGCCCGCCTTTTTCACATCAGGTCGGCGGGCGACAGGCGGAAGGCGCGGGCGAAGCCGCCGTTCAGCAGGGCGCCTTCGGGGTGCAGGCGGATGAAGGCGAAATCGGGCAGGTCGACATACAGCGTCGATTTGGGCCGTAGCGCCAGCCACTGCGCGCGCAGCATCTCGCGGTCCTGCGGCGGGACGAAGGCGGCCTGGGCGCGGATCATCAGGCGGGGGTAGGTCAGCGGATCACCCTTCCCGCCCGGTTCGCCCACCATCAGGGCGCAGGCAGGGTGGGCGCGCAGGGCCGCGGTGTGGGGCGACAGTCCGGACACCAGGGTCAGCGGCGTTCGGTCGGGGGCAAGGGCCAGCGCGATGCGGCTGATGCCGGGGGTGCCGGTGGCGGGGTCGGTCCAGGCCAGGGCGGCGTGACGGGCGTCGTCAAGAAGTTGCCGGGCCAGGGCGCGGGCGGCTTCGTCGGGGGACTGGACGGGGTCGGGGTTCGGCATGGCATGAAAGGTGCGGTGACGCGGGCAGGCGGGCAAGGGTGATTCGCGCCGCAGGAGAGGGTTATCGCTAACGGAATCCGGAGGGGGTCGCGGCAGGCTGTCGCGGCCCCCTTGGTGCTTTTCCGGTGGGAAGGACCGGAGCTGTCTTCACGCGGGTGTGATGTGAACCGGCAGGTTGTTGTTCCGCTTGCAGGCTTTGCCGCCTTTCTGCCAGAATTTACGGATCGTGCGTTGTGGCGGTGAATTTATTTACAGGAAAACGCTTTCCTCTATTTGGGTTACACAGGCTTTGACAGATTGGGAAAATGCGCGCAGATAGAGAGCGCGGACTGGGCCGAGGATGACCCCGCCCGCGGAATGCGAGGGGGAGCCTGCAATGTCGCAAACCGGGATGCACGAGGCACCGGCAGATTTCATCGCCAAAGCACATGTGGACGCCGCCGCCTACCTGCGGCTCTATGCCCAATCGATGGCCGACCCGGAGGCGTTCTGGGCCGACGTGGGGCAGCGGATCGACTGGATCCAGCCCTACACGACGGTGAAGAACACCGACTTCACCATGGGCCGCGTTTCGATCAAGTGGTTCGAGGACGGCACGCTGAACCTTTCGGCCAACTGCATTGACCGCCACCTTCTGTCGCGCGCCGAGCAGACCGCGATCATCTGGGAACCCGATGATCCCCGCGAACCGGCGCAGCACATCACCTATCGCACGCTGCTGGAGCAGACCTGCCGTCTGGCCAACGTGTTGAAGGCGCATGGCGTGAAGAAGGGTGACCGCGTCATCCTGTACATGCCGATGATCCCCGAGGCGGCCTATGCCATGCTGGCCTGCACCCGCATCGGCGCCATCCATTCCATCGTGTTCGGCGGCTTTTCACCCGACGCGCTGGCCAACCGTGTGAACGACTGCGGCGCGAAGATCGTCATCACCGCCGACTGGGCGCCGCGCGGCGGCAAGAAGACGGGGCTGAAGGACAACACCGACAAGGCGATGCTGCACTGTTCGGACCGGGTCAAGGTGCTGGTGATCAAGCGCACCGGCGACCAGACCAGCTGGTACGAAGGCCGCGACCATGACCTGACGGCCGAAATGGCCGAGGCCAAGCCGTATTGCCCCTATGTCGAGGTGGGCGCGGAAGACCCGCTGTTCATCCTTTACACGTCCGGGTCCACCGGCAAGCCGAAGGGCGTGGTGCATACGACGGGCGGCTATCTGGTCTATGCCAGCTACACCCACCAGTTGACCTTCGACTACCATGACGGCGACGTGTTCTGGTGCACCGCGGACGTGGGCTGGGTCACCGGGCACAGCTACATCGTGTATGGTCCGCTGGCCAATGGCGCGACAACGCTGATGTTCGAGGGCGTGCCGACCTTTCCCGATGCCGGGCGGTTCTGGGAAGTGATCGCCAAGCACAAGGTGAACCAGTTCTACACCGCGCCCACCGCCATCCGCAGCCTGATGGGGCTGGGGCCGGAGTGGCCCGCGAAGCACGACATGTCGTCGCTGAAGCTGCTGGGTTCAGTGGGCGAGCCGATCAACCCTGAGGCGTGGAACTGGTACAACACGCATGTGGGCAAGGGGAAATGCCCTATCGTGGACACCTTCTGGCAGACCGAGACGGGGGGCCACATGCTGACCCCGCTGCCGGGCGCCATTCCGACCAAGCCCGGCTCGGCGACGCTGCCCTTCTTCGGCGTGAAGCCCGTGGTGCTGGATGCCGCGAGCGGGGTGGAAAAGCCCGAGACCGAGACGGAAGGCGTGCTGTGCATCGCGGACAGCTGGCCGGGGCAGATGCGCACCGTGTGGGGCGACCATGCGCGGTTCGAGGAAACCTACTTCAGCCAGTACAAGGGCTACTACTTCACCGGTGACGGCTGCCGTCGCGATGCGGACGGGTACTACTGGATCACCGGGCGGGTCGATGACGTGATCAACGTCAGCGGCCACCGGATGGGCACGGCCGAGGTGGAATCGGCGCTGGTGGCGCACGAGGCGGTGGCCGAGGCGGCGGTGGTGGGCTATCCGCACGACATCAAGGGGCAGGGCATCTATGCCTATGTGACCCTGATGAAGGGGATCGAGCCGACCGAGGCGCTGCGCAAGGCGCTGGAGGCCTGGGTGCGTACCGAGATCGGCCCGATTGCAAAGCCCGACCTGATCCAGTGGGCGCCGGGCCTGCCGAAAACCCGTTCGGGCAAGATCATGCGCCGCATCCTGCGCAAGATCGCCGAGAACGACTTTGGCGCGCTGGGCGACACCTCGACGCTGGCCGATCCGGCGGTGGTGGACGACCTGATCGCCAACCGGATGAACCGGGAGTGACAGACAACGACGCGGCGGGGCCGAACCCCGCCCGGTGACAGGCCGGGAATACCCTGGCGGAATGACTGACCGAGATGACCGCGGCGGGTGACTGCCGCGGACGATGGGGTTCTGCCCGCAGGAAGCGCGGGCGGGGCACAGGGAAGGGGCGGCCGGTCCTCTGGCCGCGGACGGGACCAAAAGGCCGGAGGGCCAACAACCGTAGGAGGGAGCCACAGCGATGGCGATGTCAGATACCGGATACAGGGACCGTTCGCGTCCCATGACCGCCGAGGAGCGCAAGGTGATCCTTGCCTCGTCGGCCGGTACCATTTTCGAATGGTACGACTTCTACCTGTACGGCTCGCTTGCCGCGATCATCGGCGCGCAGTTCTTCACGCCGTTCCCGGAAGCGACGCGGAACGTCTTCGCGCTTCTGGCCTTTGCCGCGGGCTTTATCGTGCGTCCGTTCGGCGCGCTGTTCTTCGGCGCCATGGGTGACATCATCGGCCGGAAGTATACCTTCCTGGCCACGATCCTGATCATGGGCCTGTCCACCTTCATCGTCGGCCTGCTGCCGAACTACTATTCCTGGGGCGTGGCCGCACCGATCATACTGATCGCGCTGCGCATGTTGCAGGGTCTGGCGCTGGGTGGCGAGTACGGCGGGGCGGCCGTCTATGTGGCCGAGCACGCGCCGTCGAACCAGCGCGGCTACTTCACCGCCTTCATCCAAACCACGGCAACGCTGGGCCTTCTGCTGTCGCTGGTCGTCATCATCTCGGTGCAGGGCTACATCAACGGCGCCTATCCCGACCAGCCGGTGCTGGACGCGGTCGGTGCGGCGGTGATGCAGGCCGACGGCACGGCGCAGATGCAGAAGGCGTTCAACGCCTGGGGCTGGCGCATTCCGTTCCTCGGCTCGATCTTCCTGCTGCTGATCTCGCTCTACATCCGGCTGCAGATGAACGAATCCCCGGCCTTCAAGAAGATGAAGGAAGAAGGTTCGGCCTCGAAGGCGCCGCTGCGCGAGGCATTCGGCAACTGGAAGAACGGCAAGATCGCGCTGATCGCCCTACTGGGTCTGACGGCCGGGCAGGCCGTGGTGTGGTACTCGGGCCAGTTCTACGCCCTGTTCTTCCTGCAGAACGTGGTGAAGGTCGACAGCTTCTCGGCCAACGTGTTCGTGGCCTGGTCGCTGATCCTGGGCACCGGCGGCTTCCTGGTGTTCGGCGCGCTGTCCGACAAGATCGGCCGCAAGCCGATCATCCTGGGCGGCTGCCTGCTGGCTGCCGTGACGTACATGTATGTGTTCCCGTTCCTCACCAAGACCGCCAACCCTGCGCTTTATGCCGCGCAGCAGACGGTGGTCACAGTGACGGCCGACCCGGCGGATTGCTCGTTCCAGTTCAACCCGGTGGGAACCGCCAAGTTCACCAACTCGTGCGACATCACCAAGGCCGCGCTGTCGCGGCTGTCGGTGAACTCGACCACGGTTGAGGCACCGGCGGGAACGATTGCTTCGGTCAAGATCGGCGATACGGAGATCCCGTCGTACAGCGGTTCGGCGAACACCGCGGCGGTGGCGGCGGCAACCGAGGCGCTGACCGCGGCCAAGGGCGGCATCGACGCGGCGCTGGCCGACCCGATGACGGCGGCTGAAAAGGCGCTGGCCACGGCCAAGGCGCAGGGCGAAACGGCGGCCAAGGCGCTGGCTGCGGCCGAAAAGGGCACCGACGACGCGGCCAAGGCCACAGCCAAGACCAAGGCCGACGAAACGGCGGCGGCAGTGGCGGCGGCCCAGGCGGCACTGGATGCGGCACGCGCGGCGGTTCCGGCCGATGCGCTGGCGGCCTATGACGCGGCGGCGGCCGAACTGGCCAAGGCCAAGGGCGAACCGGCGGCCTTCACCAAGGCCGTGAACGACGCGCTGAAGGCGGCGGGCTATCCCATGGTGGCGGCGGACAACACCTCCATCGCCAAGGCGTCGAACTTTGTCGACATCTTCAACGCCCAGAACATCACCATCATCCTGATCCTGACGTATCTCATCATCCTGGTGACGATGGTGTACGGCCCGATCGCGGCGATGCTGGTGGAACTGTACCCGACGCGCATCCGCTACTCGGGCCTGTCGCTGCCGTATCACATCGGCAACGGCTGGTTCGGCGGCCTTCTGCCGGCCACGGCCTTCGCCATCTCGGCGCAGTCGGGCAACATCTACGCCGGCCTGTGGTACGCCATCATCGTGGCCTTGATGACGGTGGTGATCGGGGCGATCTTCGTGCCGAACGGCACGCACAAGAAGGACATCTTCGCCGACGACGGGGCGAAGCGCTGACCTGACTTCGGCCGCGGCGGGGCAACCTGCCGCGGCCTCTCCTTCCCGCCGGGGGCAGCATGCCTGCCCCCCGCCGGACGGAGAGACCGGATGCGCCCCCTGACCCCTGGCCAGACCCACGCGCCCCATGTCCCCGCCCCCGCGCGGGGTGCCGCTGTTCAGCGCGCGCGGCGGTCCCACAGGGCAAAGGCGCCCAGGATCGGCAGCAGCCAGATCACGTTGGCCACCAGGCCTACCCCAACGGCGGGCAGCAGCGGCTGGCCCTGCAGCGTGGTGATGGGCAGGATGACGGCCACGAACAGCACGCCCAGCGCCAGAGGAAGCAGGCGGCCGGTGACGGCGGCGGTGTTGCGCTGCGTCAGCACCAGCCCCACCAGCAGCACGATGCGGAACGGGTCGGTCAGCATTGCAGTCAGCATCTCGGTGAAAGGCATGGCGTTCCCCTTTTCCCCGCTTGTCGGGGAAGGCCGCCCCGCGCGCAAGGGGGCCGCATGACCGCCCCGTCGCGCGTTCTGGTGGTCGAGGACGATGACCATATTGCCACCGCGCTGGCCTATCTTCTGACGCGCGACGGCTGCGTGCATGACCGCATGGCATCGGGCGCGGGGGTGGTGGCGCGCATCCGGGCCGAGCAGCCCGACCTGGTGCTGCTGGACGTGATGCTGCCCGAGGTCTCGGGGTTTGACATCTGCGCCGAGGTGCGGGCCGACCCAGACCTGGCGGCGGTGAAGATTCTGCTGATGACCGCACGCGGTGCGGCCACCGAACGGCGGCGGGGCGAGGCGATGGGGGCCGACGGGTTCATCTCGAAGCCTTTCGAGATCAAGTCGCTGCGCGAAGAGATCCGGCGGGTGTGCGGGGCGGTGGCCTGAACCGCCATGGCATTCGCGCGTGTTGCGATGCGCGATTGCACGAGGTAGCATGACGCCACGTCAACCCTTCGTCCGGAGGTCATGATGGCGACTTTCACGGGATCCCTTTTCAACGAGACAATCACGCCCACGTTCGTGTCGGCCTCGGTGGTGTCATTTCCGTCCTCGCTGTTCACTACCGTCAATGACGACCTGATCCGGGCCGAAGGCGGCAATGACCTGATCGACGGCGGCGGCGGTGCCGATACCGTATACGGCGGCGACGGAGAGGACACGTTAAACGGGAACACGGGGTCCGAGTTCCTGGACGGTGGCGAGGGGAATGACCAGATCACCGCAGATGACGGGAACGACCTGTGCTACGGCGCAGGCGGATCGGACAGCATCTACGGGGGAATTGGCGACAATACGCTCTATGGCGGCGATGGTCTCGACCGCCTCTATGCCGGTTTGGGCAGCAACACGTTCTACGGCGGAGAGGACAACGACACCCTGTATGGCGGACTTGGCCTGAACACGCTGCACGGCGACGGCGGGAATGACGTCATCTACGGCGGCGAAAGCGCCAACGAACTGCGCGGCGGTTCCGGCAATGACAACATCCTTGCCAACAACAGCACCGACCTTCTGTTCGGTGACGCCGGTGACGATACGATCCTGGCCGAAGCGGGCAACGACACCATCGACGCGGGCACGGGCGCGGATTCGGTCGCCTGCGGGTCCGGCAACGACAATGTCGGCGCTGGCGACGGGAATGACAGCGTTCGCGCCGGCGGGGGCAACGATACGATCTTCGGCGGCAAGGACAGCGACACCATCACGGGCGAAAGCGGCGACGACGAGCTGCACGGCGACGACGGCGACGACGTGATCGAGGCCATTCATGGAAGCGATTCGGTCTTTGGCGGTACCGGAAACGACCGCATCTATGCAAACGAAGCGGTGGCCCAGATCGACGGTGGCGAGGGGCGCGATCTGCTCGACTGGTCGAGACTGAGCGGACTGGACCTGGAGCTTGACCTGCAGACCGGCGTGACAAACCATCCGATTGGCATGGTCCTGGGTTTCGAAGACTTCGTTTCCAGCTTCGGCAATGACCTGCTTCTCGGCACCGAACAGGCCAACCGGATCGAGGGGCTTGGCGGGAACGACACGATCGAGGGGCGGGGCGGAAATGACCGTCTGTTCGGCAACGACGGGAACGACCGCCTGACCGGCGCGGGCGATGCCGAAACGATCAATGGCGGCAACGGCAGCGACCTGATCATCGGCGGTGGCGGTGCCGACCGCATGGACGGCGGACGCGGTGACGATTACATCTTTTCCTCCTTCGGGCCCGACCGGGCCGACGGAGGCAGCGGTATCGACACGCTGGACGTATCGGCCTTCGCCATCGACTATGCCATCGACATGGCAACAGGGCTGACGAACTATGCGGGCGAGCTCTTCACCCGTTTTGAGGTGCTTTACGGGGGCAACGGGAACGATTCGCATTCCGGCAACGATACAAGGAACGTGATCCTTGGGGGGGGCGGCAACGACACCCTGTCGGGACGGTCCGGGTTCGATACGCTGGCGGGCAATGCCGGCGCCGATGTGCTGATCGGCGGAGAGGGAAAGGACGTGTTCCTGTTCCTGTCCACATCCGATTCGACCCTGTTCGCGCCGGACGTTATCCGCGGCGGGGCGGCCTTCGAGGAACCCGGCATCGGAAATGGTGACAGGATCGACCTGTCGGCGATCGACGCCGACGTGGTGTCAGGCGGCAAGCAGCACTTCTTCTTCGGCACGGGAATCGGCACCATCCAGATCGCCGATGTGGGGCCTGATACCGTGATCTTCGGCGATACCGACGGGGCGGGGGATTTCGATTTCGTCCTGGTGATCGAGGACGGCAGCGTGACGGCGTCAAGCTACTCTGCCAAGGATTTCATCTTCTTCTGACGCCAGGCGCAGCCGGTCAGGCGCGCGCCGCGTATCCCAGCACCTCGGCCAGCAGCGCGGTCACTTCGGGGTCGTCGATTCCCAGCGCCGCGAACTGCGCCGCCACGTTTTCCAGGTATTCACGCGAGGTGCCGAACAGGCCCTGCCCGGTGGCCAGATAGCGCACCTGCTGGTCCCGGGTCAGGTCCATCGCGATTCCCTTGCCCGCGGGATTGGCGACGAAGGCCAGCGCCTCGACCGTGCCATCGTCGGTGGCAACGGGCAGGAACTGCGGCACATAGGTGTCGGAGATTCCTTCGCGCCGCCACACGACTTCCGACTCGGTGTCGGCTTCCTTTGCCGCGATGCGGAACACCAACCCGGTGCAGCCCGCCCCCGGCACAAGCGCCGCCTGCAGGCCCGGAGCATCGGGCTGGCCGCGCGCACCGAAGGTATCCAGCAGGCAGAAGCGGCGTTCATGCGCGGGTGCGCGGCCCACCCGCATTTCGGCAAAGTGAAAGGCCGGATCCCACATAAGGCTGCCGTAGGCAAAGATCCACAGGTCGGCCCGCAGGCGCGGACCCAGCAGCGCCCGGCGCCGCGCCTCGCGTTCGTCGTCCGTGAACCTCCAGTCAGGCGGATGGCCCAGCCCGGCCATCATCGGGTCCATGTCGGAAGGGCGGAAATGACGGAACATCGAAGCGTCGGCCGCCTTGATGCGACCGCGCAGTGCCGGGTGGTGGAGGTACGGGTCCATGTGGCACAGCTAAGACTGCCGCAGGGGGTGTCAAAGGCGTCGGGGCACACGCAGGGCGGCTACAGCCCGATCTGCGCCGCGTGGCGGTCGAACAGGGTGCCCAGGTCACCCGACATGCGCGCCAGCACCTGACGCATGGCTTCGGCACCCGGATAGGGGGCAACGGCCAGCAGGTTTGCCACAACGCGGCGGGCCTCATCCGGGTGGCCGCAGGCCGCCAGAATCAGCGCGGCGGGAATATGGGACGAGGCGAACACATACGACTGGCGGACCGAATTGCGCACCCATTGCACCGCCTGCTGAGTTTCGCCCAGCCGGAAATGGGCAAGGCCGCGGCTGAACTGCACGGCTGGCATGACCTGGTCGAAGGGGCTGAGTGACTGGAACAGCGCAAGCTGCGCGATGCCGCGACGGGCGTCGCCGTGCATGGCTTCGATCACGCCCAGGTCGCAATGCCCGTAGGCAAAGCTGGGCGACAGCGCGATCGACCGCTCTGCCGCCTGCCGCGCCCCGTCGATATCGCCTTCCAGCCACAAGACGCGGCTGAGCGAGAATTGCGAGAAGGGATCCTCTGGGTCCAGTTCGACCGCCTTCAGGGCGGTACGCCGGGCATCCTGCATGTCGGCGGCAAGATCGCGCGTCAGCCCCGACAGCACCCGCACATAGTGCACCGCCGATTGCCCCGACCAGGCGCGGGCAAAGCCCGGTGACAGCGCCGTGGCGGCGCGAAAGCGGTCCAGTGCAAGGTCCAGCGATGCGGGGTCGGTGCGCAACAGGCAGGGCATCGCGGCGTGGAAGCATTCCCACGCGTCCAGGCTTTCGGCGGGCAGGGCCAGCGCGCGGCGCGATTCCGCGGCCCAGACCTGGCGGTGCAGCGACTGCGTCACCTGCGCCGTGACCCCACCCACCAGTTCCAGAAAACCGGCGCGGTCCTGCGCATAGTCGCCGGTCCACACCAGGCTGCCGCCGCGCGCCTCGGTGATCTGGACACGCAGGTGCACGCGGCTGCCGGCAAAGTCGGCGGTGCCGGTGACGACGTACAGCACGCCCAGCGCCATGCCGATGGCCCGCGGATCGCCTGCCGCCTGCTGTGCGGCAAAGGCGCTGCCCGGCGAAATGACGTGCAGCCCGCGCAGCGTGGACAGGCGGTTGATGATGTCCTGCACAAGGCCCAGCGTCAGCGTGGCAGCGGCGGTGTCATCAGACGTTGCCACGGCAAAGGGCAGCACGGCGATGCCGTCGGGGCGCAGGGCTGGCGGGGTCGTTTCCGTGGCTGGCGCTGCCGCGGCCTCGAACATGTAGCCGCGCCGCGGCAACGTGCGCACCTGGCGGGCGGCTTGCGGGCCAAGGGCCTGCCGCACCTCGTGGATGCAGCGCGTGAGGGAATCCTCGGTAACCGTGACATCGGCCCAAACGGCCGCCATCAAGGCGTCCTTCGACACGACACGGCCCGCATGGCGCACCAGATGCGACAGCACGGCCAGCGACTTGGGGCGCAGGGCAACATCCGCGTCGCCGCAAAGCAGCCGCCCCCTGGCAAGATCCGGCGTGAAATCGCCAAACCTGTGCGTCTGCATGTCTGCCTTGTCCAACCGCAAACGCTCCGCTCTGGCCTGCCCGTGGGTGGGCGGAAGGTAGCACCGGCGCGCGGCTGAACAAGCACGCGTAAGGACCGGGCGGAACCGGCGCCGTGCGGCGCGAAAGTTTCAGAACTCTTTCAGCGCGGGTTCATGACCAGCCATGCCGGACGCGGCACACTTCTCAAGGGATTGGCCATATTGCCGGTCCGGACGTCAAGGTATTGAACATGCAGCATTTCATGATGAAGCGGTGGCGCGTGCCTGTGCCGGTTTCCGTCGTCAGCCCCGGCCAGGTCACTGACAAGGCGCCTGGCCGGGGCAGGCTGCTGCGGGTGGTCAGGAATCGGGCAGCCGGGTCTGCCGTTGGGCTGGCGCTGCTGGTGGGTGCCGCGCAGGCCTGCGCGGATGTGGCGCTGATTCTGGCGATCGACGCGTCGGGCAGCGTGGATGCCGCCGAATTCGGGCTGCAGCAGCAGGGCTATGCGCGGGCGTTCCGGTCGGGCCGGGTGCAGGCGGCGCTGGCGGCGGCAGGGGTGGTGGATGTGGGCATCGTGCTGTGGGGCGACACCGCACAAGAGCCGCAGGTGGTGCCCATGGCGCGCCTGCAGGGCGCACAGGATGCCATGGCGCTGGCCGACCGGATTGCGCGGCTGCCGCGCCGGGTTACCGGCAACACCGGCATCGGCCGCGGGGTCTGGGCGGCGCTGGACCTGCTGCTGGCGCCGGGCACCTGCGCGCACCGGCGCATCGTGAACGTGTCGGGCGACGGGATCGAGACGCGCACGCCGCGCAGCCTGAGCTATGTGCCGCTGTCTCTGGCGCGGGAACGGGCTGCCGAAGCGCGCGTGACCATCAACGCGCTGGCCATCCGCACCGGCCCCGACGATCTGGGGGCTTGGTACGAAAGCCGCCTGATCACCGGCCCCGGTGCCTTTGTCATGCAGGTGGACGGGTTCGGCGCCTTTGCCGCGGCCATTGAAGCCAAGCTGGTGCGCGAGATCGAACCCGCGGCAGTGTCGTGGCTGTTGCCCTGAGCGGCGGTGTTGGGGCCAGAACCGGCGATTTGGCCAGACTGCCCCCAGACAGCCTTCTGACCCCCAATGCATGACCGGCTTTGCGCCCGGCTTCCGGCATTGGTGTTGGCAAACCGTCAAACCTGGCTGCTAGACTGCCACCATCCCGGATGGAGACCTCCCATGCGCCGCACCCTGCTTGCCCTTGCGTTCGTCCCCCTCCCCGCCCATGCCGATGATGCCGTGGACCTGCGGGTGATGTCTTTCAACATCTGGTACGGCGGCGTGCAGGTCAGCCAGGCCGCGGTGGTTGATGTGATCCGCGCCGCCGATGCCGACATCGTGGGGCTGCAGGAACCCGACGGGCAGACGGCTGCCATCGCCGCCGCCGCGGGCTATCCCTATGTCGATCTGCGCCGCCACATCATCAGCCGCGTGCCGCTGTTCGACCCCAGGCTGGGCGAGCGGACGGAGGAAGGCCAGGCGCCCTATCCGCTGGCGGGGCTGGATGCCGATGCGCCGCATGTCTGGGCGATGGTGGCGCCAGGGCGGGTGGTGGCCCTGGGCAACCTGCACCTGTCGTCCGATCCCTATGGACCTGACCTGCTGCGCGACGGGGTGCCTGTGGCCGAGGTGCTGCAGGGCGAGCAGGACACGCGGATGGCCGAGATTGTGCCCTATATCGCCGGTATGGCACCGGTGGTGGGCCGCGGTGTGCCGGTGATCGTGACGGGCGACTTCAACACACCCTCGCATCAGGACTGGACGGCGGCGGCAGTGGGGTCGCGTCCGGCGCAGACAGTGGCGGTGGACTGGCCGGTGACGCAGGCGATGGCTGCCGCAGGGTTCGTGGACGCCTTCCGGGCGGTGCACCCCGACCCGGGCGCGCGCCCCGGGCTGACCTATTCGCCGGGTTTTCCCTGGCCGGTGCAGCGTCCGGGCGAAAGCCATGACCGCATCGACTATGTCTTTGCCGCCAATGCCACAGTGACGGGTGCGCAGGTCTGGGGCGAGCCGGGGAATGCGGACGTTGACCGCGGCTTTGACCACTGGCCCTCGGACCATCGGGCGGTGGTGGCCGACCTGACCGTGGTGCCGGTGCCCGCGCCCGCCCTGCTGGCCATCGAGCCTCGGCTGGTGCCCGAAGGCGGCACCTTTGTCGCCCGCGGATTTCTGCCGGGAGATGCGGTATGGGGGGTGAAGGTGGTGCCGCGCGGCGGCGAGCTGCCGCTGGCCGTTGCGGCCGTCGAGGGGCTGACGCCCACCTGGAACCGCGCCTTCCGGTTTTCCACGCTGGGGCTGACGCCCGGGCCCTGGGATGCCGTGCTGGTGGATGAGGCCGGGGCCGAACAGGCGCGCACGCGGTTTTCCGTGGTGGGCGGGGGCCGGGCCACGCTGGCCGTCGCCAATCCGGTGGTGAAACCGGGCGAGGGGCTGACCGTTTCCTGGACCGGCGCCCCGGGGCTGAAATACGACTGGATCGGCGTTTACGCCGAAGGGGATGCCGGTTTGTACAACTACCTGGCCTTCGCCTATACCGGCGCCGTGCTGGACGGCACCATGACGCTGACGCCGGATCTGTATTATCAGGTGCTGGAACCGGGCGATTATGTGCTGCGGCTGATGGCCGACGATCACTATGTGGCTTTGGCCGAAGTGGGGTTCCGGGTGGCGGAGTAGCCATCTGATCGACGGCTTCTGCATTGCGCGTGCGCTGTCACGAAAACGTCGGATGGTCTGTGATTGAGTTAGGCGGTTTTCAGGGGAGTGGCGCAGATGGCAATACTGAACGGAACGTCGGGCGACGATCACATCGAGGGCACCAGCAGCGATGACACCATTCGTGGTTTTGAAGGGAATGACACCCTGGATGGCCAGAACGGAGAGGACAATCTGTATGGCGGCGCCGGAAACGACCTGCTGATCGGCGACGACGACGAGGATGATTTCACCGGCGACGAGGGCAGCGACATTTTCTATGGCGTTTCGGGCGACCTGGAGTCGGATACGCCCGATTTTGCGCGATATGATCGCGAGGTTGGCGGCACACAAGGTGCTGTCGTTAACCTTGCGACGGGCATTGCGACGGACTCGTTCGGGTTCTCGGATTTCCTGTATGACATCGAAGCGGTCTGGGGCACGCGATTTGCCGATTCCCTGACGGGCGGGAACGTTTTCAACGATGGGTTCGAGGCCTTTCAGGGTCTGGAAGGCAACGACACCATCAACGGCGGGTCTGGCTACGACCGGGCCGACTACTACAGCGACTTTGATTTTGGCGGCGGGCTGGGCATTCTCGCCGATCTGGTTGCCGGAACGGTGATCGACGGCTTCGGTGACACCGACAGCGTTTCCGGAATCGAAGAAGTTCGCGGAACATCGTTCGCCGATTCGGTGCTGGGCAACAACGGCGACAATATCCTGATCGGCCTTGCCGGGAACGACACGTTCAACGGCGGTCGCGGGTCGGACTGGGTGTATTATTTCCGCGACGATGACCGCGAGGATGCCTCAGGCAACCTCGGCCTGTCGGGTGTGACGGTGAATCTGGCCACCGGCGTTGCGACGGATGGTTATGGCGATGCGGACCGCCTGATCGGTGTCGAGAACGTAGACGCCACTGTGTTCAATGACAACGTGACGGGCAGCAAGTCCAACAACATCTTGTACCTAGGCAACGGCGCCGATACCGCCGATGGCGGCAAGGGCAATGACACGATCGGCAGCGGCAATGGCCACGATGTGCTGTCGGGCGGGGCGGGCAATGACGTGCTGTACGGGTTCCGCGGGCGGGATACGGTCAGCGGTGGCGGAGGTGCCGATGAGTTCTACTTCAGTTCGGTCACCAACTCGGGCGACCGGATCACCGACTTCGCCAGCGCCGACGACCAACTGACCTTCGACGGCCGCGAAAGCATTTTCCTGAAGCCTGTCGGCCACACCCTGGCCCTTGGCGTCGATTTCTTCCTGTCCACCACCAGCGGCGGCGCCACCTCCGGCACCGCCGCGTTCATCTATGAAACCGACGCCGGGCGGCTGTGGTTCGACTATGACGGAAACGGCGCCGTGTCGCCCATCCTGATGGCCACGCTCTCTGGCGCGCCCACCATCACGGCGGCAGATTTCGCGTTCGTCGATGGTTCGCTCTATTTCGACTGATCGCGCCCAGAAGTGAAAGACCGCCGGGCCCTCAGGTGGCGGCCCGGCTTTCCCCGCACACCTCACACCCCGCCCGCCGCTCCACCGCGATGACCCGCGTTTCCGCATAAAGCGCATCGTGAATCATCAGCCGCCCGCGCAGCACCTCGCCGGCGCCCGTCAGCAGCTTCACCGCCTCCATCGCCATCATCGCGCCGATGATGCCGGGCAGGGGGGCGGCCACGCCGGCCTCGGCGCAGGTGGGGACCATGCCGGGGGCGGGGCGGACGGGGAAGACGCAGGCGTAGCAAGGGCCGCCACCGCCCGGATGCCAGACCGACAGTTGCCCCTCCCACTGGGTGATCGCCCCGCCGATCAGCGGCAGGCCGAGCTTCACGCAAACCTCATTGGCCAGATAGCGGGTGTCGAAGTTGTCGGAGCCGTCCAGCACAAGGTCGTAGTCGGCGAACAGGTCGGCGGCGATTTCCGCCGTGAGGCGGCGTTTGTAGGGGCGCACGGCGACATGGGGGTTCAGGGCCAGCATGGCTTTTTCGGCGGAAAACACCTTGGGCATGCCGGTGCGGTCTTCGGCATGGATGATCTGGCGCTGCAGGTTCGAGGTCTCGACCTCGTCATCGTCGATCACCCCTATGGTGCCGACCCCGGCCGCCGCCAGATACATCAGCGCAGGCGACCCCAGCCCGCCCGCGCCGATCACCAGCACGCGTGCCTGTTTCAGCTTGCGCTGCCCCGCCCCGCCGATTTCGCGCAGGATGATGTGGCGGGCATAGCGGGGCAACTCGCCCGGGGCGAAGGGGCCCTTCTGTTCGGGCACAGGGGGCTCGGCACGGCGGTGCAGGCGGGTCAGAAGGCGGCGATAGCCCAGCACCCCCGCAACGACCAGCGCCAGCACCAGCCAGGCGCGCACGTCGCCGCCGGTGTTCACGCGCAGCGGATGGGTGGCGGGCAGGGCGAGGTGGGTCACCACCATCACCAGCCACAGCCCGACCAGAAGCGTGGTGCGCTGCCCGGCCGACAGTCCGATGCGCGCGCCGCCGAACCACAGCCCCACGGCCAGCAGCAGCACCCAACCCATCAGGTGCGCCCCGTGGACCCGAAGCCGCCCGCGCCCCGCGCGGTGTCGGACAAGCGGTCGGTCATCATGAACACCGCCTGCACCACCGGCGACACCACCGCCTGCGCGATGCGGTCGCCGTGGGCCACTGTGAAGGGGGTGTCCGACAGGTTCACCAGCGCCACCCCCAGCGGCCCGCGATAGTCGGCGTCGATGGTGGCGGGGGTGTTGGGCAGGGTGATGCCATGGGTCAGCGCCAGGCCCGAGCGCGGGCGGATCTGCATCTCGAAACCGGGGGGGATTTCCACCCGCAGGCCGGTGGGGATGATGCGGCGTTCCATCGGGCGCAGGGTGATGCCTGCGGCGCGGTCACCGGGCGCAAGGTTCGCGCGGATGTCGGCGCCTGCGGCGCCGGATGTGGCATAGGCGGGCAGCGGCACGGCTGCGTCGGCCCAGTCTTCGCGCAGGATCAGCACGGTGGGGGTCATGCGCAACCGCCGCGCCGCCGCAACCCAAGAATTTTCAAGAAAAATTCTTGCCAATTTTCTTTCTTCAAGAAAATTGTGGCGCACCTCATGCCAGGGCTTCCGCCACACGCAACGCCAGCCGACGCGCCACCGCCTCTTTCGCCATGCGCGGCCAGGACTCGGCCCCCGCGGCATCGATCACCGTCACGGCATTCTCGGACCCGCCCATGATGCCGGTGCCGGGCGAAACGTCATTCGCCACGATCCAGTCGCAGCCCTTGCGCAGCCGTTTGGCGGTGGCATGGGCCAGCACGTCGGACGTTTCGGCGGCAAAGCCCACCACCAGCCGCGGCCGCATCGCGTGGCGCGCAACGGTTGCCAGGATGTCGGGGTTTTCCGTCAGGTGCAGGGCGGGGGGCTGGCCCGACCCGTCTTTCTTGATCTTCTCGCCCGCGGCCTGCACGTGCCAGTCGGCCACCGCCGCGGCCATCACCGCGGCATCGGCGGGCAGCGCGGCCATTGCCGCGTGCAGCATCTGCGCTGCCGTTTCCACCCGCACCACGGCCATGCCCTGCGGCGGGGGCACGGTGGCGGGGCCGGTGACAAACGTCACCCGCGCGCCAAGGTCGCGGCAGGCCGCGGCAATCGCCGTGCCCTGCGCGCCCGAGGAGCGGTTGGCGATGTAGCGCACAGGGTCAATCGGTTCGTGCGTGGGGCCCGAGGTCACCAGCACGTGCCGCCCCTTCAGCGGCCCGTTGCCCAACGCCGCGCGGATGGCCGCCACAATCTCGGCCGGTTCCGCCATGCGCCCCGGCCCGTATTCGCCGCAGGCCATGTCGCCCTCGTTCGGCCCCACGGTCAGCACGCCATCGGCTGCAAGCTGCGCCAGGTTGCGCTGCGTAGCGGGGTGCTGCCACATGCGCAGGTTCATCGCCGGGGCGATCAGCACGCGCTTGTCTGTGGCCAGAAGAAGTGTCGAGGCCAGATCATCGGCTCGGCCCTGCGCCATTTTTGCCATCAGGTCGGCCGTGGCCGGGGCCACCGCCAGCAGGTCAGCGGCGCGCGACAGCTGGATGTGGCCCATCTCGGCCTCGGCGGTCAGGTCGAAAAGGTCCGTATGCACCTTTGCCCCGGCCAGCGCCGCCAGCGACAGGGGGGTGACGAAATGCACGGCCGCAGCGGTCATCACGGGGGTCACGGATGCCCCCTGCCCGGTCAGCAGGCGCACCAGTTCCAGCGCCTTGTAGGCGGCAATGCCGCCGCCGACGATCAGAAGGATGCGCTTTCCTGACAGCATGGCGCAACCCTAGGCGGGCCGTGCCGGAAACTCAACGCCCCGCGGTCAGGCCAGGAAGTGCAGCACCTCGCGCGACTGGCCTTCCAGGTTGCGCCGCATCTTGGCAAAGGCTGCGGCTTCCAGCTGGCGCACGCGTTCTTTCGACAGGCCCAACTCCTCGCCCAGCGATTCCAGCGTGCGGGGTTCCTCGCGCAGCTTGCGTTCGGCCACGATGTGGCGCTCGCGCGGGTTCAGCGCGGCCATCGCATTGGCCAGCCAGCCGCGCAGGCGGGCGGCGTCGTGCCGGGTTTCCACCACCTCGGCGGCCTGTTCGCTGTCATCCTCCAGCGCGTCGATCCATTCGCGCCCGTCCTCGTCGGAAGACTGCGCGGCGTTCAGCGAAAAGTCGCTGCCCGACAGGCGGCCTTCCATCATTTCCACATCGGCCAGCGGCACACCCACCTCGCGCGCCACCATCTCGCGCAGCTGGTGCGTGTCCAGCGTGACGCCGGCCTGCGACGCCTCGCGCTCCAGCTTGGCCTGCACGCGGCGCAGGTTGAAGAACAGCGCCTTCTGGCTGCTGGTGCTACCCGTGCGCACCATCGACCAGTTGCGCATCACGTAGTCCTGGATCGAGGCCTTGATCCACCAGACCGCATAGGTGGAAAACCGCACGCCGCGGTCGGGGTCAAACTTGTCGGCGGCCTTCATCAGGCCAAGGCTGGCCTCCTGGATCAGGTCGTTCATCGGCGCGCCATAGCGGCGGAACTTGGCGGCCATGCTGATGGCCAGGCGCATGTAGGCGGTGATCAGCCGGTGCAGCGCCTGTTCGTCGCGCCGGTCGCGCCAGGCATAGGCCAGCTGCGATTCCGTCTCGGCGTCCAGAAGTTCGGCCTTCATCGCTTGGCGCGACATCGTCTGGTCGTTATAGCCGTCGAATGCCATGTGACCCCCTGTCAACAGATCGACCGTTTGCCAATTGTTACGAAGGTGTGTCGTGACCGGATCACCCGCGCAGGAAAATTTCGTGCTGCCACCCTTGACGGTTGTGATCGGCGGCGCGCGGTCGGGCAAGTCGCGTCTGGCCGAACGGCTGGTGCGCGAAACCGGGCTGCCGCGGGTCTATGTCGCCACGGCCGAGGCCTGGGATGACGAGATGCGCGACCGCATCGCCGCGCACCGCGACGGGCGGGTACTGGACGGTTGGACCACGGTCGAGGCGCCGCGCGACCTGGCGGGGGCGCTGGCGGGGGTGCCCGTGGGATCGGCAGTGCTGGTGGATTGCGCCACGCTGTGGCTGTCCAACCACCTGCTGGACGGCGCCGATCTGGCGGCGCAGGAAGACGCGCTGATGGCAGCGCTGGCCGCCTGCGCGTCGCCGGTGGTGGTGGTGACGAACGAGGTGGGGCTGTCGGTGGTGCCCGACAACGCGCTGGCGCGGGCCTTCCGCGATGCACAGGGGCGGCTGAACCAGCGGCTTGCGGCACAGGCGGGGCTGGCGGTGGCGGTGTGGGCGGGCCTGCCGGTGGTGCTGAAGGGGCAGTTGCCGCAGGGGTTTTCGGCATGACGCGCATCTGGTGGGTGCGCCATGGCCCGACACATGCCAAGGCCTTTGCCGGCTGGCGCGACATTCCGGCCGACCTGTCGGACCGGGCCGCGCTGGACCGGTTGCATCGGCACCTGCCAGGCGGTGCCGTGCTGGTGTCGTCCGACCTGTCGCGCGCGGTGTCCACGGCGGACGCCATCGCCACTGGCCGCCACAGGCTGCCGCACGACCCCGCCCTGCGCGAGTTCCACTTCGGCGACTGGGACGGGATGGAATGGGCCGAGGTCAGCACGCGCTGGCCCGTCCTGTCGCGCGCCTATTGGGAGACGCCGGGCGATGTGGCCGCCCCGGGCGGCGAAAGCTGGAATGCCGCCGCCGTTCGCATCAGCGCCGCCGCCGACGCGCTGGCCCTGCGCCACGCAGGGCAAGACATCGTGGCCGTCGCGCATTTTGGCGCCATTCTTACGCAATATGCCCGTGCGGCGGGACTGCAACCCGACCAGGCGCTGGCACAGCGGATCGACAACCTGTCGGTCACCTGCCTGCGGCACGACGGTGCCCGCTGGTCGGTGCATTCGGTCAATCACCTCCCGTGATGACCGGTCGCACAAACTATCGCTTTCCGTTGGCCCCACGGCCCGGGTAACTGCGGCAAAACCAGGGGACCTCAGATGACCTATGACCTTGTGATCGGTGACCGCGCCTATTCCAGCTGGAGCTTGCGCGGCTGGCTGTTGTTCGACGCCTTCGGGATTGGGGTGAAGACGCACCTTGCCCGGCTCTATTCCGACGAACTGCCCACCCTGCTGCGCGACTATCCCCCCGCCCGCACCGCCCCCACCATGCGCGCGCCTGACGGCAGCGTGGTGCCCGAGACCATCGCGATTGCCGAGGAACTGGCCACCCGCCACCCTGACGCGGGGATCTGGCCCACCGACCCCCGCGCGCGCGCCACTGCCCGGGTGCTGGCCGCCGAGATGCACGCAGGCTTTGGCGCGCTGCGGTCGCACTGCCCGATGAACCTGCGCGTCAGCTACACCGACTGCGCCCCGACGCCCGAGGTGCTGGCCGACCTGCAGCGGCTGGACACCATCTGGGCCTGGGCGCGCGACACCACCGGGGCCGCTGGCCCCTGGCTGTGCGGTGCCTATTCCGCCGCCGATGCCTTCTTCGCCCCCGTCGCCACCCGCATTGCCACCTACAACCTGCCGGTGAGCGAAGCGGCCATGGCCTATGTGCAGGCCCACCTCGCGCACCCCTCGTTCCGCCGCTGGCGCGCGATGGGCCTGGTGGACCTGCCCGACCAACCCTACTACCGCCGCGACTGGCCCACCCGCCCCTGGCCCGGCCCGGAACCGCTGCCCGCCCGGGCGGTGGAAGGGACCGAGGCCGAAAACACCGCCTGCCCCTACGCGGGCAAGCCGGTGACGCATGTGCTGGAGCTGGACGGCCGCCGTTTCGGGTTCTGCAACGCGTTTTGCCGCGACAAGACGGTGGCCGACCCGGCGGCCTGGCCGAAGTTCATGGCGCTTCACACTTCGTAAACCATTCGCCCCTACCCGTTAACGAAGGTTTACGGGGGGGCGGGAATGGTCGCGCGGGCCTATACGGTGGCCTTCGAAGGGGTCGAGGCGCGGCTGGTCGAGGTGCAATGCGCGGTGGCGGCGGGAATGCCGAACTTTGCCGTGGTGGGCCTGCCCGACAAGGCGGTGACCGAGGCGAAAGAGCGGGTGAAGGCCGCGCTGAACGCCATGTCCATCGCGCTGCCATCGAAGCGCATCACCGTGAACCTGGCGCCCGCCGACCTGCCGAAAGAGGGGTCGCACTTCGACCTGCCCATCGCGCTGGCGCTGCTGGCGGCGCTGGAGATCATCCCGAAGGACATGGTTGAGGATACCGTGGCGCTGGGCGAACTGTCGCTGGACGGCCGCCTGATGCCAGTGGCGGGCGCTTTGCCTGCTGCAATGGCCGCGGCCGAGGACGACCGCGCGCTTCTCTGCCCGCGCGCCTGCGGGGCCGAGGCCGCCTGGGTGGGCGGCTGCCGCGTGCTGGGCGCCGCCTCGCTGGACGAGGTGGTGCGCCACTACACCGGTCAGTCGCCGCTCTCGGCTTGCGAACCCGGCGAGGTGGTGACCGACCCGCAGCACCGCGACCTGCGCGACGTGAAGGGGCAGGAACGCGCCAAGCGCGCGCTGGAAATCGCCGCGGCGGGGCGGCACCACCTGATCATGGTGGGCTCGCCCGGTTCGGGCAAATCCATGCTGGCGGCGCGGCTGCCGGGCATCCTGCCGCCCTTGTCGGCGGTGGAAGCCCTGGAAACCTCGATGATCCACTCGCTGGCAGGGCTTTTGTCCGAAGGCGGCATCAGCCGCACAAGGCCGTTCTGCGAGCCGCACCACACCGCATCCATGGCCGCCATCGTGGGCGGCGGCAAGGGCGCGAAACCCGGCCAGATCAGCCTAGCGCACAACGGCGTGCTGTTCATGGACGAGTTCCCCGAGTTTCCCCGTGCCGTTCTGGAAACCCTGCGCCAGCCCATCGAGACCGGCGAGGTGGTGGTGGCCCGCGCCAACGCCCATGTCCGCTACCCGTGCCGGTTCCTGCTGGTCGCCGCCGCCAACCCCTGCCGCTGCGGCCACCTGGCCGACGCCGCCCGCGCCTGCACCCGCGCGCCCGCCTGCGGCGAAGACTACATCGGCCGCATCTCGGGCCCGCTGATGGACCGCTTCGACCTGCGCGTCGAGGTGCCCCCCGTGGCCTGGGCCGACCTCGACCTGCCCTCCACCGGAGACACCTCGGCCACGGTGGCCGACCGCGTGGCGCGGGCGCGCGCCGTGCAGACCCGCCGCTATGCCGACGCGCCGCAGGTGCGGGTGAATGCCGAGGCCGAGGGCGCGCTGCTGGAAGAGATCGCCACGCCCGACCCCGAGGGCAAGGCGCTGCTGGTGAAGTTCGCAGAGCGCTTTGGCCTGACCGCCCGCGGCTATCACCGCGTGCTGCGGGTGGCCCGCACGATTGCCGACCTTGACGGGTCAGCGGATGTGCGCAAGGCGCATGTGGCCGAGGCGGCGGGCTACCGGCTGACAACGCTGATCCGGGGGTGAAGCGGGCCCCCTTGCCGGCCGTTCGGCGTGGTGACGCGGGCGAACCAGGTGGGCAGGTGCGCTATCCCGGGCGGGGAGTGCTGACCGATTCGGCCTGCGATTCCGGGGGGTTGGGGCATACTCCCTGCGTACTCTCCACGTACGCCTTACGTCATCCCCTGCGTGCGGGGGTGTAGGGGGTTGGACAGGGCGGGTTTAAGGGGGGTGAAGGGGGCGGCAGGGTGGGTTTTCGACCCACCGTGGCGCGGTGACCGGCGCCGTTGCCGGTGGGGCGGCAGGCTGGTTCTACCGCGACCTCAACGTGCCCGGCTGCTGGAACGATTTACTCCCGGACCCGCCGTCCACGATGCGTCCCATGCGTGGGACAGATCGCGAGGTGAGGAATTTCAATGGGTTACTGGCGTGGATTCAGGGTTTGGTAACGGATGCGGTGGGGGCGCAGGGGGGTGCGGAGACGTCGAGCGGTGGGGAGGAACCCCACCCTACGGGTGCCGGGAGTGACAGATGGTGCGCAATGAATGCGCACCCTGCGTACTTCAACAAGGCCTTCGCCGCCGGGAAGCGCTACTGAAGCGCGCCTTGAGCTGCGGGGGGCCCGAGCAGAACGAGGCACAAGATGCAGCACTACAACAGCCCGCCCGGCGTCGCGTCCGACATCGGGCCGCAGATGAACACCTTCTACTGGTGGAAGAAGGCCATCGTCGACGCCCGCAAGGACATGTACTTCATGCCCCTGGCGGATGTGACGAGCATGCCCAAGCACATGGGCAAGCAGATCAAGGTCTATCAGTATGTTCCCCTGCTCGATGACCGCAACGTCAGCGACCAGGGCATCGACGCCAACGGCGTGACCCTGACCGGGGCGCGCTTCATCATCAGCTTCCCCTCGCTCAGCCTGGCCGTGGCCAACGCGGGCAAGGCGGCTGCGGTCACCGCGATCAACGACGTTCTGGCCGGGACCTCCGCGCCCGGTGCCGTGGCGGGGGCCGACGGCTCGGCGGGTGCGGGTCTCGCGACCATCACCCTGACCCGCGCAACGGGGATCTACGCCGATGGCACCAAGCGCGATGCGGTGACGGCGCTGAACCTGGGCGTGTCGGTGAAAGGCGACTATGGCAACCTCTATGGCTCCTCGAAGGACGTCGGCCCCATCGTGGGCCGTCTGCCGTCGCTGACCGAGAACGGCGGCCGGGTGAACCGCGTCGGCTTCAAACGCCTGGAACGGATGGCCTCGCTCCAGAAGATGGGGTTCTTCACCGAGTTTACGCAGGAGAGCTTCGACTTCGACTCGGACGAGAACCTCTACAACCACACCTCGCGCGAACTGGTGTCGGGGGCGACCCAGCTGACCGAGGCCGTGCTGCAGATCGACCTGCTCCACGGGGCAGGGACCGTGCTTTATGCCGGTGCTGCCACCAACAACGTGACCATCACGACCGAGGGCGCCGGTGCCGCGATCCTCGACTACGACGACCTGATGCGGCTGAGCCAGATCCTGGACAACAACCGCACGCCCAAGCAGACCAAGATGATCACCGGGTCGCGGATGATCGACACCAAGGTCATCGAGAAGGGCCGCATCATGTACATCGGCTCGGAACTCGAGCCGCACTTCGGTAATAGCGATAACAGGTCTCGCTGACCCCGAAGGCCCGGCAAGCCAATGCAATGCTGATCTTTCGTCGATCCACCGCGTTTTCGGCCATCTCCCGGCGTTGAGATGGCCCAGTCACTTTTTTCCAAGAGCCTGCTCAGGTTCTCTCGAACCGGTGGCGTTCACCTTCGCAGTTCAGCAAGCCGGCTTGCATGCTCAAGTCCGCATACATCCGCTTCAGGCGCCGGTTCTCATCTTCCATCGCCTTCATCTGGCTGATCAAGGACGCATCCATCCCGCCATGCTTCGCCCGCCACTTGTAGAACGACGCATTGCTCATGCCGTGCGCCCGGCACAGCTCCGCCACCGGCATGCCGCCTTCAGCCTGACGCAGGATCGCGAGGATCTGCGCCTCGTTATATCTGCTTGTCTTCATTCGGAATCTCCTCGTTCATCTTGCCGAGAAAACTCTACTCATGCAGCCCCTTACTTTCGGGGGGGATTACCCACTCGATATGGTCGCATAGTCGTTGAACAAATCACCCTCCGGTAAACCCGGGGCGGTTCACAGAGACAGAGCGCCAGGCTTATGACGTGGTCTTGGTCGGTCAGGACGGAAGCAGTACGGTCTTTACCAGCTATCCGGCGGCCTGAGATCCCCACCCGGCGCACGCCGCGCCGGACACCACAGGATCATCTTGGCAAGCCGAACTCGGATGCTTGCCAGGCTTCCAGAAGCTCATCGCGCGGCCCCGCCCCGTCAAGCGGTCTGATCGCGACATCCAGCCTGCGCGCCGCGCGGTAGGCTGAGGCGGCCAAAAGGCCGGGCTCTTTGCCGTAGGCGAGCCGGTAGCGTGCGATGAAACCTTCCATGCCGTCATCACCGTTCCAGCCCTCCGCAAGGAGTGCTTGCACCAGAACGATGCTCGCACGGCTGTACTTGCTCGCCGCGTCGTCGGCGGCCGGCTTCGGTCCAAGGACGATGACGACATCAGCCAGCTCGTCCGGCGAGCCGTTCAGACCCTCGACCAGTCCGGCAGCTTCGGCCGGAAGCGGGAGGACTTGCACGTCAACGCCACCCAGATGCCCGTCGGAGGTTTCGTTCGGGTGCCCGTCCCGCTCGTCGGCAGCCAGCAGGAATCCTCGGACAGCCTCCGCAAGGTCTTGCTCGACATTCTCACCGACGACAAGAATTGCTGCGGTGAACGAATGCGCTGCGGCAATTCCAGACAGAGCGATCCATAGTACCGCCGCGAGGGCCGGGATGGCCGAGACCGTCCTGCGAGCAGGGAAGGCGGTGCAACGGGAGCATTCCGAAGCGACGCGTTTCGAACCACTCATTCTGATGCCCGAACCGAAGCCACGATTTCGGAAAGCTGGGCCTTTTCAACAAAACCAGGGACCAGCTGATCGCCTACGACAAAGGATGGCGTCCCGTTGAAACCGAGCGCCTCGGCCAGACGCATCGAGGTTGCAATGTGCTCGTCGATCTCTGGCGCCTGCATGTCTGCCTTGAGTCTGTCCAAGTCCAAGCCGATTTCGCCCGCAACACGCAGCACCGTGTCGGCTTCTACCTTGCCGCGCATGCCCATCAGAGCATTGTGGAGCTCAGCATATTTGCCCTGTTTTCGGGATGCGAGAGCGGCGCGTGCGGCAAAGGCAGATCCCTCGCTGAGGATTGGCCATTCGCGCATCACCAACCGGATATTGCCGTCTTCGGCCAGAAGCGCGTCAACTTCCGGCATGGCGCGCTTGCAGTAGGGGCAGTTGTAGTCAAAGAACTCGACTACCGTGATGTCGCCCTTCGGATTGCCTAGAACCGGTGCGTTGGGGTCACGTTCCAATGTGTCGCGTTCATTGGCCAATACTGCGGTTGCAGCGGCTGCCTGCGCTTCCGCCTGCCGCTCTTCGAGGGCCTGGAGCGCTTCGAGGATCAGTTCGGGGTTTTCGCGCAGGGCTTCGGCCACGAGAGCCTTGATGCGTTCATCCGAGACCTCCTGCGCGAAGGCCGGCATGGCGACTTGGAAACAGAAGACACTGGCAAGCAGCAGGGATTTCATTCGCATCGGGCGGACCTTTCATTTCGTACATTCTTTGAGGGTTGATGCTTCCTCAAGTAACTAGAGGGGCAAGTCCAAACTTGGACCGATAGCCTATCGTTCGGGCCAGGCATCATGGCGCGAGCGCCTCGACGGCGCTGCGCTCTGCTTGCGTGGCGCGGATGCGGTCGGGCCAAGTCGACTTGATGTAATCCAGAACAGCTTCGATGTCCCCATCTGTCAGACGGTCGCCGAAAGCCGGCATGCCGGAGGTGAACGCAACGCCCATTTCGTCAAGGACGGCCTGCCCGCCGCGTTTGATGTAGTCGTGCAGCATGATGTCGCCGTGATGCCAGGTGTGGCCGCCCGCGTCATGCGGCGGGGCGGGATAGGTCCCGTCCGCATTGGCCGTCTGCCAGTCCGGTTGCCCTTCAAGATCGGCGCCGTGGCACGACGCGCATTCCGCCTGATAGATGGCGCGACCTTGTTCGAGATCGGGGCTATTGTGGAAAAACGCGTCTGCTTGTGGCGCGGACAGCAGAAAGAATGCCGCGGGCGCAACAATCGCAGAGTCTCTGAACTTACCAGCTCTTGGCTTGGTGGCCTTCATGTACGGCTCACGACGGTCGGTGCCTGCCCATCCGGCGGGAGAATCCGTTCGGACAGTTGCGCCAGATCCTCCCGAATTCGGGCCCGCTGCGCAGTAGGATAGGCATCTTCGGGCGGCAGGCCGCCGTGCTGGGCGAAAAGCATGATGTCGCGCGCGATCGGTGCGGCAGCCGTCGAACCGCCACCGCCATGCTCCACAACCACGGTCACGGCATATCGAGGTGCATCAAAGGGTGCGAAGGCGACGAACAGGGCATGGTCACGCCTGTTCCACGGGAGTTCGTCCTGCGACCTGACACCAGAGGCACGCTCTGCCGCCGTGATCGAGAACACCTGGCTCGTTCCGGTCTTCCCGGCCATCGCCTTGGTCACATCTGCGATCCGCGAGGCATAGGCCGTGCCGCGCTCATGGTTCGAGACCTCGAACATTCCCTGCCGCACGATCCGAAGTGCCTCTGCCGAGAGGCCCAGCGACACAGGGGCAGGCCCATCCGGACCGGCCCCGCCGAGCGGACGCACGAGCCGCGGAAGGACTGCCGTTCCCGAGGCAAGGCGCGCGGTCATCGTGGCAAGCTGAATCGGAGAAGCCAGCGTGAAGCCCTGACCGATGGAGGCGTTGATCGTGTCACCGATCAACCATTCCTGACCGTACTGCTCTTGCTTCCAGGCGCGCGAGGGATTGTTGCCGTGAACCATTCCCGACAGCGGAAGGTCGTATTTCTGGCCCAGTCCAAGCCGGTCATTCATCGCAAAGATGCCGTCGATCCCGATCCGTTGCGCAACTTCATAAAAGTAGACGTCGCAGGACTGGCGCAACGCACCGACCATGTCGACCCGTCCATGGCCGCCTTTCTTCCAGCAATGGAACCTGCGACCGGAGATTTCGACAAAGCCGTTGCAGGTCACGGTTTCCGCCGGGTCCATGACTCCGGTTTCCAGTGCGGCGAGCGCGTTCGACATCTTGATCGTGGACCCCGGCGGATAGGCCCCCTGAACGGTCTTGTCGGCAAGCGGACGAAACTCACTGTCGCGCAGACTGCCGTAATCCTTGCTCGATATTCCGCGAACAAAAAGATTCGGGTCGAAGGCGGGCGCAGACGTGCAGCCAAGGAGATCACCGTTCGTCACATCCATCACGATTGCCGCCGCGCTTTGTCCTTCGAGTCGCACACGCATGAAGTTCTGCAAGTGATGATCCAGCGTGATCTGCATGTCCGGGCCGGGGGTCGGTGGATCAAGTGCCAGTTCGCGCATGGTCCTGCCGCCGGCATCGACCTCGACCCGCTGAACACCCGGTTCCCCACGCAACCTGCGCTCGTGAATGCGCTCGATCGCGGTCTTGCCGATCTGGTAGTCGGGCAAACGCAGGAGCGGTTCGGGTTCACCTTCCGCGACCGTCAGGTCGCTGTCACTGACCGGGCCTACATAGCCGACCTGGTGCGCGAAATCCGGGCCGAAGGGATAGACGCGCGACAACACCATCTCCGGCTGGACACCCGGAAGGACCGGCGTGTTCAAGGCGATGATCGACAGCTCGTCCCAGGTGACCCTGTCCTTCACGGTAACCGGAACGAAGCCCTGGACGCGGTCTAGCTGCTCCCGGATCCGGGCGATGTCCTCGCCCGTCAGACCGAGAAGTCGCTGAAGCTTTGCAAGGACATCATCGACGTCCCTTGCCTCCTCATTCACCAGCGTGATCCGGTAGGTGTGTTCGTTGTCTGCGACGATCTTGCCCGCACGGTCGAAGATGAGGCCCCTGTCGGGGCGCACCAACCGCAAGCTGATCCGGTTTTCCTCGGCCAGAAGGTAGTATTCCTCGGCATCGCGGACACCCAGTTGCCACATCCGGAAACCAAGCACACCGACCACCGAGGTCATCGCGCCGCCAAGCAACAGCGACCGACGCGTCGTTACCCGTGAGGTCCGGGCGAGATCCCGTTCAGATCGGCGCATGCTTGGCCCTTTCGTCCTGAACGTCCGGCATGCGCCTGCCGCCGATGGTTTTCAGATAGGCGGCAAGGCGCAGGGCCAGGACCAGGACCACCAGCCCGACGAACCAATATTGCAAAGGGTTAGGCTCGGGCATCGCCCGGTGAAAGCTGAGGAAGTGCATGAACAGGAAGTAGGCGACATGCGCGACAGACAGCCACCAGAGCGGCAGGACCCCCATCTGCAGGAACTTCCAGCCCGAAGCGCCCAGGCGGCGCATCGCGACATCGCTTGAGGTCGCGGCCAGGAGGATTGCGAGGAGCAGGGCGGCGATCCCGATTGCATTGGCCAGACCGAAGCCTTGCTGAAACATGACATAGCGAAGGAGTTCGGGATGCCATTCGAAGCCGAAGAGCCGCATCAGGTCCCATTCGACCCAGCCGACAAGAATGATTCCAGCATGCGCAAGCGCCAGAAGGCAGCCGTAGATGCCCGACTCGCGGCGGTAGGGCAGCACCGACACTGCGGGTTTGAAGAGCCGGGCGAGAGGCCCCAGGCCCATCGAAAACGCAATCAGCACCAGCGAGGCGTCGGCCAGTGCCCGGTTCCAGCGGTGCATCGGGCTCCACTCGCCGTGGACGGCGGCAAAGACCAGTACGAGGCCAGAAGAAAGAAGGGCCACCAGCCCGTGCCGGACAAGTGCTTTCCGGCTCAGTCGGCGGAACAACGGGTCGTGGACCGTGGCTGTCTTCATTTCATGTCACCCCGATCAGGGCCCCGCAGTCCCTGCACCTCTCTGTTGCCAGCGCGGACAGCGCGAAACCGGCGCCACGTTCCAAACGCGGCGAAGCCCATGATGACGAGCCCGGCCGTCGCAAGCCAGGGCCGGAGCGGGTCGAACCAGGCAAGAAGTGCGGGTCCGCCGAAGACCAGCATGAGTACCTTGTTGCAGGTCGGACAGGCGATTCCGAGAAAGCTCGCAAGGCCACCCGTCCCGGACGCGCGCAAGGTGCACTGCGGCACCCACAACGCCGCTGTCACACCTCCGAGGAACGCCGTCAGAACGGTCGCGCCGAACTCCCAGGGCCCGACTGCGGTCATGCGGACAAAGAGCGGGTTCGCCCAGACCGCGGTGACCGTACCGAGAACCACAAACAGCGTGACGCCAACGGCCAGGCCGCGCAGGCTGCGGCGAAGGCTGTCATCGTTCAGGAAAGTTGCCGCACCCGGATTATCGCGCATCAAACTCGACCTCTGCAACTTCTTCGCCAAAGCCTGCGCTGACGGCCCACCGACCGGCCATCGGCAGCTTCACCTCGGCGCGCCAGACGCCTGCCTCGACCAGCTGAAGCGGAGGCGCCACGCCGTCCATGTGCATGTCGACCATCGCAAAGCTCACATCTGGTCGCATGCCGGCTGCCGCGCCTGCATCAGTATCGGGCATGAACTGGATTTCAACCCGAATGTCCCGATCACCAAGCGCGTAGACCTGGACGTCTATCCGTCCGTCCGAAAGCACTTCGGACACTTCGGCTGTCGCCGATGGGTCGGCAGAGGTCGTGTCGCGCGGATCGGGGGTCCTGACCGTGGTCCAGATGAAGACCCCGACGAAGAAGGCAACGCCCAAGGCCAGAATGACGGCAAGCGCTCTAGTTCCCATTACCCATATCCATCTGTGAATGATCCATTCCGGCCATCGGGGTCTCGACCGGCGTCGTTGCGGGCGCAGGAAGGTCGCCAGTGCCTTCGGGGTCGAGGAGATAGGTGGCAATGGCTTCGCGGTCGGCATCGCTCAAGAAGGACGTGCCCTCAGCCACGACCTCGGCCATGCTGCCGCCGAAAGCATCCCCGTTAGGCAGAATCCCGGACTGAAGCGCGTAAGCCAGGTTCGCAACGCCCCAACCTTTTGCGAGGAGAACGTCACTCAGAATTGGCGGTGCTTTGCTGCCCCCTGGAAGGCTGTCGTTCCCGGCAAATCGGGCGCCGTCATCAAGGCCCCCTGCCAGGGTTCGGCCCGTGTGACAGGCAGCGCAATGTGCCGCCCCTTCGACCAGCACCCGCCCGCGGTTCCACGGGGAAGACGTGCCCATAAGCGCGTCCGTCTTGGGCGTATCAAGGTAAGCCGCGCGCCAGAGCTTCAGCCCCGATCTGAAACTGAAGGGAAAGCCGACGTCGTGGGGTGGGGCTGCATCGCCAACAGCCGGGACGGTGCGGAACGCCTCCCAGAGATCAGCAATGTCCTGATCGGTAAAACCGGCGTAGAACGAGTAGGTGAAAACCGGGTAGTAGGGGTCGCCGTCGGGCGACACCCCTTGGCGCACGGCCCTGGCGAAATCCTGCACAGTCCAGCGCCCGATCCCGGCCTCCCGATGCGGGGTGATGTTCGGTGGCACGAAGGTGCCGAAGGGAGTGTCAAGAGGCGCACCTCCCGCGAGCGCCAATCCTTTGGCGGCTGAGTTGGTATGGCAGGACACGCAGCCACTTGCGCGCGCGAGATAGGCCCCACGTTCGACATCGCCGGGAGGAAAGCTCGCGGGCTCGACCTCCCCGATCGGCCAAAGTGCCAGCACCCCGGCACCTATACCTGCCACGATGGCTGGGAAGACAAAGGAAAGCCGGATCAGGCCTCGCATGGTCAGTTCCGGCCCGCACGAAACTGCGCATGACAGGAAGAGCAGGTCGCGCTGATCCGGTTGAAGAGGTCGTCCGCCGCCAGTGTCGTCAGATCGAGCGCCAAAATTGTTGGGTCGGATGTCCCTCGTGTCACCGCGACCTTTTCCGAAGCCGCTCCGTATCCCATCAATTCCGCGACCGTGAAGCCCTGCGCTGGTTGCGATGTTCCGGTCATGTCCATGCCCGAGTGATCCATGCCGGCCATGTCGCCTGCTGGCGAACTCGCGGGCTTAAGGCCGTTCGGGGCAGCTTCAGCCAAGGCATCAGCATAGGCCTTCAGCTCTTCGGAGAGGGCCGTGAACTCCTGCCAATCGGCCCAGATTTCCGGCTTGGCATAGGTAGTGCCTTCGAGGCTGTTCTCCGGGAAAAGCGACAGCATTGTCTCGCCCGCATGACTTGCAATGACGCTGGCGCCTTCAGACACAATGAAGGTGTCGTAGGGCACGGTGCCCTGCATCATCGGTGCCAATTCGGCGATGGTGTCGCGCATTGCCGTCATTCCGTTCATTCGGTCCAGGACGACGCCCGTCGCCCCCGTATGTGCCAGTGCCACTGCCGCGACGGCGGAAGCGGCAAGCGCTATTGCGCCCGTCCATTGAGATTTCATCTGCTTGACTGCCCTTGGTTTCTTGTTGTTGATCGTTGGCTGCGCCCTGCCGGTGAGGCGGGTCACAGCTTGGGACGAATTCTCTTGTCAGGCTGAGAAAGGGTCGAACCTGAGCCAGTCTTTCAAACCAGCTCGTCTGGTCATCGAACAATCGTTCGGCCCGACTGTCAGGTCAGGGTTCGCGGGGGAGGAAGTGTGATGGCCGGACCGCCAAAACGGCGTTGCGACTGCTCAGCATCGGGCTGAAGCACAGCCGGAACGGCCGTGGGCTGTATCGATGCCAGAGCATCCGGCAAAACGAACGCGGTGCAAATGACGCCGGGGTGGCAGGCAGGCGTTACCGAAGATTGCTGTTCGGGGGTATCGGCAGCCTCGACGGTGAGGCTAGAATGATGCTCGTTGCCCGATCCTGCTTCTGCAGACTGTCCCAACACCAAGCCCATGACCAGAGCGACAGTCAGAAGCCACATCGACGCGAAACGCAACAACCTGCGTACAAGCAGGTTTTGCGGGAGGGCCAATGGGGTTGCTGTCGCTCTCATCCGTTCAGATCAGCTTGACTTTCGTTCCGACCGGCGTGCGATCGAACACTTCTTCGATGTGCTCATTGTAAAGCCCGATGCAGCCGTTCGACGAGCGGCGACCGATCTTGCGCGTATCTTGGGTACCATGAATCCGGTAGTACTGCCACGAGAGATACAGGGCGCGGGTGCCAAGCGGATTGGATGGATCGCCTCCTGGCACAAAGGCTGGCCATTCCGGGTTGCGCTCCCGCATCGAGGGCGTCGGAGCCCAGCTCGGGTTTTCCCGCTTCTCGACGACCTCGGTGTATCCCCGCCGGGTCAATTCATCTGATAGCGGAACCGAAGTGGGGTAGAGAAACATCTGACCATCGCTCGTCCAGTGCTGGAGAACCTTGGCCGTGGTGTCAGAGATGATAACCCCCACCCCAAGCGAGTCGAAGTGGTCCTGCCACTCATGGGTACGGAACGCCGAGATGTTGTTTCGGACGGGCCCTTGGTTATCCTCGGTTGCGAGGGCTGCCCGACCCGTCAAGAAAGGCGCGGCAAGGGCTCCGGCAACGAAAAGTCGTCGACTGAATCGCATGGTCTGCTCCTCTTTTTGTAATCCTTGCCGGCTTCCAACGTGGGAAGGTCAAATCGCTTCCCGTGTCTCAGTGGTCACAAAGAGGTGAAGCCGTGGCGCTTTCGCCGATTTTGTTGGGAAATTCTCTGCTCACTTCGATGTGAACACCTCTCCCATACACCAGGGGCGCTATTCTGTGCCCATGCGTAAGTTTGCGAACATCTTGTGTGGTCTGTGCTTGCTCGTCGCCCTTCTCTGGGCGGCGCTTCCTGATCACGCATCCCATGGCGCGCATGCAGATCATGCTCAAACCGCAGCTGTGGACCAGGACGCCCTTTGCAGCGACGGATCAGGCCATGCCTCCTGCCAGCTTGTTGCAACTGCCAGCTTGTCATTTTTCGAGGTGGCACCGTATGCCAAGTCCGCGCAGTTCGTGATCACGGCGGTCTCGGCTTCGAGCCGCGCCTTTGCCCCCCGACGCCCACCTCCGCGAACCTTCTTCTGAGTGAAACCTCGTCCTTCACGTTCCCCTCAGGAGTTCCCATGATTATCCGTCGATCCTTTCTCACCGGCGCAGCTGCCGCAGCCCTGTCGATGCCAACTGTCCTTCGTGCCCATACCGAAGAACCCTTCGTACTGGCCGACGAATTTCAACCTCGCGAGGTCCGCGTCCGAGAGCAACATGCCCCCGGCCAGATCCTCGTCTTCCCGCGAAGTTTCTTTCTCTATTATGTTTTCGATTCCGAGCGGGCCGTCAGGTACGGTGTCGGCGTCGGCAAGGCCGGTCTGGCATTCAAGGGATCGGCAATCATCGAACGCAAGGCCGAATGGCCGTCATGGCGCCCGACAAACGACATGATCCGCCGGAATCCCGATCGCTATGCCCAGTTCGCCGATGGGGTTCCGGGCGGACCGGGCAACCCACTGGGCGCCCGCGCCCTCTACCTTTACCGCGACGGGCGCGACACCTACTACCGGATTCACGGCACGACAGAGCCCTGGTCGATTGGACAATCTGTGTCGAACGGCTGCATCAGGATGCTGAACGACCATGTGATCCAACTCTACGAGCAGGTACCCGTCGGAACGCCGGTGACTGTCCTGTGACGATCCGCCGTCGTGATGTCTTCGTGTTGGGGGGCATCGTAGCCTTGATCTATGGACTACGGGCCCTGCCCTGGGACCGGCTTGGTGGACGCGGGCTGTCCTATGTCGACATCGAGGGTGTGCCGCCTTTTCGTCGACTGGAGCTGGCCGCTCAGACCTCCACGGCAAACATTGCACTCGTGGGTCTCGATGGGCCACTACCTGGTGCGGGAGCACGCAGGGCGCGTATGGAGACCATTCGCACCGACCCATGCCCGGCCTTGTTTGGGAACAGCGCCTCTAACTCTGAAGTTCCCATCGCCTACTTCAGCGAGTTTCGCTGCCCCTTCTGCCGTGCTCTCGAGCGGGATCTTGAAAGCCTGCTGGCCGAGGACCCAGCCACATTCCGGCTCGTGCAACACGAACTTCCGATCTTCGGGCCGCCGTCTGAACTGGCCGCAAGGGCATCCGTTGCCGCCGCACGCCAGGGCAAGCAACAGGAGCTTCGCCGCCGCTTCATGCGGACACCGATGGTTGCCGAAGAGGCCTCGGTACGGCGTGTTGCGGAGACCCTTGATCTGGATGTCGAGCAGCTCTTAATCGACATGTCCTCCGCCGGGGTTCAGGCTGAGCTTGACCAGACACGCGCACTTGCCGATCTCTTCGGGTTCATCGGCACCCCAGGTCTGGTGATCGGACGGACCGTGCTCAGCGGTGCGGTTCCCCTTTCCCTCCTCCGACAGATTGCGGAAGAAGAGAAGGCCGAACCAATTCCGGCCTGTTGATGCGATGAACACACCAACGCATATGTTGATCGGGGCCGCTGTCTTTGCGCGTCCCGTCGTGTCGGCTACGCTGGTGGCGGCCATGCTGGGCGGCCTCGCTCCTGATGTTCCGATGTTTGCGTTGGTCCTATTTTCGACACGTCTGGCCGGAATTCCGCAGCATGAAGTCTTCGGAGACCTCTTCTACTCGGACTCATGGCAGGCCGTCTTTGCCGTCGATCACAGCTTTTTCGTCTGGGGGCTGCTTCTTGCTCTTGGACACTGGCGACGTCACCTCATTCTCACCGCCTTTGCAGGAGCCGGCCTTTTGCATGCGGCCACCGACTTCGTCACCCATCATGACGATGCCCGCCGCCAGCTCTGGCCCGTGTCGGACTGGGTATTCCGCAGTCCGGTCAGCTACTGGGACCCGAACTATTACGGCGGCATCTTCGGGGTATTCGAGGTCGGATTGGCCGGGGCGCTGACTGTCCTGTTGTGTTTGCGTCTCAGACAGTGGAGAGAACGTCTGCTGGTCCTCGGCGTCTCAGCTCCTCTGTTGATTTCGATCCTGCTGACGGGAGATCTGCACGGTTTGCATGGGATGGGCTAAACGGGACTGGCTCACCTCGGAAACATTTCGGCCCGCTCCCGCCTGCCCCGTCATTCGCGCAGGACGGCAAGTGCGATCCCGCTGATCGTCAAAACCATTCCCGCCACAGCAAGCAGAGTAAGACTCTCGCCCAGAAAGCCAACACTGATCGCGACCCCCAAAAGCGGGGCAACGAAGTTGAAGACGTTCGCGGTGTTTAGCGGACAGTCCTTGAGAACCGAGATCCATAACGTGAAAGTTACGGCCGTGCCACCGATGCCCAAGACGATTACCAACGCAAGAAAGCGGGGTTCCAGCACAGCTGAAGTGAGCGGTTCGGATACGAAAGCAAAGATTGCGAGAGGCCCCGCGCCAAGCAGAAGCTGAACCGCCGCCGCTGCGATCGGGTCCACATCCGAGGCAAATCGCTTCGTCAGGGCGTTGCCGAAAGCGCTTCCCACCGTCGCCGCGACCACCAGCGCAACTCCCGCGACCGCCGTGGTCCCTCCGGCTGAGATGTCCTGAAGCGTCATCGCGGCAAGTCCGACAAGCGCCACGGACATTCCGATAGCCTGCCATTTTCCAAAGGGCTGGCCGAAAACCACCAGCGCCAACAGGGCTGCAACGATAGGCTGCGTGCCCGCTACCACGGCCGCAATGCCGGGCGCGATGAGGCCGGCTGCGCCAAACATGCTCGCGAAGCCTATGGTCGTCGAGAAAATGCCCGACGCTCCCAATTGCAGCCACAGCACTCTCGTTTGTGGAAACGGACGGCGCAGCGCAAATGCCAACATCAGTAGCGCCAGTCCGGCTACGCCTGCACGGAGTGCTGCAAACTGGAGCGGAGGTGCGAGATTCAGGCCAACCGACAGAAGCGGATAGCAAAGCGCGGTCAACGTGGCGACCGCAAGCAAGCTGGCGAGCGTTCCGCGAGTTAACCGTCCGGACATGTCACCCGGCAATCGTGATGGCCGGTGCAGCGGTTGCGTATTCGAGTGCATAGGCAATTTCACCGGCGCTCTCTGCATGCAGACGGAAGAGCGGCTGTCCCTTCACGACAGTTTCGCCAACCCGGACGGCAAGGGTAAGCCCTGCGGCCAGATTGCCCGGCGCCCCAGCCAGCTTGGCCAGCCGCGCCAGTCGCCGATTGTCGATTGCGGCAATCGTTCCGGAAGACGATGACACAGCTTCATGGCCCTGCACCGCTTCGGGCGGCTCACGCAGGCCGCCCTGTGCCTCGCAGATAGCGGCGAATTTCGTCCAGGCGCGTCCGTCAGCAAGTACAGCCCGCGCAAGGCGGGAACCCGTACCGGGCGCAGCTGCCCCGCCGGTTTCCAGCAACGCCGTCGCCAAGGCAAGAGCACGTTCGGCAAGGTCCTGTGGTGCCCCGGCTTCGCGTCTCAAGACCGCCATGACATCACGCGCCTCGGGTGCCGGACCTATGCCCCGCCCGACCGGCTGGCTGCCATCGGTGAGCAGGCAGGCAACCTCGAGGCCCAGCGTAGTTCCCACCAGCGACAGCCGTGCGGCAAGCGCGCGTGCAGACTCGACGGTCCTTATCTTGGCCGTGGGGCCGACGGGAATGTCGATGACGACATGGGTCGATCCGGCGGCAACTTTCTTTGACAGGACCGACGCGATCAGCTGGCTTTCAGCATCGATGTCGATCTCGCGCTCGATCCGCACGAACGCATCATCCGTTGGGCTCAGCCGGACCGCGCCACCCCAGACGACGCAGCCGCCCTCTGCCTCGACCACGCGGCGAATCGCAGGCAAGTCCAGATCTACGGGTGCAAGCGTTTCCATCATGTCCGCCGTCCCCGCAGGCGAGGTAATGGCCCGCGAAGACGTCTTCGGGATCAAAAGGCCACATGCCGCAACAATAGCGACGACGATCGGCGTCGTCCGGTTGCCGGGAAGCCCACCGACACAGTGCTTGTCCATGACACGAGGCGCGTTCCACCTTAACTTTTCTCCGACTTCGACCATGGCTCGCGTAAGAGCGATGGTCTCGGAATCGGAAAGCGGCAGCGCGGCACCGGCGGACAGGAAAGCTGCGATCTGAATGTCGCTGAGACGGCCGGCCTGGACGTCCCGCAGGATGGACGCAAAGTCAGTCTCCTCGAGATGGCCACCATAAAGCTTGCGGCGCACCAGGGACATCGAGTCCGCCGCTGAAGCAGGCCGAACGATTGCCCTGTCCCCCTCTGATGCACCGAGGCGCGCCCATGCATCTTCTGACAGTGCGATTTCGTGCAGGTTCAGCAGCGTTCCGTCCACGGGCAGAAGCCGGGCGGTGATCTGACGCCCGCCAGAGACGATTTCGACGCGCGCACGGGCGTGCAGCCCCTCGGACCGGCACACCTGACAATCGGATCGCATCATGGCAATCGCTTCACCCTGACTGTGCAGGCCGATCCGCAAAAGCCGCATCGGCGTTGGTGCATCGTAGACGTCGCCATTCCTTTCGCTCACAGTGTGAACTCCTGATCCTGCCTGGCAGCATCCGCGTGCCATCCAAGTTCGCGCTTGATCTTCACGCGCAGTGCCTCGGCGGCCTCCGGCTCGCCGTGGACGATCGTCACATGCTTCGGTGCAGCCCGGAACCCGCCCAGCCATCGAAGCAGTTCGCCCGCATCGGCATGGGCGGAAAGCATCGGCAGGTTCGCCACTTCGGCCCGTACGGGCACCCATTCGCCGAACATCTTCACTTCGGACGCGCCATCGACCATCGACCGCCCGCGCGTGCCCGCCGCCTGGAAGCCGGAAAAGAGGATGAGGTTGCGCCGGTCGGGCGCAAAGGCGCGGATGTGGTGCAGGACGCGTCCCCCTGTTGCCATGCCGCTGGCCGAAATCACGATCTTCGGGTAGGGATTGGCGGTAATTGCCTTCGATTTCTCCACATCGCGGACATAGGTTGCGATTGCGCAGGCGTCGCGGCATGTGTCGGCGGACATACGGTGGTCGTTCGGGTAGGTGCAAAGCAGTTCGCTTGCGTTGATCGCCATCGGACTGTCGAGGTAGACCGGCAGATCCCGGAACCGACCGCCCTGCTTCAGCTTCCAGATGTAGTAGAGCAGGCTTTGCGCCCTTCCGACGGCGAAGGCCGGAATGACCACGGTGCCGCCCCGTGCCGAAGTGCGCGAGATCAGCGCCGCCAGCGCCTCGGCCGGGTCGGTCTGGTCGTGGCTGCGGTTGCCGTAGGTCGATTCGATGACGATGTGATCCGCTTCTTCCACCGGCTCGGGGTCGACCATGACTTCATCGCCGTAGCGCCCGAGATCGCCCGAGAACACCACCTTGCGCCCGCCCCAGTCGATGCTGGCGGTCGCGGCACCCAGAATGTGCCCCGCGCGCCGATAGGTCAGCGCCCCGTCCCCGAGGACGGTCGTCGTCGCGTGGAAATCGACCTCGACAAAGGCCTCCAGCGCGCGTTCGGCGTCCTTGACGCCATACAGGGGCCGCGCCGGCTTGTGCTTGGTATAGCCCTTGCGGTTGGCGTATTCCGCGTCCTTTTCCTGCAGATAGCCGCTGTCGCGCAGGATCAGTTCGGCCACAGCCCGCGTTGCGGGTGTGGCGTAGATCGGGCCGCGGAACCCGTCGGCCACCAGTTTCGGCAGATAACCGGAATGGTCCAGGTGCGCATGGGTCAGCACCACCGCACCGATCGACCGGGGCTCCACCGTAAACGGCGCCCAGTTCAGGTCGCGCAGGTTCTTCAGACCTTGAAACATGCCGCAATCCACCAGAATACGCTGGTTGCCGCGGGTCAGCAGATGGCGCGAGCCGGTAACGGTTCCCGCCGCGCCGTGCGTTGTAAGGGTCAGCATGAAGGACCTCCGTCAAGGGCCGAAGCCGGTATGTGATTCATCGTGCGGCCAGCCCCGCCAATGCGTGCGCCACCAGCGGGGCAAGCGGGATCGCATTCGAGGGATGCGGCACGCTATCGCAGGACACCACACGCGCCGAGACCGCCTGAAGCCGCGCGAAGGCGTCCCCGGCGAAAAGCGCATGGACCACGGCACAGACCGGCCGCGCCATGCCCCGCTTTGCAAGAAGCTCCGCCGCCGCGATCAGGGTGCGTCCGGACGAGGCGATGTCGTCGATCAGAACCGGGGTGCAGAGCGCATGTCCAGTCAGGTCCGGCAGGTCGACCGAGACGTCGAAGTCGCCGCGCCGGGTCTTTTCCATCACCCTCCAGGGCGCGCTGATCCGCTCGGCGATGGCTTGCACCCATTGCGCACTTTCGGAATCCGGCCCGATCAGCAGCGGTCGTTCCACATTGGCCACGATCCAGTCGGCCAGCGCCGGGGCCGCCTGCACCGCTGCCGCCGGAATGCTGTAAAGATCGGATAGCGCCGAGCGTCGGTGCAGGTGCGGATCGACCGTCACCAGCCCGTCGAACAGTGACGAGACGAGCCGTGCGAACGTGTCGGACGTCACCGCCTCGCCAGGGTTGAAGGCCTTGTCCTGCCGCATGTAGGCCAGATAGGGCGCGATCAGCCGGACCCGCCGCGCCCCCTGCGCCCGCGCGGCGTCGGCGGCAAAGGCAAGTCGCAGGAAATCCGGGTCGGGACCGGCCAGCGTGGCCACGATGTCCACCTGACGCCCCGCCACCGGCGACAGAAGCCGCAGGTAGGTTTCGCCGTCGGGAAAGCGGCGGGTCTCGACCGTACCGACCTCGCCCGACCCGGCCGCCGAAAGGTCGTCGGCAAACCGCTTGTTTCCGGGCATCGGCAGGATCAAGGCGTCTGACCGCATCGCCCACTCCCTTTCCAAAGCCCGCCCAGCGGTCCTGCGACGTGGCCTTCGGGGCGCCGATTCATCGCCGAACCCGGATTGCTCATGCACGCGCCTCGTGCCCGAACAGCTCCGGGCATTCCTCGGCGCATTTGTTGGTCAGGATGATCCAGGCCAGGTGAATCGTCGCCAGCCCGGCCAGCAGGCAGAAGAACGAGATGTAGGCATAGCGCAGCAGCGTCACGTCCAGCACCACGACGGCCACCACGGTCAGCGCGAAATGCCGCATGTGGCGGTAGCGCGACAGGGCGGGCGGCGCGACGATCAGGAAAACGTAAAGCGCATAGGTCAGCCAGCGCGGCAGGAACTGGTCGAGCAGCATCGAGTTTTCGTAGGCCAGCGAATCGCGGTTGACCGTCACCACCAGCCAGTCGGTCCCGAAGCCGTGCGGGATGTAGAGCAGAAGGCCGAGAACAAGCCCCACCGCCGTCATGGCAAGGAACCAGGGACGGCGGCGGCTGTCCGGCGGCTCCAGCACCCAGACCGAAAAGGGAATCCAGAACGGCCACATGAACCAGGTGAAGAAGATGAAGCCCATCGCGCCCCAGACCATCGTGGCATGGTCGCCGCCGTTGACGCCGACCCAGACGAAGCCTTCCGAGAACTGCTGGATGCCGGCGAACAGGGGCATCAGGCCGATCGGGAGGTAGCGCCAGTTGCTGCGCGCAGCCTTGACGATGATTGCGGTTCCGCCCGCCGTCAGAAGCGCGCTGGCGGTGAAGCTGACCGTTGCCGAAAGACACATTGCGCTGTCCTTTCCCTAAGCCGAGATCACGGTTCCAGCCGCCCCGTTCAGGATGGCGGCGGCATCTTCCATCCGGCCGATGCCCGCCAATCGCCCGCCCGAAGCAACAAAATCCGTCCCGGCTGTCACCTTCGGTCCCATCGAACCGGCCGGCAGCGCAAGGTGCCCGGCCTCGACGGCGGACAGGCGCGGGATGCGGCGGGCGGCCGGGGTGCCGAACCCCTCCTGCACGCCATCGACATCGGTCAGCATCAGCAGCGCGTCGGCCTTGATCGAGGTTGCCAGCAGCGCGCTGGCGTGGTCCTTGTCGATCACCGCTTCGACGCCCATCAAGCTGCCATCGGCGCGCCGCACCACTGGGATACCGCCGCCCCCGGCACAGATCACCACCACGCCTTGCGACAGCAGCAGGCGGATCACCCGCAGGTCGGGAATCTCGACCGGCTTCGGCGAGGGCACGACGCGCCGCCAGGCTGCGCCATCCGGGGCAATCGTCCAGCCGCGCTGCGCGGCGAGCGCCTGCGCCTCGGCCTCGGCATAGACCGGGCCCACCGGCTTGGTCGGGTGCCGGAAGGCGGGATCGGCAGGATCGACCACCACCTGCGTCAGCAGCGTCGCGACCGGGCGGTCGTGGCCCAGCGCGTTCTCCAGCTCCTGCTCGATCAGATAGCCGATCATGCCTTCGGTTTCCGCGCCCAGCATGTCCAGCGGGTCGGGCGTCTCGGGCCGGTAGGCAGCACCCTGCAAGGCCAGCAGACCGACCTGCGGGCCGTTGCCGTGCGTGACGACCAGATCATGCCCTGCGCGCACCAGCCCGGCCAATGCCAGCGCCGCGCGCGCCGCATTGGCACGCTGCACCACGGCCGTCATCGGCTCGCCCCGCCGCAGCAGTGCGTTGCCGCCAAGGGCTGCAACCACCAGCACCCGTTAGCCCCCCAGCGTGGCGACAAGCACCGCCTTGATCGTATGCAGCCGGTTCTCGGCCTGGTCGAAGACGATCGAGGCCGCGCTCTCGAACACCTCGTCGCTCACCTCCATCTCGGTCAGGCCGAACTTTTCGGCAATCTCGCGCCCCACCGCCGTTTCGGTGTTGTGGAAGGCGGGCAGGCAATGCATGAACCGCGCCCTGGGATTGCCGGTGCGCGCCATCATCGCAGCGTCAATCCGCCATGGCGTCAGAAGTTTTATCCGCTCGGCCCATTTCGCCTCGGCCTCGCCCATCGATACCCAGACATCGGTGTACAGGAAATCGGCACCCTTCACCGCCTCGTCGGGGTCCTTGGTCACGGTGATGCGCGCGCCGGTCTCCTCTGCGATGGCCAGAGCCTCGTCGATCACCGGCTTTTTCGGCCAGCAGGCCTTGGGACCGCCCAGACGCACGTCCATCCCCATCTTGGCCCCGCCGATCAACAGGCTTTCGCCGACGTTGTTGCCCGCGTCGCCCAGGAAGGCGAAGGCGATCTTGCGCAGCGGCTTTTCGGCATGTTCCTGCATGGTCAGGAAATCGGCCAGCACCTGGGTCGGGTGAAACTGGTCGGTCAGCCCGTTGTAGACCGGCACACCGGCGTGGCGCGCCAGTTCCTCGACGATCTCCTGGCCGAAGCCGCGATATTCGATGGCATCATAGACCCGGCCCAGAACGCGAGCGGTGTCCCGGACGCTTTCCTTGTGGCCGATATGGCTGCCGGACGGCCCGAGATAGGTCACATGCGCGCCCTGATCATGCGCGGCGACCTCGAAGCCGACGCGGGTACGGGTGCTGTCCTTCTCGAAGATCAGGGCGATTTCGCGCCCCCGGAGCATCTGCTGCTCGGTCCCGGCGTATTTCGCGGCCTTCAGGTCAGCCGAGAGTTTCAGAAGAAAGCCGATTTCCGCCGGGGTATAGTCCCGCAGCGTCAGGAAATGGCGGTTGCGCAGGTTGAAGCTCATGGTTCTTTCCTTTTCAGGTCACGCCGGGTCTCGGATCGTCGGGCAGGTCATGCAATGCCCGCCGCCGCGGCCCCGGCCCAGCTCGGCCCCCGGCATTTCGCGCACGTCGATGCCTTCGGCGCGCAGCATGGCGTTGGTGTCGTCGTTGCGGTCGTAGCCGACGATCACGCCGGGACGGAGCGCCACCACGTTGTTGCCGTCGTTCCATTGCTCGCGCGCACGCTCGGCCTGGTCGCTGCCGCCGGTGGGCACGATCCTCAGTTTCCTGAAGCCGATGATCTCCGCGACAACCTCGAAGATCGGGCGGCGGTCCTCGGTGACGCGGAACGGCTTGCCCGCGCCGCCGGGGCGCAGGTCGAAGCAGGTGATGCCATCGGCGACTTCCTTGAAGGTCGTCACGACATCGCCGCCGCAGAAGGTGAACACGGTGTCGAGATGCATCGCCGAGCGGGTGCGCGGCAGGCGGCAGGCGACGACACGCGACGCCACGCCCTGGTCGAACAGGGCTTGCGCGAAAAGTCCGATCCCCTGCGCCGACGACCGCTCGCCCATGCCGACCAGAACGGTATCCTTGCCCACCGGCATGATGTCGCCGCCTTCAAGGCTGGCCGGGCCGAAATCCCGCGCCGGATCGCCGAACAGCTCGCGCACCTTGCCGGCGAATTTCGGATGGTGGCGGTAGATCGCGGTGGTGAGCAGCGTCTCGGGCTTGCGCGCCGCCCAGAACATCGGGTTCAGCGACACGCCGCCGTGGACAAAGGCGCTGTTGTCGCGGGTGAAGATCATGTTCGGCAGCGGCGGCAGGATGAACCCGGACTTGCCAAGCCAGGCCCCGAACAGTCCTTCCGGCACGAAGGGCAGATCGCCCACCGTCAGCCCGCCGATCAGCCAGCGCGCCAGATCGACGCCCGACAATCCCTCCATCCACAGGCGCAGGGGCTCCACCATGCCCGCGCCCACGGTGGTCAGCGTCACCCGGTGGTCCAGGACAAAGGCCCGGCCCGCCGGGATGTCCAGCGTCTCGGCCAGAAGGTCGTTGGCGTCCAGCACCTCGATGCCTTCCGCGCGCATCAGGTCGGTAAAGACGGCATGGTCCTTGATCGCCTGCTTGACCCAGAACACATCGTCGAACAGCAGCTCGTCGCAGTTTTCCGGCGTCAGGCGGCGATGCGCGAGGCCGGGGCGGCAGACGATCACCTGGCGCAGGCGACCGGACTCGGAATGGACGCCGAGGGAAGGTTGGGACATGAGAAGGCTCCGGTCAGAGGAAAGTGGCGACGCCGAGCGCGGCCATGATGAAGATCGTCAGGATCAGCAAGAGCGGCCAGACAAAGGCCAGCCAGCGCTCGTAGGGCACCCGCGCGATGGCCAGCCCGCCGATCACCACGGCGAAGGTCGGGTTGATCAGGTTCACCAGCCCGTTGGCCGACTGATAGGCGGTGACGGCCAGCGACCGGTCCACCCCGGCAAAGTCCGACAGCGGCGCAAGGATCGGCATCGACAGCACCGCAAGGCCCGACGAGGACGGGACGAAGAAGCTCATCCCGACCTGGATCCAGTAAAGCAGCGTGATGAAGGCCAGTTCCGACAGGCCCGCAACCGCGTTGGCGGCGGCGTTCAGGATGGTGTCGGCGATCAGCCCCTGTTCCATGACGACCACGATGCCGCGCGCCAGCCCGATCACCAGCGCCACGCCCAGAAGGTCGCGCGCGCCATCGACAAAGGCCCCGGTCAGGCGCTTCTCGCCCAGCCGGCCGATCAATCCGGCGACAATGGCGGCAGCGATGAAGAGCGAGCCCATCTGCGCCATCCACCAGCCCTGGCTTGACACGCCCCAGATCAGCGCCGCGAAGGTCAGCGCAAAGACGACCAGCACCGCCGACTGCGTGCCGGTCAGCGCTGCATCGCCCGTGTTTGCGGATCCGGCAAAGGCGGCCCGGTGGTCTGCGGCAAGGTCCGCCACGCGCGATTGCGACGGGTCCCGCCGCACGCGCGTGGCATAGCGCATGACATAGGCGATACAGATCGCAAGGCCGCCCAGCAGGATCACCAGCCGCAGCGCCAGCCCGTCGGTGAAGGGCACGCCCGCCGCGTTGGAGGCGATGACGGTGGCGAATGGGTTGATCGTGGAGCCCAGCGTGCCGATGCCCGCGCCCAGAAGGATGATGGCCGCGCCCGTCACCGCGTCGTATCCAGCGGCGATCATCACCGGCACCAGAAGCCCGTAGAAGGCCAACGTCTCTTCGGCCATGCCGTAGGTGGTGCCGCCAAGCGCGAACAGGCTCATCAGGATCGGGATCATCCAGATCTCGCGCCCCTTCAGCCTGGCCATCGCGCGGCGGATGCCGGTGTCGATGGCGCCGGTGGCGTTGACTACCCCCAGAAAACCGCCGAGCAGAATCACGAACAGCGCCACGTCGATGGCGTTGGCGGCATAGCTGTCGGGGTCATAGAACCCCGCGACCGGCGCCATCAGGACGTCTAGGATGCCCTGCGGGTTGGCTTCGACCGTCTTGTAGGTGCCTGCGACCGCGATCTCGCGACCGACCGCCTCGTTCTCGACCCGGTCGAAACGACCGGCGGGTATGATCCAGGTCAGGCCCGCAACCAGCACAATCAACGCGAAGAGGATCGTGTAGGCGGTCGGGAAGCGGGCGGCCAAGCGGTCGGTTCCCGGAACGGTGTTGACGTCGCTCATGCGGTGTTCCTTTCTGACGGGGCGGGGTGCTGATCGATCACCACCTCCCGAATGGGGGAATTGGTGCCGATCAGGTCGTTGCGCCGTCGGTACGGCCCATGGGCAGATAGGCGGGCACCCTACGTGCCCAGGTGTCATATTCAGCGCCAAACTGCGCGCGGGCCTCGGCCTCATCGCTGCGGGACAGGCGGAGGTACATCCAGATCAACACGGGATACATCGCCAGCGTCAGGATCGTAGGCCATTGCACCAGAAACCCAGTCAGGATTAGCACAAAGCCCACATACTGCGGATGCCGGATCCGCGCGTAAGGCCCAGTCGTCGCCAGCCGCCCGGCGCGCTGCGCCGCGTGAAGCACCGGCCAGGCCACCGAGAGCAGCCAGAACCCCGCCCCGATCAACACGAAACTGAGCAAGTGAAACGGTCCGAAATGCGGATTGGCTTTCCAACCGAACATCATCTCGGGCAGGTGCCCGGCATCATGCGAGAACCAGTCGATGGCGGGATAGGCGGATTGCAGCCAGCCGGACAGAAGGTAGATCGTCAGGGGAAAGCCGTACATCTCGGCAAACAAGGCCACCAGAAAGGCGCTGAAGGCACCGAAACTGCGCCAGTCGCGCGGGCTCTGCGGCTTCGCGAAGCTCAGGGCGAAGATGATGAAGACCGCCGCGTTGACGAAGGCGAGCAGCCAGAGACCATAAGCCGGTGCGGTTTCGGGTGTCATGACGGCTTTCCTCTCTCGTCCTCGACACTGGTCGCCGCAGAAAGCCCGGATGCAACGTTCTTGTCGGATCTGCCGTGGTTGCCGTGGCCTCCGCCATGCCCATGGCCGCCGTGCATCAGCGAGTGCAGTCCGAGGCAGGCAAAGAGCGGCAGGATCAGAAGAATGCTGCCGAACGGGATGTGAACCCGGTGTTCATAGACCAGAAGCAGCGCGGCGATGCCTGCAAATCCGATCAGCGCCATTCCCCAGCGCGTCCTGAACCAGGCGCCAGAGGCTTGGTTTCCAACAGAATGATGGTGCTCGTTCATGGTCCGTCCTCCGATGACAAGGGCCTCGGCCCCGCACGCAGAAACAGACGCATGAGCGGCGTCGCCATTACACCCAACCACCGCACTCATTGCAGCAGACCGCCGAAGACCGCAGTTTCTCAAGGTCGACAGTGGCACCGACCCGGACTTCGTTGATCCAGGTCAACGCGTGTTTCCGCCAGTTGCTCCAGGTTGGCCGCATGGATGGAATTTGGCAGTCGGAGATGGGTTCATGGTCGCGCGCGTTCCGCGCCGTGCTGACGGCATTTCTCTTGGGGCTGAGCGTCCTGTCCCTTGTGACCGTTTCCCCGGCGGCAAACGCCGATCCCCGATCCGAACCGCCGATTGTCACCCCCGCTCATTCGGCGGCGACACAACAGGATGACTGCAGTCTGCCGACTGGAAACGCCTCATATCATTGCCAGCTCCCGACCGTGGTGGTCGCTGAGAACGTATTCGACGCGAAACACCCGATCCGGGTCATCAGCATCCAGTGGGTGTTCGAAGGACAAGCGGACCGCACGCAGCACCGACCGAACGACCCGCTCCGGCCGCCAAGCGCAGTTTTCGACTTCGGCTGAAACCAGAACTTCCTTGAGCAATGGCCGACCGCCACCGTCGGCGCTGCCTTTCGGGGGTTCTCCTCCCCCGATTGACAGCGGAAGGAACGCGCCATGCTCCACACTGACCTTTCCCGCCAGGCACCGCCACTTTCAAGCGTGGTCGAACCTGATCCGCGCACAAGGCTCGCCACACGGCAAAAGGCCTATCTGAACTACCTGCGCCGAAGGATCGCTGACCCGAGTGCCGCGGAAGACGTGTTGCAGGATTTCAACCTGAAAGTCATCTGCGCCACGAACCGGACGAAACCCATACGCAACACCGATGCCTGGCTGGCCCGCATCCTGCGCAACAGCTTGTTCGACCATTACCGTCGCCGTGACGCGCGTCGGCGGGCGGAAAGGGCCTATTGCGATCATGTCCTCCTTCTCTCGGCCCCGGTCGAGGACGCGGCAGAGGCTCCACCTGCCAGCGAAGACTTTGCCGCAGTGGAAACAGCACTAGAGAGCCTTCGCCCCGATTACGCCGAACTGATCCGTGCGCTGTATCTTCGCGGCGTGCCGCGCGACGCGTTCGCACTGGAAATTGGTGTAGAGGTTGGCACACTGAATGTGCGCACCCTGCGGGCCAGACGGGCGCTGCGCGCCTGCCTGGACCATCAGGCGGAAGCGTCTGGGGAGTACAATCGCGCCTTGAACGGCACAGGAAACGCAATGGAGACCGTGAGATGACCCGGAAAGCCGTCGAGGCTGTCCTTCTGGAAGACCAGCGCCGGTTTCTGGGCTTCCTGGTCAGCCGCTTGCGCAACGTCGATGACGCGATGGACGTGATGCAGGATTTCGCCGCCAGGGCGATCACGCGGGCTGATGACCTGCGTGACGTTGCCAGCCTGCGCGGCTGGCTCAGTCGGCTTCTGGCCACCACACTTGCCGATCACCAGCGAAAATCTTCGCGCCGACGGCAGCGGGAAATGTCCGCCGAAGTCGAGTCCGAGACGCTGGACATCTTGGCTGAACCCGATGCCGAAATCGACGCCGCGATCTGCGAATGCATCGCCGACATGATCCGCCATATGCCGCAGGGACAGGCCGACCTGATAAGGCGGATCGACCTTCAGGAAGAAGGGCGGGCGGCGGTTGCCGTTTCGCTCGGCATTTCCCTGGGCACGCTCGCCGTGCGGCTGCATCGGGCCCGGACCAGATTGCGGGACCTGCTGATGCAGATGTGCCTGACCTGCCCGGATCACGGGTTCCTTGATTGCGAATGCGCCCGCGCCCGCAAACGGGCCGCAGAAACTTTGCCCGCTCCCGTCAAGGTGTAATGTTTGCAGCCCCGAAGCGTCCATACTGTGGCAACGGCGAGCACTGTTCGGCCTTGCCGGAACCTGAACCAATCGACGGGAGACGACAATGAGCACGCATGAAACCAACGTTCTGGCCGAGACCGAGGCGGGCGGCTGCTGTGGTGGCGGATCGCAGCAGGCGAAACACCACGAGCATGGGCACGGCCGTGCGCAGCGCGACCAGACAACCAGCGAAAATTCGCAAACGGTGGAAGCCTCGCCCACGGCCGCGGTGCAAAAGCCGGTCGGCAAATCGGGCTGCTGCTGTTCCTGAATGAATTACCGTGCGGCGCGCCGGGTTGCCGGGACGCGCCGCGCAGAACCGCCTGACCGGGATGATTAAAAATGACGACGACCGCCTCACTCGATTTTGACGCCACCTTCGACCGCCTCGGGCATCTCGGGGTCGAAAAGCAGCTTCGCGCCCAGCCGGGTGTCACCTCGGTGGCCGCCAATCCGGCGGGGCCGTCGGTGACCGTGACCTTCGACGAAGGCAGGACCAGCATCGAGACGTTGCGCAAGGTCGTCGAGGACTGCGGCTTTCACTGCGAGGGTGAGGCGCTGCCGCGGCACGTGTGTTCCGCCCACGACGGCCATGCCGCAGCCATGGCGGACCATTCAGGCCACGGCAAGGGACATGGCACGGGACATGGCACCGGACACGGCAAGGGGGCCGACAGCCCCGCCCCGGCCATCCCCTCCGGCCACGATGCGATGGCCCACGAGATGGGTCACGGTTCAGGTGACATGCAGTCGATGGTGCGCGACATGCGCAATCGGTTCTGGGTCGCCCTGGTCTTCACCATCCCGATCTTCGTCTGGTCGCCGATGGGCGGCATGTTCACGCCGCCGACGCCGCCGTTCGGGGTGCGGCTTGAGCAGTGGCTGTTCATCCTGGCGACAGCCGCGGTGATCTGGCCGGTCTGGCCCTTTGTCGTCGCAGCCGTGCGGGCGCTGCGCAACGGCGTGCTGAACATGGCGGTGCTGGTGATCCTGTCGGTCGGCACCGGCTACGCCTTCAGCGTCGGATCGACCTTCTTCTTCCCCGGCGTGCAGTTCTACGAGGCGGTCGCGGTCCTTCTGGTGTTCATTCTTCTTGGCCACTGGCTCGAGATGCGCGCCCGGGCCGGTGCTTCAGAGGCGATCCGCGCGCTGATGGACCTTGCGCCGCCGATGGCGACCGTTCTGCGCGACGGGCGCGAGGTCGAGGTGCCCACCGCCGTGGTGCTGAAGGGCGAAACCGTGGTGATCCGTCCGGGCAACAAGATCCCGGTCGACGGCGAGGTTACCGAAGGCACGTCGCTGGTCGACGAATCCATGCTGACCGGCGAATCCATGCCGGTGCAGAAGACCGTCGGCAGCACGGTGATCGGCGCCACGATCAACAAGTCGGGAACCTTCCGCTACACCGCCACCAAGGTCGGTGCCGACACCGCGCTCGCGCAGATCGTCAAGCTGGTGCAAGAGGCGCAGAACTCCAAGGCGCCGGCGCAGCTGCTGGCCGACCGGGCCTCGCAATGGCTGGTGCTGGTCGCCATCCTCATCGGCGTCGCCACCTTTGCCGTCTGGTATGGCTGGATCGGGGCGGAGCTTCTGTTCGCGCTGACGCTGACGATCACCGTCTTCGTCATCGCCTGCCCCGATGCCCTGGGTCTTGCCACCCCGATGGCGGTGATGGTGGGCACCGGGCTTGGCGCAATGAACGGCATCCTGTTCAAGAACGCGAGCGCGCTCGAGGATGCGACGAAACTTGATGTCATCGTCTTCGACAAGACCGGCACCCTCACCATGGGGCAGCCGAAGGTGGTCGACGTGGTCGCCGCCGAGGGTGTCAGCCCCGACGAGGTGCTTGCCGCCGCCGCCGCCGTGGACAAGGGCTCGGATCACCCGCTGGCGGTCGCCATCGTCGAGCGCGCCGCCGACCTGACGCTGGGCAAGATGTCCGGGTTCGAGACGCTGGATGGCCGCGGGGCCAGCGCGACTGTCGCCGACAGTCGGGTTCTGGTCGGCAACCGTCGCCTGATGGACGAGGAAAAGGTGCCGCTCGGTGCCCTGTCCGAACGGGCGGAGGCGCTCAAGGGCGCGGGCCGGACCGTCGTGCACGTCGCCAGGGACGGGGCCGTTCTGGGGCTGATCGCGATTGCCGATGCGCTGCGTCCGACCGCGAAGGAAACCGTGGCCCGGCTGCGCGAACGCGGCGTCCAAGTGGCGATGCTGACCGGCGACAACGCAGGCACCGCCGCGCGCATCGCCGGGGAACTCGGGATCGACATCGTGCTCGCCGATGTCCTGCCGGGTCAAAAGGCCGACAAGGTCAAGGAGCTTCAGGCCCAAGGCAAGAAGGTCGGCATGGTCGGCGACGGGGTGAACGACGCCCCGGCGCTGACCCAGGCCGACGTGGGCTTTGCCATCGGCGCGGGCACCGACGTGGCGATGGAAAGCGCCGACGTGGTGCTGATGAGAAGCGACCCGCATGATGTCCTGGGGGCGATCGTGCTGTCGAGGGCGACCCTGCGCAAGATGCACCAGAACCTGTTCTGGGCAGTGGCCTACAACGTGGTCGCCTTCCCGGTCGCGGCGGGGGTGTTCTTTCCCTACACGATCAGTCCCGAGGTCGCCGCCCTGGCGATGTCGGGAAGCTCTGCCCTGGTCGCCGTGAACGCCCTGCTTCTGAAACGGACGCGGCTAGAGGGCATGACCCGCCGTTCTCCGGCCAAGGCTGCCGCGCCGCAGACGCTGGAGGTGGCGTCATGAAACCCGGCGGGACCGCCTTGTCGCGCCGGACGGCACTCGTCCTGCCGATGGCGGCGGTCGCATCGGGGGTCTTCTCTGTGGTCGCACGCGGGAAGGATGGTGTGAATGCCGACACGATGACCGTCGCCGGCGTCCTGGCCTATCTCGGCGTGATGCCTGCCGCCATCGTGCAAGGCCATCCAAAGTCCCACACCGAGGGCGCGATGCACGGCGGCGCGCCCGAGGGGCAAGACCAGTATCATCTGGTGCTTGCCCTGTTCGACGCCGCGTCCGACACCCGGATCGAAACAGCGCAGGTTTCGGTTAATGTCATGGGTCTTGGTCATATCGGTGGAACCTTGCTTAACCTTGAATCGATGAAGATTGCAGATACGGTGACTTGGGGTGCTTTCGTAAAGCTTGCTGACCGCACTCCGTATCAGCTTTCTTTCAAAGTCGTTCTTCCGAGCCGTGCAAAGGCCATTCCGTTTCCCTTCACCTACACGCATTCGTGAGGATAGCGCTTCGCGCCTGCAATCATTTCGGCGCTCGCGCGTCTGTTGATTGCAACCTGACCATGATGGATACACAGCAAATGGCGCAGCAGAGTTCATTCGAGAGTGAAGTTGAGATTGCGTCACGCGCGCAAAGGACCCGGAGGGGACCGGTCGTCGGCGGCGCTTCGGCGCTGGTTGCCGCGATCCTGCGGCGGATCGTCCGGCGCGGATCGCTGGAATGGACCGAGGCGGGCGGCCGGACCTACCGCTTCGGCACCGGCGGCGCGCCCGATGTGGCGGTCCGGCTTCTGGACCGCGACCTGCCCTTGCGCCTGCTTGCCCAGCCGAACCTTGCGCTTGGCGAAGCCTGGATGGACGGCCGGCTGGTGCTGCAACGGGGGACGCTGCGCGAGCTTCTGGACCTGCTGACCTCGGGCGGGCCGCAGGCGCTCGACTCGCTGCCCGGAAGCGGTCTGCGGGCGATGGCCGACCGGCTTCTGTCGCGGCGCCGGCACCGCAATCCCTGCGCGCGCGCGCGGGCCAACGTGGCGCATCACTATGACCTGTCCGACGATCTCTACGATCTCTTTCTCGACCGCGAGCGGCAGTATTCCTGCGCCTATTTCGAACGCGGCGACGAGACCCTGGACGAGGCGCAGGTGGCCAAGATGCGTCGCATCGCGGCCAAGCTGGTGCTGGACCGTCCCGGCCTCTCGGTTCTCGACATCGGTTCGGGCTGGGGCGGGCTGGCGCGGTCGCTGGCACGCGACAGCACCGCGAATGTCACCGGCATCACCCTGTCACAAGAACAGCTGGCCTACGCCGCCGCGCGGACCGAAGCCGAGGGTTTGGCCGGACGTGTCCGCTTTCACCTGCGCGACTACCGTGACGAGCATGACCGCTACGACCGGATCGTGTCGGTCGGCATGTTCGAACATGTGGGGCCGTCGGATTACGACACCTTCTTCGCGACGATGGCCCGCGCGCTGAAACCGGACGGCGTGGCGCTCCTGCACTCCATCGGCATCATGGGTGCCGAAGGCGGCAGCGATCCCTGGATCCGCAAGTACATCTTTCCCGGCGGCTATTGCCCCACGCTGTCGCAGGCCATCGCTGCGGCCGAACGCGCGGGGCTCTGGGTGACGGATGTGGAAATCCTGCGCCTCCATTACGCCGAAACGCTGCGCCATTGGCACGAGCGGTTCGCCGCCCGCCGCGACGCGGCGCGCGCGCTTTATGACGAACGGTTCTGCCGGATGTGGGAGTTCTATCTCGCGGCCTGCGAGGCGGGATTCCGCAACGGTCGGACCATGGTGTTCCAGTTGCAGTTTGCCCACCGGCGCGATGCCGTGCCGCTGACCCGGGCCTATATCGACGGCGCGAGCCCGGCTCAAGGCCGCCATACGAACCTTGCTTGAAACAAGAGGAATCGCATCATGACTACCACGCAGGTAACCCGCGTCGCGGTGAACGGCTACGGCGTCATCGGCAAGCGGGTGGCGGATGCCGTCGCCATGCAGCCCGACATGGTGCTGGCCGGGGTGTGCGACGTTGCTGCAGACTGGCGCCCGCGCATGGCAGAGGCCAAGGGCTACGCGCTTTACGGTGCCGGCCCGGACGATGTGTCTGCGATGCGCGCGGCGGGGCTCGATGTGGCCGGAACGCTGGAGGACCTGCTGGCCCGCGCCGACATCGTGGTGGACTGCACGCCGAAGAAGGTGGCGGCCGCCAATGTCGAGGCCTATCGTCGGCGCGGCATCAGGTTCATCGTCCAGGGCGGCGAGAAACACGCGGTCACCGGCCACTCCTTCGTGGCCGAGGCCAGCTTTGCCGGTGCCGTCGGGCGCGACAGCACCCGCGTGGTGTCGTGCAACACCACTTCCATCGTCCGCACGCTGACCGCGCTCAAGCGCGCGGGGCTGCTTGTCCGGGCGCGCGGCACGCTGTTGCGGCGCGCGACCGACCCCTGGGAAAGCCATCTCGGCGGCATCATGAACACGCTGGTGCCCGAGCGCGAGATCCCCAGCCACCAGGGCCCCGACGCGCAAAGCGTGGACCCAAGCCTGGACGTGGTGACGATGGCGGTCAAGGTGCCGCAGACGCTGGCCCACCTGCATTACTGGTCGGTCGAGATGCCGCGCGCCGCCACCCGGGACGAGGTGCTCGCCGCCTTCGGCGCCTCGTCGCGGATCGCGCTGATCCGCATGGACGACGGCCTTGACGCGCTGAACGCGGTCAAGGAGATGATGGCCGACCTCGGCCGCCCGCATGACAACCTCTACGAGGTGGCGCTCTGGTCGGACATGCTGTCGGTGCAGGGCAACGAGCTTTTCTATGCCTACATGGTCGACAACCAGGCCATCGTGATCCCCGAAACCATCGACGCCATCCGGGCCATGACCCGACTTGCGGCGGATGCCGCGGCCTCGATGGCGCTGACCGACACCGCCCTGGGGATCGGCCACCTGGCCGAGCTCTGACCGCGCCGGACTCAGGCGATCCGGCTTCGGCCCGGACCTTGCGCGAAATGCGCCCGCGTGCCGACAGCAATCCGCGACGCGCACCAGCGCGCATAGAGCGGTGCCAGTGCCCGACCGAGCAGGCGGCCCGGCAGTCGTTCCGGCAGCGTGTAGTCAATAAAGACGCGCAGTTCGGTTCCTGCCTCGACCGGCAGCGTCTCGAACCCCAGCCGATAGGTGTCGATCACGATCATCCGCTGCGGACCTGTCGTCTTCCAGATCTTGCGGACGGGCGGCACGCGTTCCGTGATCACTTCCGTCACCCGCAAGGACAGGCCCGCCATCCGTCCTTCGATGCGGATGACGGAACCGACCCTGCGCCCCGCGTCGGCGTCCAGAACATAGCGCATCCTGCCGCCCATCATCATCAGCGATCCCCCGGACATGTGGGCGCCGATGCGCTCCGGCTCGTCGAGGTAGTCGAAAACCTCCCGCGGTGTTGCGCGAACCAGCACCGAGGTGGCAAAGTGCATCACGGCCTCTCGCATCTCGGATCTGCTCTCGTTTCGTCTTGACGACGTTCAGTCGATCTGGCGGACGAAGCCCGGATACCTGTTGAAAGACAGCCGCTGCACCAGCGCCCCGTCGACGGTGCGGATCTCGGCGATGATGCTGCCATCCGCTGCCGTCTCGATCGTGCCGAGTGTCAGCCGTGGGTTCTGCAGGCGGTCGAGCTGCGCCTGAAGCCAGCCGCGCACCAGATCGGGCGTCGTCTCCGGTGTCGCGGCAGGTGCAAGGCCGAAGATCACGTCCCCGCTCTGCCCGACCGCGCCGGTCATTCCGTCCTGAATGCCCGGCCCTGCGGTCGAACCGGCGACATGATGCTGGGCCATCATCTGCATCATCATCTGCATCATCATCTGCATCATGTCGGCAGACATCATCATCCCCGGTCCCGGCCCCTGCGAGTCCATCCCCGGAGCCGCAGGCTTCGCTGGCTCGTCAGAGCCAGCCGCATTCGGGAGAGCGGGGTCCTCGGTGCCGGAAGTGTGATGTGGATCTTCCGCCTGAGGCGTGGTCTGACCGATCGCGCCGCCGCCCATCAAGAGAACGGCAAGCAATGCTGCTGAGAAAGTCCGAACTGTCATCATCCTGTTCCTTTTCGGCTGAAGGCGGCCCGGTCATGGCTTCAACCAACCGCCAGGCACCGGCCTGATCTGCCGCCACGGACCTCACGCCGAAGTCCCGATCATGCGAAAGGCAGCCGATGCCTGTCTTCATTGACGGATGTCGAGGCAAAGGATTACCGGGAAAACGCACTGTCCGGCTGCAAAAGCGCTCGCAGAGCACCGTCTGCGGAGCCCCGCGCGCAGGCTGTAATCCCCCGACCGCATGGACGTCTGTCTTTTCGGTTCGTTCAGAAGTCGGCGGATATCGGTGGAACCGAATCGAACGCCTTGGCGTTTTCAAGGCCGATCCCGATGGCACTGAACGGCCTGTCCGTGGGCGATACGGGGGGTGGCCCAGGCTTCTTCGCTGCGCTCCCGTCCACGGGCACTTCGGCAACCACAGAACAGGAGTACGAGAGATGAACATGAAGGAATGCATCGAAAACTGCAGCGACTGCCACAACATCTGTCTGGAAACGCTGACCTACTGCCTTGGCAAGGGCAGTCAGCATGTCGCATCTGCACACATCCAGGCGCTTCTGGATTGCGCGGATGCCTGCCGGATCAGCGCCGATTCCATGCTGAGAAGCTCGGCGCTGCATGGCCGTACCTGCGGTCTCTGTGCCGAGGCCTGCGAACGCTGCGCCAAGTCCTGCGAAGCCTTCGGCAATGACGCACAGATGAAGAAATGCGCCGAGATCTGCCGGCGCTGCGCCAAGTCCTGCCGCGACATGGCTGCGTGACACATGGCAGCCGGGCGGGCGTGAGGACGCCCGCCCGGCTGGACTGTCGATCCAGAGGCCGCGCCCCGTCTATTGCCAGTCGCGAGGTTTCACAGGCGCGCGCTCAACTGCGGGTCTACTCGCGACGCAAAATCCGACGAAGGGTAACCTGGCCGTTGCCACCCCGCCCGAGGCGGGCGGCAGGATGGCCGGGAGCGGGCCACCCTGCCGCCATCGAAGCGCCTTACAACCCGCGAGCCGCGAGCCAGGCCTTCATCTCGGCGATCTCGGCCTCTTGAGCCGCGATCACCTCTTCCGCGAGCTTTCTGATTTCCGGGTCCGTGCCATGCTCCAGCTGAATGCGCGCCATCGCGACCGCAGCTTCATGATGCGGAATCATGCCTCGCACGAAATCAACGTCAGCGTCCCCGGTATAAGGCACCATCATGTCCGCCATCATCTTGTCCATTGCCGCAGCGTAGGCCTGCACGGCCGGATTGTCCGCCAACTCTGCCGGAATCATGGACGCATGGCTCATCATGCCCATATCCCCCATGCCCATGCCACCCATGTTGGAGTGGTCCATGCCCTCCATGGTTTGTTGGGCAAATGCGATCCCGCCGACAACAGCAACTGCCGCAATAGACAGCGCGAGAGTACGTTTGTTCATTCAGATTTTCCTTCGATGATTTTGTTTTGTCAGGCAGGCGCGTAGCCGACCTCGGTCAGCGCCGCGACCAACCGGTCGCGAGAGGCCGCTGATTTCACGTCGACCTTGTGCGAGGCCGGATCCGCGGTCACCTCGGCGGCGGGGTCCACTGATTGGATCGCCTTGGTGACGCTGCGCGCGCAGCCGCCGCAGGTCATGTTCTCGATATGGAACTGCATGAGTGTCTCCTTTGGACAGTCGCCTCATGCAACCCGATATGGGCCTTCCCACCGTTGTAAGGTCAAGGGAACAAATCCGTGATCAGACAAACTGAAATCAGGGCTTGACCTTCCTATCATGGGAAGCCCTATCTCAGTCCACGGAGCAATTCGCCACCGGAGAGCCGCCATGAACTTCCACGCCCCTCAAGACGCTACGGCAGACCTCGGCAAGATCGTGATCGACGTCGAAGGCATGACCTGCGCATCCTGTGTCGGGCGCGTCGAGCGCGCGCTGCAGGCGGTTCCCGGGGTCAAGGCCGCCGCCGTCAACCTCGCGACGGAACGGGCAGAGATCATCGGACCCGACCTGGACCGGTCGGCTCTGGTCAAGGCGATCGAGGACGCGGGCTATGACGTTCCGACGCGTCCCGTCGATCTCATCATCGAGGGGATGACCTGCGCCTCCTGCGTGGCACGGGTGGAGCGGGCCCTGAAAGCGGTGCCGGGTGTGACTGCGGCCAATGTGAACCTTGCGACCGAGCGCGCCACAGTCACCGGAACGGCGGACCTTGCCGCCCTGATCGGCGCAATCGCGGATGCGGGGTACGAAGCGCGGGCGGCGGCCGCAAGCGCCGACATCGCGGACGCCTCTGCCGAGAAGAAGGCGGCCGAGGAAGCCCTGCTCCGCCGCGACGTCACCATCGCAGGCGCGCTGACGCTGCCGGTTGCCGTGCTTGAGATGGGGGCGCATCTGGTCAACTGGGTCCACATGGCAGTGGTGAACACGATCGGCATGCAGAACAGCTGGTATCTTCAGTTTGCCCTGACCACTGCGGTTCTCCTCGGTCCCGGCCTGCGGTTCTACCGCAAGGGCTTTCCGGCGCTGGCCCGCCTTGCACCCGACATGAACAGCCTGGTCGCGGTCGGAACCTCGGCCGCCTACGGCTATTCGCTGGTCGCGACCTTTGCGCCTGCCGTTCTGCCCGAGGGCACGCTGAACGTCTATTACGAGGCGGCGGCGGTGATCGTCACCCTGATCCTTCTGGGCCGCCTGCTCGAGGCCCGCGCCAAAGGCCGCACGTCGGAGGCGATCAAGCGGCTGGTCGGGCTTCAGGCCAAGACTGCCCGTGTCCTGCGCAATGGCGAAGTGGTTGAAGTCACGGTCGCGGAAGTCCGCCCCGGCGACGTGGTCGAGGTCCGCCCCGGCGAGCGGGTGCCGGTCGACGGCGAGGTGACCGAAGGCGCAAGCTGGATCGACGAAAGCATGATCTCGGGCGAACCCGTGCCGGTGGAAAAGACGCCGGGCAGCCCGGTGACGGGCGGCACGGTGAACCAGACCGGCGCCTTCAGCTTTCGCGCGACGGCGGTCGGCGAGGCCACGATGCTGGCGCAGATCATCCGCATGGTCGAAGCCGCGCAGGGCGGCAAGCTGCCGATCCAGGCGCTGGTCGATCAGGTGACGATGTGGTTCGTGCCCGTCGTCATGGCGCTGGCGGCGCTGACCTTTGCCGTCTGGCTGATCTTCGGGCCTGATCCGGCCCTGACCTTCGGCCTCGTCAACGCCGTCGCCGTCCTGATCATTGCCTGCCCCTGCGCCATGGGTCTGGCCACGCCGACCTCGATCATGGTCGGCACCGGGCGCGGTGCCGAAATGGGCGTGCTCTTCCGCAAGGGCGAGGCTCTGCAAGCCTTGCAGGGCGTGAAGGTGGTCGCGTTCGACAAGACCGGAACCCTGACCGAGGGCAAGCCGCGCCTGACCGACATGGTGCTGGCACCGGGTTTCGACCGCGCTGCCGTTCTGGCGGCCGTCGCCACCGTCGAGGCCAAGTCCGAGCATCCCATCGCCCGCGCCATCGTTGCGGCGGCGGCGGACGAGGGCCTGACACTTCCCGAAGTCACCGCTTTTGAATCCGTCACCGGCTTTGGCGTGGCGGCGCAGGCGGGCGGGCAGCGGGTCGAGATTGGCGCCGACCGCTACATGGCGCGGCTTGGCCTCGATGTGTCCGGCTTTGCCGAAACCGCCACCCGTTTGGCCGACGAGGGCAAGTCACCGCTCTACGCGGCCATCGACGGCAGGCTTGCGGCCATCATCGCCGTTGCGGACCCGATCAAGGAGACCACGCCGCAGGCGATCCAGGCGCTGCACCGGCTGGGGCTGAAGGTTGCGATGATCACCGGCGACAATGGCCGCACCGCGAACGCCATCGCTCGCCAGCTCGGCATCGACGAGGTGGTGGCCGAAGTGCTGCCCGACGGCAAGGTCACGGCGGTCAAGCGTCTGAAGGGCCTGGGCCCGCTGGCCTATGTCGGCGACGGGATCAACGATGCGCCCGCCCTGGCCGAAGCGGACGTGGGCCTTGCCGTCGGCACCGGCACCGACATTGCCATCGAGGCGGCGGACGTGGTGCTGATGTCGGGCAGGCTGACTGCGGTCTCGGATGCCATCGCGCTGTCCAAGGCCACGATGCGCAACATCCGCCAGAACCTGTTCTGGGCCTTCATCTACAATGCCCTGCTGATCCCGGTTGCCGCAGGCGCGCTCTGGCCCGCCTTCGGTATCCTGCTGTCGCCGATCTTTGCCGCCGCTGCGATGGCGCTGTCGTCGGTCTTCGTTCTTGGCAATGCGCTGCGACTGCGGCGATTTACAGCAGCCGAAGCATGAATATCGGGCTTACTCTTGCCGCAGCAGTCAGCGAAGGCGATGGTCTTCCCCGGACCGGCAGGCAGGAGACTCTCATGGACGCAGGCAACACCGCCATTCAGGCGCTGATCCGCCGCTGGAAGGACGATCCGGCGGCGACGTATCAGTCCTGGTTCCTGTGGTCCGAACGGGTCAAGAACTTCCGTTCGATCCGGCGCGGTCTTCAGGTCGTCGTGGCCGAGATCGACGCCGGCACCTTCGGCAACGCCTATCGCGGCTCGACGCTGGAAACGGTGGTCCATTCCATCGCCGAACAGCGCCAGATCTTTCGCGGTGCCGACCACGCCTTCCTGTGGAAGCCAAAGCTGCGGATTCCGGACATCTACGAAAATCCGGCCAACCAGCGCGCCTTCGGCCGGATGATCGACGGTTGCGCCTGCTGTTCCAGCGCCACGGACATTATCCGTCACATCTGTGACATCGACCGCCACCGCATCAAGGGGCTGGGGCCTGCGGTGGCCAACCTGCTTTATTTCCTGCATCCCACGCTGGTCCCGCCCTTCAATACCCGCATCGTCGAAGGCTACAACCGGCTGACCGGGGCGAAGGTGAAACTGGGAAGCTGGCCGGATTACCTTGCCATGCGCGAGGGGATCATCGACCTGAACGCCCGCTTCCGCGACCTGCTGTCGAACGATCTTGGTGCCATCGCGGCACTGCTGTTCGACATCGGCTCGGACCGCTACCCCGCCCCGCCGCGCGACGGCAGCGATGCCGCCGCCTTTGCCGACCGCCTGCGCTCGGCCCGCGCCGCCGCCGCCGCGCTGACCCCCGCCGAGGCGCGCAGCGAAAAGGACGAGGCCAGCCATTCCGAGGTGCAGTCCTGGCTGCGCGACCTTGGCCATGCGCTTGGCTACCGGGTCTGGATCGCGGCCAACGACCGGGGACGGCTCCATGCCGGGCGACCGCTGGGCGAGGAGTGCCTCGACGCGCTTCCCCCGGCCCTGGCGACGGCCCCCGGGGCCGAGGCGGTGCGGCTGATCGACGTGCTCTGGCTGCGCCGCGATGCCGACCGGGTGGCCGCCGCCTTCGAGGTCGAGCATTCCACCTCGATCTATTCCGGCGTGGTCCGGATGCTCGACCTTGCGCTCGGTCACGCCGATCCGCAGGCAGAAGGCGGCCTGTTCCTCGTCGCCCCCGACGCCCGCGAGGCCGAAGTGCGGGCGCAACTGGCGCGCCCCGCCTTCGCCCGCGTCGCCGACCTGAAGATCGGCTGGCTGCCCTATGGCGAATTGTCCCGGCACCGCGATGCCATTTCCCGGTTTGGCGAGGGCTTGAAGGCAATTCGGGCGATCGCCCGCCCGCTGCCCTGAAACGGATGCGAAAGGAGACTGGCGATGAACATCGGAGAAGCTTCAAAGGCCTCGGGCGTTTCCGCCAAGATGATCCGCTATTACGAGTCGATCGGCCTCATCCCGGCAGCGGGGCGAACGGTTGCGGGTTACCGCGTCTACACCATGACCGAGGTCCAGCTTCTGCGCTTCATCCGCAGGGCGCGGGATCTGGGCTTTTCGGTCGAGAGGATCGGGGAGTTGCTGGCGCTGTGGCAGGATCGTTCCCGGCAAAGCGCCGATGTGAAACAGATTGCCCTTCAGCAGATCGCCGGTCTTGAAGTTCGAATTGGCGAGATGCAGGCAATGATGGACACGCTTCGTCATCTGGCAGATGCGTGCTGCGGCGATCATCGCCCGGACTGTCCGATCCTTGCAGACCTTGTGAATGGACCCGATCAGGGCAGCAATGTGGCCCAGGATGAACGAACTTCCGCGGTCCGCTCCGGAAAGGCCGCCGGGCTTCAAGCGCATTGACACTCCGCAGCGTGCGCATGATCATGATTTGGAACGTCTGATCAAAGCGTTGGGCTGCGCCGGGATGGCAGCGTGATTGCCCTGGCAGGCGGCAGACGAGGTTTTGTGGCCGGGTATCGCGGTTTCAGGCCCGCCGCAGTGGCGGTTTCTCGTTTTTCGGGCAGCACTGTCCTCATGCCATCAGCTTTCGTCGCACCAGGAACAGGTTGCCGAGTGCGAACAGGGTGAAGAGTGAGGCGCAAGCGCCATTGGTCCGAGCGCAGCGCCGAACGCGCGGTTCCTGGCCAGCCCCTTGTAGCGGGTCTTCGCATGGCCGAACTTGCGCTTGATGACGCGGAAGGGGTGCTCGACCCTGGCCCTGGCCCTGACCATGGCGATGCGGCGGTTGATCTGCGCGTCGACCGGATGCAGTTCACCGCCCTTGGGGGCCTTGCGCATGACACCCCAGACCTTGCCCGGCCCCGTGAAGGCGGCCTCGCGTTCGGCACTCACGTATCCGTCGCCATTGTCGCTCGGACCAATGGCGCTCCAATGGCAACTCGGCCCCGACCGAGGTTTCATCGCCGTGCAGCAGTTCGTCCCAGACCTGACTGTCGTGGAGCTTCGCTGTCGAGGTCTCCAGGCTGTGCACCGTGCCGCTGTCCACATCGACGCCGATGTGCGCGTTTGTCGGGAAATTGATCCACTGGATCAATTTCTGATCCTCCTCACTGCCGAAATACCCGTCGTTGCCCTTCTTGGTGGACGACATCTCGGGGTCGCGCGCGCGGGCCTTGTTCTTCGTCGAGGCGTTCGCCATGTCACTCGAACCAGTGGCGTTCCATGGCTCACCGCCGATGATCGTGGCGTCAACCAAGGTCCCCGACCGCAGCGTGATCCCCTTGTCGGCCAGATGCGCGTTCACCTCCGCAAAGATCGCCTCGGTCAGCCCGTGCCGCTCCAGCAGGTGGCGGAAGTTCAGGTAGCTCTATCTCGAAGAGGCTGATTTCTCTCCGCCAATTTCAACGAAAGTGAATGACTTACTCACCCCGGCAGCATTACCTCCAGCACCTCGGTCCCCGGCTCCGCCTCGGCGTGTTCCGTCTCCATGCCGGGCGGGATGACGTAGGCGTCGCCCGGTTCCAGCCGCACCGGGTCGCGGCCCTTGCCGTGCAGCGTGAAGCTGCCCGCCATGACGAAGCCGAAGAGGATGTCGGCTGAGTGCGTCACCGGGGCGGTCGCCGCGTCGTCGGGGCGCAGGACCTTCACGTCGGCCACGCCGCGGGTGTTGGTGGCGATGGTGGTGTCTCGGGCTTCCCAGCCGGGCAGGCGGGAAGGTCCGAACGCCCCTTGTGACGCCGTGTTGTGGACGAAGCGTTGGCCCTGCCATTCGCGGTCGGGGCGCAGGTGGGGGGTGGGGAGGGTGAGGTCGTGGTCGATCTCGGTGATGTGCTCGGCCGGGACGCCGATTTCCACGACCTCGATCCCGTCACTGGCGAACAGCACGCGGTGGCGGATTTCGGGGGGCTGGATGAAGCAGTCGCCCGCGTGCAGGCGGATGGGTTCGCCCTGATCTTCATACACCACATCAACCCAGCCGCGGACGCAGAAGATGAGCTGGAAGCCGACCTTGTGGAAATGCACCATGTCGGGCACCGGCCCGCCCTGCGGGATGCGGATGTGGCTGGCGATCATGGCGCCGCCGAGGCGGGTGGGGACGAGGTCGCGGTAGTGCATGCCGGCGCGGCCCACCACCCAGGGCGCCCGGTCGGCGAGGCGGCGGGTGACGAAGGCGTGTTCGGTGGGCGGCTGGATGACCGGCGGGTCGAGCGGTTCGATGACCACGCGGGTGCCGCCGGGGGCGGTGAGTTCCGTCGCGCCGCCCGCGATGAGGACCGGGTCATCGGCGAGGATGGCGAGGGTGCCGGGGGGGGCGTCGGAGGTGTCGAGCCGGAGGCGCAGGCCGTGGCCCGAGAAGACGGCGGTGCGCGGGTTGTCGGCCGGGAAGATGCGGTCCATCCGCAGGCCGAGTTTCCTGAAGAACCCGATATCCTCGGCCAGCGCGGTGGTGGGCAGGTGGACCTGGGCGCGGATGTTCTGCATTCTGACGCTCCTGCTGATGCGGGGTATTCTTTCCGTTGCAGGCGCGGTGTAAAGGCCCGAGGGGACAGGCTGCCCCTGGCGGGCGCGGGAAACAGATCGTTCAACGTTGAACGACCGGCGGAGGGGCAGATGGACGAGACACGGCAGGACGCGGCGCGGCACCCGGCGCTGGATTATCACGAGTATCCGAAGCCCGGGAAGCTGGAGATCCGGGCGACGAAGCCGCTGGCGAACGGGCAGGACCTGTCGCTGGCATACTCTCCGGGGGTGGCCGAGGCCTGTCTGGCGATCAAGGCCGAGCCTTCGGATGCGGCGCGGTATACGACGCGGGGCAATCTGGTGGCGGTGATCACCAACGGCACGGCGGTGCTGGGGCTGGGGAACATCGGGGCGCTGGCGTCGAAGCCGGTGATGGAGGGCAAGGCCGTCCTGTTCAAGAAGTTCGCCAACATCGACTGTTTCGACATCGAGGTGAACGAGCCTGATCCGGTGAAGCTGGCGGATATTGTCTGTGCGCTGGAGCCGACGTTCGGGGCGGTGAACCTGGAGGACATCAAGGCGCCGGATTGCTTTGTGGTGGAGCAGTTGTGCCGCGAGCGGATGAAGATTCCGGTGTTTCATGACGACCAGCACGGGACGGCCATCGTGGTGGGGGCGGCGGCGACGAATGCGCTGCATGTGGCGGGCAAGCGGTTCGATCAGATCAAGGTCGTCAGCACCGGCGGCGGGGCGGCGGGGATTGCCTGCCTGAACATGCTGCTGAAATTGGGCGTGCGGCGGGAAAACGTCTGGCTGTGCGACCTGCAGGGGCTGGTCTACCACGGCCGCGAAAAGGACATGACGGCGCAGAAGGCGGCCTATGCGCAGGGGGATGTGGCGGCCACGCTGGCCGAGGTGATTGCCGGGGCCGACCTGTTTTTGGGGCTTTCCGGCCCCGGCGTGCTGACGCCCGGCATGGTGGCAACCATGGCACCCGACCCGATCATCTTTGCCCTGGCGAACCCCACGCCCGAGATCATGCCCGACCTTGCCCGCGAGGCGGCGCCGGGCGCGATCATTGCCACGGGGCGGTCGGATTTTCCCAATCAGGTCAACAACGTGCTGTGTTTCCCCTTCATCTTTCGCGGGGCGCTGGATGTGGGGGCGACGGTGATCAACGACGCGATGCAGCTTGCCTGCATCGATGGCATCGCCGCGCTGGCGCGGGCCACCACCAGTGCCGAGGCGGCGGCTGCCTATCAGGGCGAGAAGCTGAGCTTTGGCCCCGAGTACCTGATCCCCAAGCCCTTTGACCCCCGGCTGATCGGCGTGGTGGCCACGGCGGTGGCGCGGGCGGCCATGGAGTCGGGCGTGGCGACGCGGCCGATTGCGGACATTGACGCCTACAAGCGGGGGCTGGACGGGTCGGTGTTCCGCTCGGCCCTGTTGATGCGGCCGGTGTTCGAGGCGTCGCGGATGGCCGACCGGCGGATCGTGTTCGCCGAGGGCGAGGACGAGCGGGTGCTGCGTGCGGCCAATGCGATGATCGAGGAGACGACCGACAAGCCCATCCTGATCGGTCGCCCCGAGGTTGTGGCGCAGCGGTGTGAACGGGCAGGGCTGCCGATCCGCCCCGGGCGCGACTTTGACATCGTGAACCCCGAGAATGACCCGCGCTACCGCGACTATTGGGAGACGTATCTGGGCCTGATGTCGCGGCAGGGGGTGACGCCCGACATTGCCCGCGCGGTGATGCGCACCAACAGCACGGCCATCGGCGCGGTGATGGTGCACCGGGGCGAGGCGGACAGCCTGATTTGCGGGACGTTCGGGCAGTATCTGTGGCATCTGAACTATGTGCGGCAGGTGCTGGCGCGCGGGGGGTTGCGGCCCATCGGGGCGCTGTCGCTGATGATCCTGGAGGACGGTCCGCTGTTCATTGCGGATACCCATGTTCACCCCGACCCGACCCCTGTGCAGATCATGGACACGGTGATTGGTGCCGCGCGGCACGTGAAGCGGTTCGGCATCGCGCCGAAGGTGGCGCTGTGTTCATCGAGCCAGTTTGGCAACCTGGAATCCGAGTCGGGCCGCAAGATGCGGGCAGCACTGGAGTTGCTGGACGAGCGCCAGCCCGACTTCGCGTATGAGGGCGAGATGCATATCGATTCCGCGCTGGATCAGGGCATCCGCGAACGGATCTTTCCGGGGGCGCGGTTCGACGGTGCGGCGAACGTGCTGATTTTCGCCAACATCGACGCGGCGTCCGGTGTGCGCAACATCCTGAAGATGCGGGCAGGGGGGCTGGAGGTCGGACCGGTGCTGATGGGGATGGGGAACACGGCGCATATCGTGACGCCGTCGATCACCGCGCGGGGGCTGTTCAACATGTCGGCGCTGGCCGGAACGCCGGTGGCGCATTACGGGTGATGGAGGGGCCGTATTCACCGCGTGACTTGCGCCGGGCCGTGAATGCGTCGGCGTTGCTGGGGTGGGCGGCGGTGGTTGTCCTGGAACTCAGCTGGGCTGGGCCGCTCTACCTCGTTGCCGCGGTGTTTGGCTTACCGATTGCGTTTCTTGCCAGTTGGTTGATCGGCGCGCCGGTGTTGCATCGGGTGATGCGGCGGACCGTCACCTATCCGCGGGCAGCGTTCTTTGGCGGGGTGATCGCTGCGGCGATGGCGTTGGCCAGCATTGCCATCGGACGATACATGGGCTGGCGGCAATCCGTTGATGACATGTCTTGGTCGCAGATCGGTGGCGGTGCCTATGTGCGCGAGATCGACGGCATCCTGACGCCCTACGGATGGTGGATCGTGGCGCAGAACAGCCTGATCCTGATCGCCATCGGGGCGGGGATCGGCGTGGCGGTGCGCTGGTGGATCGGGCCGGGGAGGCGGGCGTAGGGCGGAGTTCACCTCGCCGTTGCGCCGGTGGCGGGGTGAACCCCGCCCTACCTTGGCGGCAGGCCCAGAGCGGCGCGCAGCGTGGCGTTGGCGCGGGTTTGCCAGCCCTTCCCGCCTTCGCGCAGGCGGTCCAGCACGTCGGGGTCAAGGTGCAGGGTGACGCGGCGTTTCTTCTGGTCTTCGGGCAGCGGCGGGCGGCCGAGCTTGCCATTGGCCTGAAGCAGGGCGACGAGATCGGGGAAGTCCCAGACGGGGCGGGCCTTGGCGAACCATTCGTCGTCGAGTTCGAACGTGTCCGGGTCTTCCGCGATGGCGCGGTTGATGGCCTCGTCTTCTTCCGGCGTCGGCGGAATCGGCACGGGCTTCAGCTGCCGCGGATGGTCCATCTCTGGAACTCCCTTTCGTTTGCCTTGCGCAGGCTGATCACGCGGATGCTTTCGCCGCGCAGAGTGTAGGTCAGTACGTGCAGTCTTTGGCCAAGCATTCCGGTCGCCACGATGCGGATTTCGCCATATTCTCGCCGAAGGTCGAGGCCGAAGACGCAGCCCGACCAATCCATCAACGGTGCCGATGAGAAATCCACCCCGTGTTTCGCAAGGTTCGCCTGCCGCTTCGGTTCGTCCCACGTCCACATAACATGCATACCTTAAATCGGCCGCAGATGCCAGACTGGACCGGACAGAGTTAACGAAGGGTTCACGCCAGCCCTGCCGCCGCCATCAGGCGGGCGGCGGCGTCGGCCTGCAGGCGTTCGCGGCCTTGCCCTTCGACCGGGATCTTGCCGGGTTCCAGGAACAGCGGCGCGGCCAGCGGCGTGACGCGGGTCAGGCGGACGGCGTCGATGCGGCCTTGGGCGCGGGCGAGCATGGTTTCGACGCGGCCAAAGTCCACCAGCCCGCGTTCGGCCTCTTCCCGCGTGATGGACAGCAGCAGGTGGTGGGGGTCGTGGCGGCGCAGGGTGTCGTACAGGATGTCGGAGGAGAAGGTGGCCTGGCGGCCGGTCTTGCGGCGGCCCTGATGCGTGCGCTCGATCAGGCCCGCGATGATGGCGGTGGCGCGGAAGGTGCGCTTCATCACCGCGTTGCCCGCCAGCCAGGTTTCCAGCCCGGCGCGCAGTTTGGCGGGGTCGAAGAGGGGGGCGGGGTCCAGTACCGGCTCCAGCCCCCAGATCAGCGTGGCGTAGTCGGTGGCGACGAAGCCCAGCGGCGCAAGGCCCATCTCCTCCATCCGTTTCGTCATTAGCAGCCCGAGTGTCTGCTGCCCGTTGCGCCCGGCAAAGCCGTAGACGCACAGGTGTTCGCGGCCGTCGTGGGGGAAGCTTTCGCACAGGATGCGGTCGCGGGCGGGCATGTGGCTGACCTGCCGCTGCAGGGCCAGCCATGCGGCCGTGGCGGGAGGCAGGCCTGGCCATGACGGTTGCGCCAGCATGTCCAGAATGCGGTCGGTGAGCAGGGTGGAGGTGGCGAACTTCGAGCCATTGAACACGGCGACCTTCGGGTCGCGGCCCGGCGACCGCGACACCTCGACCGTCATGTCGCGCAGGCCTTCGTAGCGCACGACCTCGCCACCGATCAGGAAGGTGTCGCCGGGGGTGAGGGTGGAGGCGAAGTCTTCTTCCACCTCGCCCAGCGGCGCGCCCATGCGGCCTTTCAGGCGGACGGCGATGGTTTCGGTGCCGATGATGGTGCCGAGGTTCTGGCGGATGACGGCCGCGGCGCGGGGGTCACGGAGGTGCCACTTGCCCCCGGTGCGCATCAGGCGTTGCCAACGATCATAGGCCCGCAGGGCATAGCCGCCGGTGGCCGCAAAATCGAGGCAGGCGTCGAAGTCGGCGCGGGTAAGGTCGGCGTAGGGGCCGGCGGTGGTGATCTCGGCGTAAAGGGCATCGGCGTCGAACGGCCCGGCACAGGCGGTCATCAGGATGTGCTGGCAGAGCACGTCGCGGGGACCCGCGCCGCGGGGCTCGCCATCCAGCGCGTGGTCGCGGACGGCATCCAGCGCGGCCTGGCACTCCACCACTTCCCAGCGGTTGGCGGGCACGATCAATGCCTTGGAGGGCGCGTTGTAGCGGTGGTTGGCGCGGCCGATCCTTTGCACCAGCCGTTTCACGTTCTTCGGCGCGCCCACCTGCACCACAAGGTCCACGTCGCCCCAGTCGATGCCAAGGTCCAGCGTACCGGTGCAGACCACGGCCCGCAGTTGGCCCGCCGTCATCGCGGCCTCGACCCGCTGCCGCTGTTCGCGCGACAGGCTGCCGTGGTGGATGGCCACGGGCAGGCCGTCGTCGTTGGCCAGCCACAGGTCGCGGAAGAACAGCTCGGCCTGCGCACGGGTGTTGTGGAAGATCAGCGTGGTGCGGTGACGGCGGATCAGGTCCAGCACCTCGGGGATGGCATGGCGCCCGCCACCTCCGGCCCAGGGCGGCGGGGTGGCGGTTTCCAGCATGGCGATGTCGGGGTCAGGGCCGGGGTCGGCCATCAGAACGCCGCAGCCGGGGGCGAACCAGCGGGCCAGTGCGGGCGGGTCTTCCACCGTGGCCGACAGCCCGACGCGGCGCAGGCCGGGGGACAGGGTGGCGAGGCGGGAGAGGAGAAGCATCAGCTGCTCGCCGCGTTTGGATTCGGCCAGTGCGTGCAACTCGTCGATCACCACGCGCTGGAGGCCCGCGAAGATTCGGGGGGCGTCTTCGTAGGACAACAGCAGCGCAAGGGATTCCGGCGTGGTGAGCAGGATGTGCGGCGGGTCGGCCCTTTGGCGGCGGCGCTGGGTGTAGGTGGTGTCGCCGGTGCGGTCCTCGATGCGGATCTGCAGCCCCGCGCCGTCCACCGGGCGGCCGAGGTTGCGGCGCATGTCGGCCGTCAGCGCCTTCAGCGGCGAGACGTAGAGGGTGTGCAGGCCGGGCGGCGGGGTAGGGCCGAGTTCGGCGAGGGTGGGCAGGAAGCCTGCCAGCGTCTTGCCGCCGCCGGTGGGGGCGATGAGCAGCGTGGCGGGATCGGCGGCGCGGGCCAGCATGGCCTGCTGGTGGGGGTGAAGTGCCCAGCCCTGGGCGGCGAACCAGTGGGTAAGGGGGGCGGAAAGCGTCATGCGGCGAGGGTAGGGCAAGGCGCGGGGAAGGGAAACCGCACGGCGATGGGCGGCTCCCCTCCCCCTTATGGCAGGGGAATCGCATATGGGTTTTTTGGGGGTTGCGGTGGTG
>CAZLIC010000007.1:0-87558 GCA_964559535.1 uncultured Rhodobacterales bacterium
CAGCGACGCTCAGGCGGCCATCCCAGCGAAGCCGCAGCCGTAGATCAGACGCTCCAAGTGAATGCGACCTCATTGATTCTTTTGTTCACGTTGGCAGAAATGGCTTGGCCGCAATCCCACGGTAGAACTTCGCGTCTTGGCAGGCTAACACCACCCCCATGACCGCCTTCTCCTTCACCCTGCACGCCACCGACGGCGCCGCCCGCACCGGCACCATCCGCACGCCGCGGGGCGACATCCGCACGCCGGCCTTCATGCCGGTGGGCACGGCCGCCACGGTGAAGGCCATGCTGCCCGAGTCCGTGCTGGCCACCGGCGCCGATATTCTGCTGGGCAACACCTATCACCTGATGCTGCGGCCGGGGGCCGAGCGGGTGGCGGCGTTGGGGGGGCTGCACCGGTTCATGAACTGGGATCGGCCGATCCTGACGGACAGCGGCGGGTTTCAGGTGATGAGCCTGGCGGGGTTGCGCAAGCTGACCGAGGAGGGGGTGACCTTTGCAAGCCACATCGACGGATCGAAGCACACCCTGACGCCCGAGCGCAGCATGGAAATCCAGCGCCTCTTGGGGTCGGATATCGTGATGGCCTTCGACGAATGCCCGGCGCTGCCCGCCGATGACGCGAAGGTGGCCGCGTCGATGCAACTGTCGATGCGCTGGGCGCAGCGGTCGCGCGATGCGTTCGGGGACCGGCCGGGGCATGCGCTATTCGGGATCATGCAAGGGGGCGTGACGCGGGCGCTGCGCGAGGAATCGGCGCGGGCTCTGACCGACATCGGGTTCGACGGCTATGCCGTGGGCGGGCTGGCGGTGGGCGAGGGGCAAGAGGCGATGCTCAGTGTGCTGGACTATGCGCCGGGGTTCCTTCCCGCCGACAAGCCGCGCTACCTGATGGGCGTGGGCAAGCCCGATGACATCGTGGGGGCGGTGCAGCGCGGCATCGACATGATGGACTGCGTGCTGCCCTCACGGTCGGGGCGTACCGGGCAGGCCTGGACGCGCCGCGGCGACGTGAACCTGAAGAACGCCCGCCACAAGGACGACCCCCGCCCGCTGGACGAAGCCTGCACCTGCCCGGCCTGCCAGGGCTACAGCCGCGCCTACCTGCACCATGTGGTCAAGGCGGGCGAGATGATCGCAGGGATGCTGCTGACCTGGCACAACCTGCACTACTACCAGACGCTGATGCAGGGCCTGCGTCAGGCCATTGCCGGGCAACGGCTGGCCGGGTTCGTGAAGGATTTCCATGTCCTGCGCGCAGACGGCGATATCGCGCCGCTTTAGGCGTTTTGCCCGTTGACTCCGCCCGCGCCACGGGTAGAAGGCAGGCTTCAAATTTCGCCCGGCCCCGCGGGGGGCCGGACCGCAGGAGATGACCATGGCGAAGCCGGCCACAATCAAGATCCGCCTGAACTCCAGCGCGGGCACGGGGCACTTCTATGTGACCAAGAAGAACGCCCGCACGATGACCGAAAAGTTTGTCGTCACGAAGTACGACCCGGTTGTGCGCAAGCATGTCGAGTACAAGGAAGGCAAGATCAAGTGATCCGCGCCCCTCGGGGCTGACGGCACGGATTTGAGGGCCGCCCGCCGGGGCGGCCCTTTCCTTTTCCGAAGGCCGTGCCATCATGGGCGACATGGCCCCAACCCTGTCACTTCGCACTGCCCGCCCCGATGACCTGTCGGCCGTCGACCTCTTGTTGTCGCGCAGCTATCCGCGCCTGCTGGCCAAGGACTATCCGCCGTCGGTGCTGGTCACGGCAGTGCCGCTGATCACCCGGGCCAAGCCCGACCTCTTGGCATCCGGCCGGTACTATGTGGTCGAGGATACCGCGGGGCGCATTCTGGGGGCCGGGGGGTGGAGCCTTGCGCTGCCGGCACGCCGGCTGGGGCCGGACGATCCGCGCCGCGTGGCGCATGTCCGGCACGTGGCAACCGACCCCGAGGCCACCCGCCGTGGCATCGGTTCGGCCATCATGCGCTGGGCCATGGCGGCAGCAGTGGCCGAGGGCGTGTCGGGGTTCGAGTGCCTGTCAACACGCACCGCGGTGCCGTTCTATGCGGCGCTGGGGTTCATGACATCGGGCAAGGTGGATCTGGCGCTGGCGCCGGGCATCACCTTCCCGGCGGTGCTGATGCAGCGACCGCCGATTGCGCCCTAGGCCCCGAACCGCGGCAAAGCTTAACGCGCGGTGAATTCTCGCTTGTAACCAATTGATTTTGCTTGTTTAGGCGTAGTGTCCCACGCTGGGACACCGCATGTCCCACGTCCATCGGGCGGCGGCGCCATGGAAAAGGGGCCGGTCTTTCGACCGGCCCCCTGTCTATTCCGCATCTGTTCCGCAGGCCTGGCTTGCGGCACGATTACTCGCGGCTCTGGCCCATGAACTGCAGCAGGAACATGAACATGTTGATGAAGTCCAGGTACAGGGTCAGCGCGCCCATGACCGCCGACTTGCCCAGCCATTCCTGGTCGCCGTAGGTGGCGTGCTGCACGTATTCGACCTTGATCTTCTGCGTGTCATAGGCGGTGAGGCCCGCGAAGATCAGGATGCCGATCAGCGAGATGGCGAAGGAAAGCGCCGGCGCCTGCAGGAAGATGTTGATCAGCGAGGCGACGATCAGCCCGATCAGGCCCATCATCAGGAACGTGCCCATCCCCGACAGGTCACGCTTCGTGGTGTAGCCGTACAGGCTCAGCCCCGCGAAGGCCACGGCGGTGGCCAGGAAGGTCTGCGCGATCGAGACGCCGGTGAAGACGACAAAGATCGACGACAGCGACAGGCCCATCAGCGCGGCATAGACGTAGAAGTACAGCTGCAGCGCACCCGCCGAGAAGCGGGAGGCCACCATGCCGAAGCCGAACACCATGATCAGCGGCGAGAACATGATCACCCACTTCAGCGGCGACGCATAGATCGCCTGGCCGAAGCCGGTCAGGTACATGTCGCGGCCGATCTGCGCCACGGCCAGCGACGGGTCGGTGGTGGTGGCAAGTCCGGCAATGGCCCAGGCCGCGGCGGCGGTCAGCACCATGCCGACCGACATCAGGCCATAGACCTTGTTCATGTGGGCGCGAAGCCCTTCGTCGATCTGGGCGGTGCGCAAACCGGCGGCTGCCGCCGTCCGACCCAGTGTATTGAATTCAGCCATGTTGAGCCTCCGGTTGAACTCTGTCACGGGCGGCTCTTCCGGGGCCACCCTCTGCGCAGGATATTGGCAGAGGGTGGCCAGGTTTCAAGCGTCGAAGCTGCGACATTCCTGACGAATTTGCGAATGTATCAGCGGCGCCACCCCGACGGGGCATCCCAGAGGGGCCGGTCAAGCTCGGCCTGGGCCTGTTCGCGCGTGATCCCGACATCGCGCAGCATGTGGTCGTCCAGTGTGGCCAGCCGCACACGGCTGGAATGCAGGGCCAGCAGGTGGGACAGCCGAGCAAGCAGTCCGTGTGTGCGGGCGGTGGGGCGGGTGGCAAGGGCGCGGGCGGACATCGCGTTTCTCCTTCAGGTCTTGTGATGACCGAGTCGGTTTCGATCAGGATGCTTGAAGGATGCCAGATGGCGATGTATGTGTGAAACGAATGTATGTGTCGCCAGCCATCACGGAGATTGATATGGCCCGCACGCTTGACCTGACCGCCCTGCGCAGCTTCGTGGCCGTCGCCGACAGTGGTGGCGTGACCCGTGCGGCGGGGTTCCTGAACCTGACGCAGTCGGCCGTGTCGATGCAGCTGAAGCGGCTGGAAGAAGGCTTGGGGCTTCTGTTGTTCACCCGTGGCCCGCGGCGGCTGACGCTGACACCGGAAGGCGAGCAACTGATGATCTATGCCCGCAAGATGCTGGCCCTGAACGACGAGGCGATGGGACGCCTGACCTCGGACGCATACGAGGGGGAAATCCGGCTGGGCGTGCCGCATGACATTGTGTATCCGGCAATCCCCGGCATCCTGAAGCGGCTGGCGGCCCGTTATCCGCGTGTGCGGGTGAACCTGGTGTCCTCGTTCACCCTCCTTCTGCGCGAACAGTTCGGCCGCGGCACGCTGGACATCATCGTCACCACGGAAGACCGCGCCGGGCCGGGCGGCGAGATGCTGGCGTCGCGCGATCTGGTCTGGGTGGGGGCCGAGGAGGGCAGCATCTGGCAGCGCCGCCCGCTGCGGCTGGGGTTCAAGGAAACCTGCATCTTCCGCCCCACGGTGCAGGCCAAGCTGGATGCCGCCGGGATAGCTTGGGAAATGGCCTATGACGGCGAGAGCGAGCAGGCCATCGAGGCGACGGTGGCGGCAGACCTGGCGGTTTCGGCGCGTCTGAACGGGTCTTTGCCCGTGGGCATGGCGCCAATCGCGCCGCGGGGCGACCTGCCGGAACTGGGGTCGCTGGCGATCTGCCTGTATTCCGCGCCAACCCTGAAAGGCGAGGCCGCGGGTGTGTTGATGAACGAGCTGCGCCACGCCTATGGCGAGGGCGCGCGTTCCATGGCCGCCGAGTAGTCAGATTTCGACCACCACCTTGCCGGTCGCCTGCCTGTCGCGCAGCAGGTGCAGCGCCTGCAGGGCCTGGTCGAAGGGCAGGCGGTGGCTGATGTGCGGCTTGATCCAGCCCTTGCCATGCCAGTCGATCAGCGTGCGCAGGCTGTCCATCAGCACCTGCGGCGCGAAGGTCAGGTAGGCGCCCCAGTACAGGCCGATGACCGACAGGTTCTTGACCAGCAGCAGGTTGGCAGGCACTTGCGGCACCTCGCCCCCGGCAAAGCCGATGGCCAGCAGGCGGCCTTCGGGGCGGGTGGCGCGCAGGGCTTCCATAAACGCAGGGCCGCCGACGGCGTCGTAGACCACATCCACGCCCCCCAGCGCCTTCAGTGCATCCTTCAGGTTTGGGGCATCGCTGTCGATCAGGATGTCGGCCCCCGCCGCCTGCGCCACCGCCAACCGTTCCGCTCCGCGGGCGCTGGCAATCACGCGGGCCCCCATGCGCTTGCCGATCTCGACGGCCGTCAGGCCCACGCCGCCGGCGGCGCCCAGTACCAGCAGGGTTTCGCCGGGCCGCAGTCGCGCCCGGTGGGACAGCGCAAGGTGGCTGGTGCCATAGGCGATCTGGAACGCCGCAGCGGTGGCGAAATCCATGCTGTCGGGGATGGGCAGGCAGCGGCTTGCCGGGACCACGGCCGCTTCAGCCAGCCCGCCCTGCCCGGTGTAGGCGGCCACACGGGTTCCCGGCGCCAGCGTCACCCCCGGCCCGACAGCCTGCACCACCCCGGACAGTTCCAGCCCCAGGGTAAAGGGCAGCGGCGGCCGTTCCTGATAGCGTCCCTGCACCATCAGGAGGTCGGCGTGATTCAGCGCACAGGCCCTTACCGCAAGGGAAACCTCTGACGGGCCGGGCGGCGGAAGCGTTATGGTTCGGAAGTCAGGGTCCTGTCCGGTTTCGGTAACCTGGAATGCGCGCATGTCACTTTCCTTGCAGCGGGGTCAGACTTCCACTTTGGACGGCCTGGTGCAAGGCGATGCAGAATGCGCGGGTTGCGACGGAAGTATTCGCACACTGCATTGCAAAATGCAAAACACGCATAGCGTGAACTTCACGCTTTCTCTGCTCGCTGTGGCATGTGCCTGCATCCAGTGCGGGAAAACTTGTTCGCCTGTATAATTGCGCATGTCGAAAAGGACAGGTTTGCGGCGTCTCCGACGATGTTTTCTCTGCTCTCTTCGCAAGTTCGTTTCTGGCACATGATTTGCTTGTAACGGGGCAGGAGCAAGTAGCATACCTAAGGAGTACAGAATGAAGCACCCCGTGGACTCGCATGTCGGCAAGCGTATCCGGCATCGTCGGTGGATGGTCGGAATGACCCAGCAACAGCTGGCCGACCGGGTGGGGATCAAGTTCCAGCAGATCCAGAAGTACGAAACGGGGATGAACCGGGTCAGCGCCAGCCGGCTGTGGGACATTGCCGAGGCGCTGGGCGTGCAGATTTCGTTCTTCTTCGAAGGGCTGGCCGATGCCGAGGCGCAGACTGCCGCGGTGGCCGATGTGATGGCCGACAAGGAAGCGCTGGAGCTGGTGCGGTCCTACTATGCCATCCCCGAGGCGCAGCGCCGTCGCCTGTTCGACCTGGCGCGCGTGCTGTCCGAAGCGGCCTGATGCGGCACGGGCGCCGCGGACGTTGACGCCACCCCGGATCGGCTGCTAGCGCGGCCGGGGCAGTTGGGGGCAGGTCATGGAACTTCCGCAGGCCGAACGGGCCGAGATCATGGCGGTGGCAGGGGAACTTGCCGATGCCGCGCGCATTGCCTCTCTCCGGTTTTTCCGGACGGCGGCTCTTCTCGCGGATAGTAAGGAGGCCGCGCGGTTTGACCCTGTCACCCAGGGCGACCGCGAGTCCGAGCAGGCGATGCGGGCGATCCTTGCCCGCCGACGCCCGCAGGACGGCATCCTGGGTGAAGAGTACGAAAGTGTGGCCGGGACGTCCGGCCTCACCTGGGTGTTGGACCCCATCGACGGCACGCGCGGTTTTCTGTCCGGCGTTCCGACCTGGGGTGTGCTTGTGGCGTTGTGTGCGGGCGGAACGCCGGTTTTCGGCGTGATTGACCAGCCCTATATCGGTGAACGGTTCTCGGGTGGCTTTGGCACCGCGTCCGTCACCGGCCCGATGGGCGCGCGAGCCTTGGGCACGCGCGCCCCTCGGGCGCTGGGCGAGGCGCTGATGCTGTCGACCTTTCCCGAAATCGGCACGCCGGACGAACACGCGGCCTTCCGCCGGGTGGCCGACCGCGTGCGGCTGGTGCGCTATGGCACCGATTGCTACGGCTATGCGCTGCTGGCGGCGGGCTGTGTCGATCTGGTGATCGAGGCGGGGCTGCAGGCCTATGACGTGGCCGCGCCGATTGCGGTGATCGAGGCCGCGGGGGGCATCATGACCGACTGGCAGGGGCGGCCCTGCCCGCAGGGCGGGCAGGTGATCGCGGCGGCAAATGCCGAGATCCATGCCGCCGCGCTGGACCTGCTGAATGGCTGAGGTGCTGCTGCGCGGCGCCGTGGCGGTGGTCACGATGGACGATGCCGGGGCCGAGTTGGCCGGGGATGTGCTGATCCGCGACGGAGTGGTGGCCGCCGTCGGGCCGGGCCTGCAGGCCCCGGCGGCCGAGGTGCATTCGGTGGCGGGTTGCGTGTTGACGCCGGGGCTGGTGAACACCCATCACCACCTGTTCCAGACGCTGACGCGGGCGGTGCCGGGCGGGCAGGATGCGCTGCTGTTCGGCTGGCTGAAGCGGCTTTACCCGATCTGGGCGAAGTTCGGGCCGGAGGAGATGTTCGTCTCGACCCAGCTGGGGCTTTCCGAACTGGCCTTGTCGGGCTGCACCACCGCGTCGGACCATTGCTATCTGTTTCCGAACGGCGCGCGGCTGGACGATACCATTCATGCCGCATGCGAGGTGGGGCTGCGGTTCCATGCGACGCGCGGGGCGATGTCGATTGGCGAATCGGCGGGCGGGCTGCCGCCGGACAGCCTTGTGGAACGCGAACCGGCCATCCTGTCCGACATGGCACGGGTGGTCGATTCCTTTCATGATCCGAACCCCGGCGCGATGGTGCGGGTGGGTCTGGCGCCCTGTTCGCCCTTCTCGGTCAGCCGCGACCTGATGCGGGATGCGGCGCTCTTGGCGCGCGAGAAGGGGGTGATGCTGCACACCCATCTGGCCGAGAACGACGAAGACATTGCTTATTCGCTGGCCAGGTTCGGCTGCCGTCCGGGGCAGTACGCCGAGGATCTGGGCTGGACGGGCGAGGACGTGTGGCATGCGCATTGCGTGAAGCTGGACGCGGCCGAGATCGGGCTGTTTGCCCGCACGCGCACCGGCGTGGCGCATTGCCCCTGTTCCAACTGCCGCCTTGGGTCGGGCATCGCGCCGGTGCGCGCCATGCGGGATGCCGGGGTGAAGGTGGGGCTGGGGGTGGATGGCTCGGCCTCGAACGACCGGGGCAATCTGGCGGCCGAGGCGCGGATGGCGATGCTGCTGCAACGGGTTGCCCGCGGGGCGGATGCGATGAGCGCGCGCGAGGCGCTGCGGATGGCCACGCGGGGCGGGGCCGAGGTGCTGGGGCGGCGCGATGTGGGCGTGTTGGCGCCGGGGATGCGGGCGGACATCGCGGTGTGGGATGTGTCGGGCATCGACAGCGCGGGGTCGTGGGACCCGGCGGCGCTGCTGCTGGCGGGGCCGTCGCAGGTGCGCGACCTGTTTGTCGAGGGGCGGCAGGTGGTGAGAGCGGGGCAGATGGTGACGGTGGACCTGCCGCGCGTGGTGGAGCGGGCGAACCTGCTGGCGCGCAGGCTGGCCGAGTAGGGCCGTGGTTGCCCAAGACTGACGTCTGTGTGGCGCGCCTCCCTCCCCGCTTCGTGGGGGAGGGATGGGGAGGGGTCTTGGGCCAGGCGACGCGCGCCCCTCACCCTCTCCCACAGAGAGGGGAGGGAAGCGCCTTTCCTGCAAGGCTGGCGTCCTGGCCGATGCCGCAGGGCGCGTGGGACAGGGGCGTGTCCCACGGTGGGACACGTGCGCCGATTGTGTGAAATCAATGGGTTACGGGCGCGTGTTAACGGAAGATTCGCACTTTCCCTGCCCGTGTCAGGCCCCCGTCACCCGCCAGATCACGTTGCCCACGTCATCGGCCACCAGAAGCGCGCCATCGGCGGCAATCGCCACATCGACCGGGCGGCCGTAGGATTCACGTTCGTCGGGAGCCAGGAAGCCCGACAGGATGTCGCGCGCCGGGCCGGACGGTTTGCCGTTCTGGAATGGCACGAAGATCACCTTGTAGCCCGAGAGTTTCGAGCGGTTCCACGAGCCGTGCTGGCCGATGACCATGCCGTCGCCGAAGCCCGGCAGGGTGCCCGCTGGCATCCAGCAGAGGCCCAGCGAGGCGGTGTGGCCGCCCAGCGCGTAGTCGGGCGTCAGCGCCTTGGCCACCATGGCGGGGTTGGCGGGAACGCGGTCATCGACGATGCGGTCCCAGTAGCACCAGGGCCAGCCGTAGAAGCCGCCGTCAACCACCGAAGTCAGGTAGTCGGGCGGGGTTTCATCGCCCAGCCCGTCGCGTTCGTTCACCACCGTCCACAGGGTTTGGGTGGATGGTTCCCACGCCATGCCCACGGCATTGCGCAGGCCGCCCGCGAAGATGCGGATGGCTTCGGTTTTCGTGTCGAATTCCCAGATGCAGGCACGGCCTTCCTCGGCCTGCATCCCGTCATCGCCGATGTTCGAGAGCGAGCCCACGGCCACGTAGAGCTTCGAGCCGTCGGCTTTGGCCAGAAGGTTGCGCGTCCAGTGGCCGCCGGGCTTGAAGCTGGCCAGCTTGCGGGGGGTGCCGGTCTGTTTCGTGGCGCCGGGGGTGTAGGTGTAGGCCAGGAGCGCGTCTGTGTTGGCGACGTAGAGCGTGTTGCCGATCAGCACGGTGCCGTAGGGCTGGTTCAGACCGTCGAGGAAGATTTCCTGGGTTTCGGCGGTGCCGTCGCGGTTGGCGTCGCGCATCAGGGTGATGCGGTTGGGGCTGCGGCCCAGGGCGCCTGCGCGTTTCATGGTGGCCTGCATGGCCAGGTCGAAGGGGCCAGAGATGCCGCCCGCGACGAACATCGCCTCGGCCGTGAGCACGTCGCCGTTGGGCAGGACCGTGAGCGAGCGGGGGTGGTCAAGTCCGGCGGCGAAGGCGTTCACCTTCAGGCCGGGGGCGGCGGTGGGGGTGTGGCCGGGCGCCCAGCCGCGGGCGCTGGGCATCTTCAGCGTGGGGATGCCCTGCTTGCGGGCGGCGGGGATGGCGGGGGCCGGGCCTGCGGCCTGTGCGGGCGGCGGGCCCTTGTGGCGCAGGGGGATCATGGCGCCGCCGATGGCGGCGGTGATGCGGGCGACGAGGTTCATCATAGCGGGCCTCCTGATTTCGCGCGCACCATAGCGGGGTGGGGCGGGAAGGGAAGGCGGGTCAGACGGGCCGACCGCCGATCCAGGTGGCGCGGATGGCGCGGTCATCGCCCATCATGATCGTCGGGAACAGCGCCTGCCACAGGGTTTCGGCCCGGGCGGTGGCCTGGGCGATGGCGGGGGTGCTGGCGAGGTCGATGACCGTCAGGTCGGCCTCCATGCCGGGGGCGATGTTGCCGATGCGGTGGTCGGCGTGCAGGGCGCGGGCCGAGCCCTGGGTGGCGAGCCACCAGAGTTGCGCGGGGTGCAGGGCCTGGCCGCGCAGCTGCGCCACCTCGTAGGCGGCGGCCATGGTGCGCAGCATCGAGAAGCTGGAGCCGCCGCCGGTGTCGGTTGCCAGCCCGACGCGCAGGGTTTGGGCGAGCGACATGTCGAACAGGCCCGAGCCGATGAAGGTGTTGGACGTGGGGCAGTGGACGAGGGAGGCCCCAGCCTCGGCCAGCCGGTCGCGTTCGCGGGCGGTCAGGTGGATGGCGTGGCCATAGACGGCGCCCTGCCGCAAGAGGCCCTGCGATTCATAGGTATCCAGATAGTCGCGCGACTGGGGGAACAGGTCGCGGACCCAGGCGATTTCGTCGGTCTGTTCCGAAAGGTGCGTCTGCATCAGGCAGTCGGGGTATTCGCGCCAGAGCTGACCGAGGGCCGCCAGTTGTTCGGGGGTGGAGGTGGGCGCGAAGCGGGGGGTGATGACGTAGGAAAGGCGGTCTGTGCCGTGCCATTTTTCCAGCAGTGCCTTGCTTTCGTCGTAGGCCGACTGTGCGGTGTCCTTCAGGCCGCCGGGCGCGTTGCGGTCCATGCAGGTTTTCCCGGCATAGAGGCGCATCCCGCGGGACTGTGCGGCGGCGAAGATGGCCTCCACGCTGGCGGGGTGGATGGTGGCGTAGGTGCAGACGGTGGTGGTGCCGTGGGCGGTGACAAGGTCGAGGTAGCGGTTCGCGATGGTGGCAGCATAGTCGGGGTCGGCGAAGCGCATTTCCTCGGGGAAGGTGTAGTCGTTCAGCCAGTCGATCAGCCGCTTGCCCCAAGAGGCGATGATGGCGGTTTGCGGGTAGTGGACATGGGCGTCGATGAAGCCCGCCGAGATGAGCGCATGGCCATAGTCGGTGACGCGGGCCTGCGGATGGCGGGTGCGCAGGGTGTCGGCGGGGCCGGTGGCCATGATGCGGCCGTTGTCGACCAGCACGGCCCCGTGCGTGTCGTGGCGGGCGGCACCGGGGCCCTGTTCGAAGGGGTCGCCGGCAAAGCGCAGCACCTGTCCCAGAAGAAGATCGGCCATCGTTTCACCCGTTTTTCCGCAGCCTAGGCGGCGCGGCGCGTGGGGTAAACGCGCAAGGCTTGCGTTCAGGCGCGAAACAGCTTCCGGTGCCCGAAAGGTAATCGACGGGGGGCACCGATGGCAGAGCAGGGCGACACGCCGCTGGATGCCCGGCGGGTGGCCGATGTGCTGGAGGCGGTCGAGGCGGGCGACGCGGCCCGGCTGTCGGCCCTTCTGGAGCCGCTGCACGCGGCCGACATCGCCGATCTTCTGGAACAGATCGGGCCGTTCGAGCGGCGCGCCTTTCTGGCGCTGTGGTCGGGCGAGATGGATGGCGACATCCTGTCGGAGATCGACGAGGCGATCCGCGACGAGGTGGTCGAGGCGCTGCCGGCTGCGGTGTTGGCCGAAGCGGTGCGCGATCTGGAAACCGACGACGTCGTCGACCTGATCGAGAACCTGGAAGAGCCCGAGGCGCAGCGGGCGGTGCTGGCGGCGCTGGACAGTGCCGACCGGGCCGCGGTCGAGGCGGCGCTGGCCTGGCCCGAGTATTCCGCGGGCCGCCTGATGCAGCGCGAAGTGGTGGTGGCGCCGACGCACTGGACCGTAGGCGAGGCGATTGACCACCTGCGCGGCGCCGACTGGCTGCCCGACCAGTTCTACCACGTGATCCTGGTGGACCCGCGCATGGCGCCGGTGGGCTATGTGACGCTGGGGCGGGTGCTGAGTTCGCGACGCGACGTGGCGTTGACCACCATCACCGAGGACAGCTTTCGCACGGTGCGCGCCGACGAGAGCGAAACGGATGTGGCCTATACCTTCAACCAGTATCACCTGATCTCGCTGCCGGTGGTGGATGCCGGGGGCCGACTGGCCGGAGTGATCACCATTGACGACGCGATGAACGTGCTGGACGAAGAGCACGAGGAGGACATGCTGCGTCTGGCGCATGTGGGCGACGAAGAGAGCCTTTCGGACGGGCCGCTGGCCACGGCGCGGCAGCGGCTGCCCTGGCTGGTGATCAACCTGATGACGGCGTCGCTGTCGGCGCTGGTGATTTCGGTCTTTGCGGGCACCATCGAGGCCATTGTGGCGCTGGCCGCGCTGATGCCGATTGTCGCCTCGACCGGCGGGATCGCGGGCACGCAGTCGCTGGCCGTCGCCGTGCGGTCGCTGGCGACGCGCGACCTGACGGCAGCCAACGCGCGCCGGGTGGTGCTGCGGGAACTGGCGGCGGGGGCGATGAACGGGGTGGCGCTGGCCCTGCTGCTGGGCACGGCGGGGGCGCTGATCTTCCGGGATGCGCGGATCGGCGTGGTGCTGGGCATGGCGATGATCGTGAACCAGATCGTGGCGGCGCTGGGCGGCGTGCTGGTGCCCCTGACGATGGAGCGGCTGAAGCTGGACCCGGCGCTGGCCTCGGGCACCTTTGTGACCACGCTGACGGATGTGATGGGGTTCTTTGCCTTTCTGGGGCTGGCGACATGGGTGCTGATGTGACGCTGGACGAGGTGAAGGCGGCGGCGCGGAAAGAGGCCTTCGCGCGGCGCAAGGTGGCCTTTGCGGCGGGGCAGGGCGAGGCGGCGCGGTGGCTGGGCGAAGTGCTGGCGCCCCATGCGGGCAAGGTGCTGGCAGGCTACATGCCGATGCGCACCGAGATGGACCCGCTGCCCGCGATGGCCGGGTTTCCGGGCCGGGTCTGCGTTCCGGTGGTGCCGGGCAAGGCGGTGCCGCTGCAGTTTCGCGCATGGACGGTCGATGTGCCGATGGTCGATGGCCCGTTCGGGGCGCGGGTGCCTGCGCGGGGCGACTGGCTGGTGCCGCAGGTGCTGATCGTGCCTTTGCTGGCCTGGGACCGGCTGGGGTTCCGGCTGGGCTATGGCGGGGGATACTATGACCGCACGATCCAGGGATTGCGGGCAGCGGGCGGGTGCGTGGCGGTGGGGTACGGCTTTGGGGCGCAGGAGGTTGACGCGGTGCCGATCGACGGGTTCGACCAGCGGCTGGATGCCATGGTGACCGAGCGGGGGGTGACATGGTTCTGAGGACACTGGTTCTGCTGGGCCTGCTGGCGGGGCCCGCCGGTGCCGGGTGCCTGCCCGAGGGCCGGACGCCGAAGCGGGTGATGTTCGAGGACGGGCAGGTGGTGGAAGGCATCCGCCGCGATGGGAAAAGGCTGACCTACACGTCCTCTCCCACGCCTGGAACGACGTACCGGACGGAAGCGCTGTGGGGGCTGTACGTGACCCGCATCTCCACCAACGGTCCGGGCACCCGGTATGACTGGCAGGGGAGCAACCTGCCCGATCCGTCCGATCTGGTCGTCAGGCAACCGGTTGTTGCCCGCGCGGTGATGACGTCCGGGGACGGCAGGTGGGACTATTCCAAGACCGTCCGGCTGATCGGGCCGGACAGTATGGAGGTTGCCGGATGCCGGTATGACGTGCTTCGGATCGCCGTGCGCGAGGGGACGCCCGAAGGCCCCACCGTCGAGGGCGAAATCTGGCTTGACCCTGACCGGCTGGTGGTCTGGGCCACGAATATGCGCATCCTTGGCAACGGCGGCAAGGTGGAGCGCGAGCAGTCCTCGCGCGCTTTTGCCGCCGACTGAGGCTACTTCGCGATCTTTTCCTGACGCACGAACATGTTGCTCCAGGCGCGGTCGATCAGATCTGGCGACATCTGGTAGGGGATGCGTTCGTATTCGCAGACGGCGATCATCTGGTCGATCAGGAAGTTCGGCATGTAGTTGGCGTAGTTGTCGCCGATGGTGGGGAATTTCACCTTCATCAGGTGCACCAGCGCGGTTTCGTCCAGCGGCATCTTCTTCTTGCGCGCCACCATGGCAAAGATCTTCAGGAAGTTTTCCTGGCTTGGTCCCTCGATCTTGATCTTGAAGAAAATCCGGCGAAGTGCGGCGCCGTCGAAGATTTCGTTGGGGTGGAAGTTGGTCGAGAAGATCACCAGCGTGTCGAAGGGCAGGGTGAATTTCTCGCCCGATTGCAGGGCCAGAATGTCGCGGCCCTCTTCCAGCGGCACGATCCAGCGGTTCACCAGTTTCTGCGGCGGTTCCACCTGGCGGCCAAGGTCGTCGACGATGAACACGCCGCCGGTGGATTTGAGCTGCAGGGGTGCCTGGTAGGTGCGCGCGGTGGGGTTGTACTTCAGGTCCAGCATGTCGAGCGTCAGTTCGCCGCCGGTGATGACGGTGGGGCGTTCGCAGTAGACATAGCGGTTGTCGAAGCGGTTCGAGGTGCGGCGCAGGCTGCCCGGATCGTCGATGGCCTGTTCGGCCGACTTGTGCACGATGGGGTCATAGACGGTGATGACCTGGCCCGAGTATTCCAGTGCGCGGGGGATGTAGATCTTGTCGCCCATCGCGTCGCGGATGCCGTTCGAGATGGTCGACTTGCCGTTGCCGGGCGGGCCGTACATCAGGATCGACCGGCCCGAGGTGATGGCGGGGCCGAGGTTGGCCAGCAGGTCGGGCGGCAGGATCAGGTGGCCCATCGCCTTCATCAGCTGGTCGCGCGACAGCTTGATGTCGCGCACCGACTGCCGTTTGACCTGAATCTTGTAGGCCTCGAGCGGCACCGGCATCGCGCCGTAGTATTCCGACTGCGCCAGCGCATCGAGCGCCCGCGCCTTGCCGCCATCGGTGAGCTGGTAGCCCATCTCGTTTCCGCTGGTCGCGTGCAGCGTGCCCGTGGCTTCCAGCAGGCGCTGGCCGCGGGCCATGTCCACCAGCTCCTGCACCACCGGCACCGGCACGCACAGCACGCCCGACAGTGCCGACACCAGATCGAGGTTGGTGCGGAACATGGTCTTCAGCAGGATGTCGCGCATCATCACCACCGACAGCCCGACCTCGTTCAGGTTGCGGGGGGCAGGCGGCGGCTGGACGCCGGGCTTTTCGACAGGGGCGCCGGCGGGCGTGGTGGGGGGCGTGACCTGGACGTTCATGGGTGATCCTTGGCCGAGGGGGCTTTGTTTCCCCCTTGGCACCGGATCACGGCATCAGTTGGGCAGCAAAGGGGTGAAAGATCAGCGTACCGGCCAAAGCCAGCCCCATCGGGAATTTCTTGTGTCCGAAAGACACCCAATCGGCCGTGGCGCCACGCACGGCCGGCACGGCGCCGGCCAGCCGGTGGCTGGTGAAGGCGGCCAGCAGGCAGGCGGCAAACAGCATCATCACCAGGCGGATGTCGGCCCCGGTGAAGAAGGGGGCCATGGCGGCCGCGAACTTGGCATCACCCGCCCCGACAAGGCCCACGGACGACACCACAAAGCCCACGACCAGCACGATGCCCATCAGCGCAAAGCCCCAAAGCCAGATCTCCAGCGGCACCGCCAGCCAGCCCACGGCGGCCCAGACCGCCGCCAGCGACAGGACGGCCTTGTTCGGAATCTTCATGAACTTCATGTCGGACCACGAGACCCACAGGGCGATGGGCAGCGTGGCGGGCAGGAACCACAGGAAATCGGCGGGGTTGGCGGCGGGAATGGGCAGCATCAGCCGGGCACCACGTTGGCATCGAGTGCAGCCAGCGCGCGAGAGGCCTCCTCGAAATGTTGCGGGTGGGTATCGACGGCCTCTTGCAGCAGGCCCTTGCCGATGGTGACGTCGCGCTGCTTGATGGCCGTCAGCGCCAGCGTGTACAAGAGCTGCGCACGTTCGGTCTGGTTCATCTGCACCACCGGCAGGTCATACTTGCGCTGCGCGCCCCGCGCGAGCACCAGGTTGTTCTTGGCGGTGAACATGTTCGGTTCATAGGTCAGAGCGTCGATGAACAGCCGTTCCGCGCCGGCATAGTCGCCGCGCGTGAGCTTCGAATAGCCCCAGTTGTTGTAAACGGGGGCCGGTTTCTGTGTCAGCCCCGCGGCGATTTCATAAAAACTGTCGGCTTTCTTCCAGTCGCGCTTGCTGTCGGCCACCATCGCCTCCAGCCGGTAGCGCTGGTAGGTTTCGTGCGTGGGCGGAATGGAGTTCAGCATTGCCTCGGCTTCGGGCCACTTGTTGGCCCGGATGAAGGCATCGGCATAGTCCACCTTGTCGTCCAGCGTGCCTTCGGGGGCTTTCGTCACCTCGGACCACACCGGCAGCGCTTCGAGCGGTTTGCCCGCGCGCACCAGCGACTTGGCCAGCCCGCGCTTCAGGTCGACCCGTGTGGGGTCGGTGGCCACGCCCTTGGCGAAGTAGGACACCGCCTCGTCGGGGTCGCCGACCGTGAGCATGATGTCGTTGAGGTTGGATTCGTCGATGACGCCGACCGCTTTCATGGCGCGGTCGACCTCGGCGTCAGAGCTGTTTCCACAGGCTGTCAGGGTGGCTGCGCCCAGAAGGCACAGCCCGATCAGGGCGGGGTGGCGCATTTCGCGTCCTATGTTGCTGCTTGCCCCGGACCCGCCCGGCTAGAGCTGCGACAGAAGGACGAACTCGCCCTTCTCGCGCCGCACCAGCTGGAAGGCCGGAGCCTCCTCTGGGGCGTCATCATACACGCGGCCCTCGGTTTCGGCTATTGCAAGTTGCAGATTCCGCTTGATCGAGTCCGAACGGCCACTGTCCAGCGCGAAGGCTTCCTGGAACACGATGCGTGCCTCGCCGGGGCGGTCCCGTTCCATCAGCACGACGCCCAGGTTGTTCAGGGCGGGCACGAAGCGGGGGTCCACCTCCAGCGCGCGGCGCAACATCTGCTCGGCCTGGCCCAGGCGGCCCAGCGCGAGGTTGGCCGAACCGAGGGCCGAGAGCACGTCGACCGTCACGCCTTCTTCGGCCGCGGCGCGCAGGTAAGCCTTCAGCGCCAGTTCGTGCTCGCCCGCCTCCATCAGCCGGTGGCCGACGATCAGGCCGTCTTCGGCAGCGCCGCGGCGGCTGGCGGGGGGCGGGCGGTTTTCGCCCGGGCGGGCCTGCGGGCCGCAGGCGGGCAGGGCCATGAGCCCCGCCAACAGCACAAGCCCCGCGGGGCGAAGCATCGTCACGCGGGGCTTCATGGTTGCCTTTGCGCCTTCCTCAGTTGCCGCCGCCCCCCAGCTGGGTGGCGATGCCATGGATTGACGGGCCGATCAGGATGATAAGCAGGGGCGGCACGCAGAACATCATTGTGCCCAGCGTCAGCTTGGTGGGCAAGGTGTTCGCCTTCTCTTCGGCGCGCATCACGCGCTTGTCACGCATTTCCGCCGAATAGACCCGCAGCGCCTCGGCGATCGAGGTGCCGAAGGTGGCCGACTGCACCAGCGTGGTGACGAAGGACGACACGTCGGCGATGCCCACCCGTTCGGCCATGTCTTTCAGCACCTGCACGCGCTCCTTGCCGGCCTTGACCTCGTTGCCGACGATCTCGAACTCGTCGGCGAGCGCGGGGTAGCCTGCGCGGCTTTCCTTGGCCACGCGCAGGATGGTCTGGTCCAGCGACTGGCCGGCCTCGACGCAGACCAGCATCAGGTCCAGCGCGTCGGGAAAGCCCTGGACGATCTGCGTCTGGCGTTCCTTGAGCCGCTTGTCGACCCAGTACTTGGGGAAGTAGTAGCCTACGAAGCCCGGCAGGATGGTGTAGAGCAGCATCTGCTGCGTGGACAGCGGCGCCGACTGCGACTTGACCAGGGCGATCACGATGCCAAGGGACAACAGGCCAAGACCCAGCACCAGCTGCGCGAAGTGATAGATGCGCACCGCCTCTTTCGAGCGGTAGCCGGCCCGCAGCATCCGCATGCGGGACGCCGACAGTTCCTCGGCCGACTTGGGTTCCAGGAAGTCGGCGAACTTCTCGAGCTTGTCGGCGCGGCTGTCGGACTGGGCGCGCAACGACGCGCCCTTGCCTGATACCTGCGCCGCCTTCTGCGCCTTCAGCTTGTCAAACGGCTCGGCCTTGCGGTTGAGCATGGTCGGAAGTGCCAGAAGGACCAGCAGCACGCCCAGCATGCCAACCGCGAGGAGAGGTCCGAGCGGGCCCAGGTTTCCGACCAGGAAGTCATTGATACTGCTTACGATACCCATGTCGGACCCACCCTAGACCTTGATGTTGACCATGATCTTCATGTAGATCATGTTGACGACCAGAAATACCACGACGATCAGCGCAGCCGGGATGAAGGCCGAGGTTTCCTTCACGCCGTCGTAGTAGTCCGGCTTGATCACGTTGATCACGATCAGCGCGCCGATCGGAAAGAACGACAGGAACTTGCCCGACCATTTCGCTTCGGCGGTGATCGCCTTCACGCGGCGGAACAGCTTGAACCGGGCACGGATCACCTTTGCCAGACCATCAAGGATCTCGGCCAGGTTGCCGCCCGAGGTTTGCTGGATGGTCACGGCGACGGCCAGGAAGCGCAGGTCCTGGTTGTCCATGCGTTCGGCAAAATCCTTCAGGCTGAGCGTGATGTCCTTGCCGTAGGCGGCCTCGTCGGCGATCAGGCCGAACTCGGTGCCCAGCGGATCGGCCACTTCCTTGGACATGATGCCCACGGCGGCCGAGAAGGGGTGGCCCACGCGCAGCGACCGCACCATCAGTTCCACCGCGTCGGGCAGCTGCTCTTCCAGAAGCGACATGCGCTTCTTGGCCTTGTTGTTGACCCAGGTGTAGACCCCGCCCACGCCCATGGCCAGGGCAATGGCCACGCGCACCGGCAGCGACGCTTCGGTGCCGATGGTCAGGCCCAGGAAGGCAAACACCGACAGCGCGACCATGATCATGACAAGCTGCTGCGGCGTGAAGGCGATGTTGGCCTTCTGCGCCTTGCTGGCGAGAATCGAATAGAGCGGAATGCCCTTGGCGTTCAGGTGCTGCGACATCTCCTTGCGGAGTTGTTCCAGCACCTGTTCGCGGTTGCCGTTCTTGGCCAAGAGGTCCAGCCGGCGGCTGACCTTCGAGTTCAGGCTGATCGACTTGCCGAAGGCGGTGAGGTACAGCCCTTCGACCAGCACGAGGACGGCGACGAAGATCAGGATGTAGATGATCGGGGCGGCACTGATTGTCACTTGGGCACCTTACGGAAGGGGTTCATAGATCGACGCAGGCAGGTCGTAGCCCCACTGGCGGAAGCGTTCCGAGTAGTAGCTGCGCACGCCTGTTGCGTTGAAACGGCCGACGATCTTGCCGTCGGGGGCAATGCCGAGACGTTCGTAGCGGAACACCTCCTGCATCGAGATCACCTCGCCCTCCATCCCGGTGATTTCGGTGATCGAGGTCATGCGGCGCGAGCCGTCCTGCAGGCGGCTGGCCTGCACGATGAGGTTGACGGCGCTGGCGATCTGCGCGCGCACGGCCTTCAGCGGCATCTCGATGCCGGCCATGGCGACCATGTTTTCCAGACGGCTGATGCCGTCGCGGGCGCTGTTGGCGTGGATCGTGGTCATACTGCCGTCGTGGCCGGTGTTCATGGCCTGCAGCATGTCGATCACTTCCTCGCCGCGGGTTTCGCCGACGATGATGCGGTCGGGGCGCATGCGAAGCGCGTTGCGCAGACAGTCGCGCTGGGTGACCGCGCCCTTGCCTTCGACGTTGGGCGGGCGGCTTTCCATGCGGCCCACGTGCACCTGCTGCAGCTGCAGTTCCGCCGTATCCTCGATGGTCAGCACGCGTTCCTTGTTGTCGATGAAGGACGACAGGGCGTTCAGCGTGGTGGTCTTGCCCGAACCCGTACCGCCCGAGACGATGACGTTCAGGCGGGTGGACACCGCGGCCTGCAGGTAGGCGGCCATCTCCTCGGTGAAGGCGCCGAAGCGGACCAGGTCGTCGACGCGCAGCTTTTCCTTCTTGAACTTCCGGATCGAGACCAGCGAGCCGTCCACCGCCACCGGCGGCACCATGCAGTTGAAACGGCTGCCGTCGGCAAGGCGGGCGTCGCAGTAGGGGTTCGATTCATCGACCCGGCGGCCCACGGCGGACACGATCTTGTCGATGATCCGCAACAGGTGGCGTTCGTCCTTGAAGGTGATGTCGGTCAGTTCCAGCTTGCCCGAGCGTTCGACGAAGATGCGCTTGGGCCCGTTGACCAGGATGTCGTTGACCGTGTCGTCCTTCAGCAGCGGCTCCAGCGGACCCAGGCCCATGACCTCGTCATAGAGTTCCTGGTTCAGCGTGGTGCGGTCTTCCTTGTTCAGCGCCACCGAAAGCTCGTCCAGCGCTTCGGAGATGATCGCGGAAATCTCCTGCTTCAGGTTTGACTCGGTCGCATGTTCCAGCGCGGCAAGGTTCAGGTTTTCCAGAAGGCGCTTGTGCAGCTCGACCTTGAGCTCCATCAGGCGTTCCTTGCGCTTGGCCTCCTTGTCCGAGATCGCCGCCTCGGCCGGGGTGCGCTGCGCCGCGGGAAGGGGACGCAGCGCGACGGCGGGCTTGCCCGACGCGTTCTGGCCCGGGACCGGCGCCTTGACCGACGGTGTGGCGGCGCCGACCGGCGCTGAGTGCTGAGCCTTCGCGGCGGGACCGTCGGGCTTCTTGAAACGCGAGAACATCGTGTCACCCTGTCACTTCGGCCCTCAGGCCTTGCCGGTTTCCGTGGCCTTGTTCAGATCGTACAAGGACTTGGCGAGTTTCTGGATTTCCTTGCGCATGGGGTTCTTGGCTGCGCTTTCGGCCAGCGGAAGGCCGTGGTCGTTTGCCTGTGTCACCTGGTGGCCGCCGTCGGGCAGTTGCACCTCGATGTCGATGTCCAGGCTTTCGGCCATACGCTTGACCCGGCTTTTCGCGGACAGGTCGGTAAAGCGCGGCGCGCGGTTCAGGATGAAGCGCATCTTTTCGTGCGGCAGCCCTTCGGCCTTCAGCGCACGGGTGAGGCGCAGCACGTTCTGCGCCGAGCGCAAGTCAAGTTCGAGCATCGAGAAGTACACGTGCGACCGCGACAGCACCGTTTCTGTCCAGCTGACGATGGTGGTCGGCATGTCGACGACCACGAAATCGAAGTTGGCCAGCGCCATGTCCAGGATGCGCCCCACATCCTCGGCCGAGATCAGGTCAAGCGGCAGCATGTCGGGCGGGGCAGTAAAGACGTGCAGCTTGTCGTTGAAGGTCAGCAGGCAGCGCAGGAACGACTCGCTGTCGGCATTCGCCGTGTCGGTCAGGATTTCGAACACGGCGTCGCGGCGGGGCAGGTCGAGCCCGGTGGACACCGCGCCGAACTGCAGGTCAAGGTCGATCAGGCAGACGCGCGGCGCGTCCTGCTTGACCACCGTTGCAAGTTCCCACGCGAGGTTGGTGGCAAAGGTCGTGGCGCCGACGCCGCCGGACATGCCGTGCACCGGCAGCAGAACCCCATCCCGGTCTCCCTTTGCCTTGAACGCCGGGTGATGCACCACCTCGTCCTCGGGCGCGGTTGCGGCGACCGCGGCGGGCGCGGGCTTGCGCATCCGCTCGATCGACTCGTGCAGCGCGCCTTCGGGCAGGGGGTAGGGCACGAAATCGTCGGCCCCGAGGCGCAGCAGCTGGTGCAGGGCCACCGGGCTGACATTGTGGGCAATGAGAACGACGCGGATCGACCGTTCCTTTGCCTTGCGGATGATGCCGGTGATGCGCCCGAGGTCCGTCTCGTCTTCGCCGTCGACGGCGATGGCCACGAATTCAAGCGAGGCTGCATCAGGCTGGTCCAGGAAGACCGCCGCATCCTCGAACGACAGGTCGCCCCAGCTTTCGCCAAGCTCAAGCTCCATGTCGTCGATCAGGAGTTCAAAATTCTGCACGTCTCGGCTGATCGTGCAGGCCACGATCGGTGCCGGTTCCGGCTGGAGATTCGCCACGCTCGTCATCGCCTCTGCCCTCTTGCCGCCAGCGCCGTTCCGACCCGCCCGATAAGGGCGAATCGGGGCGAAGGCGTGGTGGCGAAACCCTTTTTCCGCACACCGTTCCCATTGCTGCGAAGGTGTCGGGGAATGGTGGCGAGATTTGGGCTAAAAAACTGTTATTCCGCGATTTTATTGCAATCTGCCCGCTTTGTTTCCGTAGCGGCCCCAAAAAAACAAGGGCCGCGCACGGTGGCGCGGCCCCAGTCGCCCTGTCCCCGGCCTTAGCCGCCGGGGTTTGTCTGGGTTTCCTGCACCACGTTCTGCGGATGCGGACGTTCGGCCAACACGATGTATTCGCGGAAGATCACCTCGGCATACTTGCCGTTCAAGAGGGTGGGGTGGCGCTGCACGAAGCCCGACACCTCGGTCACCGTGCGGCGGTTCTGCCGCTCTTCGTTCTGCGTCTGCACCACCGGGCGCGTCTCGCCGAAGCTGACCAGCGCTTCGAGCCGCGACCGGCTGATGCCCTGGCTGGCGAAGTAGGCAACAACGGCCTGCGCCCGCCGCTTGCCCAGCGCGTAGTTGTAGCCGTTCGACCCCACAAGGTCGGTGTGGCCATAGACGCGGAACCGCAGTTCGGGGAACTGCTTGATCCAGTTCGCCTGGACGCGCAGCACCCGGATCGCCGCATCGTCCAGCGTGGCACTGTTGAAGGCGAAGGTGATGGTGTCGGTCACTTCCTTGTTGAAGCGGTCCTGCAGGGCGACGACGTAGTCGCGCTGCCCGGTCATCACCAGAGAGTTGTTCATGTTGGCGTTGCCGAAGGTGCCCATGTCCACCTCGGACCCCGCCTCTTGGCCACCGCACGAGGCCAGCGCCAGGATGGCAGCCCCCGACAGAAGGAGTTGACGCGCGCGCATGTCCTTACTCCATCACATAGCCGTAGGGAGAATTGTAGTCCTGCCGGGCAACCTCGCCTGCGGGCGTGTTGCCGAAGGTGCCCTGCACCTTGCCGAACAGGAACAGCTCCTTTTCGGTGGGCAGGCGCACGCGATCGGTCGGCAGGGCCAGCGCCTCGCCACGCGTCGGCGTGACCAGGTGGGCAGTGACGATGATCACCAGTTCCGATTGCGCCCGCTGGTATTCGGCCGAACGGAACAGCGCACCCAGCACCGGGATGTCGCCCAGCCACGGCACCTGGCCGTTCAGGTTGCGGAAGTCATCCTGCAGAAGCCCCGCCACGGCAAAGCTTTCGCCATCGCGCAGTTCCACCGTGGTTGAGGTTTCGCGGCGCTTGAAGGCGTTGATGGCAAAGCCGTCGGCGTTGGAAACCGTGATCGAGTTGTCGATCGAGCTGACCGCGGCGTTGATGGTGAGGTTGATGACATCGGCATCGACCACCACCGGGGTGAAGTTCAGTTCCACACCGAAGGGCTTGTATTCGATGGTGATGCCGTTGTCGCCGCCGGCCACGGGGATGGGATACTCGCCGCCCGCCAGGAACTTGGCCTCTTGCCCCGAAAGGGCGGTGAGGTTCGGCTCCGCCAGGGTGCGCACCACGCCTTTCGATTCCAGCGCTTCGAGCAGCACCGCGAATTCCAGCGACCCGGCGGTGAAGCCCAGGCCCAGCGCGCCGTTCGCGTTGTTGCCGTTGGGGAAGACGCCGTTGTCGAACACGTTGTTCACGGTGGTGGACGAGTTGAAGTTGCCGGTGCCGACGAAGCCGCCGACATCGCTGGAGTTCGACCGGATCCCGATGGACGAGGACAGGTTCTTGGCCACCGACCGCTGCATTTCGGCAAAGCGGACCTTCAGCATGACCTGCTGGGTTCCGCCCACCGACATCAGGTTCGACACCCGTTCGGGCGCATAGCGGTTGGCCAGGTCCAGCGCGCGGTCCAGTTTCGCGGTGGAGCTGACGGTGCCCGACAGCACGATGCCGTCATTGGCCGTGCGCACCTCGATGTTCTCGCCCGGCAGGATCTGGCGCAGGCGTTCCTTGAACTCGGCAATGTCGGGAGAGACCTGCACCTCGACGTTGGCGATCAGCTGGCCGTCGGGCGACAAGAGCGTCAGCGTGGTGCGCCCTGGCGCCTTGCCCAGCACATAGATCGACCGGTCCGACAAGGTGGAGATGTCGGCGATGCCGGGGTTGGCGATGCTGAGTTCGGCGAAGGGTGTGTCGCTTTCCACCACAACGGCGCGGTTCATCGGCACGTTCAGCGCCGACGATGCGGCCCCCGACTGAACCCGCAGGGTTTGCGCGGGCGCCGCCAGTGGCAAGGACAGGCACAGTGCCGCGCCAAGCGCGGTGGCCGTCAATAGGATTCGCATGCTCATGTGACCTGCCTTTCGGATCACGCCTCGGACCGGGTCTTTTCGCCCGCGTATGGAAGCAACCTTGCCGGAGTCGCCGATTTTTTGCAAGAATCAAAGGATTGCGGGGCGTACCTTATGTGGACAACTTGCAACAGAGTAACAGTTGAAAAAACGGGCACCGCCAGATGGGGTGCCCGTATCGTGTTTCCGGTGCCGCGGCACACAACCCCTAGTTGGTGCAGGGGATCGGGACCTCGACCAGATCGGCGCCCTTGCGCGTCTTGATCGTGCAGACCTTCTCGGTCGGGGCTGCCACCTCGACCTTTTCGACGATGCCAAGCAGCGCCTTGCTGTCGACCTCGATCATGGCGGCTTCGTTCGTTTCGCCGGTGCCCACCAGCGACAGCGACAGCCCGCCCGTGGCCTGTGCCTGCGCCAGCCGCGCCACCTTTTCGGGTGTCGCCTCGACCGTGACGGTGCGCGCAACCAGGGTGCCGGTGGTGTTTTCGGCGTTCGCCGTCTGGTCGACAGCAATGACCTTCATCGAGCTTTCGATCAGCCGGGTGAAGCTGCCCACTTCGCTTTCGGCAGCACCCGTCCAGTAGATGTCGACCACGTCGCCCGGCTGCACGAAGCCCGACACGCCCGAGGCCACATCAACCTTGATGGCAAAGGCCCGCATTCCCGGCGCAAGGCGCGCAGTCAGCCCCGCCACTTCGCCGGGTTTGGTCACCTTCGACGCCAGCAGCGGCTCCATCTTCTCCATCTGGCGCACCAGATAGCGCGGTTCGTCGTAGTTGCCCGGGAACAGTTCGGCCTCTTCGGTGAAGAAGTTCTCGGGCATGCTGTTCTTGGGCATCAGCACCTTCTGGACGTCTTCCTTCGTCAGCGCCGTGCCATAGGCCAGCGGCTTGTTGACGACGTAGACCTCGACCACCGGCCCCAGCTTGGCGCGGAACGCGCGCTCCTGGGCCAGTTCCGACTGGTTCTTTCCGACAAAGCCCTGAACCATGTAGACAGCCACCCCGGCAAGGGCGAGGCCGACCACCAGGACGAGACCGAAGACTGCGCGCATCTGCCTGCTCCACTTCTTTCCGGCCGGTTTTCCGACCCTGTTTCTTTCCGGCCGCTTCTTCGGCCCTGGCGGGTTGCCTCAGCGCAGACCCGCCTCCGTCACGTTGTCGGCAACTCCTGCCGCTGCGGTCTCGAAGACCGCGTCTGTCAGAATGGTGAACAGCGCCAGCGACATGCCCACGATGAGAGCTGTCAGGACAACCCAGTCAACGGTGACCGCGCCATCCTCGCTGTCGGCGAAACCGCGGGCACGGGTCGCAATTTGTCCGTGAAGGCTGTTCATCCCTACACTCCCGCAATCGTACCCACACCCAAGGCCGTGGGTAGCCGCCGAATGTGGCGTGAACGCGGCGTTTCTGGTTCCCTTGTGGGAACGGAAACGAGAAGTCGCACCTGACGGAAAACGAAAACGGCCCCGTTTCCGGGGCCGTATCGCTGTTCGATTGCTGTCAGGTTCAGCGGGTCGAGGCTTCCTGCAGGTCGCCCACGATCACGCCGGCGGTGTCTTCGATGGCCGGCCCGATGGTCGCCATGACGAGCAGGCCCAGGCCCACGATGGCGGCGGTCAGCACGACCCAGTCCACGGTCACGGCGCCGGATTCGTCTTTCGAGAAGGATTTGAAGAGGTTCAGCAGTTTCATTCGATGGCTCCTTGGCCCTGGGGTTTCACTTTGCTTACCGTCGGGCCTGCATGTTGTCCCGCTTCGGATGAGGATGTTTTGCCGGGGGATTGGGGCGGGAATGCGGAGCGATCTGGAAAGTTTCAAGAAACTGCGCGGCCTTGTCAGGGCAGCGAGGGATTGGCCGGCGGGTGTGCCCAGCAGGTGCGAAAAGGCGCGGCCCCGTGGCCGGGGCCGCGCCTTCGGCACCTTGGCGTGACCTCAGCGGTTCGCGGCGGTTTCCAGGTCTTGCATGATCACATTCGCCGTCGCCTCGATGGCGGGGCCGATGATCGAGATCACGAGCATGCCAAGACCGACGGTGGCGGCGGTCAGAACCACCCAGTCAACGGTCACGGCGCCCGATTCGTCCTTGGCGAAGGACATCAGAAAGTGCGGCAGCTTCATTGCGAGATTCCTACAGGGTTGACATCACGCCGGTGCGGCAGCCCCTAGCGCCCCCATCGGAAAAGGATCGCAACACCGGATGTGTCAAAATTCTGCCGAAATCAGGCAAAATCGTGGCAAAATTGGTCGTGTTCTGGAAACGGGTAGGGCGGCCCCGTTTCCGGGGCCGCCTGGAATTCTTTCAAATGGCTGGTCAGGTTCAGCGGGTCGAGGCTTCCTGCAGGTCGCCCACGATCACGCCGGCGGTGTCTTCGATGGCCGGCCCGATGGTCGCCATGACGAGCAGGCCCAGGCCCACGATGGCGGCGGTCAGCACGACCCAGTCCACGGTCACGGCGCCGGATTCGTCTTTCGAGAAGGATTTGAAGAGGTTCAGCAGTTTCATTCGATGGCTCCTTGGCCCTTGGGTTTCACGTTGCTTACCGCCGGGCCTGCATGTTGTCCCGCTTCGGATGACGGTGTTTTGCCGGGGGATTGGGGCGGGATTTGGATGATTCCGAGAAGAGTTCAGGGAAAATTCACGCGCCGTTTGTGTATTCCGGCGCCGCCCCGCCAGCTTCCAGACCCGGAAAACGAAAACGGCCCCGTTTCCGGGGCCGTATCGCTGCCAGCTGGAGGTCAGGTTCAGCGGGTCGAGGCTTCCTGCAGGTCGCCGACGATCACGCCGGCGGTGTCTTCGATGGCCGGCCCGATGGTGGCGATGACGAGCAGACCCAGGCCCACGATGGCGGCGGTCAGCACGACCCAGTCCACCGTCACGGCGCCGGATTCGTCTTTCGAGAAGGATTTGAAGAGGTTCAGCAGTTTCATGGCGGTAGTCCTTTCCACAGGGGTTACTAGTCAGGTCTGGCACCGGTTCGGTTCTGTGAGAAAACCGGACACGACCGGTTGCCGTCTCGGTATGGAAAGAATTTGCTGGTCTGCTGTGGCGGCATATGGCCGTCAATCGGGCATTTTCGCGACATGCAGAAGGCGCCCCTTCTTCCGGGTAAAATGTTGTTTGGCAATGGCTTAGACGGACACTTCGCGGCCCTGCCCTGATTACATGTGTTGCCAAACTGCCGTTGTGCCGCAGTGCTGCCATAATCGGATGCGATTTCCGGGTGACGCGGGCGCCGAAAACCTGAGAGATTCGGCGACAACAACAGCGATGGGCAGGCGAGCAGGCAATGTCCCACATCAAGCGCGGCGCCGTTGCGGGAATCGCGGCGGCCATTCTTCTGTGCTGGTCCTGGGCCGCTGCGGCGCAGGGGCTGGCTTCGGTTGAGGATTTCACGTTTCGCCGGGTCAAGCCGCCCGGGGGCAAGGGAAAGCTGATCACCGTGCAGATCGACCCCGCCGAACAGGCGCGGCGGCTGGCGGTGAAAACACCCGAGCCGAAGCCCGAGCCGCCGGTGAACGCCGCCCCCGCCCCCGCCCTGGCCGACCCGAACGCGCCGCCCCCCGCGCCGGTGCCGGGCACCGACTATGCGTGGTACTGGGATCTGATCTCGCCCACGCTGGGCGTGGCCCGTGGCCGGTTCCCCGAGGCGGTTGCGGCGCTGTCGCAGGGGCCCGCCGGGGCCCGCGTGCGGGCGCCGCGGATGCAGCACCTGCAGAACGTGGCGCAGACCTATGGCACCGACATCCTGACCGCCACGCTGGGCACCGAGGTGTCGCCTGCGCTGGTGCTGGCGGTGATCGGCATCGAGAGCGCGGGCAATCCCGAGGCGGTCAGCAGTGCCGGGGCGCAGGGCCTGATGCAGTTGATTCCCGCCACCGCCGAACGGTTTGGCGTGACCGATTCGAAAGACCCCGCGCAGAACATCCGCGGCGGGGTGGCCTACCTGGACTGGCTGATGAAGCGGTTCGACCGCGATCCGCTGATGGTGCTGGCGGCCTACAACGCGGGCGAGGGGGCGGTGGACGCGAACAACGGCGTGCCGCCCTATGCCGAAACGCGCGACTATGTGCCGAAAGTGCTGGCGGCCTGGCAGGTGGCGCAGGGGCTGTGCGTGACGCCGCCGGAACTGGTGTCGGACCCATGTGTGTTCACCATCGCTGCGGCGAACTGACCGTGGCCACGGGCTGCGCCGCCTGCTAGCCAGACGGCGGGTCGCAGGGGTGGGCGCGATGGAAGGCACGGGCAGGTTCGATCTGGCCATCCTGCTGATCGCGACCTGCGGCCTTTGCGCCGGGCTGGCGCTGTGGTTTTTCGGCAATGACGTCATGGCGGCACGGGCCTGGACAGCTGGCGCGGTGCCCGTACTTCTGTCCTTGGTCGTCGACATCCTTCGCGGCCTGCGTCGTGGTGATGTGGGCCTGGACATTGTGGCGGCGCTGTCGATGTCGGCCGCATTGGCATTTGGCGAGACGCTGGCCGCAGCGGTTGTTGCGCTGATGTATGCGGGCGGCACCTTTCTTGAAGCCTTTGCCCAAGGCCGGGCACGGCGCGAGATGCATGGCCTGCTGTCGCGCGTGCCGCGCAGCGCCAAGCGCCTGACGGGACAGATGATGGAGGAAGTTCCGCTGGACGCGGTGGCCGCGGGCGACCGGCTGCTGATCCGGCAGGGAGATGTGGTGCCGGTGGACGGGCAGGTTGCCGTTGCGGCCCTGCTTGATTCTTCGGCGATCACGGGCGAATCCCTGCCCGTTCGCCTGTCGCCCGGTGCCGAGGTGTCGAGCGGAGTGACCAACGTCGGCGAGCCTTTCGAGATGGTGGCGGCCCGCGCCGCGGCCGACAGCACCTATGCCGCGATCGTGCGGCTGGTCGAACAGGCACAGGCGTCGCGTGCGCCGATGGCACGACTGGCCGACCGGTGGGCGCTGGGCTTTCTGGCAACCACTGTGGCGCTGGCGGGTGCGGCCTGGCAGTTGACCGGCGATCCCATCCGTGCGGTCGCAGTTCTGGTTGTGGCAACACCTTGCCCGCTGATCCTGGCGGTGCCGGTGGCGCTGGTGGCCGGGCTGTCGCGGGCGGCGCAGCACGGCGTGCTTGTCAAAGGCGCGCGCGCGCTGGAAGCCATGGCGCGGGTCCGCACGCTGGTGCTTGACAAGACCGGCACGGTGACCGACGGACGTCCGCAGATCACGCGGATCGTGGCAAGTGACGGTTGGAGCGAGGCGCAGGTGCTGCAGGTTGCGGCGGCGCTGGACCAGGCCTCGAAACATCCGGTGGCGCAGGCGCTGGTCGCGGCGGCGGCGGCGCGGAACCTGCCCCTGCCTGTACCCGAGGACGTGCGCGAAACGCCGGGCGAGGGGCTGACGGGCCGGATCGGCGGCCGGTCCGTGGCCGTGGGTTCGACATCCTTCGTGGCGCGCAGCTTGGGCCTTTCGCAACTGTCCGGCATTGCGGGCGCGGGCGTGCAAGCTGTGGCTTTGGGTTGCGACGGGCAATTGGTGGGGCATCTTGAACTGGCCGACCCGCTGCGCGAGGGCGTCGGTGACATGCTGGCTGCGCTGCGCCGGTTTGGCATCGCGCGCATCGTGATGGCGACGGGGGACCGCGCCGATGTTGCGGCGCGGGTGACGGCGGGACTGGGGCTGGACGCGATCATCGCCGACCTGACACCGCCGGGAAAGGTGGCGCTGGTGCTGGCCGAACGCGCGGGCGGGCCGGTGATGATGGTGGGTGACGGGGTGAACGACGCCCCGGCACTGGCCGCGGCAGACGTCGGTGTGGCGATGGGCGCGCGGGGTTCCGCCGCCTCGGCGGAGGCCGCAGATGTGGTCTTGCTGGTCGACCGTATCGACCGCCTGGCACCGGGGCTGGAGATTGCCCGCCGGTCGCGCGCCATCGCCCTGCAAAGCGTGGTTGTCGGCATTGGCCTGTCGGGCCTTGGCATGGTGGCGGCGGCGCTGGGTTACCTTCCCCCGGTGCAGGGGGCGCTGTTGCAAGAGGCGATCGACGTGGCCGTGATCCTGAACGCCTTGCGCGCCCTGCAGATTACCCCCCGCTAAAGCTCGATCTCGCCGGGGGCGGGCGGCGAGGCGGGTTGCAGCGGCGGGGCGCCGGGTTTGCGGCGCAAGAGGATGTCGCCGTTGGGCAGGCGGACGGGCGGTTCGTAGTTGCCGATGTCCTCGATCATTGCCACCAGATCTTGCAAGGCTGGGCCCATGGCGCGCAGCGAGGGTTCAAGCTCGCGGAAGGCGCGTTCCATCTCGGACAGGGCGGGCTCGGCCTCTTCCATCAGCCCGCGCAGGAACATCTCGGCCCCGCGCTGCATCAGGCTGGGCGGCTCATCCGCGTTTTGCGCGGCGGCGGGCATTGCGGCCAGCAGGGCGGCCAGCAACAGGGCGGGGGCGGCGGGCAGTGCGCGCATCGTGGCCTCCTTGGGTCAGGCAGGCACAGATATGGGGATGTCGAGCGTCACCGGGAAGTGGTCGGACGCCGTCAGCAGGGCGTCGCGCAGCGCGGGGTCGGCGGAAATCTGCGGGTCGTCGAACGGGTGCCAGATGCGCCACACCGGACGGCGCGCCGAAAGGCCGGGCGAGACCATGATGAAGTCCAGGAGCGCCTGGAAGAACCGCCCCGGCGGCTTGATGTAGAACCGCGCCGTGGTCGGCGTGACGCCGATGCGCGAGGACAGGGCCATGGCGGCATGCGGGTCGTGCAGGCGCAGCGGCGGGGCCGCGTCGTGGCCCAGCACGATTTCCACCCCCGACCGGCCGAACAGCCGCTCGTACTCGTCCAGCCCCGGGCCGTCGTTGAAATCGCCCAGCACGATCAGGTCGTCACCGGCCGTCAGGTGATGCTCGACCCGCGCCCGCAGCCACAGGCATTGCGCCAGCTGCTTGCGGCGGTTCTCGATCGCCACGCGGATTTCCTCGGTACGGTCGCCCCCGCTGCGGGGGTTCTTCGATTTCAGGTGCGCCCCGATCAGCCGCAGCCGCCCGCCGGGCACATCGACCGCCAGTTCCAGCGGCGGCTTGTCGAAGCGGATCACCTCGGGTGCCGCGTCGGTGTCCAGGTCGTAGTGATACTGGCGGTCGAACCGCGGAACGCCACCGGCCAGCGGGTCGTGGCGGGCGGACAAGCGGGTGGGATCGTAAAGGAAGGCGATTTCCTGCTCGGTTTCGCTGACAAAGCCGGTCAGCGCGCGGCGCTGGCGCAGACCGGCCCATCCGGCAAAGCGTTCAAGTGCCCGCACGGTGTTGCGTCGTCCGTTGCTGTCGGGCGCCTCGACCACCATCACCCCGTCGGGATCGGCGGCGCGCAGCACGGCAGCGATCGCGTCCAGCTGCTGCGCCCGTGTCACCTGGTATCGAGAGGAGTACTCGGCATCGTGCAACGGGCGCCCGTTCACGTCGAACAGCGCGTTGAACCATTCCACGTTCCAAGTCGCCAGCCGCAGGTGCGCCTCAGGCGGCGCGTTTGGCATTGATCTCTTCCCAGGCGGCGTTGATGGCGGCCATCCGGCGTTCGGCCAGCTTCACCGCTTCGGGCGGCACGCCGCGGGCCATCAGCCGGTCGGGGTGGGTTTCGCGCACGGCGCGCTTCCATGCCTCGCGCACCACGTCGGGTTCGGCAAAGGCCGAGACGCCGAGGATTTCGTAGGGGTCGCGCGGGGCACCTTCGACATAGCGGGCGCGGATCGCGCGGAAACACGACGGGTCGATGCGGAAGATACGCGCCACCTCGGCCAGCATGCGGTCTTCCTGGGCGTGGAAGGCGCCATCGGACATCGCCAGCGCGAACAGCCCTTCCAGCACGTCCTTCAGCGTTTCCTCGTGATCTTCGCGGAACATGTCGCCAATCTTGCGGGCATAGTCGTCGTATCCCGCCACGTCCTGCCGGGCCAGGTTGAACACATGCGCGGCGTTGGCCTCTTCCTCGGGCGCGATGGTGAAGAAGCGGCGGAAAGTCTCGACCTCGTCACGGGTCACCCGGCCGTCGGCCTTGGCGATCTTGGCGCCCAGCGCGATGATGGCGATGGTGAAGGCCACCGACCTTTCGGGGGTGGCGGGCGCCACGCCGCGCAAACGATCCAGAAGCGCAGCGAAACCCTCGCCACGCCCCAGCGCTGCCAGCGCCTCGGCTATGCGTTTCCAGATCGACACGACTCGAACACCCGACCGATGCAGGTGCAGCATAGCGCATCTTCGGGCGATGTCAGGTGAATTAGTGAAGGGTGGCGACGTTCGGGCCCGGATCAGGCCCGATGCGCGCGGGTCGGTGGCGCGCGGCCTACAGGTGGCGGCGGCCATGCGGCGTGTCGAAGGCGGCGCTCAGGTGCAGGGGACCCTCGAGGATGACCACGCGCGGGTCATCCAGCGCCGCCAGAGCCGCGCGGAGGGCGTCGGCTTGCGGATGGCGGATGGTCAGCGTCGCCAGGCGTACGCCCGCATCGGGCAGTGCACCGGCGGGATGCAGGTCGCCCTGCCACTGGATCAGCGCGGGGTGCGCGTCGTCGAAGGGAAGGCGGCCGTCGGGCGGCACGGCAAAGCGCCAGCGGTAGGCCCCGCGCGACAGCGGGGTGGCAATGCCGGTGCCGGGGGGCGCAGCGGCAAGGGCGGTGTCGAGGTCATCGACCGCGCAGATCCAGTTCGTCAGGCCCGTGCCGCGGCGTTCGTCCATGCGGAACCAGCGGGGGTGCGGGGGGCGGGGCAGCGAAGGGTCGGGGGCGATCACCTCGAGATACACATCGCCCAGGGCCAGAAGCCGGTTGTGCGTGGCCATGTTCGGGTGCTGCCCGCCTGGCGCCAGCCGTACGCCCAGCGCCGCCTCGACTGCCGCGGTGCCTGCGTCCAGATCGGGTGCCGTCACCGCCAGATGGTCAAGCCGCATCGGCATCCCCCTGCCGGACTACAGCCTGCGCCCGCAGCGCCGCCGCCAGCGAGGTGAACCGAGCCGCCGCCACCTCGCCGAACAGGCCATCGCCCAGATCGGTCAGCGTGAGTTCCAGCACGCGCTTCTTCGGCTTCCAGTCCAGCCGCCCGGCCTCGGCCGGGTCGGCCACGCTGAACATCGCGCCGAACCGCATGGCCTTGCCCAGCACCTCGGCCTCCTGGATCTGTTCGTCGTTCAGGAGGCCCAGAAGCGGCTCCAGCCGCGATCCGGCCCGGCTGTTCTTGTAGCGGTGCAACAGCGCCAGCCCCAGGAACACCCGGCCGGGGTGGTCCAGCCCGCCCAGGTTTGCACGGGTGGCGTTGTCGAAGCAGACCTCGGCGCGATAATCGGGGTGGGCGCGCCAGGTGGTGTCGTGCAGCAGGCAGGCGGCCTTGACCAGGCGCAGCCGCGCATCCGGCGCATCGCGGTACAGGGGCAGCAGGAAGTGGAACAGCTGCTTGCCAAAGCCGGGCATGCGCGCGCCGGTCTGCTCGGCCACCCGGCAGGCCTCGACCAGCGGGTCGCGGGCGCGCAGGTCGGGCGGCATCTGTTCGTACAGAAGCCCCTCGCGGATGCCGTAGGACGACACGTCGATCTCTTTCGGCTTGAACACCGCCACCAGTTCGCGCAGCACCTCGACGGCCTGCGGCACAAGGTCCATCCGCTCGGCCCCGGTACCGGTGCGCACGCGCAGGACGGCCGGGTCCGAGGCGGTGATCCAGTCCAGCGTGTCCACAAGCGACCGTGGCGTCATGCGGTATTCGTGCAGCACATGCAGCGGATAGCCGCGCCGCTCCATGTCCAGCCGGGCGATCACCCGCCACGACCCGCCGACCAGGTAGATGCGTTCATTGGACGACTTCAGGTCGTCGGCGGCACGCTTCAGGATGGCGCGGATCGCTTCGCGCCGCCGGGCCGGGTTGCTGTCCATTTCACGCACGCGGAACGGGCCCAGCGGCGTGGTCAGCCGGTGGCCCACGCGGCCGTCGCCCAGACGTGCCAGTTCCATCGAGTTGCCGCCGATGTCGCAGACGATGCCGCGCGCGTCGGGCCAGCCCAGAAGCACGCCCTGTGCCGACAGCCGGGCCTCTTCGTCGCCGGAAATGACGTGCAGCGTCAGCCCCGTCTCGGCCTCGACCTCGGCCTGAAAGGCCGGGCCGTCCTCGGCCTCACGCACTGCCGCGGTGGCGACACAGGTCATTGGGCTGACCTCCATCCCCTTGGCCAGCAACGCAAACCGCCGCAGCGCCGCCAGTGCGCGCGCCTTGCCCTTCGCGTTCAGGCGGCCGGTCTGCGCCAACCCCTGTCCCAGGCCCGCCATGATCTTCTCGTTGTAGAAATAGGCCGGGCTGCGGGCGGCGCCGTCGAACACCACCATGCGCACCGAGTTCGACCCCACGTCCACCACGCCCACGCGGCTGAGCGCCCGCGCCTTGGGGTCATCGAACAGCGGCGGTCCGAAGCGGTGCCACGAGTCGTTAGTGGTTCCCGTCACGCGATCATCCATCTGCCAGTCCGATTCCCGCCGGTGCAGCGCGTCGCGAACATGACCGGGCAGGGCATGGCGGTCAACGCGGCAGGTTCACTCGGCCGCCCGCGTTTCGTCCGGCGCCGTGGCCAGCCGCGGCGCATCCGCCGCGCCGACCCGACCGCGGCCCGACAGCGAAGGGTTTTCCATGAAGAAGCGGTGGCAGTTGAAGGCGTCCCTTTCGGGCGGGCGGCGGCGGTAGGTGCCGTCGGGCGACAGCACCCAGCTTTGCGCCGTGTCGGCCAGGTTCGCCGCCATGATCTGCGACAGGATCTGTTCCTTGACCGTGGGGTTCAGCGCCTCGACCAGGGTTTCCACGCGGCGGGTCAGGTTGCGCCCCATCCAGTCGGCGCTGGAGAAGAACACCCGCGCCTTCTTGTGCGGCAGGCCGCGGCCGTTGCCGAAGCAGACGATGCGGCTGTGTTCCAGGAAGCGGCCGACGATGGACTTGACCCGGATGTTCTCGCTCAGCCCCTTCACCCCCGGCCGGATGCCGCAGATGCCGCGCACCACGCAGTTGATGCGCACCCCTGCCTGGCTGGCGGCATAGAGCGCGTCGATCACGTCGGGCTCGATCAGGCTGTTCAGTTTCACCCAGATGTCGGCCGGCCGCCCGGCGCGGGCATGGTCGGCCTCGGCTGCGATCAGTTCCAGAAGCCGCGACTTCAGCGTGATGGGCGAGATGGCGATGTTTTCCAGCCCCTCGGGTTGCACATAGCCCGACAGGTAGTTGAACACCTTGGTCGCATCGCGCCCCAGCGCGGCGTCGCAGGTGAAGAACGACAGGTCGGTGTAGATGCGCGCGGTGATCGGGTGATAGTTGCCGGTGCCGTAGTGGGTGTAGGTCACCAGACTCTCGCCCTCACGCCGCACAACGGTGCTGATCTTGGCGTGGGTCTTGTAGTTGATGAAGCCGTACACCACATGCGCGCCGCTGCGTTCCAGGCGGCGGCTTTGCCGAATGTTTGCCGCCTCGTCGAAGCGCGCCTTCAGTTCCACCAGCGCCGTCACCGACTTGCCCGCCTCGGCCGCCTCGCACAGCGCGCTGACGACGGGGCTGTCCCAGGACGTGCGGTACAGCGTCTGCTTGATCGCCAGCACGTTCGGGTCGGTTGCCGCCTGCTGCAGGAAGCGGATGACCATGTCGAAGGTCTCGTACGGGTGGTGCAGCAGCATGTCCTTCTGCCGGATGGCCGAGAAGATGTCGCCGTCGTGGTCCTGCACACGCTCGGGCACGCGGGGGGTAAAGGGGGGCCACAGAAGATCGGGGCGGGAGGAGAGGACAAGCTCTTTCAGGTCTGCCATCCCCAGCATGCCGCGCACTTCGACGATCTGGTCCGCGGCCACCGCCAGTTCGTCCATGATCGTGGCGCGCAGGGCCTCGGGCGCGCCGCCGGTCATCTTCAGCCGGATCACCTCGCCCCGGCGGCGGCGTTTCAGCGCCGTCTCGAACTCGCGCACCAGATCCTCGGCCTCGTCCTCGACTTCCAGGTCGCTGTCGCGCAGCACGCGGAAGGCGCAGTGGCCCCGGTCGACATACCCGGGGAACAGGCGATTGAGGTGCAATAGAAGCAGCTCTTCCAGCGGCAGGAAGCGGTTTTCACCGGGCTTGCCCGGCAGCGCCACGAAGCGGGCGATCTGTTGCGGGATCGGCAGAAGCGCCTTCAGCGGGCGGTGATCGGTGGCGCGTTCCAGTTCCAGCGCCAGGCAGAAGCCGGTGTTGGGGATGAACGGAAAGGGATGCGCCGGGTCGATGGCCAGCGGCGACAGCACCGGGAACACCTTGTGCAGGAAGTGTTCGTCCAGATGCTTCAGGTCGCGCGCCGTCAGCTTGGACCGGGTCAGGATCGAGATCCCCTCGGCCTCCATCAGCTTCTTCAGCTTGTTCAGGACCTGCTGCTGCAGCGCCATCAGCCGCCGCGCATCGGCGTTGATCAGTTCCAGCTGTTCGGCCGGGGTTCGCCCGTCTTCGGACCGGGTGGCATTGCCGTTGCGGGCCAGCGCCAAGAGCCCGGCCACCCGCACCATGTAGAATTCATCGAGGTTGGTGGCGCTGATCGACAGGAAGCGCAGCCGTTCCAGAAGCGGCACCTGCGGGTTCGCGGCCTCTTCCAGGACGCGCCAGTTGAAGGCAAGCCACGAGAGTTCGCGGTTGAAGAACCGGCGCGGCCCGGCGGTTTCGGCCTCGGGCAGGGTGACGGGAGCGGGAAAGGCTTCCTTCAGGAAGTCGGCGTCGGGCATCTTCGGCCTTTTTGGAATACGGTGAGGCAGTGTTGCGCAATGCGCGGCGGCGGGCAATGCCTTAGGGTTGGCCGGACGCCCTGTCGGCCAGCGCCTGTGACGCGAGCCGCACGGTGACAGGCTGCCGGCGTTCCAGGGCCAGCGCATCAAGCCCGGCCACGATGTCTTGCGCGGCGGCGGCCGAGCGTTCCATCCGCGGGACCAGGTAGGTGATGACGGCCGGCGCCACGGCCAGTTGCCGGTCTGCGAAGAGCTTGGCCAGCAGCGCCGCCAGAAGCCGGTCGCAGGGCGGTTCGAGCATGGCAAGCGGTGCGGCGGTCAGGCGGCTGGCGAGGTCGGGAAGGGCGATGCCCCACCCGGCGGGCACGCCGGTTCCGGTGACCAGAAGCCGCCCGCCCGCCTCGGCCACCATATTCCAAAGGTGGAGCAGCGCCAGTTCGGCGGCAGCATCGCCCGCCATGCGGTCGGCGTCTTCCACCGCCATTGCCCGGCTGGCCAGCGCCGGCAGGTCGGCCGATGCAAGCCCGGATGCGGCAAGTACAGTCGCACCGGCCGACTGTGCAAACACCTGCGCAAGGTGGGTCTTGCCCGCGCCCGCGGGCCCCGCCAGCACCAGACGACCGCCGGACCAGTCCTGCCAGCCCTCGACCAAGGCCAGCGCCGCGGCGTTGGACGGCGCGGCAAAGAACGCCTCGCGCCCCAGCGCCGGGCGCAGGGGCAGGTCGAACGCCAGCTGGCCGGTCACGGTTCGGGGTCCCCGGGGGGGGTACGTCCGCGGTACAGCAGGCTGTCCTGATACTGCGCCATGGCGAACCGGGCCAGCACGCCGATCGCCGCCGCCACCGGCACCGCCACCAAGAGCCCCAGGAAGCCGAACAGGGCGCCAAAGGCGGAAAGGGCGAACATCAGCCACACCGGGTGCAGCCCCACCGAGTCACCCACCAGTTTCGGTGTCACCACGTTGCCTTCCAGGAATTGCCCCAGCGCAAAGATGCCGCCCACGATGCCGATCGACAGCCAGTCGCCCCAGAAGTGGAACAGGGCAAGTCCGACGGCCAGCGCACCGCCCAAAAGCGCACCGACATAGGGAATGAAGGTCACGGCCCCGGCAATGGACCCGATGATCAGCCCGAAAGGCAACCCGGTCAGCGCCAGCGCCACGCCATAGAACACCCCCATCAGAAGGCAGACCGACAGCTGCCCGCGCACGAAGGCCGCCAGAACCCTGTCAATTTCGGACGCAAGCTGGCGGATCACCGGCGCATGATCGCGCGGCAGCAGCGCGTCGATGCGGGCGACGATGCGGTCCCAGTCCAGCAGCATGTAGAAGCTGACCACCGGCACCACCACGATGTACACCACCGCGTTGATGATGCCCACCGCGCCGCCCACCAGGGCCTGCGCGAATTCGCCGCCGCGTTCCCGGATCGTCTGCCCGATCTGCCCCAGCGTCTGCCGGGCCGTCGACGTTTCGTCCGCCAGCTGCGGAAACCGTTCGGCCACAAAGACCTGCAGCCGCTGGAATATCTCGGGCGCGGCGTTGATCAGCGAGGTCAGCTGGGCAAACAGGGTCGGGATGACCGCCAGCACCAGCAAGACCACCAGCAGAAGCACCGCCAGCGCGATGATCGTGGTGGCCAGCGCCCGCCGCAGGCCCAAGCGTTCCAGCCGGTCGGCAATGGGGTCCAGCATGTAGGCAACCGCCCCGCCCACGACAAAGGGCAGGATGACCGGGCCCATAAGCCACATGGCCAGAAAGAACACCGCCGTCGCGATGCCCCAGTATTTTGCCTGTTCACGTATCGGCAGGGCCATGCGCGGGCTCCGGTTTGCCTTCACATGGCCTGTCCCGGCCCGTGGTGCAAGGGTGTGGCGCAAGGGTGTTGCCGCGGCACCGCGCTGCCAGCCCCAATGTCGCATCGCCGCGTCGCGGCATCTTCCGCCGCCAAAGGCGCTGGCGTAAGGGCGAGGCGTCGGCGTGCTTTGCCGGCACCCATGTCAAGGACCGTTCAATGCCTGTGTTTTCGTGTGTTCCGCGTGCCGCGCATGTTGCGCTGGCGTTCTGTCTGATCCCCTTTGCCGCGCAGGCCACGCTTCCCTCGATCGGCCAGCCGGTCGGCGCGTCGGCCGAAGAGCTGAAGCAGGCCATGGACCTTGCCGGTTGTCCGCTGCAGGCGATGGCGGTCGAGGCGGGGCACGTTGCGGCCACCTGCCGGGACGCCAAGGGGGAAACCTGGAAAGTGGTGGTTGACCCCACGACAGGCCGCGTCACCGAGGTTGCCCGCGCCCGGTAGGGCGCCGCGCATCGGGGTTCGCCTTCCCCGTGCCGCCGGACCCGCCCAAGTTGACGGCGGGCCACGGCGGGGGTAGGGTTGCGGCAATACGGGAGTGCCCTGACAATGGACCGGACAGTTTTCTGCTTCGTGCGGCGGCGCGGCTGAGGCCGTGCCGGAACCCGCCCGCGGTATTGTGCCGCCGGGCCTGACCTTTCCCTGATCCACAGGACCACCATCATGCCAAACAGCAAGAACCCCCCGCCGGGCGAACCCTCGGCGCCTGCTCCGAAACCCGCGCCTGCCCCTGCAGCGCCGCGCAAGGGCTTTGACCCCGCTTCGCTGAAGGGGGGCAAGCACCCCGGCGGCAAGGTGATGCGCGGGACGCGGATGATGCAGTCGGCCAAGTCGCGCGGCAGGGGATAACGTTCCGGGGGCGGTCCGGGTCTGCCCGGACCGCTTGCCGTGCCCCCCGCTTGCCGTGCCGGGCGCCAGCCGCTAGGAACCGTCAACCCGCGAAGCCCCGGAGACGCCCATGCGCCTGACCCGCTATTTCCTGCCCGTGCTGAAGGAAAACCCCGCCGAGGCGCAGATCGTCTCGCACCGCTACATGCTGCGGGCGGGGATGATCAAGCAGCAAGCGGCGGGCATCTATTCCTGGCTGCCGCTGGGCTATCGCGTGCTGCGCCGGATCGAAGAGATCGTGCACCAGGAGCAGCAGCGCGCCGGGCACATTCCGCTCTTGATGCCCACGATCCAGCCCGCCGACTTGTGGCGCGAAAGCGGCCGCTACGGCGACTATGGCGAGGAAATGCTGCGCATCACCGACCGGCAGAAGCGCGACCTGCTGTACGGCCCCACGAACGAAGAGATGATCACCGACATCTTCCGCGCGCATGTGAACAGCTACAAGGACCTGCCGCTGACGCTGTACCACATCCAGTGGAAATTCCGCGACGAGATGCGCCCGCGGTTCGGCGTGATGCGTGGGCGCGAGTTCCTGATGAAGGACGGCTACAACTTCGACATCGACAAGGACGCGGCGCTGCACGCCTACAACCGCCACATGGTGACGTACCTGCGCAGCTATGAACGCATGGGGCTGACGGCCATCCCGATGCGGGCAGCCTCTGGCCCCATCGGCGGCGACAACACGCATGAATTCCTGGTGCTGGCACAGACGGGCGAGAGCGAGGTGTTCTTCGACGACCGGGTCACGGCCCTGAAACTGGGCGCCCGCGACATCGACTATGACGACCGCGACGCGGTGGCATCGGTGTGCAAGGAGTTCACCACGCTTTACGCCCGCACCGACGAGACGCATGACGCGGCGGTGTTCGACACCATCCCCGAGGCGCACCGCAAGGTGGGGCGTGGTATCGAGGTGGGGCAGATCTTCTACTTCTCGACCAAGTATTCCGAACCGCTGAAGGCACTGGTGGTGAACGACAAGGGCGAGCGGGTGCCGGTGCACATGGGGTCGCACGGCATTGGCGTGTCGCGCCTGCTAGGCGCGATCATCGAGGCGTCGCATGACGACAAGGGCATCATCTGGCCCGAGGGCGTGACGCCTTTCCCGGTGGGGATCGTGAACCTGAAGCAGGGCGACGGGGCGACGGATGCCGCCTGCGCGTCGCTGTATGCCGCGCTGACGGCGAAGGGGCTGGAGCCGCTGTACGACGACCGCGAGGAACGCGCGGGCGCCAAGTTCGCCACGATGGACCTGATCGGCCTGCCCTGGCGCATTACCGTGGGGCCGCGCGGGCTGGCCGATGGCAAGGTCGAACTGACTTCGCGCCGCACGGGCGGGAGCGAAGCGATGTCGCCCGAGGCGGCGGTGGACCGGGTGGCGCAGATCTACGCGGGGCTGTAAGGCGCGGCGGCCGGGCCTTCCGCGGGCAGGCTGCGGTAGGCCCGGCACAACACGGCCACGGCCAGCAGTGACGAGATCATGCCCGCCACCGACGCTGCCGCATTGAGCGCCAATGTGGCAGCGACAGGCGCGTTTTCCGGTATCATCAGCGCGGCGGTGGTGACCGCGAAAAACGATATCGTCCCGACCAGACCCGACCCGTACAGCAGACCGCCGAACACCTGCCGAAACGTCCGCCGCCCGCGCGCGATTGTCACCCCAAACCCGAACCTGTCGCCCGCCACAGCCGCGGGCAGCGCTGTGCCCAACAGCGAGAGCAGGAGCAGGTTGCTAATCAACACGAAGAGCAGCGCGACCGGCCGGCCAAAAGGATGCACGAGGCCGATGCCGAGAAATACCGTGACGCCAATTCCGGCGGCTACGGCCAGGAGAATGATGAGGAAAGATAGAAGAATGAACCGCCCCATCCGCTGCGGCGGCCCATCCTTGTGGGTTCTCAACAGCATCGGGTTTTCATCGAACAAAAAGTAGCGGTGCACCGAATAGGCAAAGATGATCAAGGCCACCGTTTCGCCCGTTGATGCGGAGGTGCTCCCCTCAAACCAGTATCCGATCCCCTCGACCAGAACGGCAAGCAGAATCATTATTGGCCAGAACAGCCGAAGTGCTGCCCACGAACGCCGATACAGGTCGATCATCTGTCGGCCCCCCGGGCGCCCCGATCAGAACGGAATCTCGTCGTCCATGTCGCCGCGACCGCCGCCGCCCGAGGGCGCATAGCCGCCCCGCGAGCCACCGCCGCCACCGCCCGATGACCCGCCGCCACCCGATACCCGGCCCTGCGGCGCCTCGTCATAGCCGCGGTCCTCGGCATAGCCGCCGCCCCCGCCATCACGCCCGTCCAGCAGCGTCAGCTCGCCCCGGAAGGGACGGATCACCACTTCGGTCGAATAGCGGTCCTGCCCTGACTGGTCCTGCCACTTGCGGGTTTCCAGCTGGCCCTCGATGTACACCTTGGACCCTTTCTTCAGATACTGCTCGGCCACCTTGGCGATGTTCTCGTTGAAGATCGCGACCGAGTGCCATTCGGTGCGCTCCTTGCGCTCGCCCGAGGCCTTGTCGCGCCAGGTTTCCGACGTGGCGATGCGCAGGTTCACCACCTTGCCGCCGTTCTGGAACGACCGCACCTCGGGGTCGCGGCCCAGATTCCCGATAAGGATCACCTTGTTCACCGACCCGGCCATGCCGCCCCCCCTGATTCCTTCCGCCGCGGCCAGACTGGACCATGCGTGGTTAACGAAACCCTATACCCCGCGCGGAATGCTGCCTGCAACCGCCCTTGGCCCGCTGGGGGGACTCGCCCTTGGCCGGAATCCGGTTATAGTTCTGCCTCGGGGGCTGTGGGTGTGCTGAATACGATGTACGGTCGTCTGGCGATGCTGTGTGTCTGCCTTGCCGCGCTGGCAGGGCCATCCATGGCCGAGGGCATCATCCTGCCCGGCGGCAAGTCGCGGACGGCACTGTTCAAGCAGCAGACGCGGCTTCTGGATACGCGGCTGGCCCGGCAGTACGAAAACGCCGATCGCCTGAAACCCGACAGCGAACGCAACCTGCTCGACGTGGCGCTGCCGCGGTTCCGCGGCAACTACAAGGGTGAATACCTGTCGGTGGCCAAGGCCGCCGCCCGCCGCCACGGCATTCCCGAGGATCTGTTCCTGCGGCTGGTGCAGCAGGAATCCGGCTGGAACCCCGGCGCACGGTCGCACAAAGGGGCCACGGGGCTGGCGCAGCTGATGCCCGGCACGGCGCGCGCGCTGGGGGTGGACGAGACCGACCCGCAGCAGAACCTGGAAGGCGGCGCGCGCTATCTGCGCATCCAGTATGACCGGTTCGGATCGTGGCGGCTGGCGCTGGCGGCCTACAACGCCGGTCCGGAAGCGGTGGAAAAGCACGGCGGCATCCCGCCCTATGCCGAAACCAAGGGCTATGTCCGCGCGATCCTGGGCAGCTGAGCGGCCGCCAAGCCCAAGAATTTTAGAATAAAATTCCTGGGCTGATGGGGGTAAAATCCTTCGCAGAAGGATTTTGGCGCTTCGGTCACGCCAGCGCGCCGTCCGCGCCGATCTGCGTCTTGCCGCCCAGATACGGGTGCAGCGCCTGCGGCAGGTGCACCGAGCCATCCGCCTGCTGGCCGTTTTCGACCACGGCAATCAGGCAGCGGCCCACGGCCAGGCCCGAGCCGTTCAGGGTGCAGACGAAATCGGGCTTGCCGCCTGCGGCGGGGCGGAAGCGGGCGTTCATGCGGCGGGCCTGGAACTGGCCGCAGACGGATACGCTGCTGATTTCGCGGTATCTGTTCTGGCCGGGCAGCCAGACCTCAAGATCATGGGTGCGCTGCGCGCCGAACCCCATGTCGCCGGTGCACAGCACGATGACGCGGTAGGGAAGCCCCAGTTTCTGCAACACATTTTCGGCGCACTGCGTCATCCGGTCATGTTCCGCGCGGCCCTGTTCGGGGGTGCAGATCGTGACCATTTCCACCTTTTCGAACTGGTGCTGGCGCAGCATGCCCGAGGTGTCCTTGCCCGCCGACCCGGCTTCGCTGCGGAAACACTGGGAGTGGGCCGTCATGCGGATGGGAAGCTGTTGTTCGTCCAGGATTTCCCCGGCGACGGTGTTGGTCAGCGTGACCTCGGAGGTGGGGATCAGCCACCAGCCGTTGGTTGTCTGGTAGCTGTCCTCGGCGAACTTCGGCAGCTGGTTGGTGCCGAACATGGCGTCGGGTTTGACCAGAACCGGCGTCCAGGTTTCCTGCAGGCCGTGGTCGCCGGTGTGCAGGTCCAGCATGAACTGGGCCAGCGCGCGGTGCACGCGGGCCAGCGCGCCGCGCAGCACGGTAAAGCGGGCGCCGGAGAGTTTGGCGGCGGTGGAGAAGTCGAAGCCGCTGGCCAAGCCCTTGATGTCGAAGTGTTCCACCGGGGTGAAGTCGAAGGCGGGCGGGGTACCCCAGCGGCGCAGTTCGACGTTGTGGTCTTCATCCGGGCCATCGGGGACGTCGTCCAGCGGTGTGTTCGGAATGGCAGACAGCAGATCGCGCAGGCGGGCATCCTCGGCCTCTGCCTCGGCCGTAAGTCGGGCGATTTCGGCTTTCTTTTCAGAAACTTCAGCACGCAGCGCGTCGAACGTGGCGGTGTCGCCGCGGGCCTTTGCGGCGCCGGCGTCCTTTGATGCCGCATTCGCCCGGGCCTGCGCGGTTTCAGCGGCAAGGATGCGGGCACGGCGGCCTTCGTCGATGGCAAGGATCTGACCGGACAGCGGTTCCAGCCCGCGCCGAGCCACAGCGGCATCGAAGGCGGCGGGGTTTTCGCGGATCGTGCGGATGTCGTGCATCGGGGCCTCCGGTCGGCAGTTGCGGGCGTTATGCCCCAAGCTCCGCGCCGGGGAAAGGTGCCGGGTTCAGGGCTTGCGCGCGCGCAGGTGGGTGGGGCAATGCTCGCCTGTGTCGAGGTTGGGGATCATGCGTTCCCAGATGCCTGCGTTCTGCGCCACGAAATCGGCCCCCACCACTTTTGCCGCTGCTTCACCCATGGGGCCGCGCAGCCGGGCGAGTTCGTCGCGGGCCTGGGTGCGGTACCATTCGTTGCGGCTGACGGTGGCCGTGTCGGTGAACCCGGCGGCCTGCATGGCGGCCACATAGCGCGCGGGCGAGGCCATGCCGAAGTCCAGCCCTTCGGCCGCGATGTAGGCGGCCATTTCCGGTGAGGGCGCACCGTCGTGGCCGATCAGCCAGTCGGATGCCAGGAACCAGCCGCCCGGTTTCAGCACGCGGAACACCTCGGCCATCAGCGCATGCTTGTCGGTGATGTGGACGATCGAGTCTTTCGAGAAGACCACGTCGAAGGTGCCGGGCGGGAAGGGCAGGGGGCCGGGGGCGACCTTGCACAGGCCGATGCGCGAGGACAACCCGTGCCGGGCAACCAGCAAACGGGCGTGGGTGATGACCGGGTCCTCGACGTCGATGCCGGTGACGTAACCCGCGCCATGGGTGGCCACCAGCGCCACGTCGATGCCGCCGGCACCGCAGCCGATGTCAAGCACCGACTTGCCGCGCAGGTCGTGATGGCCCAAGACGCGCGCCACCTCGTCAGGGCCGCCCGGCGACAGGAAGCCTTCGCCCCAGACGGCTTCCAGCATGGCAATCATGCGGGGCGGGTAATGGTCATCGCTCATCTGTCATTCTCCGGGGTGTAGGTGGTGAAGGCGGCGGCGAGCTTGTGGCCGTCGGGGCAGCGGACATAGGCGACGTAGAACGAAGGCTCATAGCGGCTGCGGGTGCCGGGGGCACCCTCGTCCTGCCCGCCGTGCGCCAGTGCCGCGGCATGGAAGGCGCGCACCTGCGCGGCGCCGGTGGCGGCGAAGGTGACCATGGTGCCGTTGCCGGGGGTGGCGGGGCGGCCGTCAAATGGCATGCAGAGCCAGAGGCCCGTCCCCTGCTGTGGCCCCCAGCCGGCCCAGCCCTCCGGGGCGTCAGGCAGGCGGCGAAGGCCAATTGTGGCCATGACGGGGTCGTAGAAGCGGACGGCGCGCGCCAGGTCGCGGGTGCCGAGCGTGACGTCGAACAGGCCGGATGGGGCGGCGGGACTGGCGGTCGTGTCAGGCGGCATGCGCGGGCTACCAGATGGGGGCACGCCAGACCTCGGCGCCCTTGAAGAGGGTCAGGAGAACCTGGGTTTCGCCGATCTCGGCTGTGTCGCAGGTCAGCGGGTCGCGGTCGATCACGATCAGGTCGGCGGAGTAGCCGGGGGTCAGGCGGCCGGTCATGTGGCCGCGCCAGCAGGCGGCGGCGGCGTTCACGGTGTAGCCGTGCAGCGCTTCCATGCGGGTCAGGCGTTCCTGCGGCAGGAACGGTTCGCGGTGGCCTTCGGCGCGCCGCGGCTGCCGGGTGATGGCGGTTTCGATGATGGGGAAGGGGTTCAGCGTGCTGACCGTCCAGTCCGAGGACAGGACCAGCGGCGCCCCGGCATCGGCGAGTTGCCGGAACGGGTAGGTCTGCGGCAGGCGGTGGGGGCCGATGGCGTTGATCCACAGGTCGGGGATGACGGGGTCGTGACGCGCCCACAGCGGCTGGATGTTGGCCATGGCGCCGAGGGCGGCAAGGCGCGGGATGTCGGCAGGATCGACCACCTGCAGATGGGCAAGTTGCGGCAGCGAGGGCCACAGGCCGTTGGCACTGGCCGCGGCCTGCAATGCATCAAGCGCGGCGCGGGCGGCGGCATCGCCGATGACGTGGAAGTGCGACTGGAAGCGGGCAGCATCCACGGCGGTGACCAGCGCATCCAGCAAGTCCTGCGGGAACATGACGGGGGCGTTGGCGCCGGTGTCATGCGTGGGTTGCAGGAAGGCGGCGGTTTCGTTCTCGATCACGCCGTCCAGGAAGAACTTGGCGCTGTTCACCATCAGGTCGGGGTGGCGGTGCTGCGCCCGCCATGCGGAAAGGCGTTGGCGGGCGGTGTCGGGCGTGTCGGCGGGGGTGACCAGCGCGGCGCAGGACACGCGCAGGGTGGCGCGGCCCGCCGCCTGCGTGTCGGCGTAAGCGCGCAGGGTGGCGTCCACCACGCGGGGGTCGATGATCCCGGTGATGCCGTGGCGGTTGGCATGCGCCATGGCGGCGATGGCGCCGCGGACGGGCGTGTCGGGCGGCATGGGGGGGAGGCGCTGCCATGCCCATATCGCGGCGTCTTCCAGCAAGAGGCCTGTCGGCTCTCCCTCGGCCTTGACGATATGGCCGTTGGGCGGGTCGGGCGTGTCGCGGTCGATGCCACAGAAGGCCAGCGCGGCAGAGTTCAGACAGGCCATGTGGGCCGAACTGTCGAAGGTAAAGCACGGGCGGTCGGGCACCGCGGCGTCAAGATGGGCGCGGCTCAACGAGCCGGGGGGGAAGGTGCCCGCTTGCCATCCGGAGCCGAAGACCACGGGAAGGTCGATGGTGGCGGCATGGGCCTTCAGCGCCGCGATCAGTTCGGCATGGGTGGTCAGGTCGAAAAGCGTGGCCGACGTGACTAGGTCGATGCCACCGTCGGCCAGATGGATGTGCGCGTCCTGGAAGGCGGGTAGAACGCGGCGGCCCCCCGCGTCGAGGCGTCGCGTGGCAGGGCCTGCCAGCGACAGCATGTCGGCGTCCGTGCCCAAGGCAAGGATGATGCCGCCCGCCATGGCGATGGCCTGCGCCGCGGGCCGTGCCGGATCCATCGTGGCGATCCGTGCGCCGGTCAGGATCAGGTCGGGTATCATTCGTAGGCCGCCCAGTCGGCGGCCGTGATCACGTAGGCGTCTTGGTTCACGTCGCGCGTCCAGACGTAGAAGCACAGGAACGGCACATCGCCGACCAGGAGAGCGTGGGGCCGATGGGGCGGGTTCCAGACCGGATCGCGGCCTTCGCTGAACGGCGTGTCGGGCGCAAAGCGCCAGCGGTGCGGGCCGGTCAGGGGGACGTAGAGTTCCGGCGCGGCGTGGGCACGGTCGCGGTAAAGGATGCGGGGCGCGATCACGAACAGGCCCAGTTCGGCGTCGGGGCCGCAGGCCACGGGCGCAAAGGCATGGGCCTGCGGGAACCAGGGGCCGATCTGCGGGTCGGGGTAGGTATAGGTTGTCCAGGCCAGCCAGGGCGCGGCCGTGGCGATGACTTCGGCCAGCGCGGGGTCCATGACGCGCAGGGCGGCGGGCAACTGGACAGCGACCACAGAGTTCGCGGACAGGGCCGGCGCAGCAGGGGAGCAGGTGGCAAGGGCCGCCAGAACCTGAGCCGGACCTTCGCCTTGCAACCTGCGCAAGTGGCGCGTCGCTGCCCCCAGCAGGGCGCCGATGGCCCCGGCGCCGGGCAAGGTGACGCCGCGCGATGCCATCACCCGCAAGGGCAGCTCGCTGTCCGTGGGCGAGGCGATCCGGTAGGCCTCAAGCTGGTCGGCATCGATCTGGCCCGCGTGAAACAGCGTCATGGCCGCGGCATAGCGGACCCGGCCCGACCCTTCCAATCCCGGCGGCGTCAGCAGCGCGGTGCAAGCCGCACGCAACGATTCGGTCATGCATTCCCCCGGTAGGCCATCCGCGCATCCGCCACCCGACGCCGTTCGGCCCGCGCCATGATCCACCCCGCCAGCGCCACGCCGATGCCCACGGCACAGACCAGGATGGTGGCCAGCGCGTTGATGTCGGGCGTGACCCCCAGCTTGACCTTTGACCAGATCAGCAGGGGCAGGGTGGTGTTTCCCGGCCCGGTGACGAAGGACGAGATCACCACGTCGTCGAGCGAGATGGTGAAAGCCAGCAGCCAGCCCGACAGGATGGCGGGAGAGATGACAGGCAGTGTCACATCCTTCAGCACCTGCCAGGGCCGCGAGCCGAGGTCCATCGCAGCCTCCTCGATGGCGCGGTCGGCCGACAGCATGCGCGACTGTACGATGGTGGTGACGTAGGTCAGGGTAAAGGTGATGTGCGCCAGCGTGATGGTGGTAAATCCGCGCTCGCCCGGCCAGCCGATCCAGTTGGCCATCAGGATGAACATCATCAGCATCGAGATGCCGGTGATGACCTCGGGCATGACCAGCGGCGCGGTGACCATGCCGGACAACAGCGTGCGGCCGCGGAACCGGCGGAACCGCGCCAGCGCGATGCCCGCCATGGTGCCCAGAATGGTGGCCATGGTGGCCGAAACCAGCGCGATCTGCACCGACAGCACCATGGCCTTCCACACCTGTGCGTTGTTCCACAGCGTGGCATACCATTTGGTCGAGAAACCGCCCCAGACCGTGGCCAGCCGCGAGGCGTTGAAGGAATAGACCATCATCGACAGCACGGGGATGTAGAGGAAGGCAAACCCGAAGACCAGGATGGTGATGAGGAAGGTGCCATTGCGGTTCACCGGTGCACCTCCTCGGCCGTGCCCTGGGCGTCGGCGCGGGCCTGCTGGCGGCTGTACAGCATGGTGGGCAGGACCATCAGCACCAGAAGCGCCACCGCCACGGTCGAGGCCATGGGCCAGTCGCGCGCCACGGCAAACTCATCGGAAATGACGCGGCCGATCATGGGCCGGGCCGCGTCGCCCACCAGTGACGGGATCACCAGCTCTCCGGCGGCGGGGATGAACACCAGCAGCCCCCCCGCCACGATGCCGGGCCAGGACTGCGGCAGCGTCACGTCGCGGAACACGCGTGCCGGGCGGCTGCCCAGGTCCATCGCCGCCTCGTTCAGGCTGGGGTCCAGCCGTTCGAGGTTGGCGTAAAGCGGTAGGATCATGAAGGGCAGGTAGGTGTAGACGGTGACCAGGATCACCGCGAAGTTGGAATGCATCATCGGGATCGCGCGCAGCGCCCAATCCTCGGGCACCACGGCGTTGTGCCAGCCGGTGAGCATGCGGTTGAACCAGCTGTTCGAGCCCATGAGCCCCATCCAGGCATAGACCCGCAAGAGAAACGAGGTCCAGAACGGCAGGATGACCAGCATCAGGAGGATGCTGCGGGTGCCGCGCGGCACCCGGGTCAGCGCCAGCGCCATGGGATAGCCGAGAAGGAGGCAGAGGAGCGTGGCCAGGCCCGCGTTGCCGAGCGAGGTGAGAAAGGCGCGCAGATAGAGCCTGTCGGTCCACAGCCGGGCGTAGCCTTCGAGGTTGATGACGGGGTTTTCGCCGCCGAAGCCGAAGGGCGGCGCCGTGGGGGTGCGGGTGGCCACCGACATGGCCAAGACAATGAGAAAGGGGATCAGGAAGAAGACCAGGAGCCACAGCATGGGCGTGGCCACCAGCGCGTCGCGCCAGCCGCGGCGATGGAACCATGCGGCGGCGCGGCTCATCCGAGGCACTCCCGCGCCTGCGGCTTGGGGGCGGCAAGGGGGGCAAAGCCCCCCTTGGACCCCCGTGCCAGGGCCCACCCGCGCGCGGGCGCTATCGCGCAGGCCGTTGCCCGTGCCCCTGACCCCGGGGGGCTGTCTGCCCCCCGGCCCCCCCGAGGGTATTTGGACAAAGATGAGAGACGCAAAGTTGATCTCACCTTGCGCAAGTACCCTCGGGGGTCCGGGGGCAGACAGCCCCCGGCGGCCTGCATTGGAACCACCCTGTCCGGGCTTGCGCCGAGCCGGTTGTGCCGCAGGCACAGAGGCGAGACCAAAGGCTTGCGCCGAAGGCGCGCGATCCACTTCGCGTCGGTCGGGGCCCGGTGCATCAGTCGGTCAGCAGGATGGCAGCGGCGGGATCGAACGAGAGCCAGACGGCATCGTCCCAGTCGGCAGGGCGGGCGGAGGTGTCGCCGCGGCGGGCGTTCACCGCGTGGACCGCCATCAGATCGCCCGCGGGCAGGATCACGCGGTAGAGCGAATCCTTGCCGAAATAGGCAAGGTCCTTGACCCGGCCCTGAACCGAGTTCGGCGCCTCGGGCCGGGTGCGGGAGATGGCGATCTTTTCGGGGCGCAGCGCCAGCGTGACCTGCTGGCCGGGCGTCAGCCCGGGAACGGCTCGGGCGGTCACGTCGCGCCCGAAGGCGGCGACATGGATGGTGGCGGTGGGGCCATCAAGGCTGCGCACGGTGGCGGGCAGGCTGGTGACCGAGCCGATGAAGCCTGCAACAAAGCGGCTGCCCGGGTATTCGTAGATTTCGGAGGGCGTGCCCACCTGGCGGACCTGGCCGCGGTCCATCACCGCCATGCGGCTGGCCAGCGTCATTGCCTCTTCCTGGTCATGCGTGACCACGATGAATGTCACGCCGGTGCGTTCCTGCACCGCCATCAGTTCGAACTGCGTGGCTTCGCGCAGCTTCTTGTCCAGCGCGGCAAGAGGTTCGTCCAGCAGCAAGAGTTTCGGCTGGCGGGCCAGCGCGCGGGCCAGGGCCACGCGCTGCCGCTGGCCGCCCGAAATCTGGTGCGGCTTCCTTTCGCCGAAGCCCTGCAGCTGCACCAGATCGAGCATCGCCTTCACCCGGTCGTCGCGCTGGGCGCGGGTCAGCCGGTCGTGCTTCAGCCCGTAGCCCACGTTCTGTGCCACCGACATGTGCGGGAACAGCGCGTAGGACTGGAACATCATGTGCACCGGCCGGTCCCAGGGGGGTACGCCCGTCATGTCCTGCCCGTCCAGCACGATGCGGCCCGCAGAGGGGTCCTCGAACCCTGCCAGCATGCGCAGAAGCGTGGTCTTGCCGCAGCCCGAGCCGCCCAGCAGGGCGAAGATCTCGCCCCGCTCGATCGTCAGCGACACGTCCTTGACAGCCTCGATGGTGCCGAACCGCTTGGAAACCCGCTCGATGCGCAGGAAGGGCGTGGTCTGCGCGGCGGCAGCCGGAATGCCCGAGGCGATTGCGGGGGGGGCGGCTGTCTGCACGCGCGTCAGCCTGCCTTGATCTGCGTCCAGGCGCGCAGGATCTCGCGGTCCTGCTCCTCGGTCTGGGGGGTGGTGGTGTACATGCGGCTCAGGGTTTCCGCATCCGGGTAGACGGCAGGGTCGGAGGTGATGGCCGGGTCGACCAGCGGTGTCGCCGCCGTGTTCGGGTTGGCATAGCCGGTGTAGTTGGTGCAGGCCGCGATCACCTCGGGGCGCAGGAGGTAGTCGAGGAAGGCATAGGCGTTGTCGGTGTTGGCGCCGTCGGCGGGCAGGCACCAGAAATCGAACCAGGTGGGCGCACCGGTTTTCGGCACGAAATAGGCAAGGTTCAACGCGATTCCCGCCTCGGCTGCGCGGGCCTTGGCCACGCCATAGTCGCCCGACCAGCTGTTGGCGACGCACAGCTCGCCGTTCGGAACCGCCGTCGTGAAGTTCGAATTGTCAAACGTGGTGATGTAGGGCCTGATATTCGCGAAGGCCTCGGCCATCTTGTCGTATTCGGCCGCCCGCGCCGTGTTCGGGTCGATCCCCAGCCAGGACAGCACGGTGAACCCGATGTCGGTCGGGCTGTCGAGGATCGAGATGCCGCAATCGGCCAGCTTTTCGGCATTGGCCGGGTCGAAGATGGTGGCAAGGTCCGACAGGTCGGCGTCGGGCAGGCGTTCCCGCACCATGTCGACGTTGAACATGAACCCGACCGATCCCCACATGTAGGGCATGCCGTGCACGTTGTCGGGATCGTAGCCTTCGCAGATCTTCAGGATGGCGGGGTCCAGGTTCTTCCACCCTGTCAGCCGTGCGCGATCAAGCGGCCGGTAGATGCCGGTCGAGACAAACTGCGGCAGCGATATGCCCGCCATCAGCACGACGTCATAGCCCGTCTGGCCCGCCAGCATCTTGGCCTGCATCTCTTCCGACGAGGCGTAAAGGTCGTAGACCACGTCGATGCCCGTCTCGGCGGTGAAATCGGCCAGCGTCGTCTCGCCGATGTAGTCGGCCCAGTTGTAGACGTTGACGCTGCCCGCCTGCGCCCAGGACGGGCGGACCCAGGGTGCGGCAAGGGCGGCTGCGCCAAGGCCCAAGGTCCGGCGGCGGTTCAGGTTCATCGCATGCTCCCCCTGTGTCAGTTTTGCGAAATGTTAACCCCGGCCGCCCGTCGCGCAAAGCAAATCCGCGTTCCTGGCCGCCATGTGTGCCTCGGCCGGCGGTTCCGGAAGGCGCATCACCGGCATCAGCTCGCGCAGCGCATCGTGGTGGCGCTTCAGCCCGTATTCCAGATCGGACAGGTGGAAGGCGTCAAAGGCAAGGCTCTTCATCGATTCGTCCGACCAGATCGACAGCTGCCGGTCCTCGCGCGAGGTGTCGCGGTCGATCCGCACCGCCAGATAGCGGGCCAGCCGCTGCTGCCGGGTTTCGCCCGCCCGCCGGTACAGCCGCCCCGTCAGCCGCGTCTTGCGCGGGCCCAGGGGAAGGTCCTGATAGAACTGTGCCTCTTCGGGCGTGAAGACGATGACGGCATTGGGGAAAAGGCCGAAATAGCTCCATGACCGCTGGAACCTGGGCGGCATCCAGTCGGGCGCCTGCGTCAGCTTCAGGTAGTTCTTCACCGACCAGCGCCGCCCCGGTGCATCGCCGAACTGGCCGGTCGAGGACATCAGGTTTCCGGGGAAATAGGCGTCGTCGTATTTGCGCCCGTACAGATCCTGCAGTGCCGGGTGGGCCATGGCCACGTGATAGCCCTCGTTGTCCACGTCGCGCACCGACTTCCAGTTCACCGGAAGCTCGCCCTCCCAGTCGCCGAAATCGGCGGGCACGATGTCGGCGGCGCGGTAGGCAGCGAAATCGGCGTCATAGGGGGCCAGCCATTCGGCCACAGGGGGCTGCGGGCCGGGCTGAAAGCGCAGGAAGATGAAGCCGTGGAACAGCTCCATCTCCACCGGCTTCAACCCCATCTCGCTGCGCTCCATCGGCCCGAAGGTCTCGGGCCGCGCCGCGCCGCGCAAGCTGCCGTCCAGGTTGTAGACCCAGCCGTGGAACGGGCAGACCATGGCGCCCTTGCAGTGGCCCTTGCCGCCGTCCACCACCCTTGCGCCGCGGTGGCGGCAAAGGTTGTGGAACGCCCGCACCGCGCCGTCCTGCCCGCGCATCACCACTGCGCGTTCACCGAACAGGTCGAAGGCCAGCCAGTCGCCGGGGTTGGCGATGTCGTTCACGTGGCCCGCCACCTGCCAGTGCGTCAGGAACAGCCGGTCGCGTTCCAGGTCGTTCAGTGCCTGCGAATGATAGGTCCATCCGGGCAGGCCGCGCCGGTCCCAGCCCTCGGGGATGGCCAGTTTCGTGTGGCGGGTCATGGTGTTGTCTCCATGCGGGAAAGCACCCAGCGGTGGAACCGGTGGATGTCGAACTCTTCGGGCATCAGCGTGCCGCGAGTGAACGAAGGCGACCGGATGCCGCGCTGGTTCACCTCGGCTGCCCAGCCGTCCTCGTCCATCACCGTCAGGGCAAAGGAGGCGACCCGCGCGGCATCGAAACCGGGCTGGGCCAGCGTGGCAGCGGGGAAGTACCACTCGGCGGTCAGCCGCGTGGTTTCCGGACCCGTCGGGTCCAGCCGGACAGCGCGGACGTAATCGACATGCGCCACCACGTACATTGTGGGGTACAGCGTGACGAAGGTGTAACCCGCGTTTTTCTGCTGTTCTGTCAGGGTGTTGAACGTCGGGCCGCAGGGCTGGCCATCGGGCGTCCAGGTCACGGCGCCGGGTTTCAGCACGGGCACGCCGGGGGCGCCGTCGGCAGCCTCGGCCGGTGACATGATGCCCTGGCGGTAGATCGGCACCATATCGCACAGGCTGGGATGAATGCCCGGGCAATGCAGGCATTCGTTGTAGTTCTCCCAGAAGACCTTCCAGTTGCAGGCCAGATCGCGGGTCACGCGGTGACCGGTGACCAGGCTGTGCATCGGCCAGTTGTCCAGCGCATGCAGCCCCATGTCTGGCGCCAGCGGGCCGGGGGCGGCCGACAGGTTCAGGAACAGGAACCCCGCCCATTCGGCAAGTGCGACGGGGTGCAGGCCATGCGCGCCGGCGTCGAAATCGCCGGTGGGCCGGGCCGGGCCGGTGCCGACCAGCGCGCCGGTGTCGGCCCGGTAGGCCCAGGCGTGATAGGGACAGCGCACCAGCCTGCCCACCGTCGTTTCCGCCGCGCAAAGCTCGGCGCCGCGATGGCGGCAGCTGTTGTGCCAGGCCGCCGCCTGCCCCTCGGGCGTGCGCAGCAGCAGGACCGGCGCGCTGCCGATGGTCAGCGGCCGCTGCGTTCCGGCAGGCAGGTCGGCCGCGCGGCCCGCGCAGATCCATTCGCGGGCAAAGATTGCCCGCTGTTCCTGCGCGTACCAGTCGGGCGACAGGTAGGCCGCGCGGGGCAGGCCGGGCGGGCAGTGCGGCAACAGGGGCGAGGCATCCATCAGAATACTCCCGGCGGGGTGGCACGGCGGCGGTCGGGCAGGAAGAACGGCCGCGGAACCACTGCCGCTTTCAGCATCAGCTTTTCATAATGCAACTCGCGCATGGCATAAATCTCGACCCAAAGGTCGTTTCCTTGCACAAATCGAGCCTTGACCTGCGCTATGGCGATATTGGCCTTCAGCGTGGGCGACCATGCGGCGGCGGTGATTGTGCCTGCTTCGGACTTCTGCTTGTGGTACAGAATGGCGCCTTCGGCCGGGATGTTGCCGGGGATGTCGAGGCCCACCAGCGCCCATTCGCTGCCTTGTTCCCTCTCGCGCAGCAGGGCGGCGCGGCCGGTGAACGGGCCCTTGTCCCAGCCGATCATCCAGTCGAGCCCCAGTTCCAGCGGCGACCGCGCGCGGTTGGCGCGCACGGCGTGCTGCACGGGGGTAAAATCCAGCCCGGCGACAATAAAACCGGCCTCGAGCCGCGCGATGTTCAGCGCATCGCTGCCGATGGGCCGGATGCCCCAGGGCGTGCCCTTTTCCATCAGAAGGTCCCACAGGGCCAGCGCATCGGCGGGATCACACCACAGTTCGTAACCCAGATCGCCGGTGAACCCGGTGCGGCTGACCATCAGGCCGCGGCCGAAGGGGAAAGTCTGGCAGCGGAAGGACTTCAGACTGTCAATATCGAACCCTGCCGCCCGCAGCACGCTGGCGCTGCATGGCCCTTGCAGGGAAAGCGATGCAATATCATCGGTTTCCTCGCGGACTTTCACGTCATACCCGAAGGCCGAGTCCAGCAGCCACGGCAGGTGCCGTTCCTGGCAGCAGATGCGGAAATCGGTGGGCGAGAGGCGGAACAGCGTGCCGTCATCCACCACCTTGCCCGCATCGTCGCACCAGGCGGTGTAATGGACGCCGCCGGGGGCAAGCTTGCCCACATCGCGCAGGGTCAGGCGGTTCAGATAGTCCTGCGCGTCCGGTCCGGTGATGCGGTATTTGGTCATCGGGCACAGGTCATAGACCCCGGCTGCATTGCGCAGGGCCGTGTATTCCATGGCAGAATCGCCATAGCAGAGCGGCGCGGCATAGCCCGCCCAGGGGCCCCAGCGGAACTGCAGGCACAGGGGCGCGGTGCGCGGGTGGAAATGTGTGGGGCGCAGCGGGGTGCGGTAGTGCGTGGTCATGCGGCCCCCTTGATGATCGCGCCCGCGGCGTTCCAGCCTGCACTTCCGGTCAGCCAGCCGCCTGGGTGGCTGCCCGCCCCAGCCAGCCAGAGACCAGGAAGCGGCGTGGCGTAGTGGGCTGTTTCTGGCGTCGGACGCAGGAACAGCATCTGTTCCACCGATTGTTCGGCCTGATGCCAGCAGCCGCCATCCGGCCCGCCTGCCGCCGCAATATCCGAAGGCAGCGCCAGCTCTGCCTTCTCGATCAGCGCCTTGAGCCCCGGCGCGTGGGTTTCCAGCACGCGCAGGCAGTTGGCCAGCAGGGCGTCCCGCGCGGCGTCGGGGTTGGCGGGGGACGGGGGGGCGGACTGGACAAGCGCCGAGAGCATCATGGGCGCCGCAGGATCAAGCGCGCGGGGCAGCACGATCTCCATCACAGGGTCGGTTGCTATGTCATTGTACTTGGCGGGATTCCAGGCGTTCTCGACGGCATCGACGGATGGCGCGATCACCAGACGGCCCGCCGTGCTCGCGCCGCGGAAGGCGGGCATGTTCGAAAGCTGCAAGGTCAGCCGCGCGGTGGTGCCACGGGCGCGGATCTGGCGGGTGCGGGTGAAGAATCCGTTGTCCAGAAGACGGGGGCCGACAAGCTGCAGGAAGGTGGTGCGCGGGCTGATGGCCGAAACCACGTGCTGCGCCACCAGCGTTTCGCCGCTGGCCAGCACCACGCCCGCCGCGCGGTGGTTCGCGGTCCAGACCTTGGCAACCGGGTCGCCCGTGCGGAGGATGACGCCTGCGGCCTGGACGGCCTTTGTCATGGCGGCGATGACGGCGACGGGGCCGCCTTTCGGGAAGCCAAGGGGGCCGAGGGCCATGCGATTCAAGAGCAGGATCAAGGTGTTGGGCGAGCGCGGGCCGGCATGGGCGCCCAGGCAGGCATCAAGGGCCAGAAGGCCCTGCAGCAACGGGTCTGACAGGTCATCTTCGGCCACGTCGGCGACGTTGGTCAGGATCAGGCGCAGAAGGTCGCGGAAGGGCACGGTACCGCGGCGGCGCAGGTTCAGGCCCAGTTTCGCCAGCGTGCCCCATTCGTTGCCCTTGCCCGACAGCCGCGGGGGCGTCATCGCGTTGAAGGGCGCCAGAGAATCTGCGTGGGATTTCAGCCGGTTCCACAACGCGGCCCAGGCCGTTGCGTCAGGCCCGTCGGCGCGGGCACCTTGCACGGTGCGATGCGCGCCGATGTCGGACAAAACCGTCGTGGGCACATCGGTTGCGGCCCATTCCAGACCGTGACGGGCAAGCTCCATGGCGGCCAGCCGGGCGTCGGGACGGGGGGCGAGGTGGGCCCATTTCGCGGCGCCGCCGGTCTGCGCGGAACCTTCCACCAGCGTCACCTTGCGGCCGTCTTGTGCCAGACGGAAGGCGCAGGACAGGCCATTGATGCCGCCGCCGATGATGATGACGTCGGTCATGCGTCGCACACCGCGCCAGCGTGCGCTGCGTCAAACATCGGGAATTGCTGGGTTTTCCGGATCATGGTGGTGGAGTTCTTCGGTAGTATTCCCGTAGTTGCCTTGCAACTACGCGCCGACACGGAAGGACGCGTTAACCAATGGGTGCAAATCGGGGCGTCAGATGACCGGATAGGCATCGCGCATCCCCTTTCCGCGTCTGGCTTCGGCCAGAACCTCGGCCGCCGCGTTGCGCCCCGGTGCGCCCATGACGCCGCCGCCGGGATGGGTGGACGAGCCGCACATCCACAGGCCCCGGATGGGCGAGCGGTACTGCGCCCAGCCGGGCACCGGGCGGTTGAAGAGGAGCTGGTCGAAGGTCAGCTCGCCCTGGAAGATATTGCCCTCGGTCAGGCCCACTTCCGCTTCCAGTTCGCGCGGGGTGCGGACCTCGACGTGCAATACCTTGTTCCTGAAGCCGGGCGCGTAGTGTTCGATCTGGTCAAGGCAGGTGTCGCGAAAGGCATCGCGGTCGGCATCCGTCCACGGTCCGCCGGCGATGCGGGGGGGTGCGTATTGCACGAAGCAGGACATGAAGTGCTTGCCGGGCGGCACCATGGTGGGGTCGATCATGGTGGGGATCATGCAGTCCTGGAACGGATCGCGGCTGAAGCGGCCCGCCTTCCAGTCGTCATAGGCGCGTTCCATGCGGTCGACGCTGTCGGTGAAATGCAGGTCGCCCTTTAGGTTCGGCGCTCCTTTCGGCAGTGCGGGGAATTCGGGCGCCGAGTCGAGCGCGATGTTCAGCTTGCCCGAGGACCCGCGTGTCTTGAACTTGCGGACGGCCTGAACGAAGTCGCCGGGCAGGTGGCGTTCCTCGACGGCGGACAGAAAGGTACGCTTGGCATCCATCGAGGAAATCACGTGGGCGGCGCGGATTTCGGTGCCGTTGTCCAGCACCACACCCTTCGTATAGCCGTTCTCGACCAGCACCTTGTCCACGCCGTGCCCGGTGCGGACCGAACCGCCTGCGGCGATGAGCGATTTGGTCAGGGCCTGGGTGATGGCGCCCATGCCGCCACGGGCGAAGCCCCAGGCGCCGATATTGCCATCGACGTCGCCCATGTAGTGATGGAGCAGCACGTAAGCCGACCCCGGCGACATCGGCCCCAGCGCCGTACCGATGATGCCCGACACTGCAAGGTAGGCCTTGATGACGGGGTTTTCGAAATAGTTGTCGAGGTAGTCCGACACGCTCATCGTCCAGAAGCGCACCATGTCGGCCACCTCGGCCGCCGACAACTCGCCCACCTTGCGCGCAAGCCAGGCCATTTCCGACAGGTCGCGCGGGCGGAACGAGGCGGGGTCGGGCGGGGTGCGCAGAAGCATCGGGCGGATGAAGCGGCAGTGGCGCAGGATGTCGCGCGAGTAGATGTCGTAGGCCTCGGCATCGCGGGGGGAGTGGCGGGCGAATTCGCGGCGGTTCGCGTCGTGGTCGCGGAACATGCCCAGGTAGCCGCCGCCCTGCTGGAACACCGCGCCGCCCTCATAGGGCAGGATCTGCAGGCCGTACTTCGGCAGTTCGAGATCGCGCATGATCTCGGGCCGGAACAGCGAGGCGACGTAGGAGCAGTTCGAGTAGAGGAAGCCCGGGTAGAGTTCACGGCTGACGGCGGCGCCGCCGATCCAGTCGTTCTTTTCCACCACCTCGACCCGCATTCCGGCGCGGGCGAGGTAGCAGGCGGTGACCAGCCCGTTGTGGCCGGCGCCGATGATGACGGCATCAAGGGTCATTCCGCGGCCTGTGCCACCTGTTCCAGCGTGCGGCCCACCGCAGTTTCAAAGGCCGTCAGGGTTTCGGCAAGGCAGGTGTCGTCATGCGCCTCGCAGATGAACCACGGCTCGCGGCTGTCGGGTTCGCAGATGATGCCCAGGTCGTGCAGGTGCAGCGCCATGGCGTCGTAGAAGGAGTAGTCCGACTTCTTCCAGTCGCGGTAGTTGTCAGGCGCCCTGTCGGCGAAGAACAGGCCGAACATCGAGGGCTGGCCGGTGAAGCTGTGGGTGATGCTGCGGCGTTGCAGGATGGTGCTGATGCCCGCCTTCAGCCGCTCACCATAGGCGGCGATGGTTTCCAGCGCGGGGGTTTCGTCCAGGATGCGCAGGCATTCCTCGGCCGCGGCCAGGCTGACGGAATGGGCGGTATAGGTGCCGCCGTGCGCCGCGCCGCCGTAGCGGATGGTGCGCATCACCTCTTCGCGGCCCGCCATGGCGCTGATGGGATAGCCGTTGGCCAGCGCCTTGGCGAAGGTCGAGATGTCGGGGACCACGCCGAGCAGCGACTGCACGCCGCCGCGGGCGACGCGGAAGCCCGTCTTCACCTCGTCGATGATCATCAGGACGCCGTATTGCGTGCACAGCTCACGGGCGCGCTGCACGTACTCTTTCGTCGCCGAGATGGCGCAGCAGTTGCCCTGGATCGGCTCGATCAGCATGGCGGCCATGGCGTTGCCATGGGTACGGAAGGTGTCTTCCAGACGCTGGATGTCGTTCATCGGCGTCAGGTGGACCAGGCTGCGCAGGTCCACCGGAATGCCCTTGGACCACGGCCGCACGTTCGGTTCGCCCAACTCGGGCGACCAGTTTTCCAGGTCGACCGACCAGAAGGCGGCGTCGAACAGGCCGTGATAGCCGCCCTCGACCATCAGGTACTGGTCGCGGCCGGTATGCGCGCGGGCCAGCCGCAAGGCGGCCATCACCGCCTCGGTGCCCGAGTTGGAGAAGCGCACAAGGTCCATCCCCGGCACCATCTTGCAGATGCGGTCGGCCACGGCCAGTTCGCGCTCGGTCGACAGGGCAAAGACGCCGCCTACTTCCATGCCCCGGCGGGCGGCGGCATCGACGCGGTCATCGCCATAGCCAAGGATCGCGGGGCCGTAACCCATGCGGTAGTCGATGTAGTCGTTGCCGTCGATGTCCCAGAAGCGGGCGCCCTTGCCGTGGTCGACATAGATCGTGCGGTCCTCGCCCCAGTACCGGAAGGTCGAGGCAACGCCGAGCGGAAGTCGCCGGTTGGCGCGCTGCCAATGTGCGTTGGACTTGGCAAGGCTGCGGCGGGCGGCGGGCATAAAAGACTCCTTGCCGGTCCGCGAGGGGCGGCCGGTCGTGCGCTGGGTTTGGGTTCCGATACCGGCAGGATGCCCGGATTCTGACTGGGCTGTCAATATGATTTTGACCGGACTTTCAATACACGCGCCTTGACCGGCAGCGCGGGGCTGTCATCAAGCCTGCACACTGGCCGGGCTAGAGCAGCGGCATTTCCCGGAGGATCGGATGCGCGACATGACGGATGCCTTGCATCTTGGCTGGGAGGAATGGGTGGCCCTGCCGGAGTTGGGGCTGCCCGCGCTGAAGGCCAAGGTTGACACCGGCGCCCGCACCAGTGCCCTGCACGCCTTCGACATCGAGCCCTTCGGGCCGAACAGTGGGCATGTGCGCTTTGCCATCCACCCGATTCCGGGGCGCGAGGATGTCACGATCGCCTGCTCGGCCCCGGTGAAGGACCGGCGCGAAATCCTGTCGTCGAACGGCGAGGCCGAGCATCGCTACATCGTCGAGACAGACCTGATGCTGGGCGACAGGCGCTGGCCCATCGAGGTGAGCCTGACCGACCGCGGCGCGATGAGCTATCGCATGCTTTTGGGCCGGCAGGCGCTGGGCGAGGGGGCCACGGTCTCGGCCAATGCCGGGTTCCTGCATCGGCAGTTGAGCTATGAGGCGTATCATTCGGCGGCGGCGCTGAAGCGCATGCCCAAACGGACATTGCGGATTGCCGTGCTCAGCCGCGAGGGCGGCGCCTACTCGACGCAGCGGATCGTCGAGGAGGGCACCAGGCGGCGCCATGTGGTCGAGGTGCTGGACACCACGCGGCTGTACATGGGTATCGGCACCCCGGCGGGCGACATCTACTATGACGGGCAGCGCCTGCCGCATTTCGACGCCATCATTCCGCGGGTGGGAACATCAGTCACGGCCTATGGCGCGGCGGTGCTGCGGCAGTTCCAGGCGCGGGGCGCCTGGCTGGTGAACCCGCCCGACGGCATCGTGGCCAGCCGCGACAAGCTGCATGCCCACCAGATTCTTGCCCGCCAGCGGATTCCGATGCCTGCCACGGCCTTTGCCAGTTCGCCCAAGGACACCGATAACCTGATCGCCCTGGCAGGCGGCGTGCCGCTGGTGGTGAAGCTTCTGGAATCGACGCAAGGCAAGGGCGTCGTGCTGGCCGAAACGCCTGCCGCCGCGGCCAGTGTCATCAGCGCCTTCCGCGGCTTGAAGGCGGATTTCCTGGTGCAGCGCTTTGTGGCCGAAGCCAAGGGGGCCGACATCCGCTGCCTGGTGATTGACGGCAGGGTGGTGGCCAGCATGCGGCGGCAGGCGGCGGCGGGCGAGTTCCGGTCGAACATCCACCAGGGCGGCGCGGGCGAGGCGGTGCGCATCACGCGCGACGAACGCGACCTTGCGCTGCGCGCGGCCAAGGCGTTCCGTCTGGGCATGGCGGGGGTGGACCTGCTGCGCGCCCTTGACGGTCCGAAGGTGCTGGAGGTGAACTCGTCGCCGGGGTTCCGCGGCATCGAGGGCTGCACCGGGCGCGATGTGTCCGGCGCGCTGTGGGATGCCATCGAGCGGCACATGCGCCCCACGCCTGCGCGTCGCGTTGCACGCCGGGTGGAAGTTGGCGCTAGCGTCTGACCGTCAGGCCGCGTCCTTCACGGCGGCGACGATGCTGTCGACCACCAGTTCCAGCAGCGCCGGGTCCTCGCACTCGGCCATCACGCGGATCAGCGGTTCGGTGCCCGACTTGCGGATCAGCAGGCGGCCCGAGCCGTTCAGCCTCGCCTCGGCCGCGGCCACGGCGGCCTTCACCGGCGCGGCATCCAGCGGTTTCGCGCCTTCCGAGTAGCGCACGTTCTTCAGCATCTGCGGCACCGGGGCAAACTGGCGGGCCAGCGTGCTGGCGGGCTGGCCGGTGCGGGCCATTTCGGCCAGGAACTGCAGGCCCGCAACCAGACCGTCGCCGGTGGTGGCATAGTCGGTCATCACAATGTGGCCCGACTGTTCGCCGCCCAGGTTCCAGCCGCCCTCGCGCATGCGTTCCACCACATAGCGGTCGCCCACCGGCGCGCGTTCCAGCCGCAGCCCGCGCGCCGCCAGGAACCGCTCCAGCCCAAGGTTCGACATCACCGAGGCCACCAGCACGCCGCCGTTCAGCCGCCCCTCCTGGCCCCAGCGGGCCGCGAACAGCGCCATGATCTGGTCGCCGTCGGCCGCCTGCCCGTGTTCGTCGATCAGGATCACCCGGTCGGCATCGCCGTCCAGGCAGATGCCCACATGCGCCCCGTGCGCCACGACGGTTTCGGCGGCGGTGCGCGGGTGGGTTGACCCGCAGTTGTCGTTGATGTTGTGGCCATTGGGGTTGGTGCCCACGGGAATCACGGTGGCCCCCAGTTCCCACAGCACTTCGGGTGCGGCCTTGTAGGCCGCCCCGTTGGCGCAATCGACCACCACCTTCAGCCCGTCCAGCGTCAGGCCCCCCGGGAAGGTCGTCTTGACGAATTCCTGGTACCGCCCGCGGCCATCCTCGATGCGCTTGGCCCGGCCGATCTCGGCCGGGGCCACCAGTTCGGGCGGGGCGGCCAGCAGGCCCTCGATCTCGATCTCGGCCGCATCGTCCAGCTTGAAGCCGTCGGGGCCGAAGAACTTGATCCCGTTGTCGGCCGCCGGGTTGTGGCTGGCCGAGATCATCACGCCAAGGTCCGCCCGCATCGACCGCGTCAGGAACCCTACCGCGGGCGTCGGCACCGGGCCCAGCAGCAGCACGTTCATGCCCATCGACGTCAGCCCAGCTGTCATCGCGTTTTCCAGCATGTAGCCCGAAAGCCGGGTGTCCTTGCCGATGACAACCCGGTGCGCGCCCTTGCCGCCGTCACGGCGGAAATAGCGCCCTGCGGCGGCGCCCAGTTTCAGCGCCATCTCGGCCGTCATCGGGTGCTTGTTGGCCTGTCCGCGTACTCCGTCGGTTCCGAAAAGCCTGCTCATGCCCCACCCCGTGTTGCCGCCTGCCACAATGCAAGCGCCTGTTTCGTTTCGGCCACGTCATGCACCCGCAGGATCTGTACGCCCTGCGCCACGGCGGCCAGCGCCACCGCCACCGAACCCGGCATGCGGTCGGCCGGTTCGGGCACGCCCGAAATGGTGCCGATGAACCGCTTGCGGCTGGCGCCCACCAGCACCGGCACGCCCAGCGCATGAAACAGCGACACCCGCGCCAGAAGGTCCAGATTGTGCGCAAGCGTCTTGCCGAAGCCGATGCCGGGGTCCACCACGATGCGGTCGCGCGCAATGCCCGCCAGTTCGGCCACGCGGATGCGGGTGTCCAGCGCATCGAACACATCCAGCAGCACATCGCCGTAGGACGGATTGTGCTGCATGGTGGCGGGGGTGCCCTGTGCGTGCATCAGGATGATGGGGCATCCTGCCGCCGCAATTACCCTGGCCAACGCAGGATCGAAAGCCAGCGCCGACACATCGTTCACCGCCGCCGCCCCGGCCCTGAGCGCGGCCTGCGCCACTGCCGCCTTGCGCGTGTCGATGGAAATCGGTGTGCCGATGCCCTGCAGCGCCGCGATCACCGGGGCGGTGCGGGCAATTTCCTCGGCCACCGGCACCTCGGCCGCACCGGGGCGGGTGCTTTCGCCGCCGATGTCCAGCATGTCGGCCCCTGCTGCCGCCATGGCCCGCGCCTGCGCCTGCGCCATGCGCGGGTCCTGAAAGCGCCCGCCATCCGAGAAACTGTCGGGCGTGACGTTCAGCACCCCCATAAGCCGAGGCAGGTCCAGCGCCAGCCCGGCAAAGGCGGGGCGGGCCGCCGTCAGCCGGTCCAGCACCTCGCCTCGCACGTCGGCCACGGGCAGGATGCGCGGCCGCGCGTCGCGGTCCAGCACTTCGACCCGGTCAAACCACAGCGGGCCGCCGGCCAGCGGAAGCGCGCCCTCGGGCCGGGCAGGGCAGGTGATGCTGATGGGGCGGACATAGCGCATGGGATAGGGATACTGCCCTGGCGGGCGCCTGTCGTGCATTTCCTTCGGCGCCTTTGCCGCGGTGTTGCGCAAAGCCCGCGCCGGGGCAAGCCCCGCGCTCAGCCGCGCGTCACCGGCACGCGGCTTCCCGCCGGAACCGCAACATCACCGTGAACCAGCAGGCTCCGCGCCGACAGCTGTTCGGCCAGCCACAGCGCCAGCGCCTGCGGCGCCCGCGCCGCGGGTGCATCGGCGGCATCCAGCACCAGCTTGGACGGCGCCCACACCACGGTGCGGCCATGGCGCATGGCGTGGTCAATCTCGGTGCGGGTTTCCACCACCACGCAGCGCGGGTCGCGTGCGGCCAGCGCCCAGGCGTTCTGTTCCATGGCCAGCAGGTCAATGCGCCGCTGTGTGGGGGCGTGGCCGGTGACGGGGCGGGGCAGGTCGGGCAGGCCCACCGCCAGCACCACCGGGTGCCCCCCCGATTCCCACGCGGTCAGCCGGGCGGGCAGGTCGGCGGCGGCCAGCGTCGCATTGTCCAGAAACACCACCAGCGGGTGCAGCGCATCGTCATGCCGCCGCACCGGCACCTCGGCGCGCGACCGCACGATCTCGACCCCCAGCGCATAGGGGCCGATGTCCAGCTTCTGGATGCGGACAAAGGCGCGCATCGCCTGCGGTTCTGCCAGAATCCGCTCGGCCAGCCGTTCGGCCAGCGTCTCCAGCAGGTTCAGCCGGTCGCCCGCCAGTTCCGCCGCCACCGCCTCGGTCAGCCGGTCGTAGGACAGGATGCGGTCCACGTCATCTTCTGCGTCACCGGCAGGCCGCACCTCGACCACGATGTCGAACCGCAGCCGCTGCGGGCGGCCGCGTTCCTGCTGGAAGGCGCCGATATCGGCGGTGACGATATGGTCGCGCAGCGAAATGCGGTCGCGCAGGCCCTGGGCGGTGGCCAGGGCGCGTTCCTCGGGGTGGGCAAAGGCAAGGCTTGTGTCGCTGGTCATGGCGCTGCGTCGCACGGGTGCCGCGGCATGGCCCGCACGAAAGCGGCGGTCAAGCCCGCTGCGGCGTCAGTTCGACGCGACCTGTGCGACGGTTCCGGCGCCAGGCTGGCGATAGAAGATGTGATAGCCGATGGTCGCCGTGCGCGGAAACCGTTTGGACCACGAGGGGCGGACGGCCGGCGTGTGGAAATGCGTGGCGCCCTGCGTCAGCAACCGCGGCGCGCCGCCCAGCATGGCAGCGGCGATGCGCGTGGCCACGCTGCGCGCGGCGGGGTCGGTCATCACGTCTGACCGGCCGTCGCAGGCATAGCTGAACTGGCAGCCCTGACCCACCACACCACAGACGCTGCCAGGGTACAGCGGGCTGTCGGCCCGGTTCAGAATCACTTCGGCCACCGCCGCCTGCCCGGCCACCGATTCGCCGCGCGCCTCGAAATACAGCGCGGTGGTCAGGCAGCGCAGGTCGGCCGTTTGCTGTTCGGGCATCGGCAAAGTCGCAAGCCAGGCCGCGTCGTAGGTCGGCAGAACCGGCGTTTTCGCTTTCTTCCCGGCCCGCTGCGGGGCGTTCTTCACAGTCGTCCGGGGCGCCAGTGCGGAGTCGGGCAAGCGCGCCACGGCTGACATCTCGGCACCCATCAGGGCTGCCAGCATGCTTGTGGCAGGGCCGGTTGAACGGCTGGTCACGGTTTCACTGAATGCGGGACCGGCAAGGGCCAGAGTCAGGGCTGCAACTGCGGCAACACGCATGGACGGTCCTCCGATAGCCCGGGCGCAGGTCCGCGCAGGCAACGGGAGAATCGGTTAACCAATCGCTGGCCCTGAGTCGATCCACTGTTGCATGGAAGGCACAGTCTGGATCGGCGCCTCGGCGGAAACCTGCCGAATCAATTGATGTCAAATATGAGACAATCCTTGTAACATTATGTTTTATTCAGTTTTTCGGAAATCCTGTCCTTCAGCGCCAGATGGGCTGCGGCCAGCCTGGCCATGGGCACCCGGTAGGGAGAGCACGAGACATAGTCGAATCCTGCACTGCGGCAGAAGGCAATCGATTCGGGGTTGCCGCCGTGTTCGCCGCAGATCGACACCGTCAGGTCGGGCCGCGTGGCCCGTCCCCGCGCCGCGCCCATCAACAGAAGTTCGCCCACGCCATCGACATCCAGCGTGTGGAAGGGGTCTTCGGGAAACACGCCCTGCTGCACATAGGTGTTCATGAACCGCCCGGCATCGTCGCGCGACAGGCCATAGGTCATCTGCGTCAGGTCGTTGGTACCAAAGGACAAGAACGACGCATGCTGCGCAATCTCTCCGGCCCGCAGAGCCGCGCGCGGCGTTTCCACCATGACCCCCAGCTTGTACGCAAAGTCGCGCCCCGTCTTCACCTTCACCGCCGCCGCCACCGCATCGATGCGGGTCTTCACCAGCTCCACCTCGCGGCGCGCCGACACCAGCGGGATCATCACCTCGGGCACCACCGGGTCGCCCCGCAGGCCCACCTCGACCGTCGCCTCGAAGATGGCGCGCGCCTGCATGTCATAGATTTCGGGCAGTACGACCCCCAGCCGCACCCCCCGCATCCCCAGCATCGGGTTGAACTCCGACAGCGCCTCGGCCCGTCGCGTCACCTCGGACAGCGGGCGGTCCAGCGCCTCGGCCAACTCGCGCAGACCCTCCTTGTCCTGCGGCAGGAACTCGTGCAGCGGCGGGTCAAACAGGCGGATGCAGACGGGCAGGCCCTGCATGATGTCGAACAGTTGCACGAAATCGGCCCGCTGCATGGGCAGAAGGCGCGTCAGGGATGCCGCGCGGTCCTGCGGCGTGTCGGCAAAGATCATCTCGCGCATGGCGACCAGACGATCTTCATCGAAAAACATGTGCTCGGTGCGGCACAGGCCAATCCCCTCAGCCTCGAACCAGCGGGCCGTGGCGGCATCGGCGGGGGTGTCGGCATTGGCGCGGATGCCGATGTCGCGCACCGCATCAGCCCAGGACAGAAGCTTGCGGAACGTGTCGTCTAGCGCCGGCGGCAGCATTTCGGCCGTGCCCGCCAGCACCTCGCCCGAGGTTCCGTCCAGGGTGATGATGTCGCCCTCGACCAGCACGCGGCCGTCCTTGGCCACCAGCCGCCGCTCTTTCAGGTCGAACCGCAGGTCCGAGGCGCCGACGATGCAGGGCAGGCCCAGACCCCGCCCGATCACCGCGGCATGGCTGGTCATGCCGCCACGTTCGGTCAGCACGCCCGCGGCCGAATGCATGCCGCGGATGTCTTCGGGCGCCGTTTCGCGCCGCACCAGAATGCAGGGCTCTCCGCGAGACGCACTGGCCTGCGCATCGGCCGAGGAAAACACGATGCGTCCGGTGGCGGCGCCGGGGCTGGCAGCAATGCCCTTCACCACCACGTCGCGCGGATGGCGCGGGTCGACCTGCCGGTGCAAGAGTTCCGACAGTGCGCGGGGTTCGACCCGCAACACGGCCTCGTCCTGCGGAATCACCCCGTCTTCGGCCAGTGCCACGGCAATCCGCAAGCCCGCCCGCGCCGACCGCTGCACCTTGATCGCGTCGATCACCGCCAACTGCCCGTCGTCGATGGTGAATTCGATCTGCATCTCTTCACGAAGCCGCACCCGGCAGGCGGCACCATGCGCGATCAGCGTGTCGATCACCTGCGGCGCCACATCCTGCAGCGAAGGCCCGCGCGGGTCGGCCAGCAGGAAATGCGCCTCGCTGCGGGTCAGCGCGTCGCGACCGAAGCTTTGCGGCAACCAGCGGCCCTTGACCTGCGGCCCACCCGTCACCGGATCGACGAACTGGATCACGCCCGACCCGGCCAGACCCTTGCCGATCCCTTGCGCCATGGCCTGCACCACCAGGCCCAGTGCCGCTTCGGCCGGGGCCCCCTTGGCCTGACGCAGCAGGCGCGCACTGGTGCCCGCCCAGGCCCGCGCCATGCCGCGCAGCACACCCGACAGCTGCGCCGCCGCATCCTGGGGAAACGGCTCGTCCATTTCGTCAGTGTAGTACCGCAGCGCCTCGGCCAGCGCCTTTGCCGAGGGGGGCGCCATGAACCGCTCGGGGTCCAGCCGCGCCACGTTTACCGCATAACCCTGGACGAAGCGCAGATACAGGGCGTCGGCTGCCGCCTGCCCGTGGCTGGCCGCCAGCATGGCGTGGCGTTCGGCGTTCAGCCCGATGTTCAGTACGGTGGCCGGGCCGCCCCAGTCGGGGTTCTCTGGGCTGGGCCGCACCGAAACCAGGGGGTTCGCCCCGAAAAAGCCAAGGATCGCCGCGGTGTCAAAGGGTTGACCCTGCGCGATGGCCTGAACGGTGGCGGCGGGCAGGGCCACGGTCCGTGGCACCGGCAGGTCCAGTCGGATCAGCCGCTGCAGGCACTTCGCGCGCCAGCCATGCGACTCGACGCTGATACGTGCAGCGGGAGTGACTTCGGTGAAATCCGGGGCGGGATCGTGTTTCTGCACTGCGGCGACTTTCAGGTGTTACATGCACCTTACGCCGAATCGCTCACTGTGCAAGTGCAGCATTGGTCGCGGGGCAGGGCGCTGCCACCCTTTGCGCAGAGGCCGAATTCTGCGCCGGGGTGATGCGAGCCGTGCGATGACTCCTTGCGACCCGAGGTCAGATCCGGCGGAAGCCTTCGAGGCTTCCGGTTTCGAAAGCACGATAGGGCGTTCTAGGCAAACCTGAACTCGCTTGCTATGTTCGGCTGGTCGCTGGACAAGCTACGATCCGGTCAACCCGGGGCAGATCAGCGGGGCCCTGGGCGGCGGACACCGGCACGGGCCTTCCGAGCGCTTGCCGCACGGCTCCGATGACCTGTATCGGTGCTGAAGGTCTGCGTGACCCTTGGGGCAAGAAGGCCGGGCTGGCAGATGGAAACGTTTCGGCCTGACCCGACCGCTGACCAGTTCCAGACGCTTCGCGCCGGGATCTTCGGCTGCGCGGTCTGCGCGGACCTGCCGCTTGGGCCGCGTCCGCTTGTCCAGATCGGCGCAGGCGCCCGCGTTCTGATCGCGGGCCAGGCCCCGGGGCGGCGGACACACCTGGCAGGGCGACCGTTTGACGATGCCTCGGGCGTGCGGCTGCGCCGGTGGCTTGGGCTTGACGAGGCCACCTTCCGCGATCCGGCGCGCGTCGCCATCCTGCCGATGGGGTTCTGCTATCCGGGGACCGGCCGGTCCGGCGACCTGCCGCCGCGCCCGGAATGCGCGCCTCTGTGGCGCCAACGCGTGCTGGACGTGCTGGCCGATGTGCAGCTTACGGTCATCATCGGGCGCCACGCGCAGGCCTGGCACATGCCCGGCACGATGGACCTGCGTCTTGCCGATGCGATGCAGGGCTGGCGCGCGCGCTGGCCGGAAGCCATTCTGTTGCCCCATCCCAGCCCGCGAAACACCGGCTGGTTCCAGCGCAATCCCTGGTTCGAGGACGACGTGCTGCCGATGCTGCGGGAACGGGTCGGGGAACTACTTGGCGATCCGCCGACGTGACCAACCTTCGGGCGGCCGCCCACGACAGCCTGCCGGTCAGGGCAGCGGTTCTGTCCCGGCGGACCGGCCAAGGCCGCGGCGCACCTGCCCTGCGGTTGCCGGAGGTGGCCGTTGAAAAGGTTCTGCCCGTCCTGCTGCCGCTGACCGCCGACCCGCCGACCCCTGGCAGGCCCCGTCCGCGCAAGCGACCCGCCGAAGTGGCCGCACTGTCGGCACGCCCTGAAATTGTGCCGCGTGGATCAGGCTACGCGATGCAGGGCCAGCGATCCGTCCGAGAATATCTTCGCCCCGCCCCGGAAGGTGGCGCGCACATGGCCGACGCCGCGGTCATCGGCGACCACCAGATCGGCGCGCAGGCCGGTAGAGATTTCCCCGCGGTCGGCAAGGCCCAGGGTGCGGGCGGGGTTGGCGGTTGCCAGCCGCGCGGCACCGGCCAGACCCTCGGGGTCGGTCTGCCCAAGGATCAGGATCGCGGGCAGGATGGCCGAGGGGTGATAGTCGGCTGCCAGAATGTCCAGAAGGCCCGCGGCATGCGCCTCGCGCGCCGACAGGTTGCCGGAATAGCTTTGCCCGCGCAGGGCGTTCGGTGCCCCCATCGCGGTGGCCAAGCCCAGACGCCGCGCCTCGGTCGCGGCCTCGACCGTGACCGGAAACTCGCTGAGCGTGGCCCCCAGCGACTGCATCAGCGCCACCTTTTCCACCGTGTCGTCATCGTGCGAGGCCAGCGCGATGCCGTGTTCGGCGCAGACCGCCGAGATGGCCGCCAGCGTTGCCGCCACGTCGCCGACATGCTGGCGTTTCTCCGCGATGCGCTCCTGGATGTGGGCCTCCGCCTCTTCGGCGGTCAGACCCTGTTCCTTTTGGGTGCGCCGCCGCAGATGCTCCAGATCGCGGTACTGGCCCTGCCCCGGCGTGTGGTCGGTCAGCGAGACAAGGTCGACCGTCCCATCCGCAATCAGCTCTTCCACTACCGCCAGCGCGCCCGGATAGTTGATCTCGAACCGGGCATGGACGCGATGATCGACCGTCAGGATCGGGCGCATGGATTTCAGGGCGCGCAGCATGTCCTTGGAATGGTCATAGCTGCGCAGATGGCCATAGGCCGATTTCGGGTTGAAGCTTACGGCGGCGTAGGCGGTGGTCACGCCCGAGGCGCGCAACCGCTGGTCCAGATCGCGCAGGCCCAGTTCCATCGGCATCTTGACGTGGGGGCGGGGCTCCACCTCGCGTTCGATCATGTCGCCATGCATGTCGATGAAGCCGGGCAGCAGCAGCAGACCGTCACCCCGCACGGCGGCAGCCCCTACGGGGCCTTCGACCACCTCGGCGATCAGACCGTCCTCGATGCGCACGGACCCATGCTCCAGCACCCGGTCGCGCAAGACGACGCGAAAATCACTCAGCCACATCCGTCATCTCCATGGTTCTCAGCGCAAGCTCACGATCAATCAGGTGGGCCACATCGCCGGGGTGGTGAAACACGCCGACGATGGCGACCCCTGCCGCCTTCAGATCGGCCAGCCGCGCCGCCAGCGCCGCCCGCGCCCCCCGGTCCAGCGAGGCGGTGGGTTCGTCCAGCAAGAGCAGGCGCGGCGGGCGGATCAGGGCGCGGGCGAGGTTGACCTTCTGCTGCTCGCCCCCCGAAAAGGTGGTGGGATAGGCCCGCCACAGCGCCGGTTTCACGCCGAAGGCGGCCAGCCAATGCTGCGCCTCGGCCAGTGCCGCGCCGGGCGGCGAACCGGCAGCGCGCAACGGTTCGGCCACGATGTCCTCGGTCGTCACGCGGGGGCGGGCGGTCAGGAATTGCGTGACAAAGCCGATCTCGCGGCGGCGCAGCAGGGCGATATCGACATCCGCCGCACGCGCCAGGTCGATACGGCCCTCGGGGGCGTCATACCAGACATGCCCCGCAACCGGCAGGCAGGTGCGGTAGAGCGTGCGCAGAAGCGTCGATTTTCCGGCGCCGTTCGGGCCGGACAACAACAGGAATTCGCCGGGGCGGACGGCGAAGGACAGGTTTTCGAAGGCCATCAGGGTCTGGCCCAGCTGGTGCATCCGGAAGGTCTTGGCCAGCCCTTCGACGGTCAGGATGGGGTCACAGCTTGGCATGGACAAGCGCCTGCGTGTAGGGGTGCTGCGGGTCCTGGAACACCTGATCGGACAGGCCCTCCTCGACCACCCTGCCATGGCGCATCACCATCACCCGGTCGGCCATGGTGCGGATCACGCCCAGATCGTGGCTGACGATGACCATGGTGATGCGCCGGTCGCGCTGAAGCCGTTTCAGCGTGTCCAGCACCAGCGCCTGCACCGACACATCCAGCCCCGTTGTGGGTTCGTCGAGCAGCAACAGCGCTGGTTCCAACGCAATCGCCTTGGCCAGTTGCACCCGCTGCTGCATGCCGCCCGACAGCACGGCGGGGGGCGCATCCATCCGGTCGAGCGGAAACTCCGAGGCATCCAGCGCATCCCGCGCCGCGTCCCGCAGCACGGCAAAGCGCCGCTCGCCCGCCACCAACAGCCGTTCGGCCACGTTGCCCGATGAGGAATGGCGCATCAACAGGCCCTGATGCGGGTTCTGGTAGACGATGCCGATGTGGCGCGCGCACAGCATCCGGCGGGCATAGCGGTCCAGTGAGAACAGGTTCTCCGGCAGCCCCGGCAGGGTCAGCCCGTAGCTGCCGGCGTCGGGCACCTCTTCCAGGTTCAGCATCCGCAGCAGGGTCGACTTGCCCGACCCGCTTTCGCCGACGATGCCCAGCACCTCGGCCTCATGCACCACCAATGACACATTGCTCAGCGCGGTGACCCGGCCGTAGCGTTTCGAAATGCCGGTCAGCGTCAGGCGCGGCGGGGCAGTGATCAGGCGGGGTGCCTCACGGGATAGGGCGGTCATCGCAGCACCCCGTCCTGGTACCAGGTTTCGCCGGTCACCACCGCCTCGCCATTCCGCGCCCGGATCGCCTTGATCCCCAGATGGCTATCGGACACTTCATGCGCGGCACCGCCATCGGCCTGCGGCAGTTCGTTCATGAAGTAGCCACGCAGACCGGATCGCCCGCAGGTCAGGCCCCGGTGATCTTCCACCCGGTAGGGCACGTCATCAAAGACCAGCGGCTCGACCCAGGTGAACGGCGGCACGGCGTACAGCCGTTTTTCGCGCCCCGCCGACAGGATCGTCAGGTGCCGCGCCATGTGCAGCTTCGGCACGTCCCAGCGGGGAATGGGCGAGGGCGTCATCACGTGCCGCCCGTTGACCAGCGCCGGATAGGCCGCCCCCTGCATCACCCGCCCCGACCGCACCATCTGTTCATACAGCGTCAGCCACAGTCGCCCGTAATCTGCGTCCGCATGCATCTGGCGCGCGACCGACATGTTGGGTTCCACCCCGCGCAGGGGTTCGGGGTTCGGCACCTGCAGGATCAGGGTCTGGTCGGCGCGTAGCACCTCTTCAGGGATGCGGTGGCGTGACTGGATCAGGCTGGCCTCTTGCGTGTCCCAGGTGGCCGCGGCCCCCGTGACCCGGGTCAGGAACGCGCGGATCGAGGCGGCGTTGACGCTGTCATCGGCGCCCTGATCGATCACCTTGACGACGTGGGCAGGCGACAGCAGCGTCAGCGTCACCTGCAACCCGCCTGTGCCCCAGCCGCGTGCGATGGGCACCTCGCGGCTGGCATAGGGCACCTGATAACCCGGTATCGCCACGGCCTTGATCAGCCGCCGCCGGATTTCGCGCTTGGCCGAGGCGTCAAGGAAGCCGTAGGCGAAGGGGGCCCAGGGCCGCGTAAGAGTGGACAGCGTCATTCCGGCACCTCGGACGGGGTCGCACCGCGCAGGGCATCCAGCGACGATTGGAACGTCACGTAGTGCGGCAGCTTGAAATGGATGCAGAACCCCGACGCCTCGACCGGTTCGGTATGATACAGCACGAATTCCTCGTTTACGGGCGAGCCCTTGGGCGCGTCGGGCGCGTTCAGGTCCAGCGTGGCGGCGGCGATCACCTTGACCTCGTTCCAGCCCAGCGTGGCGGCAAAGCCCAGCCGCAAGCCTTCGCTTTTGGTCGTCACCACCTCGGCCTGAGAGGTGCGCACTCTTCCGGCCGAAAATTCGGTGCCGCGCGGGTGGCGGACCCGTACGTCGACCTCGGACAGACGCAGTTCGTTCACGGTGGGATGGGCATTGCCATAGCCGCGCATCGCGGCATAGCCGAGTGCCAGCACGCCCCCGGTATCGGCCCGCGCCAGGCTTTGCAGCGAATGGGCGCGGGCGGCGGGAAACAGCAGCGGCTCGCGCGTGATGTCGGGAATGGCATCCTTGTCGACGGGCTGCGCTGAGACCGGCGAAATCAGCCCCTGCGCCCGCTGCCAATCGGCCAGCGAGGGATGGCTGGCGGGGGCAGGCGTGGCGGCAGGTTCCACTGCCAAGGGCTTGAAATCCTGCCCGGTCAGCACATCCGTAACCAGCAGCCGGTGGCTGTAATCCAGCGTCGGCCCCAGGATCTGCCCGCCCGGAATGTCCTTGAACGCGGCCGAGATGCGGCGGTGGGTCAGGGCGCGGTCGGGCTGCACGGGCCCGGCGATTTGTAGCCGCGGTTGCGTGGTCCGCCAGGCGCGCAACAAGAGGATCGCCTCGTAAAGATCGCCGCCCGCCTGCGCCAATGCCAGCGCGGCGAGGTCCGGCGCGTAGAGCGAGGCCTCGCCCATCACCCGGTCAACCAGATTGGGCAGGGCGCGGGTGATTTCGGCCACCCGTTCGGGCGTGATCGTGCCCATCTGCGCGCGGTACATCCGTTCGGCCTGTTCGATCGCCCGCTCGCCGCCCCGGGTTGCGACATAGGCCATCAGAGCACCTCGATATGGGTCGAGCGCGGCAGGGCCATCAGGTGCACGCCATCGACCAGCAGCATCTCAATGCCCAGCGGATAGTGGCAAAGTGCGGCACGGGTGGCCCAGACCGACGGGTGCAGGCCAAGAACCGCAACCGTCGCATGGCCATCGATGCCCGGGCCGGACAGGCGCAAGGACTGGCCCGAGCCCAGCCCCGCCGCAGCGATGACGGTCGCACCTCCGTCGGGGTAAAGCGGCGAACCCGGCGTGAGGTCGGCCAGCCGGGCGACGCCGTCGGCATCGGCCAGCGAGAGGAAGACGTGCCCCGCAGCGCCATGGGGGGCCATCTGCGCCCCAGTTTGCCGCAGCACCGCCAGAAACGCCGGATCGTCGGCCCAGACCCGGCACTCGCGGTCGATCAGCGCCAGCGCAATCGGGGCCATCCCCGGCGCGGGAAGGGCTTGCACGCTGCCAGGACGCGACAGGGCGGCAAGGATTGCGGCAAAAGTCGCGTTGTCGCGCGCCTCATCCGTGTCGGGGACGGGGTGCATCAGAAGGTCTCCATCTCGACGCGGGTGGCCTCGATGCGGCGCAGCATGTCCGCGTCGGCGGCGGCAGTTGTCGCGGCCGCCTCGGCCAGAAACCGGGTCAGCCGGTCGGCCTCGACCCCGGCAGCAAGGGCTGCGTCGATCAGTGCCATCGCCATCGCCTGCTCCAGATCGCGGCCCGTCACCATGCCGTAGCCCTCTGCGCCATGCGCCGTCAGCCGCAGATGCGCCTCGGCCACCAGCACGTCGCCCAGCAGGAAATCGGTGCCCTGCACGGTGTCGCGCATCGGCAGCATCACCAGCCCGGAGCGGCTGGCCAGCACCTCGACCGGGCCCAGCCGCGGCAGGATCGCCTCGGCCTCGGCCTTCAGTGCGGCCGGGTTCATTGCCGCCAGTGTATCGAGGGCGGCGCCATGGCTGATCTCGTCCCTTGCGTCACGCATCGGTTGCGCCGTCGAGTTCGAACCGCACCCTGCCGGCCGACCAGACCGCCTCGGCCCAGCCGATCACCGTGCCGTCCGGGGCGACATCGGTTTTGCACATCACGATCACAGGTTGTTCCACGCGCTGCTCCAGCAGACGCGCTTCCCATTTTTCGGGCAGGCGGGCGTAAAGGGTTGTGCGCAGCCGGTGATAGTCGGGGATGCCGTGCGCGCGGTAGATGTCGGTGATCGAATCGTTCGCCGCCCGCCTGGCGCCAAGGTCGGGAAAGCGCGTCGCGCAGTGATAGCTGCGCGTCAGGTTGATCGGCGAGCCATCGGCCAGTCCCCGCCGCAGGATGCGGTGCACCGGCGCGCCAACAGCCACGCCAAGGGCCGCCGCAACTGCCGTATCCGCGTCCACGACGTCGGCCCCGATGGCGTTGCTGCCGGGTGCCAGTCCGGCGGAAAGGATGTTCTCGCGAAACCGGGTGCGCCGGCCAATTCGGTACACGATCGCCGGTTGCGCCCGCACGAAGGTGCCGCGGCCCTGTTCGGCGCTGATCCGCCCCTCGGCGGCCAACGCCGCCAGCGCGCGACGCACCGAGTGGCGGCCAACGCCGCTGCCGCGCTGGATATCAGGTTCAGGCGGCAGCTGATCGCCGTCCAGCAACCGCCGCGCCGCGATGTCCTGCATGATCCAGTCCCTTGCCCGCTCCCAGTTGCTTGCATCTGCCATCGGTCGTTCCACATTCATCCGGAAGAGTGCACGCATATCCCGGGCCAACGTCTCGGCTTCATGACATCCGGGCCCGATTGCGCGAATTTCGGTGTCTGGCTGTCAGCCGTACCGGGCCAGGAAGGCGTCAATGTCGAGCGCGCGGATGTCGGCAAGCCGGTCTCGCAGGGTTTCGTGCGGCCAGTCCCACCAGGCGATGGCCTGCAGGGCTGCGCCCTGTTGCGGTGAAAAGCGGTCCTTGATCCGCCGCGCAGGCACCCCGCCAACAATCGTGTAGGGCGCCACATCCTTTGACACGACCGCCCCCGCGCCGATCACCGCACCGTCGCCCACGGTGACCCCGGCCAGCACCGTGGCACCGTGCCCGATCCAGACGTCGTGGCCGATGGTCACCCAGTGCTTGCGCCGCCAGTCGAAGAACGCGGCATCATCCTCGCCCAGCCTGTACTGGGCGGCGCGGTAGGTGAAATGATGCTGGCTGGCGCGCCAGGTGGCGTGGTTGCCGGGGTTGATCCGCGCGCCCTCGGCAATGGAACAGAACTTGCCGATGGTCGCCCAGACCACGTTGCCGCCTTTGACGATATAGGAATAGTCGCCAAAGCTGACCTCGCGCATCGACACGTCGGCGTAGATTTCGGTCCATTTGCCCAGCGTGCAGTTCACCACGCTGGCGGTGGGATGGATGGTCGGCGCCTCGGTCAGCAGTTTCATCGGGGGCCTTCAGGTGTGGGGGCGCAGGGGCCCCGGCGGGATGCCGGGATGGTCAAGCCGGATGGCGCGGACGTCGACATACGCGTGGGGGGACGCGGCAAGGACCGGTTGGGCCAGAAGTTTGACGACACCGCCCCCCGGCATCGTCATGCCCAGCCCGTGCGACAGCGCCACGCGAAAGCCCGGGCGCGGGTTCAGCCCCGGGGCAATGTCGCGGCGGCCCATCTTCAGGTGATGGGCGATGTCCCATTCCTGCACGCCCTCAGCACTGCGCGTCACCACCCAGCAATGCCCGTCGCTGCACCAGTCGCCCTTTTCCGCCGGAAAGAACGCGCCGGCAACATAGCCCGCCTCGATTCCGGTCGCGCGCAGGGCGGCGAGGAAATACATGTTGATGTCGACGCAAGACCCGGTGCCGCGGTCGCACCCCAGCGCAGGCAGGCTGTCGTCATGGCCGTCGTAGAAGCGCCGCTCGGGGTGGCCATAGTCGAACCTTTGCGCCACGGCGCAGGCAATTTCGCCAGCAGTTGTGCCGATGCCCGAAACCTCGGCCAGCAGGCTGTCGGCAGCGCGGGTAAAGCGCGAGGGGATCGGGGTGAAGATCGCGGGCGGATAGGCACCGGGCTCGCCATCAAAGGCAAAGCTCAGGGTCAGCGGCCCGCCCTGCGGCGTGATGTGGGCAATGGTCTGGCCGGTCTGCGGCTGTTCCACGAATTCGGCCTGTCCGCCGGTCACCGTCAGCCCCAAGGCCTGCGATTGTGGGGTGTGCAGCCCGACGGGTGCCAGGATCGCTGCACCGGGGTCGTCAAGGCTCAGGATCAGGTGGTGGGCGGTCATCAGTTCACTCCGGTGGCAATCGCGTGTTCGGGGAGATGGCGCAGAATGTGCAAGGACCGGGTCACCGCACCCCCCCATGGCTGCCGATCAGGCGGGTGCGGATCAGGCCCGACAGCCAGTCGATCAGATAGACCATGGCCACGATCAGGAAGATGATCGACCACGCCTCGTCCCAGCGATAGGCGCTGATCCGGTCGGACAGCAGAAACCCGATGCCGCCTGCGCCGACGATGCCCAGAATGGTGCCCGACCGCACGTTGGATTCGAAGTTGTAGAGCAGGATCGACAGGATCACCGGGTTGACCTGCGGCAGCAGGCCAAAGCGGATCTGCTGCAGGCGCGAGCCCCCGGCGGCCTTCACCCCCTCGATCGGGCGTTCGGAGTTGTTCTCGATCGCTTCGGAAAACAGCTTGGCAAAGATGCCGACCTCGGACACCGCGATGGCAAGGATGCCCGCCAACGGCCCCAGACCAAACGCGCGGATGAAGATCAGCGCAAGGATCAGCGTCTCGAACGCGCGGATGATGTCATAGCCGCGCCGCACCCCCAGCCGCAGGAAGGTCAGCCGGTTGATGTTCTTGGCCCCCAGGAAGGACAGCGGAAAGGCCACAACCGCCCCCAGAACCGTGCCCTGGAACGCCATCGACAGGGTTTCACCCAAGCCGCGCAGGATCGGGGCGAATTCTTCCCACGTGGTCCAGACATGGGGCGGGAACATGAAGGACAGCACCTGCCCCAACCGCCCCAGCCCAGTCCACAGCCGCGTCGGCGTCACGTCGAAGGCCCACAGGCAATAGACCGACAGGGCGATGAACGCCGTCCACCCCGACCAGCGGGCCAGACGCACCATCAAAGGGGCGCGAAACGCCAGCGGCACGGCGGCGCGGGCGGCGGCGATGCGGTCGGGCGGGATGACGGTCATGGGCGGGCCTCGATCCCGATGATGCGGTGGCGCAGCTTTTCGGAGACATAGTCGATCACCATCACGGTGATCAGGATGATCACGAACAGCGCCGACAGGTCGGTGTATTCCTGCAAGGACATCGCCGTGCGGAATTCCTGCCCCAGCCCGCCCGCGCCGACATAGCCGATGATCGACGAGGACCGCACGTTGATCTCGAACCGCAAGAGGGTATAGCTGATGATGTTGGGCAGAACCTGCGGCACCACGCCATAACGGATCTGGTCAAACCAGGTGCCTCCCGCCGCTTTCACACCCTCCAGCGGACGCATGTCGATGTTTTCGTTGACTTCGGAATAGAGCTTTCCCAGCGATCCGGTGGCGTGCAGTGCGATGGCCAGAACCCCGGCGAGCGGACCGACCGAGAAGCAGAAGACAAAGATCAGCGCCCAGACCAGTTCGGGCACAGTGCGGGCAATCTCCAGATACCGCCGGGTGATCCACAGAACGGTGCGGTTCGGGGCCAGATTGCGCGCCGCCGGAAACGACAGAAGGAACCCTCCGACCACCGCCAGCGCCGTTGCGGCAAAGGCGATCAGAACGGTTTCCCACAGCAGCAACAGCCATGTTTGCCAGCGCCAGAACCACGCGGCAAGGTCCGCCCCCAGACTGTCCCAGCGCAAGAGGGGAATGGTCTTTTCGATGTAGTCGCCCAGTTTCGGCAGGCCCACCGGGATGATCCAGCGCCAGTCGCGGCTGCCATCCTCCAGCGTGACCTGCGCCACCTTGAAGAAGTCTCCCAGCCACGCCGTCACCAGAAACACCACCGCAAACAGCAGGCTGCCCATGGCCCAGCGAAGGCGCGCTCGGGCGCGGGCGCGGGCAAAGTCACGCTCGAAGGTGGCGATGGCGGGGGCGATATCGGTCATGATGGGGGTGCGGGGTGCGGAATGCCGCACCCCGACGCCGGTCCGGATCAGCCGCGACGCTGTGCTTTGAGCCAGGCGCGCATGTCGATGATCCACTGATAGCGGTCATGGTTCACGCGGACATAGCCGACGGTCGGGTTGGTATCCTCGGGCTTGCGCGAGGTGTAGAAATCCCAGCCGGCCGTGTCTGCGGTCGGGAAGGACTCAACAGCTGCGGTGACCGCCTCGATCATCTCGGGCGGCAGGTTGGTGCGCGCGGTCAGCGGACCCGAGGTGATTTCGGGCGATTGCCAGATCACGCAGATCTGACCCTTCTCGATCATGCCCTTGGTTTCCATGTTCTGGTAGACGCCGGCGAACTCACTGTCCTGATAGGTCGCGGCGGCCTCGAAGGTGCCGTTGACCACGCCCTGCACACCCGCCTCGTGGCTGCCCGAGAACGGGATCGCGCCGAAGAACGTCTCGGGCTCATAGCCCTGCTGCACGAGGTTGTAGTAGGGCACGGCGTAGCCGCTGGTCGAATCCGGGTCGGCGAAGGCCAGCGTCTTGCCCTTGAGGTCGTCCACCGACTTCAGGCCCGAATCACAACGCACGGTGATGATCGAGAAATACCCGGTCGATCCGTCCTTGTTCTGGGTGGTCAAGAGCGGGACGACCTTGCCTTCGCTGGCAGTATAGGCCGCCGCGTAGGCGGACGACCCGAGAAAGGCGAACTCGATCTGGTCGGCGGCCATCGCCTGGATAACGCCGTCATACGCCCCGGCCAGGAAGATTTCGACCTTCACGCCCAGCGTGGCTTCAAGGTGCTTCTTCAGCGGCTCGGTCCGGGTCAGGCGGTCCTTTTCGTTTTCGCCCGACAGGAAGCCGACGTTGATGGTCTGGTAGTCAGCCTTCCAGTCTTGCGCGAATGCGGGCACGGCCAGCATGATCGCCAGCGCAGAGGTGGTCCAGGTCTTCATCGCAGATCTCCCTTTGGGGTGTTGGGGGGGGCGGTACGGATCAGGCCGGAACCCGTGACCGCAGCGCGGTCGAGGTGACGGCCTCGTCGAATTCGGCCAGCCCGTCGCTGCCATAGACGTCGCGAAGGACATCGTCGGTCAGTTGCCGGGGCAAACCGTCGAACATCACCCGGCCGGCCCGCATCGCGATGATGCGGCTGCAATACGTGCGGGCGGTATCCAGCGTGTGCAGGTTGACCAGAACGGTCAGCCCGTCGTCGCGGTTGATGCTGCGCAACGCCTCCATCACCCGGGTTGCGTTACCGGGATCAAGGCTGGCGATGGGTTCGTCGGCCAGCATGATGCGGGGATTTTGCACCAGTGCGCGGGCAATGGCGACGCGCTGCTGCTGGCCGCCCGACAGCGTGACCGCGCGCTGCAGGGCCTGCGGGACCAGATCAAGCCGGTTCAGCGCCTCAATCGCCATGGTCCGCTCGGCATCGGAAAACTGCATCGTCATCGACGACAGGAACCCGCGCCCGGCCAGCCGTCCGACCAGCACGTTGGTCAACACATCCAGCCGGTCCACCAGATTGAACTGCTGGAAGATCATCGCGCAGCTGCGCCGCCAGTCGCGCAGCGCCGCCCCTTTCAGCGCCGTCACCTCGGTCGCCCCGAACCGGATGCGGCCCGACGTCGGCTCGATCAGCCGGTTGACAAGCCGCAGCAGCGTCGATTTTCCCGCCCCGGAACGCCCGATCACCCCCACGAACTCTCCTGGGGCAATCGACAGCGACACGCCATCCACGGCCCGGGTCGCGCCGAAGCTGCGGGTCAGGCCTTCGAAAGCCAGGGTGCCATGGGTCCGGTCGCTGCTGTCCATGGCCCGTGATCGCGAGCCGACGTATCAGGGGGACATCATCCGAATGAATTTTGCATGAAGCTTTGGCAACGCGCGTGCACAGGCCCGGTGGCCCTGTCCCGGCATTTCCGCGCCACAAGAAAACTTCGCAAAAAGGTCACCGAACCGAAAGGCGCGGGTCATCTGGCTGGGTCAGGTCATCCGGACATTTCCCCATCAGGAGCAGTCGCGATGTCGCTGAAGTCCGTCCTTCTTGCCGTTTCCGTAACGGCGCTGCTTTCCCCCGCCGCGGTAGCCGAAACCTGGAACCTCGCCGTCACCGACGTCGAAGGGCTGGAGCGGCTGCAGACCGAGTGGGGCGCCTTCAAGACCGCCCTGGAAACCGCCACCGGCGAGACGTTCGAGTTCTTCCCGGTCACCTCGCGCACGGCCGCCGCCGAGGCGCTGCGCGGCAAGACGGTGGACTTCGTGATCACCGGACCGGCTGAGTATATCGTGATCAACACGCTGACGGACGCGACCCCGCTGGTCGGTTTCGGCCGCCCGGATTACCACTGCGCGATCATCGTCCGCGCCGACAGCGGCATCACCAAGATGGCCGACCTCAAGGGCAAGTCGGTGGCCTTCGGCGACATCGGCTCGACTTCCAACATGCTGTGCCCGATGCAGCTGATGGCCGACTATGGCGTGAACCCGGTCAGCGACATCGAGAAGATCCACACCGCGTCGAACATCGCGCATGAATCGCTGCGCAACGGCGACATTGCGGCGATCGGCATCAACGCCACCAGCTGGATGAACGGGCCGCGGGCCAAGGACACTTCGGTGCCCTACGGCTTCTTCAAGATGCTGGCCCGCTCGGGCGACCTGCCGAACGACATGGTGATGGTCGGCAGCCATGTTCCGGCCGAAGCGGCCACCAAGGTGCGTGACGCGATCCTGGAGAACAAGACCGCACTGATCGACGCGATCCTGACCCACGAGGAAAACGGCAAGTACAAGGGCATGGATCTGGTCGCCATCGTGGACAGCGACTACGACATCGTCCGGTCGATGTACCGCACGGCAGGCTATCCGCAGTTCGACGCGTTCATCGGCGACTGATGATGGGCTTTCAGCGGGCAGACGCGGGTACGGACGCGTATGCGCCTGTTGCCGGGCTTCTGCCCGCTGATCTGCGGGTGCGCGGGCTGACAAAATCCTACGCCCGCGCTGCACCTGTGTTTTCCGATCTAAGCTTCGAGATCGCCCCCGGCGCCTCTGTGGCGCTGGTCGGGGCGAATGGCACCGGCAAGTCGACGCTTCTGCGCTGCTGTCTGGGGCTGGTGCGCCCCGACGCCGGGCAGGTCGAGCTGCTTGGCCGCGACCCGACCGCGCCCGGGGCCGCCGCACGCCGGGCGATCCGGGCGCGCACCGGCCTGGTGGGCCAGAAACATGCCCTGGTGCCGCGCGCTTCGGTGCTGTCGAACGTGATCCACGGCCTGCTCGGGCAAGCCTCGGGACCGCGCTTCTGGTCGCAGGCTCTGGCCCCGCAGGCGGCGCGCGAGGCCGCCCTCGCGGCGCTGGAACGGGTCGGGCTGGCGCATCTGGCCCCGCGCCGGGCCGATGGCCTGTCGGGCGGGCAAAGTCAGCGGGTGGCCATTGCGCGCGCGCTGGTGTGCCGCCCACGCTTTCTGGTGGCGGATGAGCCCACCGCCTCGCTGGACCCGGCCGCGGGCGAAGAGGTGATGGAGCTGTTCTTTCGCCTTGTGCGGTCCGAAGGGGTGACCGTCCTGTTCACCTCGCACAACATTGACCACGCGCTGCGCTACGGTGACCGGGTGTTGGGGTTGGCGGGCGGGCGGATTGCCATTGATGCCGCCCCGGCTGCCCTGTCGCGGCGGGAACTGGACGCGCTTTATGTCTGACGCCCGGCGCAGCGCATCGCGGCCCATCGCGCCCCGGATCGAGCGGCCCTCTGCGCTGGCCTTTGCGGGCTATGCGCTGGGGCTGGCCCTGCTGGTCTGGGCGCTGGACGGCGCCGGCTGGTCGCTGAGCAAGATTGCCACCTCCGGCCCCCGGCTGGCGGATTTCTTCAGCCGCGCCTGGCCGCCTTCGACAGATGCGCTGGGGCGCCTGTCCCTGAAGATGGTCGAAACCCTGCAGATCGCGCTGTCGGGAACTGCGATCGGAATCGTGCTTGCGCTGCCGGTTGCCCTGTTCGCGGCGCGGGGCGTGCTGGCGGGGCCGGCGGTGAACTGGGCGGTGCGGACGGTTCTGGGTTTTGTGCGCGCGGTGCCGGATCTTGCCTGGGCGCTGGTATTCGTCGTCGCCGTCGGCCTTGGTCCCTTCGCGGGGATGCTGGCCATCGTGATGGACACGGTGGGGTTCTGCGGACGCTTCTTTGCCGACGACATGGAAAACGTCGATCCCGGCCCGGCCGAGGCGCTGACGGCGACCGGCGCGCGGCGGCTGGACGTGGCGGCCGCCGCCATCGTGCCTGCCGCCTTGCCTGCCTTTGTTTCAACCAGCCTGTTCGGGTTGGAAAAGGCCGTGCGGTCCTCGACCATCCTGGGCCTTGTGGGCGCGGGCGGCATCGGCATCGAATTGAAGGTCGGCTTCGACCTGTTTGATTATCCCACCGCCATGACCGTGATCCTGATGATCGCGGTTGTTGTGGTGGCCGTAGAGCAACTGGGCGGAGCACTGCGCCGCCGCATCATCGGGACGACAAGATGACAACCGACACTGCGCACCAGCACTGGAATGCCGAATGGGCCGCCACTGACGGCGATACCAAATGGACCCGGGCCGAGCCGGACGTGCTGGCCTGGATGGCCGGTTTTGCGCCCGCAGCCCGCGTGCTGGACCTTGGCGCGGGCGTGGGCCGCCACGCGCTGGCGCTGGCACGTGCCGGACACGCTGTCACGGCCTTCGACGCCGCGCCTGCGGGACTTGCGGCACTTGCTGCCACGGCGCGGGCCGAGGGGCTGCAGATTGCCACCGTCGAGGGCCTGATGACCGAGCTGCCCTTCGATGATGCTTCGTTCGATCACGTTCTCAGCTGGAACGTGATCTACCACGGTGACGAGTCCGTGGTACGCCGCACCACCGCCGGAATTGCCCGCGTGCTGCGGCAGGGCGGCAGCTTTCTGGGCACCATGATGTCGGCGCGGCGCATCCCCGTGGAACTGGCGAAGTTCACGGGCCGCGAGATCTCGCGCAATACCTGGGTGTTCGACGGCGATGGCGACAAGGTGCACCCGCACCACTTCTGCACGGCGGCCGGGATGCTGGACCTTTTTCCCGGCTTCGAGCCGTGGCGGATCGAGGACCGCGAACATGACAGCCCCGGTTCGTGGCACTGGCACGTGACGCTGCAGCGGGTGTGACGCGCAGCCCAAGACGCGCAGCGTCAGACGCGCGCGCCGAACTGCGCGGCCGCCAGGAAGAACAGATCGGTCGTCGGGTTGCGCTCGTCGGTCAGCGAAAACACGGTTTCCTCGACCCGCTTGGACAGCTCGGGCACCTTCAGGCGGCGGACCAGATCGGTCGAGGCCGTGCCATGCCGCCACATGAAGCCGATGCCGACCCCGGCGGCGACCGCCTCGAACACGGCGTCGCGCGTGTCGGCCACCAGCCGCGGCATCGGCGTCAGCCCCGCCCGCAACAGCGCCGCATCCACAACCCGCTGCGTTGAGGACCCGCTGGTCCGAAAGATCAGCGGCTGCTGAATCAACTCGGCCAGCGGCATCTCGGTCCCCTCTGCCAGGCCCAGGCGGACCGAGGCGATGGCAACCACCTCTTGCTGCAGCACCGGCTGGCGGCGAAACCGAGGGTCGCGGGGAACGTCGGGCAGCACGCCCACGTCCACCTCGCGGCGCTGCACCGCGGCCATGATGGCGCTGTGCGACCCGCTGTGCAGCGTGACGGCCAGCGACGGATGCGCCTGGCAGACCGCGGCAATGATCGCCATTCCCGGCATCGAATTTCCCAACCCGACGCGCAACGTGACCCGCCCCGACGCATCGCGGCGCCCGACGATCCGCGCCGCCTCGCGTTCGGCATCAAGGATTCGCTCGCCGATCTCGCACAGTTCGCGTCCCACCGGGCTTGGCCGCAGCCGCCGGTTGGAACGGTCAATGATCGTCTGGCCAAAGACCTGTTCCAGATCGCGAATCTGCTGGGCAACGGCGGTGTGCGACAGGCCCAGCCTGCGGGCAGCGGCGGAGAATGAGCCTTCGTCGGCCACCGCGGTCAGGGCCCGCAGGCGCGAAATCGTCAGGCCCGGCACGGTGGCTGCAACCGTCTGTTTCATGAGACGTAGGCATAGGTTGCAGGCGTAACAGTGCAGTTACAGCCCCGGAGCAATGAGGGGGTCATCCGGATGAGCGCTGCAACTTCCCGCCCATGGGGACGCAGGACGCTTGTCTGTCGGTGCCCTGAAACGTCCTGCAAGGTTCATCCCGATGCCCGCGACCTTCACACCGAATGCGCCTGACCTGGCCGTGCCGGTAATTGGCAGTTCGGCCATGTGCGGGGTCGGCAAGGTCGGCCGCGCCTTGGCCGCGGCAAAGGCGGCGTGATGGCCGGTCTGGTTCTGCGCACCGTTCTGCGAATGGTGATTTCGTTCCTTGCCATCGTGACGCTGGTGTTTCTGGCGACGCGTCTGTCGGGCGACCCGCTGGATTCGATGGGCGCTCAGGGGCTGACCAAGGAAGACCGCGAAATCCTGACCCGCTACTACGGACTGGACCGCGGCATGTGGGAGCAGTACCTGGCCTTCCTGCGCGCCTTCACCGATGGGCAGTTCGGCCTGTCCTTCATCGAACGCCGCCCGGTGGCCCAGATCGTGGCCGAACGGCTGTGGCCATCGGCGCAACTTCTCCTGACCGCCATCGCGGTCACTCTGCTGCTGGCCATTCCCCTGGGCATCGTGGCCGCGCTCTGGCGCGACCGCTGGCCGGGGCATCTGGCGATGGGTCTGGCCTTTCTGGGCTACGCGGTGCCCAATTTCGTGCTGGGCACCTTTTTGGTGCTGGTGTTCGCCTACTGGCTGAACTGGCTGCCCGTGGTGGGCAACGGCTCGGCGGCGCACTTCATCCTGCCGGTGGCGGTGCTGTCGGCCGGGCTGATCGCGGCACTGTCGCGCTTCACCCGCAACGCGATGCTGGATGTCCTGCGGCAGGACTACATGCGCACAGCCCGCGCCAAGGGCCTGCCCGAGGCGGCGGTGATCCTGCGCCACGGGTTGCGCAACGCGGGCATCACCATCCTGTCGGTGGTCGGGTTGCAGATCGCGGGGCTGGCCGCCTCGGGTTCGGTGGTGGTCGAGGCGATCTTCAGCTGGCCCGGGATCGGCGATCTTCTCGTGAATGCCGCGATCCGGCGGGACTATCCGGTGCTGCAGTTCGGTGTCGTGGTGGTGTCGGTGGCGGTGCTGGCGATTTCGGCACTGACCGACCTGGCCTATGCCTGGGTCGATCCGCGCCTGCGCCGGGCATCGGCGGGGATTGCGCGATGACCGCAGAGATTTCCGTTCCGCATCGGCCCACCACGTTCTGGCGCAGCCTTGGTCCGTTTCACCGGATCATTCTGGCCCTTGGGGTGCTGTTGCTGCTGGGAGCCGTTCTGGCCCCATGGCTCGCGCCGTTCGGACCGACCGACCAAAGCCTCCTGTCGCGGATGAAACCGCCCGCAGGCTTCGCCGGGGCCAAGCCGGGCTATCTGCTGGGCACGGA
>CAZLIC010000008.1:0-87151 GCA_964559535.1 uncultured Rhodobacterales bacterium
TCGGCGTTGATCGCAACATCGATGGGCACCCTGGCAGCTGTCGGGCTTTGGCGATTGTCGTCGCGCTGGGGCGAGGTGGTGCGTGGCCTGTTGCTGCTGCCACTGGTCATTCCGCCGATCATCGCGGCCATGGCCTTCTATCGGCTATACGTTCCCCTCGGTCTGATCGACACCTACCTTGGCCTGATCCTGGCCCATGCCGTGCTTGCCGCGCCCCTGGTGCTGATCACTGTCTCGGCCTCGCTGGCCGCGTTTGACCGCAAGCTGGAACAGGCCTCGCGCAATCTGGGTGCCAGCAATGCCCAGACGCTGTGGCGCGTCATCATTCCGCAGGTCCGCCCCGGCATCCTGTCAGGCGCGGTATTCGCCTTCATCGCCTCCTGGGACGAAATCGTCGTCACGCTCTTCCTGTCGAAATTCTCGGTCTACACTTTGCCCCGCCGCATGTGGAACGGCATCCGCGAGAACACCGACCCCGCAGTTGCCGCCGCTGCCGTCGTTCTGCTTGGCGTTACGTTTGCGGCCTTCGCAGTCTGGGTGCTGGCGCAGCGCCGCACCCGCAAGCCACAACAAGGCAACCCGACATGACCAACCACCACAACCTTGATGATGAAACCCGCATGGTGCTGGAGACCGTCCGCGGTTTCGTGAAGGACGAACTTCAGCCGCACGAAGAGCTTGTGGACCGGCAGGGGCATGTCCCCGAGGAGATTGGCCGCGAGATCGAGCGCAAGTCCAAGGCGCTTGGACTGTTCGCGGCAAACCAGCCAGAAAGTGTTGGAGGTGGCGGTCTGTCGATGAAGGCGATGAGCCTGGTTGAGCGTGAATACGGAAGGACCAGCCACGCGCTGCATTCCTGGATCGCCCGCCCGACCGAGCTTCTTCTGGCCTGTGAGGGGGACCAGCGCGCCGTCTATCTTTCGCCCTGCATCACCGGAGAAAAGCGCGAGCTTTTCGCGCTGACCGAGCCCGAGGCCGGGTCGGATGCCATGGGCATGAAGTCGAACGCCCGGCGCGACGGTGCGGACTGGATTCTGAACGGGTCCAAGCATTTCATTTCCGGCCCCTGCATGCCCGACTTTGCCATCGTCTTTGCCGCGACAGGCGTAGACGAAACAAAGCGGGGACCGCGAAAGCGTGTGACCGCCTTCCTGGTTGATGTCGGACTGCCCGGTTTCGACATCCGCGAAGGCAACAGGTCGGTCAGCTATCGGGGCTACAAGACCTGGCAGCTTTCGTTCCGTGACGTCCGGCTTGGCCCCTGTCAGGTGCTCGGCGAGGAGGGCAGGGGGTTCGAGCTTGCCGGCCAGTGGCTGACGATGGGGCGGGTCTGGGTGGGAACCTCGTGCTGCGGCAAAGCCGAGCGGATCATCGAGCTGGCAACCGAGTGGGCCGCAAGCCGCCGCCAGTTCGGCCAGCCCATCGGCCAGTTCCAGGGGACCGGATTCAAGCTGGCCGACATGGCGCTTGGCCTGCGCGCGGGCGATCTGCTTGTCGCCGATGCCGTGGAGCGGGCCGAGGCCGGCATCCTGACCGATGCCGATGTCTCGATGGTCAAGCTCTACTGCTCGGAAATGGTGAATCGCGTGGCGGATGACTGCGTGCAGATTTATGGCGGCATGGGCCTGATGGAAGAGCTACCGGTCCAGCGGCTTTGGCGCGATGCGCGGCTGGAACGGATTTGGGACGGCACCTCCGAGATCCAGCGCCACATCATCAGCCGCGCCATCCTGAGACCCCTTGGCGCATGACCCCGGCCCAGCGCGATAACCTGCGGCGGATGCTCTCGCCACGCCAGATCGCCTTTGTCGGCGGGCGAGACTGCGTGACGGCGATCGGCGAGGCCGAAAGGCGCGGCTTCAGCGGTGCAATCTGGCCTGTCAATCCAGGCCGCACGGAGGTGCGGGGGTATCCTTGCCTTGCCAGCGTCGATGACCTGCCCGAGGCGCCGGATGCCGTCTTTCTTGCCGTCCCTGCCGCCGCCGCCATCGGGGTCGTGTCGGCGCTTGCCCGGCGGGGCGCGGGGGGGATCGTCTGCTACTCCGCCGGTTTCCGCGAATCCGGGGACGAGGGCGCGGCGCTGGAACGGGCGCTGGTCGAAGCCGCCGGTGACATGGCGCTGATCGGTCCCAATTGCTATGGCGCGATCAACTATCTGACGAACACGGCGCTTTGGCCCTTTGCGCATGGCGGCGGCTGCCCCGGGGGCTTTGGCGCTGCCATTGTCACACAGTCGGGGATGCTTTCGTCCGACATCACCATGTCGCAGCGCGGCCTGCCGCTGACCCACATGATCTCTTGCGGCAATCAGGCCTCCCTCAGCCTTGAGGATTTTCTCGATTTCCTGATCGACGAACCGGGCGTTCGCGCCATTGGCCTGCATATCGAGGGTCTGCGCAATGTGGCCCGGTTCCACGAAACGGCCCTGCGCGCCATGGCCAAAGGGATTCCGGTGGTTGCGCTGAAGACAGGCTCTTCCCGCATCGGCGCCGCGCTGACGGTCAGCCACACCGGCTCGCTGTCCGGCTCGGACGCGCTTTACGACGCGCTTTTCGCGCGCTGTGGCGTGATCCGGGTGGAAACGCCGCCCGATCTGCTGGAAACGCTGAAGCTTCTGGTGGTATCCGGAGCGCCCAAGTCGAACCGGATTGCGGGCTTCACCTGTTCGGGCGGGGGCGCCACGATGCTGGCCGACCGGGCCGAAAGGATCGGGCTGGTCTTTCCGCCCGTGCCAGCCGAGACCCGCCCGGCGCTGGCGGCCTTGCTGCCGTCGATTGCGACCGTCTCGAACCCGCTTGACTACACCACCCCGATCTGGGGCGATCCGGCGCGCACCGGGCCGGTCTTTGCCGCCGCCATGGACCAGACCGCCGCTGCGGCCGCAGTTCTGGTGCAGGACTATCCGGCGCCGGGCCTGGACGAAAGCCAGGGCCACTACCGCGCCGACGCCGGGGCCTTCATCGATGCCGCGAAGGCGCGGGGCCTTCCGGCGGCCGTTCTGGCCACGCTGCACGAAAACTTGGACCCTGCCACCCGCAACTGGCTGATCGCGCAGGGGGCAGCGCCGCTTCTGGGCATCGCAGAGGGCCTGAGCGCGCTGAGGACCGCGATCTGGTGGGGGGAACGGCGGCGTGACATCGCCGCGGCGACGCCCGCGCCCCTGCAGCCGCCATCGCCCCGATCCGCGCTGACCGGATTGACCGAGGCCGAAAGCAAAGCCCTTCTTGCCAACCACGGACTGCCGGTCCCTGCTTCGCGCCTGACCGATACGGCGGGCCTTGAACAGGCCGCGGCGACCCTGCGCTTTCCGCTGGCGCTCAAGATGATCGGCCCGCGGCTTGTCCACAAATCCGAGGCCGGCGCGGTGACCCTGGGGATTGCCGATGCTGCGGCGCTGCGGGCGGCCGCCATGCGCATGACAGCGGCGATTGCGGCGCATGACCCGCTTGCTGCAACGGATGCTTTCCTGGTCGAGGAAATGGTGCCCCGGCCGGTTGCCGAACTTCTGATCAGCCTGCGTCGCGATGCCGAGTTCGGACCGGCCCTTACCCTTGCTGCAGGAGGTGTCCTGGTCGAGGTCCTGGGGGACAGCGTGAACCTTCTGTTGCCATCCAGCGCAGAAGACATTTGCGGCGCCCTGGGTGCCTTGCGCGTTGCGCCCGTCCTGCACGGCTATCGCGGTGCGGCCAAAGCCGACATGCATCACCTGGTGGTCACGATCCTGCGCCTGCAGGAGATGTTCCTGTCCGACGCGTCACTGGCCGAGATCGAGATCAATCCGGCCTTTGTCGGGGCAACCGGCACGGTCATAGTCGATGCGCTGATCCATGTCCGTTCCTGATAGCCATCCGAACCCCGACCTTTCCGTTGCCCCCGACCTGCGGCAGGGCTGGAACCGGCCCGAGAACCGCCGTCGCGGCTTTCACAACGCCCATCTGATCTTCCGGCGCAGCCTGTCCGTCCGCTCGCGCCGCGTCCTCAGCCTGAGCCATGCCTGCGACCCCTCTCTCTCCCGCCTTTGCGACGACATCGGGTTGGCCCGGAACCCGGGCTTTTCGGCACTTGTGGTTGTGCAAGAGGGGAAAATCCTGTTGGCCCGCGCGGCTGACGATTTTGCCCTGGACCGCCCGCACTCGATCCAGTCCATCACCAAGATGCACATGCATCTGATCGCCGGGTTGCTGATCGAGCGCGGCCTTCTGGACCTTTCGGCCACTGCGGGCGAATATCTGCCGGGGCTCGGGTCGGGCTACCGTGACGCCCGCGTCCGCGCCCTTCTGGACATGGATGTCGCGAACGACTTTTCCGAAGACTATTCGAACCCTGCCGCCGGCTGCTACCGCGAGGAAGAGGCCCTGGGCTGGCGTCTTCCTGCCGACAACCAGCCCGAGCTTGGCCTTCATGACTTTGCCTGCGGGATCACCGGGGGTGACCTTTCGAACCGGTCGGGTTATGTCGACTACAAGTCTGCCAACACCGATGTCCTGACCCTGATCGCTGCCCGGCTGATTGACTTGCCGGCCGCACTGACGGACATCTGCGATGCCGCAGGCTATGCCGGTGCACTGCACATCAGCCTCAGCCCCGAAGGCCTGCCCGCGTTTTCTGGCGGGGGGTGCCTTTCGGCGCTGGATCTTGCGCGGTTCGGGCTTTTGTTTGCGCGCGGCTTCCGGGGTGTCGGCCCCGGCACCTGCGGATCCGTCCGGTACCTTGACGCATGCCGCGGCGCCAAGGGGCCGCCGCTGTCGCGGAGCCGATCCTGGCAGCGCTACATCGGCCATCTGATGACCGACGGTTCACGGATCGGCCACACGGGCTACGGCGGCCAATACCTGATGATCGACCCCGATCGCGGCCGCGTCGCCGTTTATCTTGCCGTTCTGGAGAACGACAGCGGCTATGACGAGCCGTTCATGGCCGACCTTTCGCGGTCGCTGGAGGCGCTTGTCATCGCCTGAAACCCGGACGTCCCCGGTTGCATCATACCAGCAGCCAGCGGCGAAGGGCCGCCGTGGTTTCAACCGGGCGTTCCAGGGTGGGCAGGTGTGCCGCACCGTCGACAACCACCAGCCGCGACTGCGGCATCAATGCGTGCATCAGGTCATGCCGGTCGCGCGGGCATAACCGGTCTTCGGCCCCCATCAGCACCAGCGCGGGGCCCCTGAAGGCGGCAAGCGCGGCCTGCCGGTCCTCCCTGTCGCGAAGTGCGCGGGACTGGCGGGCAAAGACGTCCGGCCCAAGCGCCAGAGCCATCTCCATGCAGAGGTCCAGGACCGCTGTCTTGCCCGGCCCTTTGGCCAGATAGTTGGGTTTCATCTCGTCCCGCATCACCCGCACCAGACCGCCGTTCAGGGCGCGGGCGATCTGCGGTTCGCGCTTCGCCCTGACCTCGGGCAATTCGGCGCGGGGGTTGGTGTCCAGAAGCGCCAGCCGTTCCACCCTGTCGGGCGCCTGTGCCACAACCTCCATGGCAAGGATACCACCCATCGATAGGCCCGCCAGTGCAAAGACGGGCGGTGCCTTGCCAAGCAACTCGGCGGCAAGCCCGGCCATGTTGTCCGCCCCAGTCGGCAGCACATGGACGACCGGGCGAGGATGCAGGGCGGCCGGAATGCCGCCCCACATGCGCGCGTCGCACATCATGCCGGGGATCAGCACAAGGGGCGTCATCCGGCGCGCCGCGCTCCCTCCTTGAGGGTGGCAAGCTTGGCCCAGGCGATTTCGGGATCGACGGCGCCAAAGCCCGCGAAGGTGCCGAAGCCGCAGTCGCTGCCCGCGATCACCCTGTCCGGGCCGACGATCTCGGTGAACCGCTCAAGCCGCTGCGCCACCAGATCGGGGTGTTCAACGAAGTTCGTGGTCGTGTCCACGGCGCCCGGCACAAGGATCTTGTCCGACGGAATCTCGCCCGCGCGGTCGCGGAACACCTTCCATTCATGGCCATGGCGCGGGTTGGCGGTTTCGAACAGCACATAGCGCGCCGGCACCGCCATCAAGAGCGGGAAGACCTGCGCCATGTCGATGTCGCAGCAATGCGGGCCCTCGTAGTTGCCCCAGCAGATGTGCAGGCGGATGTTGTCGCGCGGCAGTCCGTCCAGCGCGCGTTCCAACGCCTGCACATGGGTGGCGGCAACGCGCAGGAACTCCTGGTCGCTGAGATGGGTGAAAAGCATGTGGCGCGACAGCGCAAGGTCGGGGCAGTCAAGCTGCAGGTCAAGGCCCGCGTCCAGGATCGTGCGGTACTCTGCGCGCATCGCGTCGGCCAGCGCGTTCAGATAGGCCTGCCGGTCGGGGTAGTGCGCGTTCTGCAGGAACAGGCTGATCACACCGGGCGAAGCTGCATTCATGAACCCGCGCTTGACCCCATGGGCGGTCATCGCGGCTTTCAGATTGGCGATGTCCTTTTGAAGCTCGCCCTGCCCCTTGCTTTCCACCGGACCGGTACATTGCGGCCGGGAATACTTGGGCGTGCCGCCCTGTTTCGCCAGACGTTCCAGAAATGTCGGGAACATCTTCAGGTCGGCGGGCGCGTTGCGCGGGCTGTCACCGGAAAAGCCGGTGTAGCGGTCTTTCACGTAGGTCGCATAGCTGATCTTGGAACATTCGCCGTCCGAGACGATGTCGATGCCCGCCTCTTTCTGCCGTCGCACATTTTCCATGACCGCCGCCGCCATGCAGGCGTCGAAGGCGGCAGGGTCATGGGCTTCGCCACGCTCGCGGGCGAACAGGAAATCCACCACCGCCTGGGGACGGGGCAGCGAGCCGACATGTGTGGCCAGAAGGGGCATCAGAGCAGCCTTCCCGTAGCGCCGGCCGGATCGTTGGTGGCGATAATACGGTACAGCGAGGCCTCGCCCGTCATCGAGGGCGCGAGGCTGTGCGACAGGCCCGGCGGGATGGCCGCCGTATCGCCCGGGTTCAGCACGGTTGCGCCGCCGTCCCAGGCCAGCCGCCAGTGCCCGCGCATGGGTATCAGAACCTCGTGCTTGTCCAGAGCGTAGGGCGCCTCGGGGATCGAGTTCCGCGAAAGGAAGTCCACCTCAAAGCCCGGGCGGTCACGCAGCTTGCCATTGGCCCCGATGACCTTGGCAGGTTGGCGGTCGGACAGCGCCATCAGGTCCCAGTAGCGCGCGACGTGGTTCGGGATCACGTCCGCCGTTGTGGGTTCGGGGAAGGCCTTGAGCTCCTCATCGGTCAAGAGCGGCATTGGCGGCACGCCTTCGGGCAGGTTCTGGCCCTTCTTGGTGTCGTAGAGTTTGCCATTCTTGCCCAGCACCAGCCCGAAATCCTTGGCATCGGTGATGACCTGCGGCGCCCAGATCACGCCCCCCCCGGCATCGTCACCGCCAAGTATCGCCATGATCATCCCGTAGTCGGTGCCTACGTTCTCAAAGGCGCGGAATATGCCCGTGGGGATGTTGAAGATGTCGCCTTCCTCGGCGATGAACTCTCCGGCGGAGCCCCAGCGGCCCCAGAAGAACCGCCAGCGGCCTTTCAGCACGAAGAAGACCTCTGCGGTGCGGTGGCTATGCAGGCTGTTGCGGCAGCCCGGGGGCTGGCCCGCCGCGCCGATGTTGAAGCCGGGGGTTTCGCGGATGTGGACGTGCTGGTCGGGGGATTCCGAGACGCCGCCGCCGATGATGGTGAAATTTTCCTTGCGGTCGCTGCCGGGCGTGTGGGCGTCGATGAAGGCGGTCTTGCAGGGCTTCAGGTCGCCATAGCGAACGATGCGGGCTTCCATTTCTTGCGGCGTCATCGGTCAGATCTCCTCTCTTCGCCGGCGCGGGTCTCGGCGGGCGGTGTCTCTCACTGGATCGGGCAGCGCGGGTCAGACCGCGCCGGTTGCAAGCAGGATTTGCCTCCAGATCGCGGTTTCGTCGAAAAGCGTGTACTCGCGGCGAAGGCCCCACCCCATGTTTCCAAACGGCCCGAACTCGGCGTGGGTGATGCCCAGGACATAGATGTCCGCGCCCGTCGGCGTGCCGAAACGGCCCCAGCCGGAATGCTTGCCATGAAGGCTCCACCGGACTGCCGCACGGGGCGGCATCAAAGGGTCCTCGCGGCCGATTACATGGTGGATGGTGAAGGTCGCATCGGGCAGGGCGGCGCGCAACGGCATCCAGAAGCGGTCGGCGTCCCCCGGCCCGTGGCCAGACATGCCGCCGGGATACGCCAGGTGCGCCGCACGGTCGTAACCTGCAGGAATGGCCGCCATGTCGGCGCCCATGATCCGGGTCAGCAGCTCGGCAAGCCTTGCGCCCCATTCATTGTCGTTGCCGCGACCCTTGTAGGGGCCGGGCACGTCGGTCGCGGGCGTGAGCGGTTTCGCGCACCGGTCGGGCCCGCCTTCGCGGGCGATCTGGTCGCGGGTGAAATCCAGGGGGTCCCACCCCATCTGCCGCACGACAGCGCCCTGGTCGCGCACCAGCCATTCATCGTCGATGACGTTCGACTTCGCGGCACAATCGGCGATGATCCGGTAGACAAGCTTCTTGCCCGTGGCCTTGCCATATTGCCCGTCGCCCAAGTGCGTCGCGGTGGACAGGATGCGATGCGAGGACAGAAACCCGGTTTCGTCATCCCCCGACCAGATCACATCCTCGCCCAGAAGCGTGCGGTCAGGGAATTCAGCCAGCGTTGCCATCGTGGCACCGATCACCCCCTGATTGCCTATGGACACACCGGCCGGCATCCGCACCACGATGTCGGGGTGATAATAGCGGTGCAGGGTTGCTATGCCGCGATCCTCCCAGATCTCCCTCGTGATTCCCAGGATATAGTCGGGGAAATCGCGGAACCTGGCGTCGAAACCCTTCATTCTGCGGTCCTCTTGCGCACAGTGCCACGTTCGATCAGCGGGCCATCGATATGAATGCGGGACGGGGCGGTTTCGCCCTCGATCTGGTTGAGAAGAATGTCGACCGTTGCCTCGACCATCCGGCGCACGGGCTGGCGGATGGTCGTGAGGTTGTAGGACGGCCAAGCGGCCAGCGGCACGTCGTCATAGCCGATGACCGAGATATCACCGGGCACCGTCACACCCAGTTCGAAACGCAATGTATCCATCACGGCAAAGGCCATGTGGTCGTTGCCCACGAAGATCGCATCGGGCCGCCGGTCCCCGGCAAAGAGGTCGCGCGCGGCTGCCGAGGCGACGTCGCGGGAATACCTGCCGTCGATCATGGCAAAGGGCTTCAGGTCCGCATCCTTCAATGCTTCGGCAAAGCCCCGCGCACGGTCGCGACCGGTGGAAGAGCCCTGCCAGCCCATGATGTGCGCAATGCGGCGGTGGCCGGTATCGACCAGATGCTGTGCCGCACGGCGACCACCGGCAAGATTGTCCGAAGTGACCTCGGACAGCCCTGCTTCATCCTGGCCGCGGTTGAACATCACCACGGGAATGCCCGCCGCCCGGCACCGCGCCGTCAGGTCATTGGACATGGCAACCGAGGCGGTGATGATCCCGTCAACCTGGTAGTCCAGCAGTTCCTGCATCACCTGGGGGACCTTCTCGGTCGAGTTCTCGGCCATGAAAACCAGAACGTGATAGCCCCTTTCCTGCAGGGCGCGGCTCAGAAGCTCGATGGCCACCGGGTAGAACTGGTTTTCCAGATAGGCCACGACCAGGCCGATGATCCGGGTCCGTCCGGTCATCATGGCGCGGGCCAGCGGGTCGGGGCGATATCCCAGTTGCTCCGCCGCCGCGCGAACCTTTTCCACTGTTGTCTTCGAAGCGGAAGCCCCCGGCGTGAAAACGCGGCTGACCGCCGACTGGCTGACACCTGCCAACCGCGCCACGTCGGTCGCTGTAACCTTGACGGGCTGCTCGGTCATTCTGCGGTCCAGCCTCCGTCCACAATGAGATGCGTGCCTGTCATCATGGCCGAGGCATCCGAGGCCAGAAAAACCACTGGCCCCATCAGATCTTCGATCTCGCCCACCCGGCCCAGTTTGATCTTCGACAGAATCCAGGCGCGGCGCTCCGGGATTGCCAGGGTCTGTTCGGCCAAGGGCGTGCGGATGAAGGTGGGGCACAGTGTGTTGACGCGTATGCCCTTCGGCGCCCATTCCAGCGCCATCGCCTTGGTCATGCCTTCAAGCGCGTGCTTGTTTGCACAGTACACCGCGCGGTCGGGGCCACCCACATGGCCCATCTGGCTGCTGACATTGATCAGACTGCCGGGCTTGCTCACGGCGATCAGGCCCCGCGCCACTTCGCGCGTCAGGAAGTAGGCGGCCCGCAGGTTCAGGCCCATGGCGGCATCGTAGTCCTCGGGCGTGGTATCCAGCGCCGGAGCATGGCGGACCAGACCGGCAGAGTTCACCAGCACATCGAAGGGATCGGCTTCCGCCAAAGCGGCCGCCGTCGCCGCCAGTTCTGTGACGTCCAGCGCCAGAGCCTCGGCGCGGCCCCCCGCGGCACGAATGGCATCGCGCACCTCTTTCAACTCGGCCAAGCGGCGGGCAACCAGTGTCACCTCGGCCCCCGCCTCGGCCAGTGCCGCTGCGGCCCCCACCCCAATGCCCGAAGACGCGCCAGTGACCAGCGCGCGTTTGCCGTCAAGGCGGAAGGACGGGGTCCGGGGCAGGTTCATCCGCTCATCCCATCAGGTATCGTCACGGCGCCCATGTTGCGCGCCTTGTTGAATTCCCGCATCCGTGCCAGCACGTCGACGCCGATCTGGGACCACATGTCCAACAGATCGACCAGAACCCAGTTTTCGCGGATCAACCCGCCTTCCATCCGCCAGAAATCGAGGCTTCGCAGGGTGATGCGCTGGCCTGCCGGGGCGATCCCCAGCCAGCCGTCATTGGTGATGGTCAGCCGCATGTTGGGCCAGCCGGTTTCGCAGACGTATTGGCCTTCGCCGAACCAATGGCTCTTCAATCCGCCGGTATCCAGCCCGCGGTCCGGCATGGCCCCGAGGAAAGGGATCTGATGCCAGTTCCGGAACCCCGAGATCCCCCGCATCGTGCCGATACCCGCCGGGCCATACCAATTGAAACGCGGATGCCAGTAACGCGGCAGGTCCATGATCTTCGGATCGGGGTTCGCAGGGTGCTGGCACAGCGCCTTCAGCATGGCAAGGACATGGTTCATCGTGGCGCTGCCATCGCCCGCGGCGGTCAGCCCGTCGCCGCTCATCGGCCCGGGCGTGGTGATGAAGGCACCAAGCTGCGGCCCCATAGGCCAGACGCCTGCCTGCATCATCAGTTCCGGAATGTCCCAGATCGCCTGCATCTCGACGATCCTGCCGCCCTCAAGGCGGAAGTACTCGTGATAGCGCATATGGGCCAGATGGCCGGTCGGTCGGATATCCAGGAACGGGGCCACGAAGGTGCCCATGTAGTTGCCCATGCAGCCGACCCAGTCCTGCCCTTCGGGCGTGGTGCCCGCAAGCACGATCATGTCGCGGCGTTCGAGGTCGGGCATGGCTGCCAGAAGCGGGCCCAGGGCACGGGCATGCAGCGCGTTGGGCCCCGACATTTCGCCAAGCGGGTGGCAAAGCTTGACTGTTGCATCTGGAGTGAAAGCGGCAGTCAGAACGGGCAAAAGGTTGTCGCTGCTGGCGGTCGAAAGAGCCATCCGCAAAGGCGCAAGGGCGGACTTCAACACTGCCGGAGACGTCATTTCGCTTCCATTTCAAATACCTTGGCCAAAAGGTCGATCCCCATCTGCGAAAACAGATGGATCATGTCGACGAAGACCCAGTTCTCGGTGAACATGCCGCCGTCGCGCCGCCAGAAGTCGATCCCGTTGACAGACAGCGCGCAACCGGACGCCGCATGTCCCAGATAGGGGCCAGTGTGCGTGGCATGGACACCGGGAAGGCTTGAGGCCCCGACGAAATCGCCCTCGGCGATCAGGTTGTCCAGATCGCCAACGCGACGGTCGGGAAAGGCCACCAGCCACGGCTTCTGGTGCCAGTCCTCGAACTCGCGCAAGGACAGACAGGCCCCGATGCCGCCGGGACCGTACCATTTGACATTGCGGTGGAAGAAGCGGGCCATGCCCATCGACCTGAGGTCGGCTTTGTCGAAGGCGTTCAGCCCGCCGAAGATGAAGGCGCGGGAATAGGCCAAAAGATCGTCGGACAAGGCCTGATCCGGTTCCGTCATCAGAACGCCGTCACAGCCGGTGGGCGCGGGCCAGACGAAGGGCGCGCCATTCGGTTTCGGCAAGGGAGAGAGCCCGACCTGCTCAAGCCAGTCGATCACGTCAATCAGCATCTGGATGCGGACGATCCGGCCCCGGGCATCGAACTCCAGGAACTCGCCCCAGCGCAGCCGAACCTCGCGTCCCCGCGCCGGAATGCCCCAGACGGGGGCGGCCTGCGGGCCAATCAGCAGGCCCGTTGCGCCCACCCAGGACCGCCCGTCATTGCCACCCGCAACCGTGCCGTCGGACCGGCCGCCGATCAGGATGTGGGTCAGACGTTCCAGCCTTGGGAAGGCATGCCGGAGGGGCGACAGGTATTCGTCTGCCATTGCCTTCGGTCCGGTCACGTCACGCAAGGGCGCGAAGCCCTGCCATGGCGCGTCGGGTGCCATGAACCTTGCCGCCACGTCGGCCAGATCGCCCTCGGGTGCTGCATCCAGCGCCGCCCGAAAGGCGGCGGCCGTTGCCTTGTTGCGCTGGTTCTCGGCGCTCATTCCGCGGCCATCCCGTAGCCGACGTTCTTGTGCCCATAGCGGCGGACGCGGATGTTGCACTGTTCGGCATGACCCACAAAGCCTTCCAGCATGCAGAGCCGCGAGCCGTATGCGCCAACCAGCGCCGCCGCCTCATCGGTCGTGATGCGTTGATAGCTGTGGGTCTTGAGGAACTTGCCAACCCAAAGCCCGCCGGTATAGCGCCCGGCTTTCTTCGTGGGCAGGGTATGGTTGGTGCCGATCACCTTGTCGCCGTTGGCCACATTGGTGCGTGGCCCCAAGAACAGCGCGCCATAGCTGTGCATGTTGTCCAGGTACCAGTCGTCGCGGTCGGTCATCACCTGCACGTGTTCATAGGCCATGTCGTTGGCCACCCGCAGCATCTCGTCGTGCGTGTCGCACAGGATCACGTCGCCATAGTCGCGCCAGCTGACCGATGCGGTGTCGCGTGTGGGCAGGATCGCCAGCAAACGCTCGACCTCGGCCATCGTGCCTTCGGCCAGCTTGGCGGAATTGGTGATCAGGCAGGCGGGCGAGTTGTAACCGTGTTCGGCCTGGCCGAGGAGGTCGGTCGCGCACATCTCGGCATCCACGGTGTCATCGGCGATGACCATGGTTTCGGTCGGGCCGGCAAAAAGGTCGATGCCGACGCGCCCGTACAGCTGCCGCTTGGCTTCGGCGACAAAGGCGTTGCCGGGACCGACCAGCATGTCCACCGGCCGGATCGTCTCGGTTCCAAGCGCCATCGCACCGACAGCCTGGATGCCGCCAAGAACATAGATCTCATGCGCCCCGCCCAGCTGCATCGCGGCGACGATGGCAGGATGCGGCTCGCCCTTCACCGGCGGGGCACTGGCCACGATGCGCGGCACGCCCGCGACCGATGCGGTCAGCACAGACATGTGGGCGCTGGCCACCATCGGAAACTTGCCGCCGGGCACATAGCAGCCGACCGACTGTACCGGGATGTTGCGGTGCCCAAGGAAGACGCCCGGCAGGGTTTCAACCTCGATATCGGTCATGCTGGCCCGCTGTGCCTCGGCAAAGCGACGGATCTGGACCTGTGCAAACCGGATATCCTCCATGTCGCGGGCCGAAACCTTCTGCATGGCCGCCTCGATCTCGGATGGCGTCAGACGGAATGACGGCGCGGCATAGCCATCGAACCTTTGCGACAGATCGCGGACGGCAGCGTCGCCGCGGGCTTCGATGTCGGCCAGGATGCCTTCGACCGTGGCGCGGACCTTCGCATCATCTTGGGCGCGGGCTTCGGCGGGCTTGCCGGATTTGAGGGCTCGAATGGCCATGGCGGTCTCCTCAGGTCGCTGGTGTAAGCCGGGCGCCGGTCTTGGCGTCGAACAGGTGGCAGATGCGTGCGGGAACGTGGGCGGCGACGGGCTGGCCGATCCGGCCCGAATAGTCCTTGGCGGCCTTGATGGCGACCAGCGCGCTGCCTGCCTGGACGGTCGCCATGGAGCTGTCGCCCAAGAGCTCCATCGAATAGATCGGCGCGGAGATCTCTCCCTGCGGCACAAGGTTGGCATCCTCGGCGCGGAAACCCAGCGTCACCGGGCCGTCAGGGCCGGACAGGCCTGGAATGCGCGCGTTCTCGGCCTCGAAAACTCCGCCCGTCAGCCGCCCCTGCATCAGGTTCATGGCAGGGCTGCCGATGAACCCGGCAACAAACGTATTGGCCGGACGGTCGTAGATTTCCAGCGGCGTGCCCACCTGCTGCACTTCGCCCCGGCTCATCACCACCACGCGGTCGGCCAGCGTCATCGCCTCGATCTGGTCATGGGTGACGTAGATCGTCGTGGTCTTCAACTCGTGGTGCAAGTTCTTGATCTGAGCCCGGGTCGAGACGCGGAGCTTCGCGTCAAGGTTCGACAGCGGTTCGTCCATCAGGAAGACCTTGGGCTTCCTGACGATCGCCCGCGCCAGTGCCACGCGCTGACGCTGGCCACCCGACAGGGCCGCGGGTTTGCGGTCCAGAAATTCGGTCAGCTCCACCGTCTTTGCTGCCCGCATGATGCGGTCGTGGTGTGCCGCCTCGGGAACGCCGCGCACCTTCATCGGAAAGCGGATGTTTTCATAGACCGACATTGTCGGGTACAGCCCGTAAGACTGGAACACCATGGCGATGTCGCGGTCCTTCGGTTCCAGATCGTTCACACGACGGCCCCCGATCAGGATGTCGCCTTCACTGGCGTCTTCCAGCCCGGCGATCATCCGCATGGTGGTGGTCTTGCCGCAGCCAGATGGCCCAAGCAGAACAAGAAACTCGCCGTCGCCGATGTGCAGGTCCATCGGCTTCAGCCCGGTAAAGCCACCCCAGCGCTTCGTCAGGCCCTTCAGTTGGATGTCGGCCATGGTCTATCCTTTCACGGCGCCGGCGGTCAGGCCGCTGACGATCTGGCGCTGGAAGAACATCACCAGCAGGAACAGGGGGGCGGTGGCCGAAACGACGGCCGAGACGGCGAACATCACGTTGCCCTTGGTCTGGGTGGTGCCCAGGAACGAGGCGATCTTGGGGATCATCGTCTGGTTCTGCTGGTCCAGCAGCATCGCGGTGACGGCAAAGTCGTTGTAGGCCAGAAGGAAGCTGAACAGCCCCGTGGTGATCACCCCCGGCCACATCACCGGGATGATGACCAGCCGGAACGCCTGGAACCGCGAGCAGCCATCGACCATGGCGCTTTCGTCCAGGTCCTTGGGAATGTTCTGGAAGAACGAGGTCAGCATCCACAGCGTGAAGGGCTGGTTGATGGCCACCAGCACGATGATAGCCGTGGGCAGGTGGCCCCACAGGTTCCACTGGTAGAAGGGCAGAAGATAGCCCGACACCAGCGTCACATGCGGCATGGCGCGGAACACCAGCGCCACGATCAGGATCCAGAACACATACCGATAGCCCGACCGCGCGAGTGCATAGCCACCCAGCGTGCCGAAGGTCAGCGAGATGGTGACGACCGAGACAACGACGATCCCGGTGTTCAGGGCCGCGCGCCAGAATTCATTCGTGACCCAGGCGCCCTGGTAGCCCTGCCCGGTGAAGGCTCCGCCGGTTTCGGCTTGGGTCATCGGACCGGTCAGGGCATTGGCCCAGTCGGCCTTCGAGAAGAAATCCCCCTCGACCTTGAAACTGCCCCATAGCGTCCAGAGAAACGGGAAGGCCGCGACGATCAGCCAGAGGATCAGGAACCCCAGCAGCAGGGCCTGCAGCGGCAGCGGGCGACGGTCGGCCAGACGCGTGCTCATGATGCTGCTCTTCCGAAAGAACGCCAGGTGCGCAGGATGACGGGCGACAGGAGGACGAGGATGCCAAGGATCGTCAGAACCGATGTCGCTGCCGCCGAAGACAGCAGACGGGTCGTCGAACTGAGGTCGGCGTAGATGAAGTAGCTCAGCGACTGCGCATGGGCACCCGCGTTGAAGCTGACGATGGGCTCGAACACACGGAAGTTGTCCATGATCTTGATCAGCAAGAGGAAGGTCGTCAGCGGCAGAAGGTGGGGGATGATGACATAGCGCAGCCGTTGCCAGCGCGAGGCCCCGTCGATCATTGCCGACTCCAGCGTGTCCTGCGGCACGGTCTGCAGGCCCGCATAGTAGACGACAAAGGCGAAGGGCGAGGACGACCAGACGCCATAGACGATCAGCATCGCCCACATCAGCGGGGTCGAGGCTTTGACGGAAAGGTCGGGGTTGCCGACCAGCGACTGGATCGCGGCGCCAAGGATGCCGCGCGCATCCACCATCCAGAACAGAATCAGCGCGCCGATAAGGGGCGTCACGATCATCGGCAGAAGCGAGAAGAAGATCGCCGGGCCGCGCAACAGCCGCGGGATGGCATTGACCGCCAGCGCAATGGCAAAGCCCAGAAGGATGGCGCAGGGTGTGACCAGCGCGGTGTAGGTCAGTGTAAAGGCCAGAGCGCCGTAGAAGGGCAGGTTCAGAAGCCTGCCGAAGAAATCGCCGATGCCCGTGGCTTCTGACCAGATCGCGCCGATCTCGGAAGTCGCCAGATGGTTGCGGTCGGCATAGATCGCCGTGCCGACGAAGCGGCCCAGCGGCTGTGCCTCGCGAAGGGCGGCGGTGGCCTCGACATCGACGGTGGTGGTCCTGGTACAGCCGAAGACGTTGCAGTTCTCGACTTCGCGGATGACCTGTTCATGCGGGGCGAAGACCGACTGGATCACGACCGAGACGATCGGCAGGGCGATGAACAGAACCATTGCCAGCGCCGACGGCAGGATGAACCACAGGAAGGTGCGGTGTTTCATGACGTCTCCGGCAGGAAAGACGATCCCTGAATATCGCGCCAAGGGGCGCGATGGCGAGGCGGGGGGATAGCAAAGGCGGGGCTGGCCGCGGCGCAGGCGGCGCGGCCAGCCCCGTTGGGCCTATTGCAGGAAGCCCTTTTCCTTTGCTGCGGCAACATAGGCGGCCTCGATGTCGGCAAGGGCTGTTGCGGCGTCTTCCTTGCCTGCCAGGAAGTCGGCGATGTTGCCATCCGCCGCCATGTGCATCGCCCCCATGTAGGGCTGCATCGGATAGGACGGGGCGCCACCGGCGATGCTTTCGGCCACACCCTGGGCTTCCTTGGTCGGGGTATAGCCCGGCAGCATCCAGACCGCTTCAGCCATCGAGGTTTCGTTCAGGATGGCGGGCGAAGTGCCCGCTTTCATCGCCATGAACGACGCCGCCGCGTCCTCATCCGAAACGTTGGCCGCGATGGTCCAGCCGTCCCACCACAGCGTCGTCGCCGGAAAGCTGTTGCCGCCTGCCGAGGGGGTTGCGGCTGCCACGGTGTTTTCGGCAACGCCGGGGGCCGAATCCTTGCCGTCCATCAGCGCCGCCGCCCGCGACCCCCAAAGGGTCATGATCGCGCAGTTGCCGGCTTCCCATTCGGCGGTTGCCGCGTTGGAATCGAAGGTCAGGTAGTCCGGGTTCATGTAGCCGGTCAGGGCCTTCATCATCGCAAGCGCGGCCACACCCTTTTCGTTGTTGACCGACGGCTCGGCCGTACCCGGCTTGAAGAACTCGCCGCCCATGCCAAGGTACATGTTCACGAATTCCTCGCCCAGGTTCCAGCCCACGCCATAGGTCGAGCAGAACGGGTTCGCCGTGCCGGCGGCACGCACCTTCTCGGCCGCGGCCAGCAGGTCTTCATAGGTCTTGGGTGCAGCCACACCCGCGGCATCCAGCAGGTCCTTGCGGTAGAACATGTGCTGGGCATTGGCCATGAAGGCCACCGCCATCACCTTGCCGTCAACGATGATCAGCTGGCCCTTGGGGATGTCTGCACCGTGCGCGGCGATCAGATCGTCCAATGGGCGGATCAGGCCGCCGCTCATCAGCGGCACGATCGACGAGGTCGAGATGATGGCCGTGGAGTACTCTGCGGGGTTGGCGGTCATGCCGGGCACGTTCAGCTTGTCGTGGTCGGCGGTCAGGTTCGACTTCACCTCAACCGAACCGGTGGCGCAGGCCTGGGCTGCCTTGGCGACGGTGTGGATGGCCGGGAAGTCGTTGCCAATGATCGACACCTTGCCCGCGGCGATCCCGCAATCTGCAAACGCCGCACCCGCAAGCATTGTGGTGCCCAAGAGGGCAGACAGGGCAACGCCCCGGATAGACACTGTCATTCTGTTCTCCCTGTTCTGACCCGCAGCCACAGCGGGAATCACCGCCATCCGGGCGGTACGGGAAAGACTAGTCCCGAGATGCATGCGCATGCAATACGCATCTTGCATACGCATGCAGAATTTGACAATGAAGAACAGGACTAGCCCGAACCGAGGGGAGCCGAATGCTGAGCGAGGGGTTCAATGCCGAAGCGGGACCGGATGCGGCGCTGCGCATGTCCGTGCTGAACCGGCTTCGGGGGCTGGTCGAGGCCAGACCCGGCGGGCTGCCTTCCGCCATCGGGGCGCTGGCCACCCCGGATTGCGAATGGCGTGCCGCGCATCCGATGGACGGGATGAATGGAACCGAAGCTGCAGTTGCACGGATCTGGGGCCCGCTTCTGGCGTCATTCCCCGATCTGGAACGGCGCGATACCATCTTTGTCGGCGGGCACTACCAGGGAAAAACCCTGATCGCGGCCATGGGCCACTACTGCGGCACCATGACGGCGAACTGGTTGGGAATTCCCGCAACCGGCAAGACCGTTTCCCTGCGCTTTGGCGAAGTCTGGCAGATCGGCACGGATGGTCGCGCGGTTCAGGCCAACCTGCTTTGGGACGTGCTGGACGTGATGCGGCAGGCGGGGGTCTGGCCCCTGGCACCCTCGATGGGGATCGAGGCGATGTGGCCCGGACCACTGACCGCGGACGGTGTTCGGCTGGCCCCTTCCGACCCCGGCCACGGCCGCGACAGCCTGGAACAGACCCTGCGCATGCACAAGACGCTGGCCGAGTTCGACGACCGCAGCAGCCTGTCGCGCGAAGCGCTGATCGCCATGCCGCAACGCGACCACTGGCACCCCAGGATGATGTGGTACGGCCCCGCGGGCATTGGCACGACCCGCGGCCTTGCCGGTTTTGTCGACGGCCACCAGCTGCCCTTCCGCATCGCCTTTCACCGGCCGCAGGGAACGTTCGAAGAGGTTTCGGCCGAACGCGCGCGACACGGCGCGGGGCACTACATCCGTATCGGCGACGGCCCCTATTCGGTCACGGGGGGATGGCCTTCTGTCTATGCCATGCACATGGGCGCGGGCTTCTGCGGACTGCCGGCAAGCGGAAAACCGGTGTTCATGCGGGTGATGGATTTCTATCTGCACCACGAAGGGCTGATCCGCGAAAACTGGGTGCCCATAGACATGCTGGATCTGTTCCGGCAGATGGGCCTGAACCTTTTGGATCGCATGCGGGCCATCATCGGACGGTGACGGCCCCTCCTTCCCGGTTCTGACAACACAGGTGGTCCGGCGCGGCGACCTGCACCATCGTCTTGCTTTCAGGCTTCGTGCCGTTCCTGTGCTGTCCTGCCGAACTGCGCCGTTTCAACCGAAGGCGGCGCTGTCCTGGAAACGACGGTTCCATCGGAAACCACGATCCGGCCGACGGGCCGAAGGCGCAGCGCCTCAAGCGGCGTGGCACATTCGAGGACCAGCAGGCTTGCCCGTGCACCCGGCCGCAGTCCAAAGTCCAGTCCCATGATGGCCGCCGGAGCCTCGGTCACCATCTGGAAGGCGCGGCGCATCTGCTCGGTTCCCGTCATCAGCGCAACATGCAGGCCCATATGCGCGACATCCAGCATGTCGCCCGAGCCGAGCGGATACCATGGGTCCAGCACGCAGTCCTGCCCGAAAGCAACCGTCACCCCCGCTGCCAGCAGTTCCGGCACCCGGGTCATGCCCCGCCGCTTGGGGTAGGAATCGGCACGGCCCTGCAGGGTGATGTTGATCAACGGATTTGCAATCGCCGCCACCTGCGCCTCGGCGATCAGCGGGATCAGTTTGGAGACATAGTAGTTGTCCATCGAATGCATCGACGTCAGGTGCGACCCGGCCACCCTGCCTTGCAGCCCGAAGGCTATCGTTTCTGCCGCCAGCGTCTCGATGTGGCGCGAGAGCGGATCATCGGTCTCGTCGCAGTGCAAGTCGACCATCAGGCCGCGGTTAGCCGCCAGGCGGCAGGCCGCACGGACCGAGGCGGCGCCGTCGGCCATGGTGCGTTCGAAATGCGGAATGCCGCCGACGATATCCACGCCCGCGTCCAGCGCCCGGATCACCTGCGCCTCGGCCCCCGGCGCGCGAAACCAGCCGTCCTGCGGAAAGGCCACAAGCTGCAGGTCCATCTTTCCCCTGATCGCTTCCCGCACGTCCAGCAGGGCCTCGACCGTGCGGAAACTTGTGTCGGTCACGTCCACATGGCTGCGGATTGCCAGCACGCCTTTCGCCATCGCCTGCCGGCAGTAGGTAAGGGCGCGGGCAACGATGTCTTCCCGGCTTTGCAGGACCTTCAGTTCGCCCCACAGCGCGATGCCTTCCAGCAGCGTGCCGGAGGCGTTCACCCGGGGCCGACCGTAGCTCAGCGTCGCGTCCATGTGAAAATGGCAATCGACCAACGGAGGGCTGACCAGCTTGCCGGTCGCGTCGATCACCTCCCTTGCGTCCGCCGAAATCCCCGGCTCTACCGCCACGATCCGCCCCGCCGCGATGGCGATGTCGGCTTGTGTTCCATCCGGCAGAAGCCCGCCCTTCACGATCAGGTCGAAAGTCATGTCTGGCGCTCCGCATAGGTCGGGAATGGCAGGGTCCGCAGCCGCCCGGCCCGGCGCAGGGTCTCGGCATGGTCGGCGATCTCTCCCAGCGTGGCGAACCAGGCGCCCGAAGTCAGCGCGGTTTCCAGCCAGCGCTCGACCACCTGCCAGCGGGCACGGCGGCCAGTCAGGAACGGGTGCCAGACCGCGTGCCAAAGGCCGCCATCGGCCTTTGCCGCCTCGAATTCCTCGAAGAACGGCGCCAGCCCTTCCGAGGGGCCGCGAACCGGCATCATGTACCCGATTTCCGCGTAATGGGCGAAGGGCGGCCAGTCGTCGATGCCCCAATGCGTCGGAATCTCGATCAGGGTACGGCCCCCAATGTCCAGCGCATAGGGTTCGTCATCGGCCATCATCGAACTGTCGTAGGCAAAGCCGCGGTCCGCGATCAGCGCGGGTGTGTCATTGGTCAAAAGATAGACCGGCGCGCGGTACCCCCTTGGGCGATACCCGCCGAAAGCCGCCATCGCATCCAGCGCACGGTCCAGGTCTTCGGCCTGTTCGGCAACAGTCCGCGCTGCCGGGTTTTCATGGATCCAGCCGTGGCAGCCGATCTCGTGCCCTCCCGCCAGGATCGCCTCGACCGCCTTCGGATAGGTCTTCACGCACCAGCCCGGAATGAAGAAGGTCTGCTTCAGGCCCAGCCGCCTGTAGGTTTCCAGAATGCGTGGCACGCCGACGGTGGGCCCGTACTGGCCCATGCTGATGGCATAGGGGCGCCTCCAGCCCTCGGGGTCGGCCGCGTGGATCAGGCTGTCGGCGTCCATGTCGAAGGTGATGGCAGCGGCAAAGGGTGCGTGGTTCGGCCAGTCCATCATCCTATCCCATCACATGGACGCGGGCGGGGTCCCATGACAGCCAGAACTCCTGCCCGCTTTCTGCCTGCAATTCGGCAAGCTGCGTTTCGCTGACCTGCGCTTTCCACTCCGCGCCATCGGGCGTCTCGAAGTAGCAGATGATCCCCGTTCCTGCGAACTCTTCGGACAGGAAGGCAGCCCGGATGGCGGGACCCGGCGGCCTGTCACGGCTGACCGCCACCCGGTCGGCCGCAACCACGATTTCCGCCGACCCATCCGGGGCAGAGACGGGCACAGGGCCTTGCGGCGACTGCATCACCCCTGCCTGCACCAAGCCTGCCAGAATGTTGTTGCGGCCCACGAACTCGGCCACGAAGCGCGACTTCGGGCCGCGGAAAATCTCTTGCGGGCGGCCGATCTGCCCGATCTCGCCGTGGCCCATGATCACCACGCGGTCAGCCATGGCAAAGGCCTCGGACTGCGAATGGGTGACGTAGACGAAGGTGATGCCCAGTTCCTTCTGCAACCGGGTCAGCACGCCTTGCATCCGGATCACCAGATGCGCGTCCAGCGCCGACAGCGGTTCGTCCAGGAGCAGCATCTGCGGTTCGGTGACCAGACTGCGGGCCAGTGCCACCCGCTGCCGCTGGCCGCCGGAAAGCTGGTCAATCCGGCGCGCCTCGAAACCCTTCAACTGCATCCGATCCAGCCACATCATCGCCCGGTCACGACGTTCCTTCGCGCCGATCTTTCGCATGCGCAGGCCAAACTCCACATTCTCGACCACGCTGAGGAACGGGAAAAGGGCAAGCGACTGCCAGACCAACGGCGTATCGCGGTGGTGCGGCGGCACGTCGTTCATCACCTTGCCTTCGATGGTGATGGTGCCGGAGGTGGGCTGCTCCAGCCCCGCCAGCATCCGCAGGGTGGTGGTCTTGCCGCAGCCGGATGGCCCCATCAGCGCCAGGAACTCACCCCGGTGGATCTCAAGGTCCAGCGACTTGACGGCGACATAGGTGCCGAACGCCTTGTGGACCTGACGGAACTGGACCAGTGGCTCAGCCATTTCGTCGTCTCCGGAAGATAAGGAACTGGGCGGCGATGACCAGGCTCATCGAAGTGAGGAACACCACCGTGCCGATCGCGTTGATCTGCGGGTCGACGTTGCCTTGCAGGATTTCAAGGATCAGCACCGGGACGGTCCGGTTCAGGCCCGACACGAACCATGCGACGACGAACTCGTCAAAGCTGACGGCAGCGGTCAGGCACAGGGCGGACACGATGGCCGGAGCGCAGAAGGGCAGGATGACGTGGCGCATCGCCGTCCATGGTCCGGCGCCAAGGTTCCAGGCGGCGGCTTCAAGCGACGGATCCATCTGCGAAAGCCGCAACCGGCAGATCGCCATGGCAAAGGGGGTGGCCAGTACGACATGGGCGATGATGATGCCCCTCAGCGTACCCGAAAGCCCGATCTGCGACAGCCAGGCCAGCATCGCCAGACCAAGGATCACCAAAGGCAAGGTCGGCGGCAGCAGGGCCAGCGCCAGGTAGGCCTGCTTGAACCGAAAGCCGTAGCGGAAGTCGGTATAGGCGGTGGCAAAGCCGATGAACGTGGCGATGACCGAGGTCACCCCGGCCACAGCCAGCGAATTGCCGATCGCCTCCCAGACTTCGGGGCGGCTGAAGGCGCGGACGTACCATTCGGTGGTGAAATGGCCCAAGGGAAGTGTCGGAAAGCGGTCGGAGTTGAAGGAGAAGACGACGCTTGCCGCGATGGGGGCAAAGACGAAGGTGAAGAGCGCGGCGAGATAGGCCCAGCCCAGGGCGCCAAGCGTCTTCATCCGCGCCTCCCGTAGGCAGCTTTCAGCGCTGCCGTGGCAACCGCGAACAGGGTTGCGATCATCATCAGCGCAACCACGGCGGCCCGGGGCCATTGCTGGCCGGACTTCGTGGTGTCGATGATCAGGATGGTCAGGGTCGGGGGCTTTGATCCGCCCAGGTAAAAGGGGCTGACGAAATCGCCGAAGGTCATAATGAAGGCAAAGACCGCGCCCAGAACCAGCCCCGTCTTCGCCGCCGGAATGATGACCGACACCAGCACCTTCCACGGCGGCGCCCCCAGGTTACCCGCCGCCTCGACAAGGCTGCGGTCGATGGCGGCAAGGCTCCAGGTCTGAAAGATCACTACCAGTGGCAGGACCAGCGTCAGATAGCCGACCATCGCACCAAAGCCCGAATTCAGCATGGTGAAGGGGCCAAGACCCGCCGCCCCGAGAGCCACGTTGATTGGCCCGCTTTCGGCCAGGATCACCTGCCAGGCATAGGCGCGGACAAGGAACGATGTGAAGAAGGGCACGATCAGGCACAAAAGCACGAACCTGCGCGCGTTTTCCCGCAGACGGAACGACAGGAACAGCGACGCCGGAAAGGCAATGACGGTGGCCAGCACCCCTGCCAGCGCGGCACGGCCCAGGGTCAGCCAATAGGCATCCCAGAACGCCCCGCGGCCCAGCATCTTCGTCCAGTTGTCCAGGACGAAGGCGGGCTCCATCCGATAGTTCTTGACCAGCCAGAAGCTCATCGCGGCCATGAAGACCAGCGGCACCACGAAGAACATCCCCTGCCAGACCAGAAGCGGCAGGCGCCAGAGCGCGGGATACAGGTCTAGCTTTCGCGATGTGCTCATGACGGTCGGCGGGCGGCCCGGTCTGGGCCGCCCGCGCATCCTTTTCAGGCCGACTTGTAGTCCGACCAGAAGTCATTCCAGTCCTCAAGCGTCTGCTGCTTCGGCGTGTCGCGATAGAAGATGCGGCCCTCGCGGAACAGCTTGATCGGGTCGTTGTCGGCGCCCTCGATCAGGCCAGACCGTTTGGCCTCGTCAGGGTTCGCGGCCTGGATCGCCTTCCAGCCCGATTTCGTCGGCGACAGGCCCGGATAGGCGGCCATCTGGATCGACTTTACCTGACCGTCCGGCCCCAGCATGTAGTTGATGAACTTGTTGATGATCTCGTGTTTGGTGGTGCCAACGCCGATGGAATAGCTTTCGGTCCACTGGATGCCGCCTTCTTCCGGGATCACGCTGGCCACCTTGGCGCCGTCCTTTTCCAGCACGCCGGTGATCCAGTCGCCGATGCCCACCATCGCCAGCATCTCGCCGTTCTTCAGACTGCTGAACGTGCCACCATAGTCGAAGTAGCCCCCGACTTGCGGCTTCAGGCTCAGCGTCTTTTCCTGCACCGCGCCCCACGCGGCTTCGTCGATGTCGAAGGGGGGCTTGTTGCCCATCAAGAGCGACATCTGGCCAAGCGATGGCAGGTGCCAGTCGAAGTGCCCCACTTTCCCGGTTACCTTCGGGTTCCAGAAGCAGTTGTAGCTCATGGCCTCTTCGCGGGTCAGCGCGTCGGTGTTGTAGCTGACCCCCAGAAGCCCGTAGCGCACCATCACTGACCACAGCGTGTCATCCGTCCAGTGGCCGGGAAACTTCTGGAACTCGGGGTAATAATCGTCGAACGGATAGAGCGAAGGGTCCATCTTCTCGATGTAGCCCGCCGCGTTCAGCTGCTGCACGAACTCGGCGTCCGACAGGATCAGGTCATAGGTGCCGGGGGGCGACTGGCTGATGAGCGCCAGCATGTTGTCGCCGCCGGCATAGTACTTCGGCACGAACTTCACGTTGTTGGCGGCCTCGAACTCGGCAACGATATCGGGTTCGGCATGGCCATACCAGGCCAGCATGTTGATCTGCGTTGCCTCTTGTGCCCAGGCGCGGTTCAGCATCGGCGTGGCCAGAAGGGCAGTGGCGCCGCCTTGCAGAAGACGGCGACGGGTCAGGTGAAGGCGGCTTGGGTTCAGGCTTTCTGGCATCTGGCATCCCCTGTTGCAGTGGCAAGGGTCGATTCGCCCCAGCCTTGCGCAAACTCTAGGACCGTTGTTGCCTGTTGCGGAAATTTGGTATCCGTATGGACGTATAATGTTCGCTTATGCAGCCACACCCTGCCCCGCCAGCGTGATCTGCTGCATCAACCATTGCGCCAGCCCGTGCCCCGCCTTGGACAGCCTGGCATGCTTGTAGAACATCCCGATCCGCAGTGGCGCCAACGGTGGAAAGCCTTCCGCCGCGGTACCGACACGCAGGCCCGGAACCAGCGTGGCCGGTGTCAGTGCCGACGCACCGATGCCGCCAAGTACCGCCGCCTGGATTCCCGCCACATCGGTCGACACCAGGCGCGTGGTCCAGCTGATCCGGCGGACACGCAAGCTTTCGCGCATCCGGTCGGCGTATTCGCAAGGGTCGGGATGGCGCACCAACGGCAGTGCCGTCCTGCGGTCCCATCGGAACCCCTCGGCCACGGCCCAGACCGGCGTGATCGTCGCCGCGTTGACAAGGTAGGCTTCATCCTGGGTCGGGGCGATGCCAACGACAATGTCCAGCTTGTCAGCCGCCAACGTCAGCCGCATGTCGCGTGACAGGCGGCTTTCCACTTCGACGCGCACGTCGGGGTGACTTGCGGCAAAGCGGGTGATCGCGGCCAGAAGGAAGGCGTTGGAAAAGTCGGTCGGCAGGCCCACCTTGATCCAGCCCGACAGTGCCTCACCGGCGTAGTGGGCCACGATGTCATCGTTCAGCCGAAGGATTTGCCGCGCATAGGGCCCCAGCGCCACCCCGCTGTCGGTCAGCCGGATCTGGCGGCCATCGGTGTTGATCAGCTGGGTGCGCAGCATGTCTTCCAGCCGCCGGATCTGCAGGCTGATTGCAGGCTGCGTGCGCCCCAACGCTTCGGCGGCGCGGGTGTAGCTGCCAAGGTCGACGACGGTGACGAAGGTGCGCAACAGGTCGGTCGGAACATTGGTCAGCATCCGCGCGCGCCTCTCATAACGCGATCTTATGGAAGCATTGTAATTATCAATTTCGAAAATCTCCAAGCCCTTCCTATTCCTGATCCGGCAAGGAGAGCCCGATGGACCGCAGCGCCTTTCACCGCCTGTTCAAATCGCCCGGCCCGGTGGTGACGCCGGTGATCCATGTGATCGATCTGGTGCAGACATTGACCAACATCGGTCATGCTGTTCGTCTGGGCGCGCCGGGTATCTTCCTGATCAACCACGACTTTCCGGTCGAACCCTTCCTCCCGATCCTGATGGCCGTCCGCAAGGAATGCCCCGATGTCTGGCTGGGGGTAAACTTTCTGGCTCAGCCCGGCCGGGTGGCTTTCCCGATCCTTGGGAAGCTGGCAACCCAGGGCTGCCAGATCGACGCCTACTGGGCCGACGATGCCTGCATGGACGAACGCCAGGCCATCCAGACCGAGGCCGAATCCATTTCCTCGATCCGCGCAGCAAGTGGATGGCAAGGGTTGTACTTCGGGGGGGTCTGCTTCAAGAAGCAACGCCCTGTGGACCCTTCCCTGAACGAATACTCCGCCCGGCTGGCGCTGCCATTCATGGATGTCGTCACCACCTCCGGGGTGGCAACGGGGCAGGCGACCGACCTGACCAAGATCACAGACTTCCGCCGCGGGCTGGGTTCGGCCCCCCTTGCCATCGCCTCGGGCGTGACACCGGAAAATGCCCACCACTACGCCGCCGACGTCGACTGCTTCCTGGTTGCCACCGGCATCAACCGACCGGGCGACTTTTACACCATCGACCCAGCACGGCTTTCCGCCCTGCTTGATCTGACCCGAGCCTATGGAGCCCCGAAATGACCGATGCAAAAGGCCCCCGCGACGACCGCTGGTATCTGTCGTTGATGTCGCCGAACACCAAGGGGCCCAAGTTCGCATGGCTGGACCCCACGTCGATCTACATCAACGCCGCAGCCTTCTCCGACCTTCTGGACGACCTGATTGCCGACCTCAGGGGCGTGGAGTTCGATGTGGTTGGCGGCTGCGACGCGATGGGCTTTGTGCTGGGCGCGGGCCTTGCCGCGCGAACCGGACGCGGCTTCCTGCCGGTGCGCAAGGCGGGCAAGCTTTGCGTCGATACCGACCACGTCAGCTTTACCAACTACTCCGGCAAAACACAGGACATGGAGATGCGCCTTCCGGCCTTTGCCCGCGGCACCCGGGTTCTCTTGGCCGACCAGTGGATCCAGACCGGCGGCACGATGGAGGCTGCGATCCAGCTGGTCGAACGGCAGGGCGGCTCGGTTGCGGGTCTGGTCACCATCGCGATGGAGAATTGCGAGGCGACCGATGCCTTCGCCACTCGCTTTCCGGTGGTGACCGCGGTCGTTCCGGGCAGCCGATGGCAAGCGGAATGCAACGCGCAAGACCTCTCCAGCTTTCGCTCTTACCGCCCCGAGCGGACGTTCCCAACCGCCGGTCGCACCGCAGCCTGACGTGTACCCGACCCAGGCCCAGGAGTTGATCATGCTGCCTGTGAAGGACCCCAAGCTCATTGCCGGAAACGCCAATCTGCCCCTGGCGAAATCCATCACCCGGCGGATGTCGATGCACCGCGGCACGCAGGTGGGGCTGGTGGATGCCCGGGTGGAACGGTTCAACGACCAGGAGATTTTCGTCGAGGTGTTCGAGAATGTCCGGGGCGAGGACATGTACGTGATCCAGTCCACCTCGAACCCGGCCAACGACAACCTGATGGAACTGCTCATCATGACCGACGCGCTGCGCCGGTCCTCCGCCGCGCGCATCACCGCCGTGATCCCTTATTTCGGCTATGCAAGGCAGGACCGCCGCGCCAAGGCGCGCACGCCCATTTCCGCAAAGCTGGTGGCGAACCTGATCGAAACCGCCGGGGTGGACCGGATCCTGACGCTTGACCTGCATGCCGCGCAGATTCAGGGCTTCTTCGACATCCCCGTGGACAACCTCTACGCCAGCCCGGTCTTTGCCTTGGACATCGAGCACCATTTTCGGGGGCAGATGGAGAATCTGATGGTCATCTCTCCCGATGTCGGCGGCGTGGCACGGGCACGAGAGCTTGCAAAACGGATCAATGCCCCGCTCGCCATCGTCGACAAGCGGCGCGAGAAGGCGGGCGAAGTTTCCGGAATGACGGTGATCGGCGACGTGAGGGGCCGCAAGTGCATCATCGTCGACGACATCTGCGACACCGCCGGAACGCTGTGCAAGGCTGCCGAGACGCTGATGGAAGCGGGTGCAACCGAAGTCCACAGCTATATCACCCACGGCGTCCTCTCGGGCCCGGCTGTATCGCGCGTCGAAAACTCGGTCATGAAGTCGCTGGTCATTACCGACAGCATCGAAGCCACCGACAGGGTCAAGGCCGCGAAAAACATCCGCATCGTGCCGACCGCGCCGGTTTTCGCCCAAGCGATCCTGAACATCTGGGCCGGCCAGTCGGTATCAAGCCTGTTCGAAACCGATACGCTTGTGCCGATCTACGAAGGCTTCTACCCGACCGCCGCTCGCGCCCATGCCGACAACGGCCTTGCTTCCCCGTTGTCCGGGTTCCCGCCCGAAAACCGGACGGCGCCGGAACCGGCGATGTGAACGCTCCCGGGCCGCTGGGTGGTGCTTTCGATGTTTTCGGATAGGAACGGTCCGGCCGACGGGCAATTCATGCCGCACGGCCGCAACAGAGGGCACGCTACAAGGAAACTGCGGCCCGAAGGGTCGCCCTGTCAAAGCTGGCGGTCCTGCCGGACGCGGAAACAGCACCGCGCCGAAGGACATAGATGTGATCCGCAAGCCCGTACGCGAAGTCGAAATACTGCTCGACCAGAACGATTGCCATGTCGCCTCTGGCTTTCAGGGACTTCAGCACCTCGCCGATCTGCTGGATGATGTTGGGCTGAATGCCCTCGGTCGGTTCATCCAGCAGCAGCACTTTGGGTCGCATGATCAGCGCCCGGGCAATCGCAAGCTGTTGTTGCTGACCGCCCGAAAGGTCGCCCCCGCGCCGGTGCAGGAAATCCTTCAGGATCGGAAAATGGATGAAAACCTCTTCCGGAATCCGGTGATCCGCTTTCGGCAGAACGGCAAAGGCGGTCTCCAGATTTTCCTGCACCGTAAGCAGCGGAAAGATCATCCGGCCCTGCGGCACGATCGACAGCCCGCGCCGCGCGACGTCTTGGGCGCGAAGCACCGGCAGGGCTTCGCCGTTCAGCGTGATCCTGCCGCCTGACCGGGGGTGCGTGCCCGCCATTGCCTTGAGCAAAGAGGTCTTGCCCACGCCATTGGGGCCAAGAACGCAGGTGATCTCGCCCGTCTTCGCGGCAAAATCAATGCCGTGCAGGATCTGGCTGCCACCGTAGTGAAGCGTCAGGCCCAAGGTTTCCAGCATCATCCGCGCCCCAGGTAGACGCTGATCACCTGCTGGTCGCGGGTGACGTGGTCCAGCGAGCCTTCGGCCAGCACGGCCCCTTCGTGCAGAACCGTGACGCGGCAGTTCAGGCGGCGCACGAATTCCATGTCATGCTCGACGACAACCACGGCATGGCTCTTGGCCAGGTTGACGAGCAGGGTTGTTGTCTGCTCGCGCTCGGCGGGCGTCATGCCGGCAGCGGGCTCGTCGACCAGAAGCAGGCGGGGCTCTTGCGCCAGCAGCATGGCGATCTCCAGCCATTGCTTCTGGCCGTGGCTGAGTTCACCGGACTTCCGGTGCAGGTGGTCGCCAAGGCCGACCTCGGTTGCAAGCTCATGCACGCGGGCCATGTCGGCAGCCTTCGGCGCCCAGAAAAGCACGCGCCAGGGGCTGCGGTTCGCCTTCAGCGCAAGAATGAGGTTGGCCTCGACCGTCTGATCCTCGAACACGGTCGGACGCTGGAATTTGCGGCCGATGCCTTCGCGGGCGATGCGGGCCTCGTTCATTCCCACCAGCGAAATCGCGCGCTCGCCAAACGTGACCGCACCGGTATCGGGTTTCGTCTTGCCGGTCACGATGTCCATGAAGGTGGTCTTGCCCGCCCCGTTGGGCCCGATGATGGCGCGCAACTCGGCCGGGCCGATGGAGAACGACAGGTTGTTGATCGCCCGGAAGCCATCAAAGGTGACAGAAATGCCGGATACCTCGAGAAGCGCGCTCATTGCTGCGCCTCCTTTTCCTGCAGGCTGCCATCATCGGGTCCCAGCGGCGCACCCTTGCGGTCGGGTGGGGTGATGCGCAGGAACCGGTCGAAGAGCCCGCCGATGCCTTTGGGGGCCAGCAGGGTGACGGCAACGAAGGAAAGGCCAAGAACCACCAGCCACCAGTCAACCCAGTTGAGAGAAAGCGGGCCAAGCCGGATGTCCGGCAGACGGCCCGAGGTGAAGAGCGAGGAGAGGAGCGAGACGAAGGCTGCACCGATTACCGCGCCATACAGCCGTCCGCGGCCGCCGATGGCCACCCAGACGGCCAGGTAGATCGACGCGATGGGGGCAAGTTCGGCCGGGTTGATGATGCCGGCCTGCGGATAGTACAGTACGCCGGCAAGCGCCGCGATCAGGGCGGTGAGGGTGAAGAGGAAAAGCTTGTAGGTCTCGACCGGGTAACCAAGGAAGCGAACCCGCGCCTCGTCGTCCCGGATGGCGCGGATGACCGAGCCGAATTTGCCCGACACGACCCAGGAAAGTCCCAGGTAGCCCAGCGCCAGCGCAACGGCCGAGGCCCAGAAGAACCAGACCGAGACCAGGTCCTGCGAGATTTCACCAAGGCCGGGAAGATTTTGGAGGCCTGAAAGGCCGTTGTTGCCGCGCAGGCCGGAGTCATTCTGAAATAGGTAAAGGGCGAGCGCCAGCGTCATTGCCTGGGTGAGGATCGACAGATAGACGCCTGTCACGCGACTGCGAAACGCAAGCCAGCCGAAGACAAGCGCCAAGAGGCCGGGGACAGCCAGGGCAAGGACCAGCTGCAAGGGCAACGAATGCGCGAAGAGCCAGATCGCGGGCAGGTCGGAGGAGCCGACGACGCCAAAGATCTGCGTGGCTATGCCCTGTTGCACTTCCGCGGGCGTGGCGGGCAGCCCACCCTGTGCAAGTGCCCTGACCACGATCTCTTCGGTCCGGACATACATCAGCCACATGCCGATCATGTAGCCGCCAAGTGCGAAGAACGCCATGTGGCCAAGGGAGAGGATCCCGGCATAGCCCCAGATCAGGTCCATCGCCAGCGCGACCAGGCAAAGGCAGAGGGTCTTGCCGAGGGTCTTGACGAACGAGGTGGAAAGGAAGCCGGGGCCGTAGGCCTCGGAGGCCAGCGTGACGATCAGCGTGAACGTGGCAAGGCAGGCGACGAAGATCAGGGCCGAGGGGTTGCGGGCAAAAAAGCTGCGGGTCATGGCGTCAGTCCCCCGCCGCGCGGCCGCGCAGGGCGATGATCCCCCGGGGGCGGAACTGGATGAAGAGGATGATGAACAGGATCATGTAGGTTTGCGCGGCAAGGGTGTTCGAGGGGTTCAGGAACTCGATCACCTTCTGCAGCGACCCAATCATCGTCGCCCCGGCCAGCGTGCCCCAGACGTTCCCCACGCCACCGACAACCACCGTCATGAAGCTTTGCACGATATAGTCCGCGCCCATTTCCGACGTCACCTTGGCATAGAGCCCGATGGCGACGCCTGCGATTCCGGCAATGCCGGAGCCAAGGCCGAAGGTCAGCATGTTGATCCGGTCGGGATTGATGCCCATCGAGGCCGCCATGGTGGGGTTCTGCGTCACGGCGCGCACTTCAAGGCCCAGCCGGGTGCGCTTCATAAGGTAGAGGAAGAACCCGAGGAAGAGCACCGCGAGCACGAAGATCGCGATCCGGATGTAGCTGATCGAGACAACGTCGTTGAACTCCAGCGCGCCATCCAGCCAGCCCGGCGCGGTCAGGGGGCGAGCCTGCGTTCCGAACACGTTCTTCAAGACCTGCTGCAGCGCGATGGATATTCCGAAGCTGGCCAGCAGTGTCTCAAGCGGGCGTTTGTACAGGCGACGGATCACCAGCCGCTCCATTGCCACCCCGGCCGCGAACGTGACGGCGAAGGCCAGCGGCAGGGCGACAAGGATCGAGAGTGTGTAGTCGGGCACGAAAAGCTGCACCACAAAGCCGGTATAGGCGCCGATGGTGATGAACTCGCCATGCGCCATGTTGATCACGCCCATGACGCCGAATGTGATGGCAAGCCCGATGGCGGCCAGAAAGTAGATTGCAGCCAGCGACAGCGCGTCCAGGCCCAGATCGGCGGCCTGCATCAGCGCGACCTTGCGGTCGATGGCTGTCAGTGCATCGCCGGCGGCGGCGGTGACGGTTGAATCGGGTTCGACATAGACTTCGACGAAACGGTGCGCGGCAAGGGCGGCTTCCGCTTCGTCATCCGTTGCCGCGATGGGAACGGCGCCCGCAGCCTCGAGCGCCGTATAGGCGCGGTCGCGGGCGGCCTGCGCATCAAGTTCGGCCACCGGAACGCCGCCCACCAACCCGTCCATGATGTTCGCAACAAGGGCGGCGCGCTGGTTTTCCAGCGTCAAGCGGGCGGGGGCAAGTCCGGCGGCAACCAGAAGCTCGTATGCCTCCGCCTTTGTCAGGTCGCGGCCGACGGTCAACGTGCGGGCGATGTTGCCGGTTGGCGCACCCGGCACCGCAACGCGAGTGGTGGCGACCAGGGGGTTCAGCGCAGCACGAGCGTCAAGCGAAGCGTCGGCACCGAGAGATTCTATGGCTGCCACACGGGCAGACGGATCGGGGTCGAAGCGCAGGGTCAGCAAGCGCTCAAGCCGTTCCTTCCGCGCCTTCAACGCAGGATCATTCTCGGTGGCAACGGACGCGCGCAGAGGTTCCAGCGTTTCCGCCGTCGGGTCGCGGGCGATGGACGTCAGAGCCTCGGCGCGGCGGACAGGATCGGGGTCGCTGAGCGTGAACTGGACCAGAGCGGCGGCGATCACGCCACGGACGCCTGCGTTGGGCTTCAACTCGGTCAGCTCGCCCTTTGCGGCACGTCCGGCCTGTGAGCCATCCAACGCCACAAGGGCAAAGCCGTCTCCTTCCGGCACTGCTAGAAAGAGCGCGTCATCGGCTTTGCGGATCACCAGCCGTTTTTCCGCCCAGGCAGACAGGATGTCGTCCGCCATCGGATCACCGCTGGCCGCAAGGGCCGCGATCACCGGTCCGATTGTCTGGCGCGAAGGCTTTTCGATTTGGTCGCGGTTTTCGGCAACAATGGCGGCGGCCTCCTGCGCCTGGGCAGGAACGGGCGCAAACCAACTGAGGGCCGCGACAAGAAGGGCGGTCAGGCGCATGGATGACCCGGGGGTGAGGGTGGCAGTGGGAGGAGGATTCCCCTCCCACCGTCGAGGCTCAGTAGTTCGACTTCAGCTGCACGCAGGTCGAGGTTTCCTTGTTGTACATGCCGCATTTCAGCTCGGCCCAGTCGGCCTCGAGCACCGCTGATTCCGGCAGATAGTCGGTCCAGGCATCGCCCGGGACCGGTTCGGTCTGGCTGATGATGTCGAACTGGCCATCGGCCCGGATTTCGCCGATGAGCACCGGCTTGGTCAGGTGGTGGTTCGGCAGCATCTTCGACATGCCGCCGGTCAGGTTCGGGAATTCCTGCCCGATCATCGCGGCCGAGACGGCGTCCACCTCGGTCGTGCCCGCCGCCGTGACCGCGTTCACCCACATGTTGAAGCCGATGTAGTGCGCCTCCATTGGGTCGTTTGTGACGCGCTTGTCGTCCTTGATGAACGCTTTCCACGCCGCGATGAAGGCCGCGTTTTCCGGGGTGTCGGCCGACATGAAGTAGTTCCAGGCGGCCAGGTGACCGGCAAGGTTGGTGGTGTCGAGGCCCGAAAGCTCTTCCTCGCCAACCGAGAAGGCGACGACCGGCAGCGTGTCGGCGGTGACGCCAGCCGCGGCCAGTTCCTTGTAAAAGCCGATGTTCGCATCGCCGTTGATGGTGGAGATGACGCCGACCTTCTTGCCGTCGGCACCCAGCGCCACCACGTCGCCCACGATCTTGGACCAGTCCGAGTGACCGAAGGGGGTGTAGTTGACGAAGATGTCTTCCTTCGGGATGCCCTTCGAGATGAGGTAGGCCTCAAGGATGTTGTTGGTGGTGCGCGGATAGACATAGTCGGTGCCCAGAAGGGCGAACTTGGTGACGCCGAGTTCTTCCAGGTAGTAGTCCACTGCCGGGATTGCCTGCTGGTTCGGCGCGGCACCGGTGTAGAACACGTTCTTCGAAGATTCCTCGCCTTCGTACTGCACGGGATAGAACAGCAGGCCATTCAGCTCTTCAATCACCGGCAGCACGGATTTGCGGGACACCGACGTCCAGCAGCCGAACATCACGTCAACCTTCGAGACCGTCAGAAGCTCCCGCGCCTTTTCGGCAAAGAGCGGCCAGTCCGAGGCAGGGTCGACGACCACCGCCTCCAACTGCTTGCCCAGAAGGCCGCCCTTGGCATTCTGGGCTTCGATCAGCATCAGCATGGTGTCTTTCAGCGTGGTTTCCGAGATGGCCATCGTTCCGGAAAGCGAGTGCAGCACGCCAATCTTGATCGTTTCGGCCTGCGCAAAGGCAACACGGGGCAAGGCAAGCGAGGCAATCCCCGATGCCAAAAGCGCGCGTCTGGTCAGAGTCATGATATCTCCCCTGTGGGCCACCCGAAGTTCCCCCACCATCGGAGGGCGGCTTGCTGACTTCCGGGCAGCACGTTGCATATTTCTGTTTGCGTCGGCGGCCGGAACGCCCGGTCGCCTCTGCGGATTGCGGTCCTCTTGGCGCAAACCAAGACCGGCCCATGGGAACAACTTCCAGACACCGATCAATCCGATCATTCATACGCGTTCCCGAGTTTTAAGAAATGGCAGACCATGCACAAATATTGGCCTGTCCGACATGCCGCAGCGCAGAAAGACGGCATCTGGCGAATGGGCCAGGGATTCGCTGCCCACTTTGGCCCTCTGCTCCGGCCTGCGATCCATCGGCCAGGTCCGGGCGGTGACGCAGTCGCGAGTCCCGGCCTTGGCCGATGAGCAGCCAGGCCGTCCGGATGGGCGTGACTTGCCGCGCTTCCGAATGTGCCGGATCCATGCCAGAAAAGCGGCAGCAGGAGTCGCCGCAACGGCTCTATGCAGTGCCCGGCGGGGCAACGGCCGGTCGTCGGCCCCGCACACGGGGCAAGGTCGCCCACGCCTCCGATCAACGCGGAGAAGAGGTCGTGCATCACAAGTCCGATATCTGCCTTGGGATGGCAGCGTCTCGACGGACCCCTGTCAGGACCGGCCTTTCGCCAGCACGGGCACCCCGCCGCGTTGCAGCCTGCCGCCGCCGAAGGCGCCCGCGGCACCACTTGGGTTGATCGGCATCAATGTTTGCCTCTGCGGCGTGCTATACCAGCTTCATGGGCGCGCCGCCGACCGCGGTGCCGGAACCAGCAGGAGACCAGCCATGGCGTGGAAATCCATTCTGACCGTTGTCACCGATGCCAACCGCGCGGCGGCGACCATAGCCGCGGCAGGGGCGGTCGCGCAGGCGCATGACGCGCACCTGGACATTCTTGCCGTCGGTCTTGACCGTACGCAGGCGGCCTATGCCTTTGCCTCTGCCGGAACCGTTGTGCAGCAGGCGATCTTCGACCGGGCGCGCGAAGATGCGGCAGCGAACGAGGCAGCGGCGCGAAAAGCCGCCGAGATGCTGCCCGAAGGCGTGCGCTGGGCGGTCGAGGGGGTTGTGGCGCAGCTGGGGGCACTGACCGAGCTGGTGGCCACGCGGGCGCGGTTTGCCGACCTTGTGGTGTTGCCGCGGCCCTATGGCGAGGGGCGCGGGCCTGAGGATGAGGCGGTGGTCGAGGCCGCGATGTTTGACGGCCGCGCGCCGGTGGTTGTGCTGCCCGAGCCATTGCGCGACCTTGGGGTGCGGGGAAAGCGCATTGTCGTGGCCTGGAACGAGAGTGGCGAGGCCATGGCCGCAGTGCGCGCGGCGCTGCCGATGCTGCGGGGGGCGGATCTGGTGTCTGTCACGGTTGTGGACCCTCCCAATTGGGGCCCGGAGCCGGGGGCGGCGGTGACACAGATGCTGGTGCGGCACGGGGTGAATGCCGAGGTGGCGGTGCTGGCCAAGACCGCGCCGCGGGTGTCGGACATGCTGAACCGCCACGTGCGCGACCTGAACGCCGACACGCTGGTGATCGGGGCCTATGGGCATTCGCGGCTGCGCGAGGCGATTCTGGGCGGCGCCACCCGGGATTTGCTGGCCGAGGCAGAGGTGCCGCTGTTTCTGGCGCGGTAACGCGCGGAAAAAGAGACACGGCGCGAACAGTCTGGCGCCATTTCCTTTGTGTGCCTTCTGTGGGGTCCGCTTGCGGCCCGCGCCTATTCTGGCGTGCGCGGATCCGGCTCGCGTCCCCACAGCCCGGCCAGCGCGCGCCCGACCATGCCCGAAACCGAAGGGCGCGGCAGGGCGGCGAATTCCATCGGGCGGCAGACCTCGATGGCGGCAAGCCCGACACGGGCGGTCAGCGCGCCGTTCACCACCCCCTCGCCCATGCGGCGCGAGAGTTTGGCCACCAGCCCGCCGCCCGCCACCGACGACAGCATGTCGTCGGTCAGCGCGATGGCGCCGGTGGCCAGCAGGTGGCCGAACACCCGCCGCATCAGGCGCCAGCTGCCCAATGTGCCGGGTGCGCCGCCATAGACCTGTGCCACCTGCCGCACCATGCGCAGGTTGGCCCACAGCGCGGTGGCCACATCGGCCAGCGCCAGCGGGACCAGCGCCGTGGCCAGTGCCACGCGGCGCGCGGCCTGTTCGACGCAGACGCGCGCCTGCGCGTCCAACGGCGCCATCAGCTCGGCTTCGGTCAGCGCCACCAGCGCGTCGGCGTCCAGCACCTCGGGCAGGCGGTCATCGAGGCGCGAGGTGGCCCAGACCAGGTCATCGCGCCCGGTGTACAGCGCGCGCAATTGCGCGGTGGCCTGCCGCGCCTCGGCCAGCGGGGCGGTGCGGGCGGCCTGCAGGCGGGCGCGCAGCCGGTCGATGCGGCGCAGGCGGGCCAGGCCTGCCAGTTCGCGCAGCACCAGCGCGGCCAGCAGCAACGCGGCGGCGATGCCCAGCGCGCCCAGCGCCCAGCCCAGCACCAGGTTGCGGGCGGCCAGCCCCGCGATGGCATTCCAGGCACCCAGCACCAGCAGGCCGCCCATGAAGCTGCCCGAAACCCACAGCGCGGCGCGCGTCAGGACCGAGGGTCGCGCGGTGGCAACCTGTGCGGCCGCCTGCACGGCACTGCCCGCAGGCAGCGGGTCGGGCACCGGCGGCGCCTCGGCGGGTGACGGGGCGGGGCCGTCCAGCTCGATCAGGACAGGGCGCGGTGCCGGGGGGCGGTGGGGTGCGTTGGCCATGGGTTACAGGTGTGGGGGGCGGGGCGCGGCGTCAAGCAGGGCTCAGCCGCCCTGCGCCACCATCTCGCAGGCCTGCGTGGGGTTGCTGGCGGTGTGGGTGAAGTTGATGAACAGCGGGCGCGCGGTGTCGGGCATGCCGGTGGACAGCGACCCGTATTCGCCGGGGCCCGCCTTCAGGAACAGTCCTTCGCGGCCATCGCCGGGGCAATAGGCGGCACTGTAGGGGCCGTCCAGCGGCAGGGCCAGGTGGCCCGGCTGCTGCAGCCGCCGGGCAAACCATTCGGCGACCTTCGGCTGCGCGTTGGCCCAGTCCAGCTCTGGCGCGCGCACCGAGGATTCGTCGGCCCAGATCTCGCCGGTGATGCGGCAGGCGAAGAGCTCTCCGCTGTCATGGCGGAACTGCAGCTGCAGGGTGACGGGCGCGACATCGGTGTTCAGCCGGGCCACGCGATAGCCGGTTTCCACCGGCACCAGCAGGTGACCGGACACCGGCGCGGCGGATTTCTGCAGCGCGGCTTCCGCGCAGGCATCCATCAGGTCCAGGAGGGGCGCATGGGTCAGGGCGACCGAGGGGCGCAGGCGCACGGCGCCGTAGGCCAGCGCCCCCAGCACCAGCAGGCCGCCCAGAATCCGGTAGGCCGTGCGCATGGTCGCCCCCTTGTTCCGGCGCAGCGTGGGCCGAGTTCCCGTGCCAGTCAACTGCAGCGGTGCCGTCAACCCAGCCGGTCGCCGAACAGGAATTCGGCGGCGCGGTCGAGCCGGATATGCGGGGGGCCCTCGTCGGGTTTCAGCGACAGGGGGGCGGGGGCGAAGGTCATCAGGCCATAGTCGCCGTGCAGCCAGCCTGCGGCGCCATCGCGCGCGGGAACCAGCAGGTGGCCCGGGTCTTCCGGCAGGGCGCCGGGCCACAGCGCGGCGTTGCGCCCGTCGGCCAGACGGCCGCGGACCATGGGCAGGTCGTGGCCGTTGTGGGCGCGGGTTTCCTCGGTCGTGGTGCGCAGGCTGGCAATGCTCATGGCGGTGGTCAGGGCCCCGGCAAAGGCGGCACGGTCGCGCGCCTCGCGCAGCATGGCCTCGGCAATGGCAGTCAGGCGGGGGTGTTCGGTGTGGTGCAGGTGGTCGGCCTTGGTCGCGGCGAACAGGATGCGTTCCACCCGTCGCTGGCCCAGAAGCAGCGACAGGATGCCATTCGCGCCGGGGCGGAAGGCCGTCAGGATGGCGGCCATGGTGCGGCGCAGATCTTCGAAGGCGGCGGGACCGGCATGGATGGCGCCCAGCACGTCCATCAGCACCAACTGCCGGTCGATGCGGGCAAAGTGATCGCGGAAGAAGGGCTGCACCACCTGCGCCTTGTAAGCATCGAACCGCCGCACCATTTCGCGCCACAGGCTGTTGCGCGGGGTGTGGGCGGGGGTGGGCAGGGGGGCAAAGGTCAGCACGGGCGACCCGGCCAGATCGCCCGGCAGAAGGAACCGGCCCGGCGTGCAGTCGGACCAGCCGGCGCGGCGAGCTCGGGCCAGATAGTCGGTCCAGGCGGCGGCCAGCGCCTGCGCGCGGGGTTCCATGAGCGGCAGCGCCCCGTCCTCGGCCCGCACCAGCGCCATGAAGGCCGCGGCCTCGGGCCGCTTCTCTACCCGCGCCAGCGTGTCGGCCGCCCATCCGGCGTAGTCGCGGTCCAGCAAGGCCAGGTCCATCAGCCATTCGCCGGGGTAATCCACGATGTCCAGATGCAGGGTGCGCGGCCCGGTCAGGCCAAAGAACCCCGAGGGGCGCAGGCGGAACGACAGGCGCAGTTCGCTGATGGCGCGCGTGCTGTCGGGCCAGTGCGGGGCGGGGCCGGTGAGGGCGGCCAGGTGGGTTTCATAGTCGAAGCGGGGCAGCGTCATGTCAGGCTGCGGCTGCAGGAAGGCGGTTTCTATCCGCGGCGCGGCCAGCAGTTGCGGCATCCGCGCCCGGTTCATCAGGTTGGCCACCAGCGAGGTGATGAATACCGTCTTGCCCGCCCGTGACAGGCCGGTAACCCCCAGCCGGACCACAGGTTCGGCAAGCCCCAGCGGTTCTGCCAGCCCGCGCGCGATTCCGTCTGTCAGCCAGCCCAGCACGAGTGACCTCATTTTCCGCTAGCCGAACATAGGCGGCGGCGCGGTGGTGCGGAAGGGGCGGTGGACAGAGCGCGCCAGCCGGGGCAGAAGCAGGCGCGACACGGGGGCTGCGATGCGTTGGATTCTGCGACTGTTCGTTCTGCTGGCCGCCGTTGCGGGCGTGGCCATGGCCACAAGGCCGGGGCCTGCAGCGTTTGACGCGATGCTGGACGCCGCCATCCGCGACCGCGTGGCCAACACGGATATCGGCACGCAGGGCGAGGGGCTGCCTGCGCTGGCGCTGGCGGCCTGCAAGCTGCGCCCGACCGACTGCGTGGCGCTGGTGCGCGAGACGCTGGACGTTCGGTTCGAGCAGCGGCTGTTCTGGACGACGGCGCGGGTTCAGGGGCTGGGCGGGCGTTCGACAACCTGCCGGGGCGCCTTCACCCGGTTCACCTGCGACAGGCCGCTGACCGAATGACCTTTGCCGCTGTTCTTTTCGACCTTGACGGAACGCTGATCGACACCGAGCGGCTGACCATTGCCGCGGCGGTGGATGCCTTTGCCGCGCAGGGCGTCGCGGTGGATATGGCGTTCCTGCACACGCTGATCGGCGTCGACGATGCCACCGGGGCGCGGCGGCTGACGGCCCGCTATCCGCAGATCGACATCGCCGCCTTCGACGCCGACTGGACGACAGGGGCACGGCGGCGGCAGATGCAGGACGGCATTCCGCTGAAGCCCGGCGTGATCGAGCTTCTGGACCGGCTGACGCTGCCTGTGGCCGTTGTCACCTCGTCAACCCGTGAGGGCGCTGCGCGCAAGCTGGCGCTGACCGGCCTGGCGCCGCGCTTTGCCGTGGTGGTGAGCTATGACGACGTGACCCGGCCCAAGCCGGACGCGGAACCCTACCTGCAGGGTGCGCAGCGGCTGGGCGTGGACCCGGCGCACTGCCTGGTGTTCGAAGACAGCGAGACCGGCGCGCGGGCGGGGACGGCAGCAGGCTGTTTCGTAGTGCAGGTGCCCGACATCCTGCCCACCCGCGGCGAACATGCCCGCGTCGTGGCGCCCAGCCTGCTGGAGGGCGCAAAGGCGGCCGGGTTGCCGGGCTTCTGACCGCGGCGGCGCGGTCAGGCCGGTTGCATCATCGCTGCGTCAGCCGCCATGGCCCGCTTCCGGGCCGGGCGCGCCATGCAGCGGTCCACCCAGCCTGCAATCAGCGGATCGGCCGGTGTGGCCTCGCGGAACCAGGCATAGGGCGAATGCAGCAGGATGTCGGCGGCGCTGAACCGGTCGCCCAGCAACCACGGCCCCTTGCGCAGTGCCGCCTGCAGCCGCGCCTCGACCTCGGCCGGGCCGCGGATGCTGGCGGTGAGGTAGGGGTGGCTGACCCCGGCTGCCGCGCAGACCAGAACCGGCTCCATCACGCTGCCGTACCATGTCATCCACGACAGGTATTCTCCCCAGCGCGATGTGCCGGGCGCGGGGGCCAGCCCGGCCTGCGGGAACAGCGAGGTCAGGTACATCATGATGGCCCCGCTTTCGGTCATCAGCACGCCGTCATGCAGCAACGCGGGCGCCTTGCCCTCGGGGTGGGGGTTGGCCGCATCGCGGGCGCCGCTGCCGTCGTGGCGGCGGATGTTCACGTGGTGCAGGGCAACCCTGTCGGTCATGCCCATTTCTTCAAGCAGGGTCAGGATACGGGTCGACCGCGATTGCGGCGCATGGAACAGGGTCAGCATCGGATTCTCCTTGGGGTGCGGCGATGCGGCTGGTATGGCGCGGGTATCCTGTCAGAACCTGTCAGCAGCCATGGCCCGCGCCGACCGCCTGCTTCGCACGCTTGACACGCTGCGGCGCCTGCCGCAGCCGGTGACGGCCATGCGTTTGGCGCAAGAGATGGAGGTGTCGCCGCGCACGCTGTACCGCGACATCGCGGCGTTGCGCGCGGCAGGCGCGCGGATCGAGGGCGAGGCGGGGTATGGCTACACGCTGGCCGAAGACCCGGCGCTGCCCCCGCAGATGTTCTCGCGGCTTGAGGTCGAGGCACTGGTGCTGGGGCTGGGCGAGGTGCGGCTGACAGGCGACCCCGACCTGGCGCGGGCGGCCGAGGCGGCGCTGGCGAAGATCACCGCGACATTGCCCGAACGGGTGCAGCGGCAGGCAGTGAACGCGGTCAGCCAGGTGTACCGCTATGCGCCGCGCCTGCCTGCGCCGCCGCATGTGGCCGCGTTGCGGGCGGCAATGTGGGACGAACGTGCGGTGGACATCCGCTATGTTGACCGCGGCGGGGTGGTGACGTTGCGGCGGATTTGGCCGCTTTCGGTGGTGTATCTGGACCAGACGCTGCTGTGCCTGGCCTGGTGCTGCCTGCGGCAGGGGTTCCGGCGGTTCCATGTGGCCATGATCGACACGCTGGTCGACAGCGGCGAAAGCTTCCGCCCGCGCCGCGTGGCCCTGCTGCGCGACATGTTGCGCGAGATGCGCGAGGGGCGTGAAACTCGCGCAGGGGTGGCACCGTAGCATCGGGCAGGCAAGGGGAGGCCCGTCATGCGCGCCAACACATTCCGCATCGTCACCGAATGGCGCATTGCCGCGCCCGCGGCCCAGGTTGCCGCCGTGCTGGCCGACGCGCCGTCGTTCCCGCGATGGTGGGGCAAGGTGTATCTGTCGGCCGAGCTGCTGGCCCCCGGCGGGCGCGACCGCATCGGGCGGCGGGTGGCCGTGCATTCGCGCGGCTGGCTGCCCTACACGATCCGCTGGGTGGGCGAACTGGTGGCGGCCGACCTGCCGTGGTCGTGGGAGATCCGCGCCACGGGCGACCTGAACGGGCGGGGGGTGTGGCGGCTGACGCCCGAGGGCACGGCGACGCGGGTGGTCTACGACTGGGCGGTAACGGCCGACCGGCCGCTGTTGCGGTGGCTGTCGCCGGTGCTGGCGCCGGTGTTTGCCTGGAACCACCGCTGGGCGATGGCGCAGGGTGCGGCGGCGCTGCCGGGCGAGATTGCGCGGCGGCGGTCTGCGGCGGAGAGCGGCGGGGGCTTCACACCCGCCGCCATCGGTTCTTGAACCGGTGGCAAACCGATGGCAGCCCGCCGTGAGGTACTTCCGCAAAGATGAGAACAGGGGGAGTTCTTCTGGTCAGATGGGGCGAATCGGACTAGAATGTTCCTTCTTTGTTCATGACTGTCCCATGCCCTTCGCCGAGCTCTCTGCCACCACCAACTTCACCTTCCTGACCGGCGCCTCGCATCCCGAGGAGATGATGCGCCGGGCGGGGGCGCTTGGGCTGGCGGCACTGGCGGTGGCCGATGAGAACAGCGTGGCAGGCATCGTGCGGGCGCATGTGGCCGCGCGCGAGATTGCGCGCGAGGGGGGCGTGGCGCCGCGGCTGATCCCGGCGGCGCGGGTGGTCATGCGCGAAGGGGTGGCGGCGACGGCACTGCCTTTGGACCGCGCGGGGTGGGGGCGGCTGTGCCGCCTCTTGACCCTGGGCCGGACGCGGGCGGTGAAGGGGCAATGCGACATCGGGCTGGACGATGTGCTGGCCTGGGGCGAAGGGATCGCCTGGCTGCTGCACCCGCCCGAACCCATGGCGACGGCTGCGCCAGAGCCCGGGGTGACCGGCGGCGCGGGCGGATGGATGACGCTGGCCGCACGGCTGACGCGCCGCCTGGACTGCGCGCTGGCCCTGGCGCCCCGCTATGACGGGCAGGATGCCGCGCGGTTTTCCCGGCTGGCACGGATGGCCGGGCGGCTGGGCATTTTCACCATCGCCACGGCCGCGCCCATGATGCACAGCGCGGCCCGCCGCCGCCTGGCCGATGTGCTGTGCGCGATCCGCCACGGGGTGCGGGTGGAACAGCTGGGTCGCCGCGCCCTGCCGCACGCCGAGTTCCGCCTGCGCGGCGAGGCCGAGATGCGCCGCCTGATGGGCGCCCATGCCGGGGCGGTGGACCGTGCCATGGCCCTGGCTGATCGCTGCCGGTTCTCGCTGGACGAGCTGCGCTACGAGTACCCCTCCGAGGTGACGGGGGGCGAAACGGCGGCGGACCGGCTGGCGCGGCTGGCGCGCGCGGGGCTGGGCTGGCGCTACCCCGAGGGCGCGCCGCCCAAGGTGGTGGCGCAGATGGACCACGAACTGGCCCTGATCGGCCGCCTGAAGTACGAGCCCTATTTCCTGACCGTGCACGACATCGTGGCCTTCGCCCGGCAACGCGGCATCCTGTGCCAAGGGCGGGGCAGCGCGGCCAATTCGGTGGTCTGCTACGCGCTGGGCGTCACCTCGGTGTCGCCCGAGATCGGCACGATGGTGTTCGAGCGTTTTGTCAGCGAGGCGCGCAACGAACCGCCCGACATCGACGTCGATTTCGAGCACGAGCGGCGCGAGGAGGTGATCCAGCACATCTACGAACGCTATGGCCGCCACCGCGCGGGGCTGTGCGCCACGGTGATCCATTACCGCGGCAAGCGCGCGGTGCGCGAGGTGGGCCGCGCCATGGGGCTGACCGAGGACACGGTGGCGGCGCTGTCGTCGCAGATCTGGGGCTGGGGCGGGCCGGGGCAGATTGTCGAGGCGCGCCTGCGCGAGATCGGGCTTGACCCGGCCGACCCCCGCCTGCGCCAGACGCTTTCGCTCATCGACGAGATCCAGGGCTTCCCCCGCCACCTGTCGCAGCATGTGGGCGGCTTCATCGTCACCGAGGGGCGGCTGGACGAGCTTTGCCCGGTGGAAAATGCCACGATGGAGGACCGCACCGTCATCCCCTGGGACAAGGACGACATCGACGCGCTGAAGATCCTGAAGGTGGATATCCTGGCGCTGGGCATGCTGTCATGCATCCGCAAGGCCTTTGACCTGCTGGCCCGGCACCACCACACCGACTGGACGCTGGCCACCCTGCCCGCCGAGGACCCCGCCGTCTATGACATGCTGTGCGCGGCCGACAGCCTGGGCGTGTTCCAGGTGGAAAGCCGCGCGCAGATGAATTTCCTGCCGCGGATGAAGCCGCGCAAGTTCTATGACCTTGTCATCCAGGTGGCGATCATCCGCCCCGGCCCCATTCAGGGCGACATGGTGCACCCCTTCCTGCGCCGCCGGAACGGGCAGGAGAAGGTCAGCTTTCCCTCGGACGACCTGGGTGCGGTGCTGGGCAAGACGCTGGGGGTGCCGCTGTTTCAGGAACAGGCGATGCAGATCGCCATCGTGGGCGCAGGGTTTTCGCCCGAGGAGGCCGACCGCCTGCGCCGGTCGCTGGCGACGTTCAAGAAGCACGGCAATGTCAGCGAATTCCGCGACCGGTTCATGGAGGGGATGGCCCGGAACGGCCACGACGCCGATTTCGCCGCGCGCTGCTTTGCCCAGATCGAGGGGTTCGGCAGCTACGGCTTTCCCGAAAGCCATGCCGCCAGTTTCGCGCTGCTGGTCTACGCCAGCGCCTGGATCAAGCACCACCACCCCGGCATCTTCGCCTGCGCCCTGCTGAATTCGCAGCCCATGGGGTTCTATGCCCCCGCCCAGATCGTGCGAGATGCCCGCGAACATGGCGTCACCGTGCTGCCGCCCTGCATCAACCGCAGCCACTGGGACAACGTGATGGAGCCGCTGCCGGATGGTCAGCTGGCGCTGCGGCTGGGGTTCCGGCAGATCAAGGGCGTGCCCGAGGAGGCGGCGCTGTGGATCGGGGCTGCACGCGGCAACGGCTACCCGGCGCTGCGCGACGTGTGGCGGCGCGCAGGCGTGGCGCCTGCGGTGCTGGCGCGGCTGGCCGAGGCCGACTGTTTCGCGTCGCTGGGCGTGGCACGGCGCGACGCACTGTGGGAGGCGCGCGGGCTGGAAGGACCGGCGCCGCTGCCGCTGTTCGCGGGGATGGATGGCGAAGGCGAAGAACCCGCGGTCCAGCTGGCCCCGATGACCGAGGGCGAGGCGGTGGTGGAGGATTACGTGTCCATGCGCCTGACGCTGCGCGCGCACCCCGTGTCGTTCCTGCGCCCGCTGCTGACGCCCGGCCCCCAAGCGGAAAGACCCCGCCCTCGGCCTTCGCGCGGGCTTGCGCCCGCTTGAAGGCCTGCGGCGCGGCCCAGCCCGGGGGACAAACCTCCCGGCTCCCAGGGCTCCCCTTTGCACCCCGCACCCGGCCCGGCCCGCCCGAAGGGCGCTGATGCGCGCGGCGTTGTCCTGCGGCCCCGGCCCCGGGGACGACCATCGTGTTCGCCATCAGTGCAAGAACCGATGGTTGTCGGGCAGCGCCCCGGGGCATGCAGCATGCGCTGCCGCCGACATCACAGCGCAGCCGGGGGGTCCGGGGGGCTTGCCCCCCGGCCGGGCCGCGCCGCAGGGCTTCAAGGCGGCGCCAGCCGCCGCGAAGACCGAGGGCGGGGTGCATGGTCGCCACCGGGGTGATGCGGGTTCGCGACGCGGTTGGCGCTATCCTGTCGCGGCTGGCGCCGCAGCGGCGGGGCGGGGCGGTAGGCTGACATCCGAATCGCCCAAACCATCGCTCCTCCGGAGGTCTGCACGATGACCGCCTTCCCCCGCCTGTCGCAGCCCCTTGCCCTGCGCGGCCATACCTTGCGGAACCGCATCGTGTTCGGCGCGCATACCGCGAACATGAGCGAGAACGGCCTGCCGGGGCGGCAGTACGGTGCCTACCTTCTGGAACGCGCGCTGGGCGGCGCGGCGATGATCGTGGCGGAACCCATGCCAGTGCACCGCACGGGCGTGCTGACACGCGGCAATTACCGGCATGCGACCGACGACGTGATCGCGCCGTTCCGTGCCATCACCGAGCCGGTGAAGGACGCGGGCGCGGTGCTTCTGCAGCAGCTTTACCACATCGGCGCGCATGGCGATTCCGACCTCAGTTTCACACCGCACTGGTCGCCGTCGGGGCACGCGAGCTATCACGACAGCGATGGCAGCCACCGCATGACCAGGGCCGAGATCGAGGAGCTGATCGCGGCGCATGTGGCCGCAGCCGTCCGGTCGCAGAAGGGCGGATTCCAGGGGGTCGAGGTCTGGGCAGCCTATCATTCACTGCTCGACCAGTTCTGGACGCCGTGGTCGAACACGCGTGACGACGAGTGGGGCGGAAGCCTGGAGAACCGCACACGGTTCTCGCGGCGGATCGTCGAGGGCATCCGCCGGGCCTGCGGACCGGATTTCGTGATCGGCCTCGCGGTCAGCACCTCGGATGCCTACGACGTGCTCTTGTCGACGGAATCCCTGTGCGAGATCGTGGCGCTGCACGATGCCACGGGTGACATCGACTATGTCACCTGCGGCCATGGCGGCTACATGGATTTCGAGCGGCTGATGCCGACCTTCCTGTTTGGCGAAAAGCTGACGGCGCCGGTGACGGCGGAACTGAAGAAGGCCGTGCGGCATGCGGTGGTCACCTCGGAGGCGCATGTGCGCACGCCCGAGAATGCCGAGAGCATCCTGCGTGAAGGGGCGGCCGATCTGGTGAGCATCGTGCGCGGGCAGATCGCCGACCCGCATCTGGCGCGCATGGCAACCGAAGGGCGGGCCGAGGACATCCGCGGCTGCATCAGCTGCAACCAGATGTGCTGGGGGCGGCGGTCGCGGGACTACTGGATTTCCTGCCTCATCAACCCTTCCGCGGGGCGCGAATGGGAGTGGGGTGGCGATCGGTTCACACTCGCCGCCGTACCGAAGGATGTGCTGGTAGTGGGCGCGGGTCCTGCCGGGTGCGAGGCGGCGCGGGTGGCGGCCGAACGCGGGCACCGGGTGCGGCTGGTGGAAGCGCTGCCGGTGATCGGGGGGCAGTTCCGGCTGGCAGGGGAGCAACCCCGCAGGGCCCAAATCCTGGATCTGTTCGGCTGGTACGAGCGGCAGTTCGCGAAACTGGGCGTGACGGTTGAGCTGAACAGCTTTGTCGACCCCGACATGCTGGGAGGTGACCCGGCCGACACCATCATCCTTGCCGCCGGGTCGTTGCCCGACCCCGATGCGCGGCAGCGCTGGCTGCCTTCGGCCGCCCGCCTGCCGGGGCTACACCACGGCGGCGTCTGGTCGCCCGAAGAGGTGATGCGGCGCGAGGCGCGCATTACCGGCGACGTGGTGCTGTATGACGAGGGCGGCAACTGGCGCGGCATCGGCACGGCCTGGGCGCTGGCCGAGCGTGGGCTCAAGGTGACGCTGCTGACCCCGGCCCCCTATGTGGGGCATGAGATTGCCCGCACCTCGGCCGATGGCCCGGCGCGGCAGCGTCTGGCGCGGCTGGGGGTGCGGATGCTGACCGAGCACCGCGTGCTGGCCTGGCACGGCAACGGCGCGACCCTGCAGTCGATGCTGACCGGCGCCGAGGAAACCGTCCCCGCCTCGGCCCTGGTGATGTCCACCACGAACATCGCCTTCGACCCCTTTCCAGAGGCGATCCCCGGCAAGACCCTGCTCCGCATCGGCGATTGCGCGGCGCCGCGGCAGGCGCCCTATGCCTTCCACGAAGGCCGCAGGGTGGCGTTGGCGCTCTGAGTGCAGATGAGGAATCTCCGAACCCGTGCTGCGGGAGTTTGTGCTTTCCTGCAAATCAGCGATGCCGCAGGATGCACCTGCCCCCCCATAGCGGAGCGTGCCCATGAAGGACCTTGCCAGCCGCCAGTCCCCCGCCGAGGAACTGCAAGCCAGTGTCTCGGTCCCTTTCGCGCAGGCCCGCGCCATGCCGAAGTCGGTCTATACCGATTCAGGATTCCTTGCGCTGGAGCAGGATCGCATCTTCGCCCGGGAATGGCTGTGCGCCGGACGCGCCGAGGCGTTGCCCGACCCCGGCGACTACATGACGATGACGGTCGCGGGCGAACCGGTGATCGTGCTGCGTGACCGCGACGGGCAGCTGCGCGCCATGTCGAATGTCTGCCGCCACCGGATGAGCACCCTGCTGGAGGGTCGCGGCAACACCCGCGCCATCGTCTGCCCCTATCATGCCTGGACGTACAATCTGGACGGCAGCCTGCGGGGCGCTGCGGCGATGGGTCAGAACGCTTCGTTCTGCAAGGACAACATCCGCCTGCCCGCCATCCGCTGCGAGGTCTGGCAGGGCTGGATTCTGGTGTCGCTGAACCCGGATGCGGCGCCGCCCGCGCAGTCGCTGCACGAGGTGGACGCGCTGGTTGGTCATCTGGACATGTCGGGCTACCGCGAAACCTTCCGCGAAGAGTTCCGCTGGGCCACCAACTGGAAGGTGCTGGCCGAGAACTTCATGGAAAGCTACCACCTTCCGGCGTGCCACGCCGGCACCATTGGCGGCGCATCCGACCTGAACGAGATGGTCTGTCCCGAAGGCTCTGACGCGTTCAACTATCACTGGATCATCAAGAATGACTCGGTGCCGCTGGCGCTGGCGCATCCGACGAACACCACGCTGTCGGGCAATGACCGGCGCATCACCTGGCTTCTGGCCATCTACCCCTCGCTGCTGATCACCATGACGCCCGGATACTTCTGGTACCTTTCGCTGACGCCCGACGGGCCAGGGGGCGTGAACGTGCTGTTCGGCGGCGGCATGTCGCCGGAATGGCTGGCCGACCCGGCCGCAGAAGCGCACCTTGCCGGGGTACGCGCGCTGCTGGACCGCGTGAACATCGAGGACAAGGGTTGCACCGAACGGGTGTACCGGGGCCTGCGCGCCGGGCTGTCGGAACCGGGGCCGCTGAGCCACCTGGAGCGGCCGAATTTCGAGTTTGCGCAGTGGATCGCACGGCGGGTGGCCTGAGGAGACGAACATGACGGTCGAGACGGTCGAGGTGCTGGTGGTTGGCGCCGGTCAGGCGGGCATTGCCGCGAGCGAGCATCTGACACGGCGCGGCATTCCGCACCTGGTGCTGGAACGCGCCCGGATCGCCGAGAAATGGCGCAGCGGGCGGTGGGATTCGCTGGTGGCCAACGGTCCGGCCTGGCACGACCGGTTTCCGGGCATGGCTTTCGATGGCGACCCGGAAGTGTTCCCGGGCAAGGAGGCGGTCGCCGACTACTTCGAGGCCTATGCCCGCCAGATCGGCGCGCCGGTCCGCTGCGGCGTCGAGGTGCGCGAGGCGCGGCGGAACCCGGACGGCCCGGGCTTCCGGGTGGAGACCTCCGAGGGCGTGATCCTGGCGCGGAACCTGATTTCCTGCACCGGCCCGTTCCAGGTGCCGAAGATGCCCGCCCTGGTGCCCGAAAGCGCCGGGATCGTGCAGATGCATTCGGCCGGTTACCGCAACCCCGGCCAGTTGCCGGACGGGGCAGTGATGGTGGTGGGCGCGGGCGCCTCGGGCGCGCAGATCGCCGAAGAACTGCTGGAGGCCGGGCGGAAGGTGGTCCTCTCGGTCGGCCCGCACGACCGCCCGCCACGGCGCTATCGCGGGCGGGACAATGTCTGGTGGCTGGGGGTTCTGAACAAGTGGGACGTCGAGGCCCCGCCCAGCACCAAGCACGTGACCTTTGCCGTCAGCGGCGCACATGGCGGGCGCACGGTCGACTTTCGCAAGCTGGCGCAGCGGGGCGTCACCCTGGTCGGCCGCGCGCAGGGGTTCTCGGGCGGGGTGATGACTTTTGCCCCCGAGCTGGCGACCGATCTGGCCTATGGCGATGCCAACTACCTGTCGGTGCTGGACGAGGCCGATGCCTGGGTCGCCCGGAACGGGCTGGACCTGCCGGAAGAGCCCGGGGCGCGGATCATGCTGCCCGATCCGCCCTGCGTGACCGACCCGATCCTGTCGCTGGACCTGGCCGCCGCCGGGATCACGTCCATCGTCTGGGCGACCGGCTATGGTCTGGATTTCGGCTGGCTGAAGGTCGATGCCTTCCACCCGAACGGCAAACCGCGCCACCAGCGCGGCGTGTCGTCCGAGCCGGGGGTGTATTTCCTTGGCCTGCCGTGGCTGTCGCGGCGCGGATCATCCTTCATCTGGGGCGTCTGGCACGATGCCGGCCATGTGGCGGACCACATCGCCAAGATGCGCAGCTACCTGGCCTACGCCCCTGCCCGCCCCCCCAGAAACCGCCTGAGGAACATCATGGCCCACACCCGCCACCGCAAGTTCAACACCCGCGACACCTATCCCGAGCAGAAGCTGGACAACGACCTGTGCCAGGCCGTGGTGGCGCGCGGCACCACCATCTTCCTGCGCGGCCAGTGCCCGCAGGACCTGGACACGGCGGCCAACATCAACAGCCACGACCCGGTGGAACAGACCCACAAGGTGATGCAGAACATCCGGCAGCTGATCGAGGAATGCGGCGGCAGCATGGAGCACCTGTGCAAGGTCGTCGTCTACCTGACCGACGTGCGCCACCGCGAGGCGGTGTACCGCACCATGGGCGAATACATCCGCGGCGTGCATCCGGTCTCGACCGGCGTGGTGGTCACGGCGCTGGCCCGCCCCGACTGGCTGGTGGAAATCGACGCCACGGCGGTGATCCCGGATTGACCTAAGGCGCGGCCCGACCCGCCCAGGTGAACGCCAGCACGCCCGTCGAGGCCGCGGCGCCTGCGCCATTCCGGAGTGTGATCGTCGTTGTGAACCTTACGGGCGACTGTTCCTGAGAGGCCGGGCAGACCAGCCGCAGGGGGCTTCCGCTGAACGGATCGACGGTGAAGGTTGCCGTGGCCAGCGTGCGGCCGCCGGTCCAGGTTCCGGCGCGGACTTCGTCCGAAACGGGGTCGTATGTTGCCGTCTTCCGGCTGGCGATGGCACCGGCAAGGTCGGTGCAGGTCCAGGTGGCTTCGGCGCGGCGCGAGATCGAGGCGATGCCGCTTTCGCTGTCGCCCGCCACAACGGTCAGCACCAGACGCCGGTCCTGCCCGATCAGGTTCGCCTTGACGAACCCTGCAACCGGAACCTGCTCGACACCGGTGCTGCGATTGTCGGCAACCCGGACAAACTCGGCTTCAATCCCCACGAACCCGGGCGGTGTGCTGTCGCTGGAGGGGCCGGTCGGTTGACATGCGCCAAGGCACAGGGCCACAGGAAAAAACCATGCGCGTTGCATCTGCCGTCGTCCTTTCGAAATGTGGGTGGCGCTGAATGAGTCTTGCTGCTTCTTCAACCTTAAAGCGAAACACGCGGGTCGGACAAGATGGCTCCGCAGGGAACCGCTTTCCCGGCAAAGCACCCGCCAAACCCGGCGTGTCCCTTGCCTTGGCCGCGGTTGCGGGGTTTCCTTTCCCACCTGTCGCCACGCCAATAGGCCCGGTTCCCTTCCCTGCGTGACCCAAGGATCGCTATGACCTTCTCTCTCGTCGCCCGCTGCCCCGACACCGGCATGACCGGCATGGTCATCTCGTCTTCCTCGCCCGCCGTCGCGGCGCGATGCGCGCATGTACGGGCGGGGGTGGGCACGGTGGCCAGCCAGAACGTCACCGATCCCGCGCTTGGGGCGCTGATTCTGGATGCGATGCAGGTGGGGGCGGGGGCGGCACAGGCGGTGGCGCAGGTGATGGGCGGGCGGCCTTTTGCCAGCTTCCGTCAGATCGTGGCGATCGACCGCGATGGCGCCACTGCGCTGTGGTCGGCGGCGCAGGTTCTGGGCACCTGGGGCGAGGCCTGGGGCCGCGATTGCGCGGCGGCGGGCAACCTTCTGGCCACCCGCGACATTCCTGCCGCCATGGTGGCAGCCTTCGAGGCGGCCACCGGCGCCCTGCCCGACCGGCTTCTGGCCGCGCTGCAGGGCGGGTTGGCTGCAGGCGGCGAGGCCGGGCCGGTGCATTCGGCCGGGCTGAAGGTGGCGCACCGGCTGACCTGGCCCATCGTGGACCTGCGCGTGGATTGGGCCGAAGATGACCCCATCGGCCAGCTTGCCGCGACATGGGCCGTCTACCGCCCGCAGGTGCAGGCCTATGTCGACCGTGCCGAGGACCCGACGCGCGCACCCAGCTATGGCGTGCCGGGCGACATGTAATGGCGGCTGTAGTCTTGCCGAGCGCCGGATGAATTGACTAACTGCGTCGAACCCCCAACTTGAGGGGCTGGGACAAGGACAGGAAGGGCCGGGGAATGGAGGCACTGCTGGCATCGGCCATCGGCCTTTTCACCACAGCGGGCGTATACCTGACCTTGCAGCAGCGCAGCTTTCCGGTGGTTCTGGGGCTTTCGATGCTGTCCTATGCCGTCAACCTTTTCCTCTTCGCCTCGGGGCGGCTGATTCTTGAGGCGCCGCCCATTTACGGCATGGGCCCGCCTTATGCGGACCCCCTGCCGCAGGCGCTGGTGCTGACGGCGATCGTGATCTCGTTCGGCATGACGGCGGTGCTGGTGCTGATGGCGCTGGGCGCTTTCCTGTCGGGTGGGGATGACGGGGTGGACCTGGGCAAGGGCGGCCCGGACGCGTGACGCACTGGATTGTCGCGCCCATTGTGTTGCCCGCGGTGGTGGCGCCGCTGATTGCCGTGGTCCTGCGCAATGACATCGGGCGGCAAAGGCTGTTCGGGTTGGCGACCACGGCGCTGTTGGCGGTGATGGCGCTGGGCTGGGTGGCGCTGCTCGATGTCCCGCAGGCGTACTTTCTGGGTGATTGGCCCGCACCCTTCGGCATCGTGCTGGTGATCGACCGGCTGGCGGCGATGATGCTGGCTTTGACGGCCGTGCTGGCGCTGGTGGTGCAGGTCTATGCCGTGGCCACCGGGTGGGACACGCGGGGGCGGCACTTCCACGCGTTGTGGCTGTTCCAGCTGATGGGGCTGAACGGGGCCTTCCTGACTGGCGACGCCTTCACGCTGTTCGTGTTCTTCGAGGTGCTGCTGATCGCCTCTTACGGCCTGATGATCCATGGGGCCGGGGCCGAGCGGTTGCGGGCCGGGGTGCAGTATGTGGCGGTGAACCTGGTGGGCTCGACGCTGTTCCTGTTCGGGCTGGCCACCATCTATGCCGTGACCGGCACGCTGAGCATGGCCGACATCGGCACACGTGTGGCCGCACTGCCCGCGGGCGAGGCGGGGCTGGTGCGGGCGGCGGGGGCGATGCTTCTGTGCGTCTTCGCGGTGAAGGCGGCGCTGGTGCCGTTCCAGTTCTGGCTGCCCGGCACCTATGCCCATGCGCCGGGGCCGGTGGCGGCGCTGTTTGCGGTGATGACGAAGGTGGGCGCCTATGCGGTGATCCGGGTGTTGACCTTGTGCTTTCCGGCCTCGGCGCCGGTGGTGGGCCATTTCTTTGCCGATGCGCTGTGGTGGGCGGCGCTGACGACCATGGCGCTGGGCGCCGCGGGGGTGGCGGGGGCGCGGGGTTTGGCGCGGATGGCCGCCTTTGCGGGCATTGCCTCGATGGGCACGCTGTTTGTCGCCGTCGCGGCAATGACGCCACAGGCGATGACGGCAGCGCTGTACTACATGCTGCACGCCACGCTGGCCGGGGCGATGCTGTTTCTGGTGGCCGACCTGGTACTGGCACGGCGCTGGTCCGGCAGCCTGACCGAGGTGCGGCCGGTGTTCCCGCAGGCGGGCGTGCTGGCGGCGCTGTTCATGGCGGCGGGGGTAGCCACAGCCGGGCTGCCACCGGTTTCGGGGTTTCTGGCCAAGCTTCTGGTGCTGGATGCGTGGCGCGAGGCAGGCATGGCGGCTGTCTGGGCGGCGGTGCTGGGGTCGTCGCTGGTGGTGACATTGGGCTTTGCCAGGGCGGGCAGCCTTCTGTTCTGGAAAGCGCAGACCGTGCCCGTGGCCAAAGGCAGCCCGGCCCCCGGGGCACAACCGTGGGCGCTCGCCGCGGTGGGTTCACTCCTGGCGCTGATGGTGGCGCTGACGGTTCTGGCCGGACCGGTGCACGACTATCTGGCGCTGGCCGTGGCCGACCTGTTTGACCCAGCGCGCTACGTGGCGGCAGTTGCCGGGCACCCGGACACGCCCTGACACCTACTGCAGCAGGTCGTCCCGGGTCAGCCGCAGGTCGGACTCCAGCCAGCGGTCTTCCAGTGCCCGAAGCCGCGCGCCAAGTGCGGCACCCGACAGGCCGGGCATCAGGTCGCGTGCGGTGACAGGGGCGGCAACGTGGCGCTTGCCACGCGCGATGTCGTCCTGCCAGCCCGGGGGCGGGGGGGCGCCGGTCAGCGCTGCCCGCACAAGCGCCGCATCTTCGGCCAGATGCCGCAGGCGAAACCCCAGCGCGGCGTGGGTCAGGCCACCCGTCGCCCCGTCGCGCAGCGCGCGCAGTTTCGCAGCCTCGTCCCGCGACAGGCGCAGCGCAGTGCCCGGGTCGCCGCCGCCCAGCACCCCCAACCGCCGCAACCAGTCGGCCGGATGGTCGCCCGGCGTCTCCATATGCACCAGCGGCGCCAACCCCGCAGGGTCGGCCCCCGGCAGCACGCGCGACAGCACGCCGGTGGCGGCCATCGCGGCCACGGCCGGCGCCGGGTCAGGCGCGGACAGAAGCTTGCGCATCTCGGCACCGATGCGTTCGCGCGAAAGGCGGTCAATCCCTTCCTGCCTGGCGGCACAGGCGGCCAGCCCCTCGGCATCCAGATCGGTGCCGTACCAGGCGTGAAAGCGGAAGAAGCGCAGGATGCGCAGGTGGTCTTCGGCTATGCGCGCGGCCGGGTCGCCCACGAACCGCACGCGGCGGGCCAGCACATCGGGCAGGCCATCCAGCGGGTCGATCACGGTGCCCTCGGCCGTGCAGTACAGCGCGTTCATGGTGAAGTCGCGCCGCGCCGCATCCTCCTCGACCCGGTCAGAGAAGGCCACTACGGCGTGGCGCCCGTCGGTTTCCACATCGCGGCGGAAGGTCGTCACCTCGTGCGGGATGCCGCCCGACACGACCGTGACCGTGCCGTGGTCGATGCCGGTGGGCACGGCGCGCAGTCCCGCGGCCGTGGACAGCTCCATTACGCGGCCTGGCAGGGCGTCGGTGGCAAGGTCCACGTCGCTGATCGGCGCACCTATCAGGGCGTTGCGCACGCAGCCGCCCACGGCCAGCACGCGGTGCGGCGCCAATGCGGCAAAGACCGCCTGCGTTTCGGGGCGCAACAGCCAGTCGCCCCGCACGATCATGGCGCCAGCCGTTCCGCCAGCCCGCGCAGGATGCGCGCCGTAGCGCCCCATATGTAATGCGGCCCCCAGGGCACCGCATAATAGCGCCGCTGCATACCCTGCCAGCGGCGCGATTCAATCCGGTAGCTGGCCGGGTTCGCCAGATAGGCCAGCGGCACGGTAAACACTTCGTCCACCTCGCCCGGTTCGGGCTGCGGGCGGAAGGCGCCCGAAACGGTGGCCAGCACAGGGGTTATCGCAAATCCTGTGATGGTTTCGTGCACCGGCAGGTGGCCCAGCACGGTGACCTGCGCAGGGTCCAGCCCGATTTCCTCGCGCGCCTCGCGCAGCGCGGCGCCCTGCGGGTCGTCATCCGCCGGGTCCACCTTGCCGCCCGGAAAGGCCACTTGCCCCGCGTGGTGCTTCAGATGCGCGGCGCGGCGGGTCAGGATCACTTGGCCGTCCAGCACGGCCACCAGAACCCCTGCCGCACGCAATGAACGCCCGGGGGCGAGCCGTACCCCCGGGTTCAGGTCAAAGTCCGATGTGGCACCCGCGCCGCGTGCGAAGGCACGAGACAGCGCCTCAGGCCCCATTCTGCACGGCCTCGAACCCCAGCGTCCCCGGATCCAACACGTAATGCGCCCCGCAGAACTGGCAGTCGGCGGTGACGGTGCCCTCGGGCGTGGTCATGTGCGCGATGTCCTTCGCCGAGTAGATGGACAGCGACAGGCGGACCTTGTCTTCCGAACAGGAACAGCCAAAGCGCACCGCCTGTGTCGGGAACACCCGCGGGTCTTCTTCGTGGAACAGGCGCCACAGCAGCTCGGGCGGCGGCAGGTCGGCCGACGTGAGTTCGCCATCCTGAACGGTATCCAGCAGAAGGTTGGCACGGCGCCAGTTTTCGCCCGCATTGCCCGACAGGATGTCGACATGCTGCAAAAGCCCGCCCTCGCCCGAACCCTGGTCGGCCGCCACGCCCATGCCCACGGGTGGCATGTGCTGTACCATCACCCCCCCGGCGCGCGGCCCGTCAACGGCCAGCGCGAACCGTGTGGGCAACTGCTCGGACTGCGCGAAGTAGGTTTCGGCACAGGCCGCCAGCGACCCGCCGGCCAGCGGCGTGATGCCGGAATAGGGCGTGGAGCCCGGCCCCTGGTCGATCAGCACGGCAAAATAGCCCTCGCCGATCTGGCTGAAGGGGTCGGCGTCCGACAGGCGGTCGGGATCAAAGCTGACATAGCCGCGCATCCGCGCTGTGCCGCCCTCTTCCTCGGGCGCATAGTAGTCGGTGGCGATGATGCGCACCGGCCCCTTGCCGCGCACCTGCAGCGACAGTTTCCAGCGCAGCTTCACTGTCTGGCCGATTAGCGCCGTCAACAGAACCGCCTGCGACAGCAACACCTCGACCGGGGCCGGGTACTGGTGGCGGCGCAGGATTTCGGACAGGGTTCCGTCCAGCCGGGCCACGCGACCGCGGATATCGGACCGGTCAAGCTGGAATGGCAGGACGGTGTCGTCCCATGCGATCTGGGCGCCGGTGGTCATTTCGTGTTTCCCTGGAAGGCCGATGCTGGCATACCGCGCCCATATGGGAACGGCAACCGGAAGGCCAAGGGCCATGATCCGCAGGCACGGCGAACCCGTCAGGGCAGGTATGCGCTACAGGCGCAGGCCGGGCGTTTATGCCCTGCTGCCACGCGGCGACAGCCTGCTGGTCACGCATCAGGCCGAGCCTGTGCCCGAATTCCAGTTGCCCGGCGGCGGAATTGACCGGGGCGAGCAGCCGATTGCGGCGCTGCACCGCGAGGTGTGGGAAGAGACGGGCTGGCACATCGGCTCGCCGGTGCGGCTGGGGGCCTTCCGCCGTTTCACCTACATGCCCGAGTACGACCTGTGGGCGGAAAAGCTGTGCACCGTCTATGTGGCACGGCCGCTGCGCCGGGTGGGGCCACCGGCAGAACCAGGACACACCGCGATGTGGCTGCCGGTGGAAGAGGCGCTGGGGCTTCTGGGCAATGCGGGCGACCGGGCCATGCTGGCCGAGTGGCTGCGCCGCGTTTGACGCGGGCCTGACGCACCTGCCGATCATCAGGAAACCGTTACATTTTGTTCATCGCACCGTCGCAAAGTGCCGCCATGGCTGCCCTGAATTGAAACCTTGGGGGTTCCTTCCATGCCAGCCATCCGTCCCGGCCTTGTCTCTGCGCTTGCCCTGATCGCCGCGCTGCCCGCCCATGCCGACCCGGTGTTCAACCGCATTGGCATCTTTGCCACGCCCGACAACATGGCCGAGGGCGAAGACCGTGCGCGCGAAAGCTCGGCCGAGATCATCTCGGCGTCCGAGGACGGGATGATGCTGGTCTACACCGACAGCCCGCTGGGTGCGGTGGGGTTGGTCGACATCACCGACCCGGCGGCGCCGAAGGCCCTGGGCAACATCGACGTCGGCGGCGAGCCGACGACGGCGGTTTTCGTGGGCGGCACCATCTTTTCGGCGGTGAACACCTCGGAAAGCTTTGCCAACCCCTCGGGCAAGCTTGTCGCCATCGACCCGGCGACCAAGGCCATCACCGCGGAATGCGACCTGGGTGGCCAGCCGGACTCGGTTGCGCGGGCACCCGACGGCAGCTTCCTGGTCGTGGCCATCGAGAACGAGCGTGACGAGGACGTGAACGACGGCGAAATTCCGCAGATGCCCGCAGGCTTTGTGGTGAAGATGCCGCTGAACGCAGGCGCGATGGACTGTGCCGCGATGATGAAGATCGAGGTCACGGGCCTGGCCGAAGTGGCCGGTGACGACCCCGAGCCCGAGTATGTCTCGGTGAACGACGCGGGCGAGATCGCGGTCACGCTGCAGGAAAACAACCACATCGTCATCATCGGCGCCGACGGCAAGGTCGCCGCGCATTTCAGCGCCGGGGCAGTGGACGTGGCCAACACCGACACCAAGCGCGACGGGATGCTGTCCTTCGACAAGACGAAGGAAGCCGTTCCGCGCGAACCCGACGCGGTGAAGTGGATCGACAACGACCATTTCATGATGGCCAACGAAGGCGACTACGAAGGCGGGTCGCGCAGCTGGACCGTGATGAAGAAGGACGGCACCGTCGTGTACGAAGACGGCACCGCGCTGGAGCGCGCCGTTGCCGCCATCGGCCACTATCCCGAGGGGCGCTCGCGCTCGAAGGGCGTCGAGCCCGAATCGGTCGAGTTCGCCACGTTCGGCGAAACACCCATGGGCTTTGTCGCGCTCGAGCGTGCCTCCATCGTGGCCGTATATGACATGACGAACCCCGCCGCGCCGGTGCTGAAGCAGCTCTTGCCCTCGGGCATCAGCCCCGAAGGCGTGGTGGCCATTCCGTCGCGCAATATCCTGGCCACCGCCAATGAGGTGGACCTGCGCGAAGACGGGCTGGCCCCGGCCCACGTGATGCTGTTCGCCCTTGCCGAGGGCACCGCAGCCTATCCGACCATCACCTCGGAAGGTTCCGATCCGCTGATCGGCTGGGGCGCGCTGTCGGGTCTTGCCGCCGATCCGGCCAACGCGGGCACGCTCTACGCCGTGACCGACTCGGTCTACGCCGCCGAGGCGTCGATCCTGACCATCGACACCACGCAGACCCCGGCAAAGATCACCGCCAAGCTGCCCGTCCTGCGCGGCGCCGACCGGGCGCAGAAGCTCGACCTCGAGGGCATCGTGGCCGACGGCGAGGGCGGCTTCTGGCTGGCCTCGGAAGGCCGCAGCGACCGGCTGACGCCGCATGCGCTGTACCATGTGAACGACAAGGGCGAGATCGAGGAAGAGATCGGCCTGCCCGAGGCGCTGCTGGACCAGGAAGTCCGCTTCGGCTTTGAAGGCATCACCAAGTCGGGCGACTGGCTGTGGATGGCCGTGCAGCGCGAATGGCAGGATGACCCGAAGGGCATGGTGAAGCTGCTGGCCTACAATACCGCCGAGAAGACCTGGGGCGCCGTACACTATCCGCTGGATGCCCCCGGCGAAGGTGCCTGGATGGGCCTGTCGGAAATCACCCTGGCCGGTGACTGGGTGTACCTGATTGAGCGGGACAACCAGGTGGCGGGCAACGCGCAGACCAAGAAGATCTACCGCGTGGCCGCGTCGCAGATGGTGCCGGCCGAACTGGGCACCACCCTTCCGGTGGTGACGAAGGAACTGTACCGCGACCTGATGGCCGATCTGGGCCAGTGGAATGGCTACACCGCCGAAAAGGTGGAAGGTTTCGCGGTGGATGCCGCGGGCAACGGCTGGGTGGTGACCGACAACGACGGCGTGTCCGACAACTCGGGCGAGACGCTGTTCTGGTCGATTGGCGCAGTGAAGTGAACAACCGGCTGTAACCGCCTGCACCGGCGGGAAAACGCGGAACCCCGGGCCAATGCCCGGGGTTTTTGCTTGCAGGGCTTGACCGGCAGCGAAAGGCAGGGTTTGGCTGCCATGAAACCGCCACAATTCCGAAAGCACCAACCGTGCCCCTTTTTGTGAACCGCCTTGCCGTCCTGGCGCTATGTTCCGTACTGGCCGCCTGCGGTGCGCCGACTTCAAATCTGGTCTCTTCGTCGGCCGTCACGCCGGGCTACGAAGGCGTCGAGGATGCGGGGTTTTTCATTGCCCCGGTCGAGGCGCGCTTCCTGCCCGTGGGTGTCCCGCGGGCCGAGGTGGACTATGCGGGTGGCGAAGACCCCGGCACCATCGTCGTCGATACCTTTGCCCGCCGCCTGTACCATGTGATGGAGGGCGGCCGGGCCTGGCGCTACACTGTGGGTATAGGGCGTGAAGGCACCTCGCTGCGGCAGGGCGGCACCATAGGGCGCAAGGAAGAATGGCCCTCGTGGCAGCCCACGGCCAACATGCTGCGCCGGTACCCCGAGACTTATGCCCAGTACGCGGGTGGCACCCCGGGCGGCCTTGAAAGCCCGCTGGGCGCACGCGCCCTGTATCTGTACCGGGGCAACCGTGACACGTTCTATCGCATCCACGGCACCATCGACGATGCCTCGGTCGGCCGGGCCAGTTCGGCAGGCTGCGTGCGCCTGTTCAACCAGGACATCATCCATCTTTTTGGCATGGTAGAGCCGGGAACGCAGGTGAAGGTACGCAGCCTGGACGAAAGCCTGGAGCTGGAAGGCCCGTGGATCAACGATTTCCACGGCAATGCCGTGCCCGACACGCCTGAAAACCGCGCGCGGATCGAGCGGGCGGTGACGGAAAACCCGCTTGACGCCTCTCCGATCGCAGGGTTGCCCACGGGCTGACACGCAGGTCGCCAGAAACGGCGACGCCCCGTGGCAGGGCCACGGGGCGTGCGTCCTCCCCTATTGCGCCGACGGGCCTCCTCTCCCGGAGCGGCGCGGGAATGTCTGCAATCTGCCCGACTCGCGGGCGACTGTAACGATAGTGTGAAGCGATTTCAGGCAGATTGCAAACTCAACCTGCAGCAATCAGCGCGGCCTGCCGCACAATGACTTCGGCCTGCTTGATGCTGGCGATGTCCACCAGACGGCCCTTGTAGACCGTGGCCCCCTCGCCCCGCGCCTTGGCCAGCGCCATGGCCTCCAGGATTTCGCGTGCCTCGGCCACCGCGACCTCCGACGGCGTGAAGACCTCGTTGGCCAGCGCCACCTGTCTGGGGTGGATCGCCCATTTGCCCACCATGCCCAATGTCGCCGCCCGCCGCGCCTGCGCGCGGAAGCCCTCGTCATCCGAGAAGTCGCCGAACGGCCCATCCACCGGCAGCACGCCGTGGGTCCGGCAGGCCGCCACGATGGCGGCGGTGGCCCAGTGCCACGGATCGGGCCAGTAGGACGCGCCCTGCCGCAGCATGTAGTAGCTTTCCTGTGTGCCGCCGATGCCGGTCGTCTGCATCCCCATGCTGGCGGCGAAATCGGCCGCCCCCAGGCTCATCGCCTGCAGCCGTGGGGTGGCGGCGGCGATCTCCTCGACATGGGTGATGCCCGCGGCACTCTCGATGATCACCTCGAACCCGATGGGTTTGGAGCGGCCCGTGGCGCGCTCCACCGCCGTCACCAGCGCATCCACCGCGTAAAGGTCGGCCGCGCAGCCCACCTTTGGGATCATGATCAGGTCCAGCCGCCCGGTGTCGGCTTCCAGCAGGTCGACCACGTCGCGGTACCACCACGGCGTGTCCAGCCCGTTGATCCGCACCGACAGCGTCTTCGTTCCCCAGCCCACCTCGCGCAGCGCCGCAATCACGTTCGACCGCGCCTCGGCCTTGTCGGTGGGGGCCACCGAATCTTCCAGGTCAAGGTTCACCACATCGGCCGCGCTGGCCGCCATCTTGGCAAAGATCGCCGGGCGCGAGCCGGGGCCGAACAGCTGGCACCGGTTGGGGCGGGCGGGGGCGGGGGGTTGCGGGCGGAAGGACATAGACAAACCTGCGCAAGGAAGTTTCGTTGATGGCCTGCGCAGGGATAGGTTGTTGCTTTCGCAGCTTCAAGCGGATTCTTCGCGCCTGCGGCATGGCCATGCCGCGCCGCCGCATCAGGACTTGGCGCGCACCCGGTTGTTGCGGGGCCCGTGTTCCAGTTCGACCAGCCCCAGCAGTTCCATCACCGGCGTCACATAGTTGGCAAACCGCCCGCGATATCCCTTGCGCAAGCCATAGTAGCCGCCCACCGGGTTGCCCGCATCGCGCGCCCAGGCCTCGACCGTGCCGTCCTGCACCGGCTTGCCCTCATCGGCATTGCCCAGCGCCATCCAGTCGCCATGCGCCGCCAGCATGGCGTGGCAATCGGCCACTGCGCGCCACTGGTAGGACAGTTGCGTCGTGCCCACCTGCACCACCAGTCGCGCCGGGTCGGCCTCCATGTCGCGCCACACCAGAAACTCGGATGACAGGGGCGGGGTCTTCAGCACCCAGGGGTCGTCCTTCTCGCCGGATCCGTAGGTCACCATCGACATGCGCGCCCTCCCTTGGCTGTCGCGAATCGTCCTACACCGTCTATCCTGACATCTCCTGTCATGATTCGAGATTCCACAATGCGCGCCGCACGGCTTTTGCGCATCCTGCTGATCCTGCAGAACCGCGGCCGCGCGACGGCCGGGCACCTGGCGGCAGAACTGGAAGTGGCCGCCCGCACGATCCTGCGCGACGTCGACGCGCTGACCGAGGCCGGACTGCCGGTTGTGGTCCACCGCGGCCAGGCCGGGGGAATTGAACTTGCCTTCGACTATCGCACGCGGCTGACCGGGCTGGATGCTGACGAGGCCGAGGCGATGGGTGTGCTCTTGTCGGCCGACCCGCCTGGCATGGCCGACCTCGGCCTGTCCCAGGCCGCCGCCCGCGCCCGCGCCAAGGTGTGGGAAGCCTTTCCCGACCAGACGCGGTTGCGCATGGCAACCGCCCGCAGCCGTTTCCGCACCATTTCGCAGTCCGAAGGTCCGGACGCGCGACGGCTTGCGCTGGCCACCGCCGTTCGCGAAAGCCGAGTCGTGCGGCTTTGCGCCCATGGCCCGGGCGAACGCGTGGTGCATCCTGTTGCCCTGACGCTGGCAGCGGACGGCTGGGTGCTGCATGACGGGTTGGGTGGCGAGACGGTGGCCGAGGCTCTTTGGGGCCGCATCAACGTGTCGGCCCGCCGGTTTGCGAAAGGTTCGCCATGATTGCCCTCACCCGTGAAGTCTTCCCGCTGGCCCGCGCCTTTACCATCAGCCGCGGGTCGAAGACCGAGGCGCAGGTGCTGACCGTGCACGTGACGCGCGGCGGCGTTACCGGTTGGGGTGAGTGTGTGCCCTATGCCCGCTACGGCGAAACGGCGGACAGCGTGGCGGCGCAGATTGCGGGGCTGCCGCCAGGCATCACAAGGGACGCCTTGCAGGACGTTCTGCCCGCGGGGGCGGCGCGCAATGCCTTGGACTGCGCGCTGTGGGACCTGGCCGCAAAGCAGGCGGGGCGGCGGGTGTGGGACCTGGCGGGGCTGCCCGCACCCGGGCCGCTGGTCACCGCCTTTACGCTGTCGCTGGACACGCCCGAGGCCATGCGCGCGCAGGCGGCGGCCCATGCGGCGCGGCCTGTGCTGAAGGTGAAGCTGGGCACCGAGGCCGACATGGCGCGGATCGAGGCCGTGCGGCAGGGGGCCCCCGATGCCGCGCTGATTGTGGACGCGAACGAGGGGTGGACGGCCGACCTGTACACCGCGCTTGCGCCACATCTGGTGCGGCTGGGCGTGCGGCTGGTGGAACAGCCGCTGCCGGCGGCCGACGATGCCGCGCTGGCCGAGATCGCCCGCCCCCTGCCCGTCTGCGCCGATGAAAGCTGCCATACATCGGCAGACCTGCCCCGGCTGAGGGGGCGGTATGACCTGGTGAACGTGAAGCTGGACAAGACGGGTGGCCTGACCGGCGCGCTGGCACTGGTACAGGCCGCGCGGGCGGGCGGGTTTGGCGTGATGGTGGGGTGCATGGTGGGCTCGTCGCTGGCCATGGCGCCCGCGGTGCTGGCGGCGCAGGGCGCCGACTGGGTGGATCTGGACGGGCCGCTGCTGCTGGCGCGGGACCGCGACGTGCCGCTGCGCTATGCCGGATCAACGCTGTATCCGCCCGCAGCGGAAACCTGGGGATAGATCGCCACGCGGGGTTGAGCCGGAACGTCGCGGCCCCTAGCGTTCCGCCAAGTCCCCACGAAAGGCCCGCCATGCCCGCGCCCTGCACCCTCCGCGCCCTGCTTGCCGCCGTTCTGGTGATTCTGTCCGCCCCGGCCTTCGCGTTCGAGATCGGGTTCGACTGGTCGGGACTGAAGCCTTGCAGCAGCGGCCGGCCGAGCACCGTGGCAAGCCCGGCCTTCACGATTGCGGATGTGCCGCCCGGTACCACCTTCATCCGGTTCCGCCTGGTGGACCGTGACGTTCCGGGGTTCAACCATGGCGGCGGGGTGGTGGCGTGGTCGGGGGGCGCCACTGTGCCGCGCGGCGCCTTCAAGTACAAAAGCCCCTGCCCGCCCGACGGACCCCATACCTACGAATGGACCGCGACGGCACAATCGAAAAAGAACGGCGGCAAGCTGGGCGAGGCGCGGGCATCGCGCCCGTATCCCGAATGACGCGGCCGCGCCTGTTGCGCGCGGCAACCGCCGCGGTGGTCGCCCTGTGGCTGGCACTGCCCGCGCTGGCCTGCGGCCCCGACAGCGACTGCTTGGTGGGCGACCGCAGCTACCGGCTGTACCTGCCGACAACCCTGTCCGAGGGGCCCAAAGGCGCCATCGTCTTTGCCCATGGCTATCGCGGGCAGGCGGCGGGCGAGATGGCGAACAAATCGCTGCGCGCGCTGGCCGATGACATGGGGATGGCGCTGATCGCGCTGCAGTCGCGCGGCGAAGACTGGGCGCTGGCCCATACCCCGCAGGCGCCCGACCGCGCGGTTCAAGCCGAAACGGACTATGTGCTGGCGGTGATGGCCGATGCCGCCGCCCGCGCGGGCATCGACCCGGCGCGCAGCGTGGTGGCCGGGTTTTCCGCTGGTGGCATGCTGACCTGGACCGTGGCCTGCGAGTTGGGCGACCGGTTTGCCGGATATGTTCCGATGTCGGGTACGTTCTGGGCACCGGTGCCCGCCACCTGCCCCGCCACACCGGCCAGCCTTGTGCACATCCAGGGCACCGCCGACCGCACCGTGCCCCCGCAGGGCCGCGCCATCGGCCCCGCCCGGCAGGGTGACGTGGCCGAGGCTTTGGCCATGTTCGCCCGCCACGGCAACTTCGCCCCTGGCCCCTCTGCCTCGGCGCCCGAAGGCATGTCCTGCACCACGGCCTCCAACCCTGCGGGCCGCATCCTGCACTACTGCACCTTTGACGGCGGCCACGACTTTTCGCCCCGCCGCCTGCGCCACGGCATCGAAACCGTGCTGGCCCACCCTTGACAGTGCCTGCGGGACGCCTGAGCCGTGGGCGGCAAGCCCTTCCGCCCCGGCGCCCGTGCCGTCAAACAAGGATGTCGTTGCCGTTGAACTTGGCGCCATCGAAATTGCCGGCGTAGATTTGCAACACGAAGTCGACACTGCCGTCGCCGTTGGTGTCGCCCTCAACCGTCAGTTCCGAAAGGTTGAACCGCACTTCGGCCACGCCAGTGACGCTGAAGGCGGCCTTGTTGATGAAGGTCAGGGCGACCTCGAAATCCGACATGTCGATCTTGTCCTCCAGATGGACGAAGTCCTCGATTCTTTCGTTGCCGCCGTAGGTGCCGATTTCGGCGGCCGCGCGGAAAACGAAGACGTCCTTGCCGCCGCCGCCATACAGGGTGTCCACGCCAAGGCCACCGATCAGCGTGTCGCTCCCTCTCTCGCCACCCATCCGATCGTTGCCGTCGCCGCCATCAAGAAGGTCGTGTCCACGCACACTGGTGTATCCGTCTCCGATAACCCCATCGTCCCCTGGTCCTGCATAGATACGGTCGCCATCATAGCCACCGTAGACCGTGTCACTGCCGCCACCCGAGTAAATTTTGTCCCGCCCAGCGTCGCCATCGATTAAATCATTGAGGCCTGCGGAGAAGACCTTGTCATTTCCGCTTCCTCCGAAAAGAGCCGCCTGCTGGCTGCGGTCCTGGTTCAGACCTTCGGCGGTCATCGTGATCTTGTCGTTGTCGTCGCCTCCATAGACAGAGTTGTCATCATTTCCCAGAATCCCGAAATCATCAGCCGTCAGATCAATGCGAATGACATCCCGTCCTGTCCCGCCGTAGATATCAAAATAGAAGAAGTCGGAACCAACAACCTCTCCATCCGAAAAGATCGTGTCATTTCCCGCGTCTCCGGACACCCGAATACCGACAAGAACATCATCATCATTCCCACCGAAGATGTTGGATTGGGAACCACCTACTTTGGTGCCAATGATCGTGTCGTTCCCATCCCCGCCGTATAGGCCACCGTTGCCGACACCCATCCCCGCAATGCTGTCGTCCCCGGTGCCACCATAAATCGTATCGGTGTTTGCGCCCAGACTTCCGCCCAGCGTGTCGTTGCCGCCATAGCCGTAGATCAGGTCCGACCCGGTCGTTCCCGGAAGCGAGTCGGCATCGTCGGTCCCGTGAATGGTCGGCATCCCTGCGGCCCCCCTCAACATACATGAAACGCGAGTCTCTCACCGGCCCGCACCTCCTTCCAATACCACGCCCCCCCCGCCAAGCAAATTGACACAGGATGCCCAAGCTTCGGGAGGCTTTTGCGGCAACTTCGGCATGACAGGTCTCACTTGTTCCTTCGGACCTGCCCTGCCGCCCAACCCGGCGCCCCATAGCGACGGCACGGGTGGCAGACCTCGCCAAACCGTGCCATAGCGGTGCCAAAAGCCGGAGACCTGCCATGACCCGCACCGTCTATGTGAACGGAGAGTACCTGCCCGAGACCGAGGCGAAGGTGTCGGTGTTTGACCGCGGCTTCCTGATGGCCGACGGGGTGTACGAGGTGACGTCCGTGCTGGGCGGCAAGCTGGTGGATTTCGCCGGGCACATGGTGCGGCTGGACCGCAGCTTGCGCGAACTGGACATGCCGCGCCCCTGTTCCGACGATGATCTGCTGGCGATCCACCGCGACCTGGTGGCGCTGAACGGGATCGACGAGGGGATGATCTACCTGCAGGTCACCCGCGGCAATCCGGGCGACCGCAGCTTCCTGTTCCCGCCCGAGGGCACGCCGCCCACGCTGGTGCTGTTCACCCAGAACGTGCCGAATCTGACCGATGCCCCGGCGGCGAAAACCGGGTTCCGCGTCATCAGCATTCCCGACTGGCGCTGGGCGCGGCGCGACATCAAGACGGTGCAGCTTCTGTACCCCTCGATGGCCAAGATGGCGGCGAAGAAGGCCGGGGTGGATGACAGCTGGTTCGTGGAAGACGGATTTGTCACCGAAGGCACCTCGAACAACGCCTACTTCGTGAAGGGCAACCGCATCGTCACCCGGCAACTGACCAACGACATCCTGCACGGCATCACCCGCGCCGCCGTGCTGCGCTTTGCCACCGAGGCACAGTTTGCCGTGGAAGAACGCCCCTTCACGGTGGCCGAGGCGCAAGAGGCCGACGAGGCGTTTTCGACCGCCGCCAGCATCTTCGTGATGCCGGTGGTGGAAATTGACGGGGTGAAGGTTGGCAGCGGCGCCCCCGGCCCGGTCGCCACCCGTCTGCGCGACATCTATATCGACGAGATGCGCAAGGCCGCGGTCTGAGCGCAATGCACGCGCCTTTCACCGCGGCAGGGCTGCGCCGCGGCATGCGCGACGGGTTGCCGCTGGGGGTCAGCATCTTCCTTTATGCGCTGGCCTTCGGGCTGGTGGCGGCCGAACTGCATTTTGCCATGGCGCAGGCTCTGGCCATGAGCGCCGCGGTCTATTCCGGGTCGGCCCAGTTGGCGGCGGCAAACCTGATCGGGTCGGGGCAGGTCACGCTGGCGGGGCTGGCGGCCACGGTGCTGCTGGTGAACGCCCGCTACATCCTGTTCGGCGCCACGCTGCGACCCTGGCTTTCACAGGCGCCGCCGGGGCCTGCGCTGGGCAGCCTGCTGCTTTTGGGTGATGCGAACTGGATGGTCACCATGCGCGCCATCGAAAAGGGTGAGCAGGACCGCGCCTATCTGGCGGGCACCGGCCTGCCGATGTTCGCCGGCTGGATGTCGGGCACGGCGCTGGGGCTGGTGTCGGGCGGGCTGATCCCCGACCCGCGCGCGCTGGCGGCCGACCTGATGCTGCCCGCCTTTGCCATGGCCATGGTGGCCGCCATGCTGAAGGCACGCGCACCGGCACTGCCGGCTTTGGTGGGTGCTGTGGTGGCGCTGGCGGTGGGGCGGATGGCGGGCGCCGGATGGGGCACGGTTGCCGCAGGGCTGGCCGGGGCCACCACGGCGGCACTGCAAGCGCCGAGGTCCCGAAGATGACGCCGGGTTTTCCCCTGATGTTGGCGGTCATGGCCGGAGCGGCACTGTTCTGCCGCTATGCCGGATACATTGCCATGCGCTGGATTCCGGCCACACCGCGGGTGGAAGCTGCCCTGCGCGCCACGCCCATGGCCGTGATGGCGGGCATTGCCGCCAATGCCGTGGCTGCCGGGTCGGTGACCGATGCCGTGGCGCTGGCAGCGGCAGCGGGGCTGGTGGTCGTGATGGGCAGCGACGTGGCCGCGGCGCTGGTGGCAGTGGGGCTGGCGGCAGCCATGCGCTGGGCGCTGGGCTAGCGGTTCAGGGCCGGATCTCCACCACGGTGCCCACTCTGGCCACCTCCCAGATCTCCCGCATCTCGGCGTTGGTGACGGCAATGCACCCAGCAGTCCAGTCACCCGCCAGCCGCACCGCCTGCGGCAGTCCGTTCGGCTGGCCGTGGATCATGATGTCGCCGCCGGGGCTGAAACCGCCAGCGGCCGCCGCCGCGCGGTGACGGTCCTGCGGATAATCGATGCCCAGTGACAGGTGGAACTTGCTGCGGTCATTGCGGCGGTCGATGCGGAACACGCCTTCGGGCGTGCGCCCGTCGCCTTCGCGCGTCTTGTCGCCCTGCGGGGCAAAGCCCAGCGCCACGGCATACTCCCGGACCGGCTGGCCGTCCCGCCACAGCGTCATTCGGCGCGCGGCCTTTTCCACAACGATGCGGTCCACCTCGCCCGCCAGTGGCGGCAAGCCCGGCACGGGCGGCGCCACAGGGCGCAGCCACACCGCCGCGGCCGCAAGGCCCAGCAGAAGCAGCAGCAGAAGGGTGGCCAGACGCTTCATTGCAGGTCGGCAAAGGCCTCGCGCAGGCGGTCAACGGCCGTGGCCACCACCGACCGCGGTGTGGCCAGGTTGAACCGCAGGCAGGTCTCGCCCCCGGTGCCGAAGGCCTCGCCATGGTTGGCGGCAATGCGCGCGCCCTTCTCGACCCGTGCGGTGAATTCGTCCTTGGCCATGCCGGTTCCGGCAAAATCCACCCAGGCCAGGTATGTGCCCTCCAGCCGCATCGACCGCACGCCGGGAATGGCGTTCATCCCGGCGTCGAACAGTTGCCGGTTGCCGTCCAGATAGGCCATCAGCGCGTCCACCCATACGGCCCCTTCGGGCGAATAGGCGGCGGTGGCCATGTGCATGCCAAAGGCATTGGGCGAAATGCCCCAGGCCATGTGCCGCGCGGCAAAGCGGGCGCGCAGCGCCATGTCGGGGATGATGACGTTGCCGATATGCGCGCCTGCGATGTTGAAGGTCTTGGTGGTGGCCGTCATCATCACCGTGAAGGGCGCCGCATCGGGCGCGGCGATGGGCATCGGCACATGCCGCTGGCCCGGATAGACGAGGTCGTGGTGAATCTCGTCCGACACCAGCAGCAGGCCATGGCGCGCGCAGAAATCGGCGGTGGCGCGCAATTCGTCCGCCGTCCACACCCGCCCGCCCGGATTGTGCGGCGAACACAGCATCAGCATCCGCTCGCGCCCGGTCATCAGGGTTTCCCAGCGGGCAAGGTCCATCTCGTGCCGACCGTCCTGCACGGCCAGCGGCAGTTCCCGCACCTCGCGCCCAGCGGCGCGGATCACCCGGGCAAAGGCGTGATACACCGGCGTCATCAGGCACACCGCGTCGCCCGGCGCCGTGAAGGCGTCCAGGCACAGCGAGGTGCCGTTGACCAGACCATGCGTGGTGAAGACCGACTTCGGGTCAACCGTCCAGCCGTGCCGGGCCTGCATCCACCAACGGATCGCATGCAGATAGGCCCGGTCATCGCCGAAATAGCCGTACACGCCGTGCGCCGCCATGCGGTCCACCGCGGCCTGCACACAGGCGGGCGGGCGAAAGTCCATGTCGGCCACCCACATGGCAATACCGCCATAGGCGGGCACGCCATACATCGGCTCCATCATGTCCCACTTCGACGCATGGGTTCCGCGGCGTTCGATCACCTCGTCAAAGTTCATCTTGCCCTCGCTGTACCGAGCGGACCCTAAAGCAGCCGCGCAAGGGGGGGCAAGCACCGGCATGGCCGCGCCCGGTTACACCGGCAACCCGGCATCGGCCTTCAGCTGGTCCATCACGATCTGGCTTTGCACCCGCGCCACGGCGGGGTGCGGCAGCAGGCGGTGGTGCACCAGCGTGTTCAGCGCGGGCAGGTCGGTACACCACACGCGCAGCAGATAATCGGCCTCGCCTGTCAGCGTCCAGGCACTTACCACCTCGGGCAGGGTCGACAACAGACTGGCAAAACTGCGCGCGGCATCGGGGCTGTGGGCGGTCATCTGCACCTGAACGAAGGCCTGCACCGTCAGCCCCAGCCGGGCCGGGGACAGCCGTGCACCATAGCCGGTAATGAACCCCTCGGCCTCCAGCCGCTGGCGTCGGCGCGCGGCCTGGCTGGCCGACAGGTTCAGCACCACGCCCAGATCCAGCGCCGTGATCGCCGCGTTGCGCTGAACTTCGGACAGCAGTCGCGAATCGGTGTCGTCCAGCATGCGTATTCCTCGCGGCATTGGGTAGAAGTGTGCAGGATTCCCGCGTTCAGCGCCGATATCAAGCGGCAGAATGCGCACCCGGCGCGGCGGTTCGCTGTCAGTATGGCACCATCATCCGAACGGAGACCGACATGGGCCCCTTCCCGCACCACGCCCCGCGCGCCACCATCAGCCCTGAAAACCCCGCGGGCACCGACGGATTTGCCTTTGTGGAATTTGCCCACCCCGAACCCGACGCGCTGCGTACCCTGTTCGGGCGCATGGGCTATGCGCTGACGGCACGGCACAAGACCAAGGCCATCGAGCTGTGGCAGCAAGGCGACATCACCTATGTACTGAACGACGAACCCGGCAGCCATGCGCGGCAGTTTGTCGAGCAGCATGGCCCCTGCGCGCCATCGATGGGCTGGCGGGTGGTCGATGCAGCGCATGCCCTTGCCCATGCTGTGGCCAACGGTGCCACTCCATACGAGGGGCCAGGCAGGGCGCTGGACCTGCCGGCCATCGCGGGCATCGGCGGGTCGCTGTTGTACTTCACCGACCGCTATGGCGACACCAACCCCTTCGATGCCGAGTTCGACTGGCTGGGCGCCCCGCAGCCGCGCGGCGTGGGTTTCCACTACCTTGACCACCTGACGCACAACGTGCACCGCGGCAACATGGACACCTGGTTCCGGTTTTACGAGCGGCTGTTCAACTTCCGCCAGATCCGGTTTTTCGACATCGAGGGCAAGTTCACAGGCCTGTTCAGCCGCGCCCTGACCAGCCCCTGCGGACGCATCCGTATTCCGATCAACGAGGATCGGGGCGAGACGGGGCAGATCGTCGAGTATCTGAAGCGCTACAATGGCGAGGGTATCCAGCACATCGCGGTGGGCACCGATGACATCTATGCCGCGACCGATGCGATAGCCGCGCGCGGGCTGAAATTCATGCCGAAGCCGCCGATGGCCTATTATGCGGCCAGCCACGACCGGGTGAAGGGGCACACCGAACCGGTGGCGCGCATGGCGCAGCACGGTATCCTGATTGACGGCGAAGGCGTGGTGGACGGCGGCGAGACGCGCATCCTGCTGCAGATCTTCTCGAAGACGGTGATCGGGCCGATCTTCTTTGAGTTCATCCAGCGCAAAGGCGATGACGGCTTTGGCGAAGGCAACTTCCGCGCGCTGTTCGAATCGATCGAGGCCGACCAGATTGCACGCGGCGTGCTGAAGGCGGGGTGATCGTTAACCCGGTCAGGCCGCAGCCACAGGACGCCCGCTGCCGAAGGCGCTGCGCGACCGGGCATAGGCGGCAACAATGCCGCTGACGTCCGGCACTGTGCCAGAGGTTGCCTGCAGTTCGGCCGCGCCGCACAACTGCGCCAGCGAATCGAACCCGAGGTTCAGCGCGCTGCCCTTCAGCGAATGCAGCGCCGTGCCAAGGTCGGCCAGAACCAGGCCTTCCGACAGGCTGGCCACGGCCGCATCCGCCTCTTCCAGGAAAAGCGCGACGATCTCGTCGAAGTTTTCCTCACCGATCTCGGCTCTCAGGTCGTTCACGCGCGTCCAGTCGATCATCATCCCCTCTCGCATTTCACGGGTTCCGGGCCAGTTAGCGCCCGCGCGGTTAACGGGCGCTTGCCGCACGGGCTGTCACGCGCGAATGCGTGGGATTTTCGCGTTTCAGCATTGCTTAACGCGGGGTCGGCATACCAGAGCGGACATGACCGAGCGCGCCCACTTCCGCCCCCACCCCATCTCTGGCGTTGCCGCCCTGTCGGCACGGCGCGTTCTCGTGGTCGATGACAGCCGGGCGCAGCGCCGCGTCGTGTCGCTGACGCTGGCGCGCGGCGGCTATGCAGTGACCGAGGCCGCCTCGGGCGAAGAAGCGCTGGCGCTATGCCGCCAGTACGATTTCGAGATCGTCCTGTCGGACTGGATGACCCAGGGCATGTCGGGCCTGGATTTCTGCCGCGCCTTCCGCGCCCTGCCACGGCAGTCCTACGGATACTTCATCCTGCTCACCTCGAAGTCCGGCAAGGCCGAGGTGGCCGACGGGCTGGATGGCGGGGCTGACGACTTTCTGTCCAAGCCGGTCAACGCGGACGAGCTTTTTGCCCGCTTGCGCGCGGGCGAACGCATCCTGGCCATGCATGCCGAGCTTGTGGAGAAAAACCGGCTGATCGGCAGCACGCTGGAAGAGTTGCAGAAGCTGTACGACGCGCTGGACAGTGACCTGATCGAAGCGCGCAAGCTGCAGCAGACCATGGTGCGCGACCGCCAGCAAACCTTTGCCGGGGGCCGTGCGACGCTGCTGTTGCGCCCTTCCGGCCGCGTCGGAGGAGACCTCGTCGGCTTCTTTCCGGTGAACCCGCGCCGCCTGGCGCTTTATGCCATCGACGTGTCGGGGCACGGTGTTGCTTCGGCCATCATGACCGCGCGCCTGGCCGGGCTGATGCAGGGCGCCTCGCCGCGCCAGAACATCGCGGTGTCGATGAACGGCTACGGCGATACCGATTCCTGGCCGCCCGAAATGGTGGCCCGGCGGCTCAACCGGCTGATGATCGAGGATCTGCAGGTCGAACAGTACTTCACCATGGCCTATGCCGAGGTCGATCTGGTGTCGGGCCGGGTTCAACTGGTGCAGGCCGGGCACCCACACCCGGCGATCCTGCGGCGGGCCGGGTCGGTGGAGTTCATCGGTGATGGCGGCTTTCCGGTCGGCCTGATTCCCGGCGCCGAATTCCACCGCATCGAAACGCAGCTTCACCCGGGCGACCGGCTGTTCCTGATGTCGGACGGCATCACCGAATGTCCGGCGCCGGATGGCACGGAACTGGGCGAGGAGGGGTTGCGCGACCTGTTGCTGCAGCACATCGCGCTGGACGATGCGCCGCTGCTTGAATCGCTGGTCTGGCGCCTGTCCGAACGAATTGGCAGCGGCGCCTTTCCCGATGACGTGTCGGGCGTCCTGTTCCGCTTCACGGGCGCCGGTGGCTGACCCCCGCGGCAGTCACGGCTGCCGCGGGGACGCGAAGGTCACCCCACCACGTTGAACGCCGGGCCATAGGGGTAATGCGTGATGTCCTCGTTGCCGTCTTCGGTGACAACGAAAATGTCATGCTCGCGGTAGCCGCCCGCGCCCGGCTGGCCGTCGGCGATGGTCAGCATCGGCTCCATGCTGATGACCATGCCGGGCTCCAGCACCGTGTCGATGTCCTCGCGCAGCTCCAGCCCCGCCTCGCGGCCGTAGTAGTGGCTGAGAACGCCGAAGGAATGCCCGTAGCCGAAGGTGCGGTACTGCAGCATGTCGCGCTCGGCGAGGTGCGCGTTGATCTTCGCGGTGATGTCGGCGCAGGAATTGCCGGGCTTCAGCAGGGTCATGCCGTATTCGTGCGCATCGATGTTGGCCTGCCAGATCTTCAGGCTGGCATCGTCAACCTCGCCCACGAACAGCGTGCGTTCCAGCGCGGTGTAGTAGCCCGAGATCATCGGAAAGCAGTTCAGCGACAGGATGTCCCCGCGCTGCAGCCGCCGGTTCGTCACCGGGTTGTGCGCGCCGTCGGTGTTCAGCCCCGACTGGAACCAGACCCAGGTGTCGCGGTACTCGGCATCGGGAAAGCGCTTGGCAATCTCGCGCTCCATGGCGTCACGCCCGGCGATGGACACCTCCAGCTCGGTCGCCCCCACCCTGATCGCATCACGGATGGCATAGCCGCCCACGTCGGCCACGTTGGCGCCGTGCTTGATCAGCGCAACTTCGGCCGCGCTTTTGACCATGCGCTGCTGCATCGTGGCGGCGCTGATGTCGACGCCCCGCTTCGGCTTCAGGAAGGCGTTCAGCTTTTCCGCCCGCTCCATGGTCAGATGGTCGGCCTCGCAGCCGATCACCTTGCCCTCACCGGTCACCGACAGCACCGCGCGCCAGAAATTGTCGCGCTTCCAGTCGGTGTAGGTGATGTTGTCGTCGATGCTGCGCCGCCACGGCTGCCCGGCGTCGATGCCCGCGCTGATGGTGACACAGGCGCTGCGCGTCACCACGCAGGCATAGGGCCGCCCGAACGTGCAGTACAGGAACCCCGAGTAGTAGGCGATGTTGTGCATCGAGGTCATCACCACGGCGTCCAGGCCATGGACATCCATGATCTCGCGCAAGCCGGTCAGCCGATTGTGGTATTCCTTGTCGGCAAAGGGCAGCGCGTCCTTCTTGCCGCCGTTGTGATAGCGATACTGTTCCGGGCGGATCAGTTCCATGTCAGACCCCTGTGCAACGGGTCCGCGCCTGCGGGACCCCGAAAGGTCCCGGCGTACAGGACGACAGCAGCGCAAGGCGCTGCAAGCAGCGGGCCGTTCCGGCCCTGCGGCGACGCCATCGCCGCGGCTCATGCCGCAGCTAGCCCAAATCTGGAGGTCGGGCAACTGCATCGTTGTCACCCGTGCCGTCTGAACGTAACAATTTGTCTCAGTTTGAACACAGCATGATCGGACATTGGCATGGCAGCTTTCTTCATCACCGGCACCGATACGACCAGCGAAGTCTTGCTTGACGGCGAGAACGGCCTGGTGGCGGGTTCCGGAACGCTTTTCACGAACGGTGTCGCTGTCAGCATCTCCGGCCAGTCGGAACTGGTCGTGCTGGGTGACGTGGTCGCGGCCAATTCCACCGCGGTCACCATATCCAACACCAATGACGCCAACATCAGCATCGGCACCGGTGGCTTGGTCATGTCATCCGACGGGCAGGCCTTCAACGGCACCTACAGCAATACGCTGTCGCTGCAGAACGCAGGCGACATCGCGGGCGACGAGAGCGCCATGGCGTTGACGATGTTTTCCACGGCAACCGCAGCAACAGTCATGGTCACCAACAGCGGGCTGATCCGCGCCGCCGGCGCGGCAACGAACAGCGGTTCCGCTATCAGCATCGTTGGGCAGGCCGACACGAACAACCGGTTCGTCCTGGCCAACACGGGCACCATCTCGCTTGTCACCGCGGCTGCGGTGGTTGCCAGCAACACGGCGGCCGAAATCACCAACACCGGCACGATCCTTGGCGCCGTCGAGATGACCGGCACGCAGGGCGACCTGCTGACGAACGCCGGTCTGATCATCGGCGCGGTCCGTTTCGCCGACACCGCGGATGTGCTGACGAACCACGGCACCATCACCGGCGATGTCCGCATGGGGATCAAGCCCAACGTGGCCGAGCCGACGGGCGATCTTGCCGACGAGGTGGTGAACACCGGCCTCATCGACGGCGACCTGTTCCTGCTGGACGGCAACGACGCGTTCATCAACCGCGGCGGTCAGGTCAGCGGCATCATCTTCGGCGGCCGCGGCTCCGACACCTTCTTCATCGACCGTTCCGACCTCGACATCCGCGAAAGCACTGATGGCAGCAGCTCGGCCAACGATCACGTCATCTCGTCCGCCAGTTTCACCCTGCGCACCGGCATCGAGAACCTCACGCTGACCGGCCCCGGCGGGCTGGTCGGGCACGGCAACGGCGACGGGAACACTTTGGCCAGCAACGAGGGGGGCGACAGCCTTTTCGGCCTCGACGGCAGCGATATCCTGAACGGCAACGCCGGAAATGACGCCCTGTTCGGCGGACGGGGGGGCGACCTCATGAACGGTGGCGAAGGCGACGATCTGATGGACGGCGGTCGCGACAACGACACGATGTTCGCTGGTGACGGCTTTGATACCCTGCTGGGCGGATCGGGAAGTGACGACTTTTCGGTCGGGCTGCAGGGCAGCGTAATCAACGGCGGCGCGGGGACCGACCTTGCCACGTTCCTGAATGTGGTGGATCCGCTGTCGATCAATCTGGCCACGGGCATCGCGCTGACAGCCGATGGCGCCGCCTGGTCGCTGACCTCGGTCGAGAACATTCAGGCCAGCTTCGGCAGCGATACCGTGACGGGATCGGCCGGCGCGAACCGTCTGGAAGGGTTCGACGGCAACGACGTGCTGTCAGGTGGCAACGGCAACGATTCCCTTCTGGGCGATGACGGGCAGGACACCATGACAGGTGGCAGCGGGGCAGACAGCTTTGTCTACCGCAACACGCCCGAAAGCCTGGCCGCGACGCCTGACCTGATCTCGGATTTCAGCCGCAATGCCGACGTGATCGACCTGTCGTTCATCGACGCGACACCGGGGGGCAGCAACGATGCCTTTGCCTTTCTGGGCGACACGGCCTTTTCCGGATCCGCGGCGCAGGTGCGCTTCGTGCGCGACAGTGAGGCGAACCTGACCACGGTCGAGGTGAGGCTGGCGGGCAGCGTGGCCAACGACATGGTCATCCTGCTGACCGGCGCCATCAACCTGAGCGCCGACAACTTCGTGTTGTAGCAACCCCTTGCGTTCCGGGCGGCAGACCCCATTTGCCACCCGGTACAGCAAGGAGACACGCATGCGCTGCCCGGTGGACAACGAAACGCTTGTGATGGCTGATCGCAGCGGGGTCGAGATCGACTACTGCCCGAAATGCCGTGGCGTCTGGCTGGACCGGGGCGAGCTGGACAAGATCCTTGAGCGGACCTCGGGCCCCGCCCCGGCTGCGCCCGCCGCGCCACTGGCTTCGCGCGGCGGACCGGTGTTTCAACCAGAGCCGGAACGGCCCCGGTCGCGCGATGACGACCGTACGCGCGCCTATCCGACGCATCGCGACGATGACGATGAAGACCGCCATCGCGACGGCTATCGCAAGAAGAAGCGCGAAAGCTTTCTCAGCGACCTGTTCGACTTCTGACAGTCCTCAGATCAGGAGGAAGCTCTCGGCCGTCAGATCCAGGTTCTTGCCGACTAGCGCAAACTGGATCGCCAGGCCAGCACCGTTTCCGTCGGCGTCGTACAGCAGGGCGCCGGTCGCCGGATCGTAGATCAGCCGATCGCTGGAGTCCTGCGGTTCGCCAATTGCAAAGCGCGACGAACTGACAACCTCGCCGGCGTCACCCAGCCCCGCGAAGATCGTCGAGTTCAGGTGGATCACGTCGATCGAGTCGTTGAAGTCGGTAATGGTGTCGGAATTCGTCGAAAGAAGCGCATCGTCAAAGATGAAGGCATCCCCGCCCTTGCCGCCGCTCAGCGTGTCGTTGCCGCGCCCGCCGGAAATCGAGTCACTACCGCCACCGCCTGACAGCGTGTCATTGCCCTTCAGCCCACGCAGGTCGTCGTCTCCGCCGCCAGCATCGACATTGTCCTTCTTGTTGGACAGAATGATCGTGTCGTCACCCAGAAGAAGCTCGTTTAGTCCGGTACTGTCTCCCTCAACCACCAGATCGAAGAGTTCTTCCGCGTCGATGTTCCAGTCCGTTACCGAAATGGTCTGTACACCCGCGACGAAGCTGGTCAGCCCCGTGATGGTGCCCTCCGATATGTCGATGAGCTCTCCCTCGAGCTCTGTGAAAAACAGATCGGTGCCCAGCAGGGACGTGTAGTTCTGTGCATCGTCAAAGAAGCGAAGCTCACTCGTTGAACCCGAAAAGAAGCCGAAGTCTGCGATGTCGATCAGCGCCAGATCGCTGGATCTTACCCGAAATCCTTCAGCGAAGACGATCGTTGCCATGCCATTCCTCCAGAGCCTGATGCGGTCGCAGTCGTGCGGCCAGTATCTGGCGCATACTAGCGCTGGTAAATGTGTCCTCAAATTGGAATAGATGTGTCCTTACGCTGGAAAATGTGGATCAACCGCGCAGACGGCGCAGATACACGTAAAGTGCGCCCGATCCGCCATGGCGCAGGTGTGCCTCGGCCACCTGCTGTACGGTTCCCCCCAGTGGCGCCTGACGCAACCATTGGGGAACGTGGTGCCTCAGGGCGCCGGTTCGCCGCGGGATCGGGCCGTCATCGTCACGCGGTTTGCCCTTGCCGGTAATCACCAGCACCAGTCGCACCCCTTGAGCCTGCGCGTTCAGCACGAAGCGCACAAGTTCGGGGTGCGCCTCGGCCAGCGTCATCCCGTGCAGGTCGATGCGCGCCTCGGGGGCCAGCTTGCCGCGCGTCATGTTGCGGAAGGCCCGGGCGTCCATCTGCAGCGGCGCCTGCGCCAGCCGGTCGGGCAGGGGCGGCAGAAGATCCATCCGGGGCGGCGTGGCCGACAGGCGTTCGCCCAGGCGGAACGGCGACAGCGGCTCGGGCACGGGGGGCGGCACCAGCGACGGGGGCAGGTCGGCCACCGGGTTGTGCAGCGCTGCGGATGGTTCCTTGCCCGGCAGGGGCTTCGCGCTGCTGGCCACAGCCTGCCACAGCGCCCGCTCTTCGGGGGCCAGCATGCGGCGGCGCGACATCGGCCTCAGCCTTCGGGGCGCATCGCGAAGGCGCGCTCGATGGGCAGAAGCACCAGCAACCGCCCGCGGTCCTTTACCGTGCCCGCATCCTCGCCCGCCTGCCGCCCGGTGCCGAAAAACACGTCGGCCCGCTGCGCGCCCTTGATCGCCCCGCCGGTGTCCTGCGCCACCATCAGGCGCCGCAGCGGCGCGGCGCCGTCCTTTTCTACCCATACCGGCGCGCCCAGCGGATAGAAGGCCGGGTCGACCGCGATGGACCGCATGCCGGTGATCGACCGGCCCATCGCGCCGATCGGCCCCTTTTCGGGCGGCACGTCCTTCAGCTTGCGGAAGAACACATAGGACGGGTTGGTGTTCAGCAGTTGCGCCCCCGCCCCCGGGTTGGCCCGCACCCAGCGCTTGATCGCCTGTGCCGACAGCTGCGCCATGGTATGCGTGCCGCGGCGGATCAGTTCCTGCCCGATGGACCGATAGCTGTGCCCGTTGCGCCCGGCATAGCCCACGCGCACCACGCCGCCATCCGGCAGGCGAATGCGCCCCGACCCCTGGATCTGCAGGAAATAGACCTCAACCGGGTCATCCAGCCAGGCGATCTCCAGCCCCCGCCCGGCCAGCGCGCCGCCTTCGATCTGCGCCCGCGACAGGAACTGCACACCGTCGCGCAACTCGGGCGGGCGGCGATAGATGGGGTAACGGTAGGTGCCAGTGCGGCGCAGCGAGCCGTCCAGCTCGGGTTCGTAGTAGCCGGTAAACAGGGCGGGCGGCTCGCCGATCAGAACCGGGCGGAACAGCATCTCGAAGAAGCTGCGCGCCTCGTCCGCGCTGTCGCCGGCATCTGCCGCCAGCTTGCACAGCGGCCCCCACTCGGCGCCCTTCAAGAGCGTGCAGGTATCGCGGAACACGCCCAGCGCGGCGCGGTGGTCGTCTGCGTACCAGCCGTCCAGATCGTCGAAGGTCATCACCTGCGCGGGGGCATCCTGGGGGCCCAGCATCAGTGCCGCCGCCAGTGCTGCAAAGGCCGCCCGCACACGCATAAGCCCCCCTGCGTCAGTCCCCGGTGGCGACAAGATGCCAGTTCGGATCATCGGACCCCATCTTGCGGGCAAAGGTCCAGACGTCGCGCTGCCGCTTGACGGCTGTGGGGCTGCCCTCGACGACGTTGCCCGACCGGTCGCGGATCACGCTGGTCAGCTCGCCGGTAAAGCGCACGGTTACCTCGGCCTCGCGGGTATCGCGGTCGAAGGTGGCGTCGGCAAGGGTCAGTTCGCGCAGGCCCGCGAAGTTCGCCTCGACGGTCAGCCCTTCGGCCTCACGCGCGTCGACGGCCTGCCTGAAGGCGCCGTACACATCGGGCGCCAGAAAGGATTCGACCTGCGACAGATCCCCGCGCTCATAGGCCATCACGATCATTTCATAGGCGCCGCGCGCGCCCTGCAGGAAGGTGCTTACCGAAAACCCGGCCTCGGCCATCTTCATGGCCGCCAGCGCCTTGGCGGCCGGGCTGCCGTCGGCAACGTGGTCGGTGATGTCGCGGTCGGGTCCGCCCTCGATCACCTCGAACTCGCGACGGCCTGCGCGGGGGCGCGTCTCGTCGGGTGGAAGTGTCGGTTTTTCAAAGCCTTCCCGGGTACCGAGCACGGAGCGCAGCTTCACGATCAGGAAAATGGCAATCCCGGCCAAAACAAGCAACTGGATCAGAGAGGAACTCATCTTGGTCCTTGGGTCAGGGCCGAGCCCTGGCAAGGGCCGGATGTTGGTTCATCGGAGGTCATCCCCTATGTAGGAGATGGGTGGGGCCAAGTCTACCTGCTGCCCTGCGAAAGGCCGCCTTGGCCGGAAAGGACGACGATGCGCCGCATACCCTGGCCTCTTGTGGCCCTGGCCCTGCCGCTGGCCGAGATTGCCGGGTTCGTTGTGGTCGGGCGCTGGCTGGGTGTCTGGGCCGTTCTGGCGCTGGTGCTGGGGGCGGGGGTTCTGGGCGCGGCTATCCTGCGCGGCCGGTTTGCGGTGCTGCGCGGCACGATGCGGGGGCGCGGCGGCATTGCCGCGCTGGGCGCCGTGGCGGACGAGGCGCTCTTGGCTGTGGGCGCCATGCTGCTGATCGCGCCGGGCTTTCTGTCCGACCTGGCCGCGCTGCCGCTGCTGGTGCCACCGCTGCGGCGGGCCATCGTGGCGGCGCTTGCAGCCAAGGTGGTGGTGGCGCAGCGCGGCCCGATCCACGACGACGGCATCATCGAGGGTGAAGTGATCGACATTGATGCGGTGCGCGGGCGGCAGGCCGACCCCGATGACAAGCCGCTGCCTCCATCCGCCTGGACTCGGCATTGAGGCACCGGAAGCGACCTGCTAGAGAGCGGCAGGTTCGATTTCCATGGGGGGCGGCGATGGCCGAGACGAACGGAGCAGGCACGGCACCGGCCGCGCCGCAGGTGCGGATGCAGGTTCTGGCGCAGTTCATCCGCGACATGTCGTTTGAAAACGCCGTGGCGCAGCGTGGTCTGCCGGGGGGCGAGGTGCAGCCTGACACGCAGGTTGCTGTCAGCCTGGACGCGCGCAAGCGGACGCAGGAACACCAGTACGAGGTGTTTTCGAAGTTCAAGATCACCTCGAAGAACCGGGTGAACGGCGAAACGCTGTTTCTGGTCGAGCTGGACTATGGCGGGGTGTTCCAGATTGAAGGGGTGCCGGACGAGCAGCTGCACCCCTTCCTGCTGATCGAATGCCCGCGGCTGTTGTTCCCCTTTGTCCGCCGCATCGTTTCGGATGTCACCCGCGATGGCGGCTTCCCGGCGCTGAACATCGACCAGGTGGATTTCCTGGCGCTGTACCGGCAGGAACTGGCACGCCGGGCCGAGGCCCAGAAGGCCGCGGCTCAGCCACTGGTGTCCTGATCTGGAAGACATTGCCGCGGGGCGGGCGGGGCCAGAGGCCCGCCCGCCCTGTTTGCATTTGCGCCGCAGGGCGCCTGTCCCAGCGTGGGACAGAAACCCGATTCAATAGAAACAAGGGGTTGTGAGGGCGCGTTCACGTTTTGGAAAGGTTTGTCGCCGTCGTTGGTCAGCTTTCGCGGCGGGTCCAGATCGCGGCGGGGCCGAGCTTTGTCACAAAGGCGGCATGCGCCGCGGCCTCTTCGGCGGTCAGGCGGGGGGGCAGCGGGTTTGGCCGCGCCAGCGGGTGGGCGGAGGTGGCGCTGCCCGGGGCGCCGCCGCGCTGCGGCAGGGTTGACACACTGGCCAGATGCAGCCCCGGCTGCCGACCGCCGCAAAGTTCCAGATAGACCTCGGCCAGAAGCTCGCAGTCCAGAAGCGCGCCGTGCTTTACCCGTCCGGAATTGTCGACCCCGAACCGGCGGCACAGCGCATCGAGCGAGGCAGGCGCGCCGGGAAAGCGGTTGCGGGCGATCATCAGGGTGTCGATGGCCTGACTGTCGGGCAGGCGGGGGTGGCCCAGTGCCGACAATTCGGCATTCAGGAAGCGCATGTCGAAGCTGGCGTTATGGATCACCAACTTCGAACTGCCGATGAATGCCAGGAAATCCGCCGCCAGCGTGGAAAACCGCGGCTTGTCGCGCAGGAACTCGTCCGAGAGGCCGTGCACCTCGAAGGCCTCGGGCGGCATGGGACGTTCGGGGTTCAGGTACTGGTGCCAGGTACGGCCGGTGGGAAGGTGGTTCTCCAGCTCCAGCGCCGCGATCTCGACAATGCGGTGGCCCTCGGCCGGGTCCAGCCCCGTGGTTTCAGTGTCCAGCACGATTTCACGCATGGCGGCCCCGGATGTAGGCGACCAGCGCCGAAACACAGGCGCGGGCCGCGTCGGGCGACAGGGTTTCGATGATGTGGGTGGCGCGGGCGCGTTTCTGCGCATCGGGCATCTGGCGGGCGAGAATGGCCGCAAAGGCGGCCTCGGTCATGCCAGGGCGGGCCAGGACGCGGGCGCGCTGCAGGGCCGCGGGGGCGGTGACCAGAAGGGTGGCGTCCATCTGGGCATCACCGCCGGTTTCGAACAGAAGTGGGATGTCGAGCACGACAAGATCGGCGGTGGCGGCGGCCAGGAAGGCGGCACGGTCGGCGGCGACAAGCGGGTGGACCTGCGATTCGAGCCAGGCCAGCGCCGCGGGGTCGGCGGTGACGACGGGTTTCAGCAGCGCGCGGTCGATTCCGCCATCGCCGCCAAGAACCTGCGGCCAGCGGGCGCTGACGGGCGCCACGGCCGCCCCGCCTGGCGCATAGAGGCGGTGCACCGCGGCATCGGCATCCCACACCGGAACGCCCGCTTCGCGGAAAAAGCCCGCCGTCGTGGACTTGCCCATGCCGATCGAGCCGGTGAGGCCCAGACGGAACGCATTCATGCCGACAGAACCGCGGCGCGGGTGGCTTCGTCGACGTCGGGCCTGTGGCCGAACCAGCGTTCGAAACCCGGTGCGGCCTGATGCAGCAGCATGCCAAGCCCGTCCACGATGGTGGCCCCCATCGCCTCGGCCAGTTGCAGGAATTCGGTGTGCAGGGGGGTGTAGACCAGATCGGTGACAACGGCGCGTGGTGACAAGGCATCCAGCGGCACGCGCAGGGCGGGTTTGCCCGCCATACCCAGCGCCGTGGTGTTCACCACCAGCCCCGCGTCCTCGATCATGTTGCCAGCCTGCACCCACTCGACCACACGCACGCGCGCCCCGAAATCAGCACGCAGCGTTTCGGCGCGTGTCCGGGTGCGGTTGGCCACGCGGATTTCCGGAACCCCGGCCTCGATCAGCGAGGCGATCACCGCCCGCGCCCCGCCCCCGGCGCCCAGAACGGCGGCCGGCGCGGCCTCGGGCTGCCAGTTGGGCGCGCCCTGGCGAAGATTGGCCAGGAATCCGATGCCATCGGTATTGTCGGCCTGCAGCTTGCCGTCCTTGCGGAACAAGAGCGTGTTCGCCGCCCCGATCAGCGCTGCGCGGTCGGTTACCACATCGGCCAGCGCCAGCACGGTTTCCTTGTGCGGAATGGTGACATTCGCCCCCACAAAGCCGATTCGCGGCAGCATCTTCAGCGCCTCGGGCAGATCGGCCTGCGTGATGTCCAGCGGCACATAGTGCCCCCTGATGGCGTAGCGTTTCAGCCAGTACCCGTGCAACGCAGGTGACCGGCTGTGCGCGATGGGCGAGCCGATGACGCCCGCCAGCGGAATGCGCGGATGGTCGGTCATGTGTCGATGAACCCCCTGAGGCCGAGATACCCCAGCAGCGGCAGGAGCGGAAGTCCGAGGATACCGAAGTGGTCGCCCTGGATGGCAGAGAACAGCCGGATCCCCTCGCCCTCGATCATGTAGCAACCGGCGCAGTGGCGGGCCTGTTCCCAGTTGCGCGCAAGGTAGGACGACAGGAAGGCGTCGGACAGCGGGCGCATCGTCAGGGTGGCGGTGGCCAAGTGTCGCCAGACGGGCTGGCTTTCGTGGAACAGCACGGTGGCCGTGTGCAGGCGGTGGGTGCCGCCCGACAGGACGCGCAGCTGGTCCATGGCCGCCGCGGGCGTATCGCACTTGCCCAGCGCGGTGCCGTCATGGTCGAGCACCTGGTCGCTGCCGATGACCACCGCCTGCGGGTCGCGGTCGGCCACCCGGGACGCCTTCATCTCGGCCAGGGTATCGGCCATGTCGCGCGGGGTGGCGCCTTCGGCCGCCAGCGCGGCGCGGATCGCCGGTTCGTCCAGCCGGACAGGACGCGGGTCAACCGACAGCCCGGCGGCGCGCAGCAGCGCAAGGCGGGTCGCGGAACCGGAGGCGAGCAGGAGCGGCGGGTGGGGCAAGGCTGGGGATAACCCGTGTTTGTTCTGCGGGGCGGCTGCGGGAGAGGGTGCGCGAGAGCGGCACTTCCCACAGGACGCAGGTCATCCGAGGGCGTTTCGCCTGTCAAGCAGGTGCAGCGCAGCCGGGTTTTCCCACTGTGGAAAGTTGATGCCCGGCTGCGGCTGCGGTTTGGGATTTTTAAGGTGTCGTGGCAAGGTGGCAGCGGAACGGAGAACTGCTGCACCATCCAGCGTATTGTTTTCACGAGAGATAATCTCTGGTTGTCCAGGTTTCGTGACAAATGCGACACAGTTTGGCTGCACGGCGGACTGTGGACAAGTTGGTGGATGGGATGAAGTATTCAGTTATCCCCGTCCCTACTACAGCATCAATTCCTTTCTTTACTTTAGATAGATAGAAGAAGGGTCGCGCCGCTGAGGGAGGACATGCGTGACCGGACTGCTGAGCGACTGGTACCCTTGGGTTAAGGCTTTTCACATCATGGCGGTGATCGCCTGGATGGCGGGGCTGTTCTACTTGCCGCGACTGTTTGTGTACCACGCCGAGCGTGTGAAAGGCCCGGGTGAGCTGCACGACACGTTGATGGTGATGGAGGACAAGCTGCAGAAGGTGATCATGCGGCCGTCAATGGTGGCCGTATGGGTGGCCGGACTGGCACTGGTGTTCACGCCCGGGATCGTGGACTGGTCCGAGGTCTGGCCCTGGGCGAAGGCGGCGGGGGTGTTGGCCATGACGTGGTTCCACCACTGGCTGATCGCACGGCGCAAGGACTTTGCCGCAGGGCGCAACGGGCTGACCGGTCGGCAGTACCGGATGATGAACGAAGTGCCGACGCTGTTGATGGCACTGATCGTGCTGTCGGTGGTGGTGAAGTTCTGACGCGGTTGACCGGCGCGGCGTGATCGCTTATGTGCAGGTTGCCCGGCCGTCCGGCCAACCGGCACTTCCCACCATTGACCCCCTTGCGCCGCTCTGGTTGCGGCGCCCCAGGACACATCCCATGAACGACGAGACCCCGCAGCGGCTGAACCTTGCCGAACTGAAGGCCAAGACTCCGGCTGAACTTCTGGCGCTGGCCGAGGAGTGGGAGATCGAGAACGCGCCCAGCATGCGCAAGGGCGAGATGATGTTCTCGATCCTGAAGGAGCATGCGGAAGAAGGGTGGGAGATTGGCGGCGACGGCGTGCTGGAAGTTCTGCAGGACGGGTTCGGCTTCCTGCGCTCGCCCAGCGCGAACTACCTGCCCGGTCCCGATGACATTTATGTCTCGCCCGAGATGATCCGGCAGTTTTCGCTGCGCACCGGGGACACCATCGAAGGGGTGATCCAGGCCCCGCGTGAGAACGAGCGGTACTTCTGCCTGACCAAGGCGACGCGGATCAACTTTGACGACCCCGAGAAGGCCCGCCACAAGGTGCACTTCGACAACCTGACGCCGCTGTACCCTGATGAGCGGTTGAAGATGGAGGTCGAGGACCCGACCATCAAGGACCGTTCCGCGCGGATCATCGACCTGGTGGCGCCCATCGGGAAGGGGCAGCGCGGGCTGATCGTGGCGCCGCCACGGACGGGCAAGACGGTGCTGTTGCAGAACATCGCGCATTCGATCGCGACGAAC
>CAZLIC010000009.1:0-83052 GCA_964559535.1 uncultured Rhodobacterales bacterium
TGCCCGCCTATCTGAATGCGCTGGCAGGCAAGGGCGTGCACATCGTCACCGTCAACGACTATCTGGCGAAACGCGATGCCGAATGGATGGGCAAGGTCTATGGCGCGCTGGGCATGACGGTGGGGGTTGTCTACCCGTATCAGCCCGACGCCGAGAAGAAGGCCGCCTACCGCGCCGACATCACCTATGCCACCAACAACGAACTGGGCTTCGATTACCTGCGCGACAACATGAAGGGGTCCATCGAGGAGATGAACCAGCGCGGGCATTTCTTTGCCATCGTCGATGAGGTGGACAGCATTCTGGTGGACGAGGCGCGCACGCCGCTGATCATTTCCGGCCCCAGCCAGGACCGCAGCGACCTGTACACAAGGGTGAACGCGCTGGTGCCCGAGCTGATGGCCGAGCACTTCAAGCTGGACGAGAAGACCCGCAACGTCACGCTGACCGAGGACGGCAACGAATTCGTGGAACGGCGGCTGGGCGAGATGGGCCTCTTGCCCGAGGGCCAGTCGCTGTACGACCCGGAATCCACCACGCTGGTGCATCACGTCACCCAGGGGTTGCGGGCGCACAAGCTGTTCAACAAGGACCAGCAATACATCGTCCGCGACGGCGAGGTGATGCTGATCGACGAATTCACCGGCCGCATGATGCGCGGCCGCCGCCTGTCGGACGGTCTGCACCAGGCGATCGAGGCGAAAGAGCATGTGGCGATCCAGCCCGAGAACGTGACGCTCGCCTCGGTCACCTTCCAGAACTACTTCCGCCTGTATGCCAAGCTGGCCGGGATGACCGGCACCGCGGCGACCGAGGCCGAGGAGTTCATGGAAATCTACCGCCTTGGCGTGGTCGAGGTGCCCACGAACAAGCCGGTGGCGCGCAAGGACGAACATGACGCCGTGTACCGCACCGCGCGGGAAAAGAACGAAGGCATCATCGCCGCCATCAAAGAGGCGAACGGCAAGGGCCAGCCCATCCTTGTCGGCACCACCTCTATCGAAAAGTCGGAATCGCTGTCGGCACTGCTGCAGAAAGAGGGCATCCCGCACAACGTGCTGAACGCCCGCCAGCACGAACAAGAGGCGCAGATCGTGGCCGATGCGGGCCGTTTCGGCGCCGTCACCATTGCCACCAACATGGCCGGCCGCGGCACCGACATCCAGCTGGGCGGCAATGTCGAGATGAAGGTGATGGAGGCCATCGCTGCCGACCCCTCGGTTCACCCCGACGAGGTGCGAAAGCGGATCGAGGCCGAGCACGCCGACGAAAAGGCGCGGGTGATCGCCGCGGGCGGGCTGTTCGTGCTGGGCACCGAGCGCCACGAATCCCGCCGCATCGACAACCAGCTGCGCGGCCGTTCGGGCCGCCAGGGTGACCCGGGCCGGTCGGCCTTCTTCCTGTCGCTGGAAGACGACCTGATGCGCATCTTCGGGTCGGACCGGCTGGACAAGGTGCTGTCCACGCTGGGCATGAAGGAAGGCGAGGCCATCGTTCACCCCTGGGTGAACAAAAGCCTGGAACGCGCGCAAGCCAAGGTCGAGGGCCGCAACTTCGACATCCGCAAGCAGCTCTTGAAGTTCGACGACGTGATGAACGACCAGCGCAAGGTCATCTTCGGCCAGCGCATGGAGATCATGGAAGCCGAGGACCTGGCCGAAATCACCGAGGACATGCGGGCGCAGGTTGTCGAGGACATGGTCGATTTCCACATGCCGCCCAAGACCTATCCCGACCAGTGGGATGCCGAAGGCCTGGCGAAATCGGTGCGCGAGAAGCTGGGGATGGACCTGCCTGTCGTGCAATGGGCGGCCGAGGAAGGCGCCGATCAGGCCGTGGTGCGCGACCGCATCGCCGCCGCCGCCGACCAGATGATGGCCGAAAAGGCCACCGCCTTCGGCCCCGACGCCATGCGCCAGATCGAGAAGCAGGTGCTGTTGCAAACCATCGACGGCAAGTGGCGGGAACATCTTCTGCGGCTGGAACACCTGCGTTCCGTCGTGGGCTTCCGCGGCTATGCGCAGCGCGACCCGCTGAACGAATACAAGACCGAGGCGTTCCAGCTGTTCGAATCGATGCTGAACAGCCTTCGTCAGGACGTGACACAACGCCTGGCGCTGGTGCGGCCGCTGACCGAGGCCGAACAGCAGGCCATGATGGCGCAGTTCATGGCGCAAAACCGCCCCTCCGCCGCTCCGGTGGCCGTTCCGGCACCGGCACCGGCTCTGGTGCCAGAACTCGCCGGGGCAGGGGCCGCGGCAGACCCTGCGCCCGCAGGGCAGCGCCTGACAGGGTTTGACGAAACAGACCCCGCCACCTGGGGCAATCCGGGCCGGAATGATGCCTGTCCGTGCGGTTCGGGCGAAAAATTCAAGTACTGTCACGGAAAACTTGCCTGATCTGCCGCAGGGTTGCCGCAATTGCGGCAGCCCTGCCCGGATCGGCGGAAACATTCCCCGGTTCCGCCCTGCCCGCGCCTGCATTGGCCCCTAACCCGGTGCTGATCGGGACAACGGGGGTATTCCATGGACCGCAAGCGCAAGATCATCCTGTCGGCCAGCATCATTGCCATCGCGGCGGGTGCGGGTCAGCTGGTTCAGTCGAACATCGGCGGGGCCGGCAGGCAGGTCTCCAATGCGGCCCCGACGGGAGTTGTCATGCTCTCTGCCAAGGCCGAGCCCGAAGCGACCCCGGCCCCGGCCCCGGCCCCGGCCCTGCCGCGCCCGGCACCCGCGCCGCAGGCCGCGGCACCCAAGGCAGCCCCGCTGCCGCCAGCACCCCGGCCGGCCGCGGTGACCGCCGCGCCGGACGCTGCCGCGCCAAAGGCCGTCGCCCCGACGATGCCCCGCGCGGCCTCGCTTGTTCCGCTGCCCGCCGCGCCGAAGCCTTCGCCGGTAGCCACCGCAGCGCAGCCCGCGGTGCCCGCACCCTCTGCCACGGCCAAGGCGCCCGAACCTGTCGCCACCGACACCTGCACCGCCACGCTGTCGGCAACCCCCCTGCCGGGTGCGGTGCTGTCGCTGGGCCTTGTGGCGCCCTGCGACGGCAACGCACGCGTGGTTCTGCGGCATGGCGGGCTGGCCGTCACCGGCAAGCTCTCGGCCGCAGGCACCCTGTTCACCACGCTTCCGGCGATGGAGCCATCGGGCGAGGTCGTTGCCATGTTCCCCGACGGCACCACCGCCCGGGCGGTGGCCACGACAAACCTGGTCGGCATCCGCCGCGTCGCCGTGCAATGGCAGGCCGATGACGCCTTCCAGCTGCAGGTCTACGAAAGCGGCGCCGCGTTCGGCACCCCCGGTCATGTCTCGGCAGAACGGCCGGTCGGTGCGGGCAAGGTCGATGTGCTGGGCGATGCCACGGTGGACCTTCCCTTGCTGGCGCAGGTCTACACCTGGCCGGTCGCGCCCATGCCTGTTGCCGTGACGATCGAAGCCGCCGTCACCGACAGGACCTGCAACCGCGAAATCCTGGGCGAGGCCGTGGAATCGGACGCAGGCCGCGTGACCACCACCGAGATCACGCTGGCGATGCCCGACTGTGCCGGCATTGGCGACTTTCTGGTGTTGAACAATCTTGCCGGGGGAACGACACTCGCCGCCGTCGACTAGGGTCACTGGCGGGGGGCGATGACGCTTCGGGTACAGGCTGCCGTTCTGGCGGCGGCTGTTCTGGCCGCGCCCATGACTTTCGCACAGGACGCCACGCTGTCGGCGCGCGACGGCGGCCTGTCGCTGTCCGGCAACCTTCTGGGCTTCGACGGCGAGTTCTACCAGCTGCGCACCGAATATGGCGACCTGACGGTCGATGCCGCCGCCGTCATCTGCGACGGCCCGGCCTGCCCCGATCTTGCCGCACCCCGCGCCGACATCCGCATCACCGGGGCCGAGGATGCCGCGCGCCGCCTGCTGCCGCCGCTCCTGTCGGCCTTTGCCCGCGCCCGCGGCCTGACCTGGGCCATCCAGCAGACCGACGCGGGGTTCACCGCGCAGATTGACGAGCCGCGTTCGGGTCAGCGTCTGGCCGACATCGCCTTCGCCCCCGCACCCCCGGCCGAGGCCCGCAAGATGATCGACAACGGCTTTGCCGACCTGTCGGTGGCCGCGCTGTCCTCGCCCGAGGTGAACGCCCGCGTGCTGGCGATGGAGGCACTGGTGCCCCTGGTGGCCCGCGACAACCCGGTGCAGCGGGTGAAAACGGCGGACCTTGCCCGCGCGCTGACGGGCGAGATCACCAATTGGCGCGATCTGGGCGGGCCGGACATGCCGGTGGTGCTGCACGGGCTGAACGCAGGCAGCGCGTTGCAGATCGCGGCCGAGGCGCGGCTGGGCCAGCGCATCGACGCTGCCATCGTCCACGAAAGCCCCGCCGTGCTGGCCGAGGCGGTGGCGCGCGACCCCTGGGCGCTGGCGCTGTCGGGGGTCACGGTGGCGGGCGATGCACGGGTCCTGCCCATTACCGACAGTTGCGATTTTCCGCTGCCCGCCACGGCGCTGGCGGTCAAGGCCGAGGACTATCCGCTGTCGGCGCACCTGTACCTCCTGGCCCCCAAGCGCCGCCTGCCGCTGCTGGCGCGGGAGTTTCTTGAGTTTCTGGCGACCGACGCGGCGCAGGCCGCCGTGGCCGCGGCAGGCTTCATCGACCGCCGCCCCGCCCGCATGCACCTGACGGGCGAAGGGCAGCGCCTGCTGAACGCCATCCGCAACGCCGGCCCCGAGGTTTCGCTGGAAGAGCTGCAGCGGCTGGCCGCGGCCATGACAGGGGCGGAACGGCTGTCGCTGACGTTCCGGTTCGAAGACGGCTCGTCCGGGCTGGACGCGGCGTCGCAGGACGCGCTGGCACAGCTGGGCCGCCTCATCGCGGCGCGGTCCTTCGATGGCTATGCCCTTACCTTTGCAGGGTTCTCCGATGGTTCGGGAGAGGCGGCCGTGAACCTTGACCTGTCGCGCGACCGGGCACAGGCCGTTCGCGCGGCCCTGGCGCGCGAAGCCCCGGATCTGACCGAAGCCGAGTTGCCCGCCGTTGAAGCCTATGGCGAGGCGCTTCCCATTGCCTGCGACACCACCTTTGCCGGCCGCAAGGCGAACCGGCGCGTGGAACTCTGGCTGCACCCCCTGTCGTCCTGGGACGGACCGCCACCAGAAGGTCAGGGCATCGCCATCGAACCTGACACGCAGATCCCCTGAAGGCATTCGAACCGGGGCCGTCAATGGGCGGGGACCCGCGCACCGGATGGGCAATTGCCTTCGCATTGTGCGATCTGTGCGCGGGAATCCGACCATGGTCGGTTGAACTTTGTGTGATGCTGCACTAGCGTCATGCTATCGGAACAAAAACTTGTAGACATCGTGACCGGGGGCCCTCGGGTTTCCCTTGGTCTTTCTTGAAACAGGCGGCGGAAGAGGCATTCGACAAGATGGCGAACATGCGGGCGCAGCTATTCGCTTGGGTTGACCGGCTGTCGCGCCAGCAAAAACGCCTTGTGCTGCTTGCGGTTGACGCCATCCTGGCGCCGCTGGCGCTGTTCCTGTCCACCGCCGTTGTCTACAGTTCGGTCCTGTCCCAGCCCCTGTTCGGGCGGATATCCTGGATGTTCCTGGCGGTGGCCCTGGCCGGTGTCCTGTGGTCGGCCACCCTGGGCATGCACAAGGTCAAGCTGAACGCCTACGAATCATTGGCCATCCTGCGCACGGGGGTGGTGGCCGCCCTGGTGACGCTGACCTTTGCCATCGTGGTCGGTCAGGGGGAAACGTACTTTCCGGGCCAGGGCGTCGTGCTGTTCGGCACGCTGTATTTCCTGCTTTCGGTGGCGGCACGGGTGGCCATGCTGCACCTTCTGCTCTGGGTGCTGCGGCTGGGCAACCCGAAGACGCGCGTGCTGATCTACGGCGCCGGCAACACGGGCGTGCAGCTGCACGCAGCACTTCGCGCCCACCACAGCATCCTGACCGTGGCCTTTGTCGATGACAATCCGGGCCTGCACGGCATGTCGATTGCCGGGCTTCGAATCTGGTCCTCGGATCGCATCGAACGCCTTGCGCGCGAACTTGAGGTGGACCGGGTGATCCTAGCCATGCCTTCGGTGTCGGCGCCAAAGCTGGCGCAGATCGCGCGGCGGCTGCAGGCGATGGGGCTGGTGGTGATGTCGGTGCCGTCCTTCGCCCAGCTGATCGGCGAAGAGGCACTGGTGGACACGCTGACGCAGGTGGTGCCGGGCAGGTTCCTGGGCCGCCGCCAGGTGGACGAGACGCTGCTTCCCGGGCACGAGGCCTATTTCAACAAGGTCGTCCTCGTGTCGGGCGCGGGCGGTTCGGTGGGGTCCGAGCTGTGCCGCCAGCTGCTGTCAATGCGTCCGCGCCGGATTGTGCTGTTCGAGGTGTCCGAGGTTGCGCTTTACGCGATCGACCGCGAGTTGCGCGAACTGGCCGAGGGGACCGGCGTCGAGGTGGTGCCGGTGCTGGGTTCGATGACCGATTCCCGCCTGTCGCGCATGGTGATGCAGGACCACGGGGTCGAGGTCGTGCTGCACGCCGCAGCCTACAAGCACGTGCCGCTGGTTGAGGCGAACCCGATTGCCGGGCTTGCCAACAACGTGCTGGGCACGCGCACGCTGGCCGATGCGGCGCACGAAGCGCAGGTCAAGCGGTTCGTCCTGGTGTCCACGGACAAGGCGGTGCGCCCGACCAACGTGATGGGCGCGTCCAAGCGGCTGGCGGAACTGGTGATCCAGGACCTTGCGAAGCGGTCGAAGGGCACCGTGTTCTCGATGGTGCGGTTCGGCAACGTGCTGGGATCGTCCGGTTCGGTCATTCCCCTGTTCAAGGAACAGATCGAGCGCGGCGGCCCGGTGACCCTGACGCACGAAGACGTCACCCGCTACTTCATGACCATCAACGAAGCCGCGCGTCTGGTGCTGCTGGCCGGGTCGTTTGCCGACCCCAACCGCAACAGCGGCGGCGAGGTCTACGTGCTGGACATGGGCAAGCCCGTGCGCATCCGCGACCTGGCCGAGCAGATGATCGAGGCCGCGGGGTACACCGTGCGCGACGAGGTGAACCCCGAGGGCGACATCGAGATCACCGTGGTCGGCCTGCGCCCCGGCGAGAAGCTGCACGAGGAACTGCTGATCGGCGAGGGCCTGCTGACGACGCCGCACCCGAAGATCCTGCGTGCCGAGGAAGGCAGCCTGACAGAGCTTCAGATGGCCGCGGCGCTGCGCGCCCTGCGCGCGGCCGTGGCCGCAGGCGATGCCACGGCCGCACGCGGCGTGATCCGCGACTATGTCGAAGGGTTCGGGCAGGCCGCCGACAGCCAGGGCGTGATGTGACGCATGCGCAACGGCTTGCGCAGGCTTCCGTCGGGCGTTGTCGGCGCGGTTTCCGGTGGCTATGGTCGGGCAGGATGACAGGGAACCGCTGATGCCACGACGCCGTGCCGCCCTTCGGACTGCCGGTCTCTGGCTGTGCGGCATGGTCCTGGCGGCAATGCTGCCCGCGGCGGCCTCTGCCGAAATCGTCGGGAACTACGACTTCCTGAAGGCCGACCAGACCGGCACCCTGAACATGTACGGCGCCACCGGGCTGATCGACATGCCCAGCGCCCAGGTGCAGCCCGACGGGCAGTTGTCCATCAGCTACAGCAACTTCGGCCCCGTCAGCCGGACAACGCTGTCGTTCCAGCTTACGCCCCGGGCCTCGGCCAGCTTCCGCTTCCTGGGGATCCGCGACTGGAACACCGAATTCTGCCCGCCCGACTGCAACGGCGCCAACGCCTTCAACCCCTACTATGACCGCAGCTTCGACTTCCGCTATCAGCTGTTCACCGAAGGCGCGATCCGCCCGGCGGTCCTGTTCGGCCTGCAGGACTTTGCCGGTACCGGCATCCTGTCGGGCGAATATCTGGTGGCCACCAAGACGCTGGCCCCTGGGCTCAAGGTCACCGCGGGCCTCGGTTGGGGGCGGCTGGGCAGCTATGGCGAGCTGTTCTCGATCGGCGAGCGCCCGCCCATCGACATCGGGTTCGGCGGCAAGTTCAACATCAGCACCTGGTTCCGCGGGCCCGCCGCCCCGTTTGGCGGCATAGAATGGCAGGTGAATGACCGCTGGGGGGTCAAGCTGGAATACTCCAGCGATGCCTACACCGAAGAGGCCGCCGTCCGGAAAACCTTTGAACGGCGCAGCCCGCTGAACTTCGGCGTCGAATACAGCCCCAACCCGGCCGCACGGTTTGGCCTCTATTACATGTACGGCAGCACGCTGGGCTTTACCGCACAGCTGACGCTGGACCCCAAGGTCCGCCCCGGTGGCGGGGTGAACGAAGGTGCGCCCCTGCCGGTGCTTGTGCGCGCGCCCGGCGCGGCGGGGTGGTCGGCGGCCGATGTGTCCGACACCGGGGCGCAACGCCGGATGTCGGGCGATCTCGCGGCGCTTTTGCGCGAAGACTACATCCGGGTCGAAGGATTTCGCGTGACGGGCGGCGTGGCCGAATTGCGCATCCGCAACGAGCGTATCGATGCGGGCCCCGAGGCCATCGGGCGCGCCGCCCGCGCGATGACGCGCGTGCTGCCGCCAAACATTGGCACCTTCCGCATCGTGCCCGTGGTCAATGGCACGCCGATCTCGGCCGTCACGCTGCGCCGGTCCGACCTTGAAACCTACGAATTCGCCGTCGACGGGGCCGAGGCGGTGCGCAGGCGCGCCGAAATCACCCCGGCCCCGCGCATGCCGGGCGACAAGCTGGCCGACCCCGACCTGTACCCCGCCCTGTCATGGTCGGTGGCGCCCTTCAACCGCGTGCGCCTGTTCGACCAGACCGACCCGTTCAAGATCGACGTGGGCATCCGCGGCACCTTCCAGTACGACATTGCGCCGGGCCTGTACTTTGAGGCCGCGGTCACACAAAAGGTGGCGGGCAACCTGGACGACAGGCCGCCGCTGCCCAAGCGCACCACCCTGCACCCGGTCCGTTCCGCGATCTACTACTATGACCGCGAGGGAACGACAGCGCTCGAGTCGATGTCGCTGAACTGGAACGGCCGGCTGGCCCGCGACGTCTACGGGCGTGTGTCGGTCGGCTATCTCGAACGCATGTTCGGGGGTGTCTCGACCGAGGTCCTGTGGAAACCGGTTGACCGGCGCTGGGCGCTCGGGGCCGAGATGAACTACGTGGCGCAACGGTCGCCGGAACAGGGTTTCAGTTTCAAGCTGCCCGACTACATGTACCAGACCGATGCCAACCCGGCCTCGGGTCCCGACAGCTATACCGTGGCCACAGGCCATCTGTCGGCCTATTACGAACTTGCCCAGGGCTTCCACGTTCAGGTCGACGTGGGGCGCTATCTTGCGGGCGACATCGGCGCCACAGTGTCGTTCGACCGCGAATTCGCGAACGGCTGGCGCATCGGTGCTTTCGCCACCAAGACCAACGTCTCGGCCGAAGACTTCGGCAGCGGGTCGTTCGACAAGGGCATCAGGCTGGAAATTCCGTTTGCCTGGGTGCTGGGCAAACCGTCGCGCAAGACCGCGACCACCATCGTGCGGCCCTTCGGCCGTGACGGCGGCGCGCGGCTGGACCTGCCCAACCGCCTGTACCCCCAGGTGCGCGACTATCACACACCGCAACTGGACGAGCAGTGGGGGCGGTTCTGGAAATGATTCGGCGCAGCGCAGCCCTGCTTGCCCTGCTGGCGGCCCTTGCCGCCTGCGGGTCCGACGTGGACGAAACACAGACCGCCCAGACCTACCTTGCCTTCGCCAAGAAGCTGACCGGCCGCGGGCAAGCGCCTGCCGCAGGGCCGGTGGGCCTCACGCGGGCCGTGCTGGCAGGCCTTGGCCGCCCCGCCGATCTGGTGACCGTGGAAAGCCGCAAGGTGACCGCGGTCGTGCTGTATGTGGCGGCAAATGGCGGAGTCGAGACCTGGTCGTCGGTCGATGACCGCACCGTGTCCGTCCGGCAGGGCATGCTGGTGGCCACCCGCGGCCTGGGCGGTGACCTGATCGCCGCCGACACACCGCCCCTGTCGCGCGTGGCGTCCGGCAGCGGCACCTTCGTGCGCACGCTGGTCACCCTGAGCGGAGAGGATGCCATCGTCCGCTCCCGCTATCTGTGCGAATACGCAGTCGTCGGGTCGGAAGACGTGGTCCTGGTGGAACGCCGCTACACCACGCGCCGCGTGCAGGAAAGCTGTTCGGGCGACGATGGCCGCTTCGTCAACGACCACTGGCTGCAGGGCGGCACGCTGCGCCAGTCGCGGCAGTGGGCCGGGCGCGACCTGGGCTATATCACCATCGGGCGCCTGCGCGACTGAACGGCGCGCAAACGGGCAACTGTCTGCTGACAAAGGTCTGATGCGGCAACCTTTCCGGGTTTTTCGGGGAAACGCCCTTTTCTGCCGATGGCGATTGTGCTACCCATTGCGCAACGACACTCTTGTGCGGAGATCACACCATGAAACGTCTTGCGATTCTTTCGACTGCTATGCTGATTTCGGTTTCCTCGGCTGCCTTCGCCCAGGATGTGGAATGCCCGGTTGACCTCGTCGACGGCGTTTGCCCGGTTGCCGCGGGTGGCGCTGGCGCTGCCGGTGGTGCGGCCGGTGCAGGCGGTGCGGGCGCGGGTGCTGCCGGCGCCGCAGCGGGCGCTGGCGCGGCGGGTGCCGCCGGTGCGGCGGCCCTGGGCGGGCTGGGCGCCGCGGGCGTTGCGGCCGGTCTTGTTGGCCTTGCCGTGGTCGGTGCGGCCCTCGGCGGTTCGGGCGGCCACTCGGGCAGCCACTGATCCTTCGCATTTGCGACAACGGGTCGAGGCCGCCTTGGCGGCCTCGATGCATTTGTCCCATGGCCTTCTGACATGCCCCTGCGCACGTCCTGGCGCGTCTGGCAGCGCACCGAGGCGCGCGAACTTGGCCTGATTGCCGCCGGCGTGGCCTTTTTTGCCTTCCTGGCCCTGTTTCCGGCGCTGGCCGCCATCATTGCGCTGTGGGGCTTCTGGTCCGATCCCACCGTCATCCGCGCGCAGATCGCCCCCTTGCAGGACGTCCTGCCGCCCGAGGCTTTCACCCTGCTGTCGGGTCAGGTGGAACTGCTGCTGGCCACCAACAACCGCCACCTGGGCTGGACAACACTGTTCTCCACCCTCCTGGCCCTGTGGTCGGCGCGTGCCGGGGTCGCGGCACTGATCCGCGGGCTGAATGCCATCCACGGCCTGCCGCTGCGCGAGGGCGTCTGGCATCAGGTGCAGGCCATGGTCGTCACTCTGGTGCTCATTGCCCTGGCCCTGGTGTCGATGGGCGTCGCCGTCGGCGTGCCGCTGCTGCTCGGCTTCGTTGACTTCGGCGCCGTCGAGACCGTGGCGCTGGAACTGCTGAACTTCCTTCTGGGCATCCTGCTGGTCGTGCTGTCGCTCAGCCTGATCTACCGGTTCGGTCCGAACCACGGCATCCGCACCGTGCCGCTGTTCACCTGGGGGCTGGCCTGTGCCCTGGGCATTTGGGCCGCGGTGTCGCGGGGGCTGGTCCTGTACCTGTCAGACTTCGCAAACTACAACCAGATCTACGGCTCGATCGGCGCCGTTGTGGCCTTGCTTCTGTGGTTCTACCTGTCGGCCTACGCCATTCTTTTGGGCGCCGCGATCGACGCCGAACGCGCCCGGACCGCCCGATAGCCCGTCAGTAGTCGCGCTCCAGGAACAGTCCCAGCGATGCGTCGCCGTCGCTGCCCACCGACCCGCGCGCCGTCAGGCCGCGGCGCAGGTCAAGGTTCAGGGTGACCTTGCTCTTGCCGCCACTTTCCACCTCGACCTGCGAATAGATGCCCTCGGCCAGGTACTTGCCCGCACGCACCGTGGATTCGCCATCGCTGCCCGAGGTCACGTCCAGGTCATCCAGGCCAAAGCCCTTGCGCAGCTTGCCCACCAGCCCGTCGCCGCCGCGCCCGGCCAGCGTGGCCACCGCCGAGGCCAGCTGCAGCGCCTGGAAGGTCGAAAGGTTGTCCAGCCCTTGCCCGAACAGCAGATGCGCCAGCACCTCGTCCTCCGGCAGTTCGGGGGTCGAGGCAAAGGTGACCACAGGCGCATCGGCCCGCCCGTTGATCAGGACAGAGGCCGTCACCCCGTCGGACTGGGACGAGGCCTGCACGTCCAGCAGTGGCATCAGGTCGCCCTGAAAACTCAGGTTGGCGCGGTCCAGCGTCAGCCGCTTGCCCAGTATGTCCAGCCGTCCGCGGATCAGTTCGAACCCGCCCGATGCCACGATGTTTGCCAGCGTGCCGTTCAGCTCCACACCGCCGCCAAGCTCGGCGTCCAGACCGCGCCCGCGCACGAAAATGCGGTTGCGCGCGCGCACCGAAAGGTCCAGCGCATAGTCGCCCCCGCCACCTGCCGAGCTTCCGCCCGCACTGGGCCCGGCCTCGCCCAGCAGCCCGGCGCGCGCCCGTGTCTGGCGCACGGGCGCAGGCTCGTTCACATGGCGCAGGTCGGGCAGGCCCGCGGTGCCGCCCAGCCCGGTCGAGGGCACGCGCACCTCGGTCTCATCCAGCAGGATCGTCCCGCCGATCACCGCCCCGCCGGTCAGCGGGCCGCTCACGGTGACGGTCCCGTCCAGCGTGGTCTCATACAGTTGCGGGTCGCGCAGGCCAATTGCGGCCAGCTGCACTGCAAGGTTGCCCGCATAAGGTGCCGCCAACCCGGCGGTCCCCGACACCTCGATGCGTCCGCCCGATGTCACGTCGGCCCCAACCGACAGGTTCACGGATCCGCCGCCCAACGTGGCGGTACCCGCCAGGCCCGTCAGCGAAAACGGCAGGGCCGGGTCGGCCAGCCGCCCGCCGCTCAGCCGCACCGGGCCCGACAGCGACCGCAGCGCCAGGGGCCCGTTCAGCCGCAGGTCGAAGCCAACCTGCCCGTCAATCGCGCGGTCTCCCAGAAAGGCATTGGCCAGCCCCGCCTGCGCCGTGCCGCCGATGGTCAGATCGGCCTGTGCAAACCCCGAGCCGATGCGGCCAGCCGTGCGCGCGTCAATGCCGCCCGGCCCCTTGGCCGTCAGGTTCAGGTCATAGCCGCGCCCGTCGTCCGCCACCGTGCCCGCCACCGTCAGCGGCCCCGGAAACTCGGGCAGCAACACGCCCAGGTTCACCAGCCGCGCCTCCACCTGCAACCGCCGGGACTCGCCGGTCACCGTGCCGCTGGCGCCCGCGTCGATCTGCGGTGTGCGCAGCTTGGCCTCGTCGATCTGCAGCCGACCGTCTTCCAGCCCCGCCCGCAGCCGCACCGTGCTGTCTCCGCGCAACAGGCGGTCGGCCTCGGGCTGGCTGACGGTGATGTTGCGCCCTGTACCGTCCAGCGCGATGCGCCCCGCGGTCGGTGTGCCCTCCAGCCGCGCCTCGGCCTGCAACGACCCGCCATAGCCCGGCCCCAGCACAGCCAGCGACGGCAGGGTCAGCCGCGCCACCAGGTCCGATCCGTCTGGCGCCCAGGTGCCGGTCACCGCCGCCGTGATCTGGCGGTTGCCCAGGTTCGCCCGGCCCAGGGTCACGCGGGTGCCTTGCACAGCGGCATCGACATCCAGCAGCGTCTCGCCCCGCAAAAGACCGTCCAACTCGGGCAGGCCAACCGCCAGGTCGCGGCCGGTGCCCGCCAGCACCACCCGGGCGTCCTGTGCGGTGCCGCTGAAGGCCGCATTGCCGCGCAGTGACCCGGCATAGCGGGCCCCCAGAACGCCCGCATCGGGCAGCGCAAAGGTGGCCGACAGGTCGCTGCCGTCGGGCGCCCAGGTGCCGCGCACATCGGCCTGCACCTGTGCCGTCACCACCTCGCCCTTCGCCACCTGAACGCGGTCGCCGTCAAACGCCACGTCCAGGTCCAGCTTGCCGGTCCCGCGCAGCAGTCCGTCCACCTCGGCCACACCCACGCGCAGGCTGTCCGACCGGCCCGTCAGCGTCACCCGCCCCGCCGCGGGGGTTCCGGTGAACCCGGCCTGCCCGGTCAACGCGCCGCCATAGGCGTCGCCCAGCACCGAAAGGTCGGGCAGCGACAGGTCGGCGGTCAGCACGCTGCCCGCGGTCGCCACGGTGCCCTGTGCCGCCAGCCGCGCCCCCGTTGCCGTGGCCAGCGTCAGGTTGCGCAGCACAATGCCCTGCTCACCCCGCACTGCCGACACATCCACCGTCGCCGCGCCCCGCAGCAGGCTGTCCACCTCGGCAATGCCCAGGCCCAGGTCGGTGCCCGTCACCGTCCCCAGCACGTCAAACGCACCGCCCAGCGGGCTGCCGCCCCCCTCGAAGGCAAAGCTGCCGCTGCCCGCCACCGGCCGCCCCGCCAGCCCGGCAAAGCGCGACAGGTCCGCCGCCTGCCCCGACACCCGCCCCGCCAGCGCCAGCCCGCTGTCCAGCCCGTCAACTGTTCCCGACACCTGCGCATCGAAATCCGCGCCGGTCAGCGCCAGCCGGCCGATGTTCACCACGCCGCTGCCGCGCTGCCAGAAGGCCGTCAGCGCGCCAGAAATCCGCGGCCCCAACGCCTGTGCCAAGGCCGGGTTCACCGGTGCCAACCCTTCGGCCGCAAAGGCAAAGTTGCCGCCCACCACGGGCAGCGCCGTTCCCCCCGCCGCCCGCGTGATCCGCCCCGATCCGCGCAGCACCAGCCCGGCAATCGTCATGTCCCGCCGCTCGACCGCCGCTGCCAGGGCGCTGGCCGTCCACCCTTCGCCCGCCGCCGCGTCATAGGCCAGCGTGATGTCGGCCGACTGCACGCGCGTGGGGTCGCTGGCGGAAATCGGCAACAGCACCGGTCCGCCTGCCGGGTCGGCAATGCGCCCCGACACGTCCACCTTCTCGGGCAACCCGTCGGGCCCCACCACCACCGATCCGCCCAGCTGCAGCGACCGCGCCACCAGCGCAAAGTCCGACAGCGCCAGCCGCCCGATGGCCTCGCGCGAACCGTTGGCCGTCAGCCGTACGTCCGGGCCGAAGAACGCGGCATGCTCGGGCACCAGCAGCGGCGCAATGTCGCCGCCCAGATCGGCCGCAAACCCGGTGCTGCCGTCGCCTTCGCTCCGCAGCGTCAAGGTGCCTGCCAGCCGGTCCACCCCGTCTGTCGCCAGCCGCATCCGCGCGGCAAAGGCCGACAGCGGCCCGGCCCCTTGCACCGAAAACTCGGTCGCGGGCAAACCCGGCAGGTCCAGCGCCGTGGCCGCCAGCCCCCCCGCCGCCTCGACCATGTCCAGCGAAAGCACCAGCTGCGAACTGGCGTTGGCAAAGCTTGCGTCCAGCGCGATGCGTCCCGTGGGTCCGTCCAGCCGGTCAATCACCAGCGACCCGCGGCCCTCGCCCCCGGCCAGCGTCGCGCTGGCCTCCAGCCGCCCGGTCACTTCCTGCCCCAGCAGGGCCTCGCCCAGCACCACCCGCGTGGCCCCGATGCGTCCGATGTTCACCGACACCGGCAATTCCGGCAACGCAAAGCCGGGCGCCTCGGGCGAGGGCAGGGCGCCGTCGTCGGCCACCGGCGCGCGCGCCACGGTAATCGCCTCGGCCGACAGCTCGTTGATGGAAATGTCGCCTTGCAGAACGGCCAGCCGGTTCCAGTCCAGCACCACGCCGTCCAGTGTGATCCACACGCCTTCGCTGTCGGCAATCGTCATGCGGTCCAAGGTGGCGCGCGAAGACAGCGCGCCGCGGAACCCGTCAATCACCACGGCGCGCCCCGCGCCCGACAGGTTCTCTTCCAGAAACCGCGTGATGCGATCCTTGTCGTCCTGCGCCGCCACGGCGGCAGGCAGCAGGCTGACAAGCAGGGCAAGACCAAGGCGCCGCATCAGAACGCCTGCCCGATGCCGATGTACACCTGCACGCCCTCGCCGCCCTCGCCCGAAACCGGCGCTGCCACGTCCAGCCGCAGCGGCGCAAAGCCCACGTCATAACGCAGGCCCAGCCCGGCCCCCAGCTGATCGCCGCCCAGGTCGTCGCCGAACTCCAGCGCGCCCACCTGCCCCCAGTCCACGAATGCCACCACGCCGATGGTCTCGGTTACCCGCACGCGGGCTTCGGCGCTGGCCCCCAGAAAGGCCTGGCCGCCCACATCCAGAACGCCGCGCAGTACCGGCACGCCCAGGGATTGATAGGGAAAACCACGCACCGTGCCGCCGCCGCCCGAATAGAACAGGTCCTCGCGCGGGGTGCCCAGCAACGAAGGCCCCCACACCCGGCCCAGCTGCAGCCGCCCGGCCAGCGTCACCCGGTCATCGGCGCCAAAGCTTTCAAAAATCCGCGCATCGGCCTTTACCCGCACGCCGGACTCGGCGCCGTCGAAGCCGGCAAAGGGCGTCACTTCCAGGTCAATGAAATGGCCGTCGCGCGCATCCAGCGGCTTGTCGCGGCTGTCCCAGCTGGCGCCCAGCGGCAGCGCCAGCTTGGTATAGGTCGTATCGCCCGTCGCGTCATTCACCTCGGATCGGTCATAGGTCAGCCCGCCGCGCAGCGTCAGCCTGCGTGAGACATATTGCGTGGCAAGCAGCCCCAGCGAGATGGAATCCGACGTGTAATCGGTTTCCTCCAGATGCTCGATCTCGGCCGATACGCCCACCGTTGTGTCGGGGCCAAAGGTTGCCGGGCGGTCCAGTGTCACCCCTAGCCGATAGTCGGTGCCGCTGGACTGCGCCCCGATCTGGTCGATCTCGCCCGAAACCTGCAGCCGCTCGGCCCCGCCAAACAGATTGCGGTGCAGCCAGCTGCCCGACAGCGTCAGCCCGTCCAGGCTGGCAATCTCGGCTCCCAGCGTGTAGCGGCGCAGCTTTTCCTCGGACACGGCCAGCGACAGATCCTGAAAATCGGGCGCGCGGATGCCCTCGTCCTCGGTCAGCGCCACCGACCGGAACACGCCGGTACGGCGCAGCCGGTCCTCCACCCTGTCAAGCGTGGCCGGCCGAAAGGTCCGGCCCTCGGGAAGACCCGCAATCGCCAGAATGCGGTCCAGCCGCATGCGCTCTTGGCCCGAGACGCTCAGCCGTCCGAACCGCAGCCGCGGCCCCGGGTCCAGCTGCACCCGCGCCGACAGGGTGCGCGCCGCATGGTCGGCCACGATGTCCTCGCCCGCCACCCGCGCCTTGGCGTGGCCATAGCTGCGCCAGGTGTCGATGCCGTCATCCACCGCCTCCTGCACCGCGCCGCTCACGGCCGGGCGGCCGGGGCCAAAGCCTTCGGGCAGCGCCTCACCCTCGGGCAGCGGCCCGACCTCGGCCGCGCCGAACACGAAGGGCGGTCCGGGGTCGATCACAACCTCGACGCGACCAATCCGCGCAGGGGCGTCCAAAGGGGCAATCCCAGCCGCCTCGCGCCCGTCGATCAGCACGTTCACCACGCCCGAGTAGTGGCCCTCGGCGTACAGTGCCGCCAGGATTCGCCCATACTCCGCCCGCGCGGCGGCATAGATGTCCACCGCCTCGGTCGTCCCCTCGGACTGTGCCGCCTTGATCGCCGAGGCCGACCGCAACCTGTCGGCCAGCGCCTCGTCCGCATTCACCACCCGGAATTCGAAGGATTCCTGCGCCATGGATGCCGTGGCCGCAGCAACGAACGCCACCGCCACGCCCAGCCGTCCGAATGAACCCAGCCCCGCCACGAACACCCCGACCGTTGTCCGGGCGGACTATCGCAGCAAGACCGGTGGCCTTCAATCCGGACCGTCCGGCAAAGTCCGCCATCGGCGGTCCCTTGCATGTGCTGCAATGCAGCATTGCCGCATCCGTTTCTTGATTTCAAAGGCGGTTTCGCTTAGGCGGCAGGGCAGGGCGCTGCGGGGCAGCGTACGCCAGGAACCTGGAGGAGGGACCTTTCCATGACCAATGTCGTCATCGTTTCCGCAGGCCGCACCGCGGTCGGCAGCTTCAACGGGTCCTTCGCGGCCACCCCGGCACATGACCTCGGCGCCGCCGTCATCGCCGGTGTGGTCGAACGCGCGGGCATCGACAAGGCCGACGTCAGCGAAACCATCCTCGGCCAGGTGCTGACCGCGGGGCAGGGCCAGAACCCCGCCCGCCAGGCCCACATCAAGGCCGGATTGCCCAAGGAATCCAGCGCCTGGTCCATCAACCAGGTCTGCGGCTCGGGCCTGCGCGCGGTGGCGCTGGGCGCCCAGCACATCCAGCTGGGCGACTCCGATATCGTGGTCGCGGGCGGGCAGGAATCCATGTCGCTGTCGCCCCACGTCGCCCACCTGCGCGCGGGCCAGAAGATGGGCGACCTGAACTTCATCGACTCGATGATCAAGGACGGGCTGTGGGATGCCTTCAACGGCTACCACATGGGCACCACCGCCGAAAACGTGGCCGCCCAGTGGCAGATCAGCCGCGACATGCAGGACGAATTCGCGCTGGCCAGCCAGAACAAGGCCGAGGCCGCGCAGAAGGCCGGCCGCTTCACTGACGAGATCATCCCCTTTACCGTGAAAACCCGCAAGGGCGACACCGTGGTGGATGCCGACGAATACATCCGCCACGGCGCCACGATGGACGCCATGCAGAAGCTGCGCCCCGCCTTCTCGAAAGACGGCACGGTCACCGCGGCCAACGCCTCGGGCCTGAATGACGGCGCGGCGGCGGTCCTGCTGATGTCCGACAAGGAGGCCGAAAAGCGCGGCCTCACGCCGCTGGCCCGCATCGCGGCCTATGCCACCGCCGGGCTTGATCCCGCGATCATGGGCGTGGGCCCCATCCACGCCAGCCGCAAGGCGCTGGCCAAGGCGGGCTGGAAAGTGGGCGACCTTGATCTCGTGGAAGCCAACGAAGCCTTCGCGGCACAGGCCTGCGCGGTAAACAAGGACATGGGCTGGGATCCGGCCATCGTGAACGTGAACGGCGGCGCCATCGCCATCGGGCACCCCATCGGTGCCTCGGGCGCGCGCGTGCTGAACACGCTGCTGTTCGAGATGGCCCGCCGCGGCGCGAAGAAGGGCATCGCCACGCTCTGCATCGGCGGCGGCATGGGCGTCGCGCTCTGCGTCGAACGCTGAGCGACAAGGGGCGCAACATTGTTGCGCCCCACCAAACACATTGGTAACACTCTTGCCTGAATGAATCCGGGAGGAATACGCATGTCCAAGGTCGCCCTTGTCACCGGGGGGTCGCGCGGCATCGGCGCGGCCATTTCCGTGGCGCTTCAGGCCGCAGGCTACACCGTCGCCGCCAACTACGCGGGCAATGACGAAGCCGCGGCGAAATTCACTGCCGAGACGGGGATCAAGTCCTACAAGTGGTCTGTCACCGACTATGACGCCTGCGCCGCCGGTGCCGCCCAGGTGGAAGCCGAGCTTGGCCCGATCTCGGTCGTGGTCGCCAATGCGGGCATCACCCGCGACGCGCCTTTCCACAAGATGACGCGCGACCAGTGGCATCAGGTGATCGACACCAACTTGACCGGCGTGTTCAACACCGTCCACCCCGTCTGGAACGGCATGCGCGACCGCAAGTTCGGCCGGGTCATCGTGATCTCGTCGATCAACGGGCAGAAGGGCCAGTTCGCGCAGGTGAACTATGCGGCCACCAAGGCCGGGGATCTGGGCATCATCAAAAGCCTTGCCCAGGAAGGCGCCCGCGTGGGCATCACGGCAAACGCCGTCTGCCCCGGCTACATCGCCACCGAAATGGTGATGGCGGTGCCGGAAAAGGTGCGTGAATCCATCATTGCCCAGATTCCCGCGGGCCGTCTTGGCACGCCCGAGGAAATTGCCCGCTGCGTGGCTTTCCTTGCCTCTGAAGACGCGGGCTTCATCACCGGCTCGACCATCAGCGCGAACGGCGGCCAGTTCTTCGTGTAACGCATGGCGCCCCGTCGCGCTTCGGCCTGGCGCCGGGGCAAAGCGGCTCCCCTCCCCCCCGCGGGGAGGGTATGGGGGCGGGGCGCGCGCTTCCTGTTCTTCGCCAGAACATGAAGATTTTCCTAACACGCACCTGTAACCCATTGGAATCGTTGAATGTGGACTGCTGTCCCACCGTGGGACACGTTTGTCCCACGCATGTTGAAATGGCAATTCCCACGCTTCGCGCGCTGGCCTAACCTGCCTCCATGGGCGCATCGGTCGAAATCCCCGTCTGGCTTCTGGTTCTGGGCGGCCTTCTGGCCGCGGTCGCGGCACTTGACCGCATCATCGGCCCCGGCATCCGCTGGGTGCTGCGGCGGCGGATGGAACGGCTGGTGGCCCGGCTGAACACCCGCCTGCAACGCCCGATCGAGCCCTTCCGGCTGGCCCGCCGCAAGGACTCCATCGTCCGCCTTCTCTATGATCCGAAGGTGCTGGAAGCCGTGGCCGAGCACGCCGCCGAATCCGGCATCCCCCCGCAGGTGGCCTTCGCCGAGGCCGAAACCTACGTGCGGGAAATCGTGCCGGGGTTCTCGGCCACGCTCTACTTCGGCATCGCCGCGCGCTGGACCCGCTGGGTCACCCGGCTGCTGTACCGGGTGCGCATCGGCCGCGTGGACGAGGCTCTGGCCCGGATCGACCCCAAGGCGACCGTGATCTTCGTGATCAACCACCGCTCGAACATGGACTACGTGTTCGTTACCTGGCTGGTCTCGACCCGCACCACGCTCAGCTATGCCGTGGGCGAATGGGCGCGGGTCTGGCCCCTGTCGTCCTTCATCCGGGCGATGGGCGGCTTCTTCATCCGCCGCGGCAGCCGCAATGCGCTGTATCGCAGGGTGCTGGCGCGCTACGTCCAGATGGCCACCGACGATGGGGTGACGCAGGCGATGTTCCCCGAAGGCGGGCTGTCGCTGGATGGCCGGGTGGGGGCGCCGAAGATGGGCCTCATCAGCTACATCCTGCAAGGCTTCAACCCTTCCGACCGCGACGTGGTGTTCGTGCCGGTGGGTCTGGCCTACGACCGCGTTCCCGAGGACCGCATCCTGGTGCAGGCCGCCACCGAGGGCACCCGACGTTTCCGCGCCCGGCCGTTCAAGGTGCTGCTGGCGACCATCGGCCTGCTCTGGCGCCGCCTGCGCGGCCAGAAGGCCAGTTTCGGCACCGCCACGGCCGGTTTCGGCGCCCCCCTGTCACTGCGCGATTGGGTGGCAACCGCGCCCGACAAGGGCCCGGAATCGCTGGGCGACGAGTTGATGGCGCGTATCCTGCAGGCGGTGCCGGTGGCCCCCGTGCCACTTCTCGCCCTCGCCCTGTCCGACGGTCCGCTGCCACGCGCCGCCCTTCCTGCCCGCCTTGCCGACCTGACCACCCGCCTTCAGGCCGCCGGTGCCCCGTTCAGCCTGCCGCCCGAAGGCGCCGAACCTTCGGCTCTGCCGTTGCTGCTCTCACGGGGGATCATCACGGAAACCGAAGCCGGACTGTCCGCCGCCCCCGGCATGGGCCCCCTGCTGGATTTCCAGGCTGCCGTGCTGCGGCAGCGGCTTGTCAACGCTGCAACGCCGCGGACATAAAATTTCAATCTTACGCCTCGTACTATTGAAATGTTGCGCGGCCGATACTATCCCTCTTCCTCATGGCGGGCGATTCTGCGCCGCGGCATTCACGGCAGGAGGGACCCATGGCTCTGGACACGGCAGCAAAACCAATGACCTACGACGCCCCGGTGAAGGACCTTTACGAGGTTGGCGAAATCCCCCCGATGGGCCATGTGCCGGCAAAGATGTACGCCTGGGCCATCCGCAAGGACCGCCACGGCGAACCGGAATCGGCCATGCAGGTCGAGGTTGTCGACACCTGGAAGATCGACAGCCACGAGGTGCTGGTGCTGGTGATGGCGGCAGGGGTGAACTACAACGGCGTCTGGGCCAGCCTGGGCCAGCCGATCAGCCCGCTGGATGGCCACAAGCAACCGTTCCACATCGCCGGGTCCGATGCCTCGGGCATTGTCTGGGCCGTGGGTGACAAGGTGAAGCGCTGGAAGGTGGGCGATGAAGTCGTCATCCACTGCAACCAGGACGACGGCGACGACGAGGAATGCAACGGCGGCGACCCGATGTATTCGCCCAGCCAGCGCATCTGGGGCTATGAGACGCCGGACGGCAGCTTTGCCCAGTTCACGAAGGTGCAGGCGCAGCAGCTGATGGCGCGGCCGAAGCACCTGACCTGGGAAGAGGCCGCCTGCTATACGCTGACGCTGGCCACCGCGTACCGCATGCTGTTCGGGCATGAACCGCATGACCTGAAGCCGGGGCAGAACGTGCTGGTCTGGGGCGCCTCGGGCGGGCTTGGGTCCTATGCCATCCAGCTGATCAACACCGCGGGGGCCAATGCCATTGGCGTGATCAGCGATGAATCCAAGCGCGACTTTGTCATGGCGCTGGGCGCCAAGGGCGTGATCAACCGCAACGAGTTCAAGTGCTGGGGGCAATTGCCCACGGTGAACAGCCCCGAATACAACGAGTGGCTGAAAGAGGCGCGCCGGTTCGGCAAGGCCATCTGGGACATCACCGGCAAGGGCGTCAACGTCGACATGGTGTTCGAACACCCCGGCGAGGCGACCTTTCCGGTGTCGTCGCTGGTGTGCAAGAAGGGCGGCATGGTGGTGATCTGCGCCGGGACCACCGGGTTCAACTGCACCTTTGACGTGCGCTACATGTGGATGCACCAGAAGCGCCTGCAGGGGTCGCACTTTGCCCACCTGAAGCAGGCCAGCGCCGCGAACAAGCTGATGCTGGAACGCCGCCTGGACCCCTGCATGTCCGAGGTGTTCCCCTGGGCCGAGATTCCCCAGGCGCATACCAAGATGTGGAAGAACCAGCACAAGCCCGGCAACATGGCGGTGCTGGTGCAAGCCCCGCGCACCGGCCTGCGCACCTTCGAGGATGTGCTGGAGGCGGGGCGGGGGGGCTGATCTCCTGTTGCCGTAGGGCGGCGGGCAACGGTCGCATCGACCGATTCCTTGGATGGTTGGGCCGGGATCCGAGTTTCGGAACCCCGGTGTTGCCGGACTGAGCAGACTCAAGGCGTTTGGCCGAATCGGTCGCGGCAAAACTGGCGGCGGATGCCCGGTCCCTGTGCGGCGGGGTTCCGCCGTGCTGTGAACGGTGTCGGATTGTTTCCGGAATGACGGATGGGCTCGCCCCGGATGCAAAGGTATGGTGAAATTGACATTCCTGACACTGCCGGGGGCGGCATGGCCCACGACTGGATCTTCGGCCTGCTGTCCGATCTTGCCGCCTATGCGCGCAAGAACGGGTTGAATGCATCGGCCGAGGCCAGCGAGGCCCTGATGGAGGTGGTGAGGGCCGAGATTGCCGACCGCCGCCATGCCGAGGACGAGCGTGGGACAATCCCGCCGAGAAGCCAGCGGCACTGACGGTCTGGCCCCTGCCGGACCGGTGGGCTAGCCTGCCGCCATGGCTGTCCCCGCCCCCATCCTTTCCGACGACCAGGCCGAGGCCTGGGACCGGCTGACCGAGGCGCTGCGGGCCGTGGGCGTGGATCTGGACGACGGTACCACGCAGCCCCCGGCCGACACGCCGGTGCGGCAGGTTCTGGCCGTGGTGGGCAAGGCCGGATCGGGCAAGACGATGCTGCTGGCCGGGCTGACGAAGGCGCTGGTCCGGTCCGGGGTCGAGATCGTGTCGGGCGACTGGGAGGGGCGGCGGCGGCGCGACCGGCGCACGCTGGCCATCCTGTCGCCCACCAACAAGGCCGCGTCGGTGCTGCGCAGCCGGGGCGTGCCTGCCACCACCATCCACCGCATCCTCTATACCCCCATCTACAAGCCGGAATACGAGAAGCTGGCCGAATGGCTGGCGGGCAACGGCGACCGTCCGGTAGTGGAAGGGTTGGCCGATGCCGCGATGGACCGGGCGAAGGCCTTCTACGACCAGATGTCCTCGGTTCCCGGTGCGCTGGCGGCGATCGGGCTGCGCGGGTCGGATTTCATTTCGGGCTGGAAGCGGCGGGACGAGCCGCTGGACATTGCCTTTGTCGACGAATCCTCGATGCTGGACGAACGCCAGTTCGAGGACCTGCGCGAGATATTCCCTGCGCTGGTGCTGTTTGGCGACCCCGCCCAGCTGGCCCCGGTGGGCCTGTCGGGCGAGATGGTGTTCGACCGTCTGGCGGCCGCGCAGCGCCTGACGCTGACGCGCATCCACCGGCAGGCCGCCGACAGCCCGATCCTGGACCTGGCGCATGCGCTGGCGGGCGACATCGGGTTTGACGATTTCGAGCGGATGGTGGAACGGACCGCGCGCGAGGACGACCGGGTGGTGGTGGCCGAACGGGTGGACGCCGACCTGATGGCGCGCAGCCCCGTGCTGGTGTGGCGCAACGCCATCCGCATAAGGCTGATCGCCGCGTTCCGCGCGGCGCACGGCGCGCCCGAGATGGCCCTGCTGCCGGGTGAGCCGCTGATCTGCGACGGGATCGAGCTGCCGCTGAAGCACCGGCGCAAGCGGATCGACCTGGAGGCGCGGGGCCTGATCAAGGGCGCACAGGTGATCTACCTGGGCCCCGGCACGCGCGACGGCTTTGCCCGGCTGCACGTGGTGGGGGCCGAGGACCCGCAGGTCAGTGCCGCCTCGATCATCAAGATCGAACGGCCCGACGAGGAAGACCCGCTGATCACCACGGCGGCGCGCATGGGTGCGGCCTTTCTGCACGGCGCGGCCGTGACCATTCACAAGGCGCAGGGCAGCCAGTGGGACACCGTGCAGGTCTTCGCCCCCGACCTGTTCGCCGCCGCCCAGGCCGGGCGAGAGGAAGCCGGGCTGCCGCTTTGGAAGCGGCTGGCCTACGTGGCCATCACCCGGGCCGAGAACCGGCTTCTGTGGGTGACGCGCAATCGCATGGCCCGTCCACGGACGCCGCTGGGCATTGACGACCTGCCGCGCCCTGCCACGCCGCTGCGGCTGGAAGGGACGGACTGAAAAGGTTGGAGGCGGCCTCTGGGGAAAGACCGCCTCCGGGCTGTCCGCCACCCGGGAGCAATGGGCGGACGGACCAAGGCAGAGGCGCCGATCAGGTCGCGCCGTCGCCTCGTTCGAGAACCAGCCGCATCCGGGTTTCCAGCCCGATCGCCGCGTAGTCGGCCTGGAAGGCCAGCGCATCGGCCCGGCTGAGGGACCCTTCGATGCGGAGATCGGCAAGACCGTCAGGACCGGCAAAGGCACCGGGGGGCAGCGCCGTGCGGGTGGCAAGAAAGGACGCAAGCTCTTGCTGCCCCGGTGTCGGCGTTCTGGACAACACAAGATCGAACCGCTGGAAGTCGCGATTCAGGGCAACCAGCCCGCAATCCGGGTAGCGGCGCAGGATCAGCGAGGCGGTCGCATGGTCGATCCCGGCGGCGACAGCCCCGGTCAGGGGACAGGTGCCAAGGCCGAGCCGCCGCAGAAAGCGCAGCAGGGGGGACAGGCGCAACGGGTTTGCAGGCCGGTCCCAGGGCAACAGGTCGAACCGGGCCGTCAGCGGATCGGATACCAGGACCTGCAACCCGCCAATGCCCCGGGCCCGGCGCCGCCAGTCGTTGACCTCGGGCCAGCCCACGCCGTGCCGCAGAAGGCCGCCAGGCCGCCCCAACCCGGTTGCGATGGTTGCGGGCGGCAGGTGAAGGCGGGCAGCCAGTCTTGATGCCACGGCATGGCGTTGGCCGACTTCTGCCACCTGCAGCGCGATGTCGAATGTGGGGGTGCAGTCAGGATCACCGTCGGATCCGCACGACACCCTTACAGGCATTCCCAGAAGACGCAGCATTGTGGCCAGCCTGCGGGCGCGTCCCCGGCTGAGGCCGGTGGCCAGCCTGCCCGGCCCCTTGGCAAGGCGGTCGCGTGCCACGTCTTCGGCAATGCCGAGCGAACGCGAGACGACAGGAACAGCAATGTCGATCAAGGCGACCGAAGCCATCAGATCAAGCCTGAAATCGTCGGTCGCGGAGAGCCGGGACACCATCTGCGCCTCTGGGTTGACGTCGCGGAAAACTTGCCGCAGCGCCCGCGATCTGGCCAGACGGGCCCCGTCAAAGTGGCGTCAAATCGAAAGGATTCGGCGCGGGCGCCGCATCAAAGCCGACGTGCGGGCAACCTTCCGGCGCGACCGAAGATATGTGCTGCCGCTATTCCTCGGCGGCTGGACCCAGCAGGTCAGGGCGGCGTTGCCGTGTCAGGTTCAAGGCCTGGGCCAGCCGCCACCGGGCGATTTCGGCGTGGTTCCCCGACAGCAGAACCGGCGGAATTTCGCGGCCCTGCCAGACGGCCGGGCGGGTGTACTGTGGGTGTTCCAGCAGACCTTGGGAAAAGCTTTCCTCCTCGGTCGAGGCAGCATTGCCCAGCACGCCGGGCAACAGCCGCACGGTGGCGTCCAGCATCGCCTGCGCCGCGATCTCGCCGCCGGTGAGAACGAAATCGCCCAGACTCACCTCCTCGACCGCGTAGTGGTCCAGCACGCGCTGGTCCACGCCCTCGAACCGGCCGCACAACAGGGTGACGCCCCTTGCCGTGGCCCAGTGCCGGGCAATGGACTGGGTGAAGGGGCGGCCGCGGGGTGACAGATAAACCACCGGCCAGGCCGCCCGGTCGGCCGGGGTGCCGATGGCAGCCGAGTCGAAGGCGCGCGCCACCACATCGGGCCTCAGGACCATGCCCGCGCCGCCGCCCGCAGGCGTGTCGTCGACGGTGCGGTGCTTGCCTTCACCGAATGACCGCAGGGGGATGGCCGTCAGCTGCCAGCGCCCGGCCTCCAGGGCCTTGCCGGTCAGCGACAGCCCAAGCGTGCCGGGAAAGGCCTCGGGGAACAGGGTGATGATCCGCGCTTCCCAGGCGCCGACCAGCACGGGCGGGCCGCCCAGTTCGCGCGGGGTCAGCGAGGGGCGGATGGCCAGGCGGCCGTGCGAGCGGGAAGGGGTGTCGGACATGCCGAGCGGTTTAGGGCAAAGCCTGCGGCAGGGAAAGCGCCACCCGGCCGGGCCACCCGCCCACGGCTGCCGCGCAGGCTGCACCTGCGGGCCAGCCTGCGGCGCGGCCCGGCAAAGGGGGGCAAAGCCCCCCGTTTGAACCCCCGCACCCGGCACAACCCGCCCGCAAGGCGCTGACGCGCGAGATGGCGTGATCTGCCCCGGCCAAGAAGGGGGTATTTGGGCAAAGATGAAAACGCAGAGCAGGAAGCAGAAGAGAAACGCCCTGAGGCCCTGCCCCTTTTCCTTGTCCATTCACCTTGCCCAAATACCCCCGGGTGGGTCCGGGAGGGCAGGCAGCCCTCCCGGGGCTGGGGCAGCAAACCGCCCTGGCAGGCACAGGAGCGGGGGTGCGGGGGGCTTGCCCCCCGCTGGCCCGGGCCGCGCCGCAGGGCTTCAAGGGCGCGCAAGCGCCCGCGAAGGCCGAGGGCGGGTTGCCCGGTTGCCGGGGTGGGGGGCGGGCAGGTGGTGGACGGCGGGGGCGGGGGTGCCTAGGGTCGGACGGTCGATTCCCGGGGGGTTTGCCGATGGCTGAGGCGCAAGAGACGGCCTATCGCGTGCTGGCGCGCAAGTACCGGCCGCAGACATTTGCCGACCTGATTGGGCAAGAGGCGATGGTGCGGGTGCTGAAGAACGCCTTTGCCGCCGACCGCATCGCCCATGCCTTCGTGCTGACGGGGGTGCGGGGGGTGGGCAAGACGACCACGGCGCGGATCGTGGCCAAGGGGCTGAACTGCACCGGGCCGGATGGCACGGGCGGCCCCACGACCGACCCCTGCGGGGTCTGCGATACATGTCGGGCGATTGCCGAGGGGCGGCATGTGGACGTGCTGGAGATGGACGCGGCCAGCCGCACGGGCGTGGGCGACATCCGCGAGATCATCGAAAGCGTGCACTACCGGGCGGCCAGCGCGCGCTACAAGGTGTACATCATCGACGAGGTGCACATGCTGTCGACCGCGGCGTTCAACGCGCTGCTGAAGACGCTGGAGGAGCCGCCGCCGCATGTGAAGTTCCTGTTTGCCACCACGGAAATCCGCAAGGTGCCGGTGACTGTTCTGTCGCGCTGCCAGCGGTTCGACCTGCGGCGGATCGAGCCCGAGGTGATGATTGCGCATCTGAAGAAGGTGATCGCGGCCGAAGGTGCGGCAGTGGCGGACGACGCCATGGCGCTGATCGCGCGGGCGGCCGAGGGGTCTGTGCGCGATGCGATGAGCCTTCTGGACCAGGCCATTTCCCATGGCGCGGGCGAGACCAGCGCGGCGCAGGTGCGGGCCATGCTGGGGCTGGCCGACCGGGGCCGAGTCATGGACCTGTTCGAGGCGGTGATGCGCGGCGATGCGGCGGGCGCACTGCGCGAGTTGTCGGCGCAGTATTCCGAAGGTGCCGATCCCTTGGCCGTGCTGCGCGACCTGGCCGAGATTTCGCACTGGATTTCGGTGGTCAAGGTCACGCCCGAGGCGGCCGAAGACCCGACCACCCCCCCGGCTGAGCGTGACCGGGGCCGCGATCTGGCGGCGCGGCTGCCGATGCGGGCGCTGAGCCGGATGTGGCAGATGCTGCTTAAGGCGCTGGAAGAGGTGGGGCAGGCGCCGAATGCCATGATGGCGGCCGAGATGGCGATCATCCGGCTGACGCATGTGGCTGATCTGCCGGACCCCGCCACGCTGGTGAAGCGGCTGATGCTGGCGGGGGGGGCGCCTGCGGTGGCTGTGGCGGCACCATCGGGCGGCAGCGGAGGGGGGCCGACGGCAATGGCCGCGGGTGGCGCACGCGTGGCGCCCGCGCCGCAGCCCGACAGCGGCGCCGTGGCGCATCTGCGCAGCTTTGACCATCTGGTCGAGCTGATCCGCGAAAGCCGCGACATGGCGCTGTTGATGGATGTGGAAACGCACGTGCGCCCCGTGCTGTACGCGCCGGGGCGGCTGGAGTTCCAGCCCACGTCCGACGCCCCGCGCGAGCTGGCGCAGCGTCTGGCGCACCGGCTGCAAGGGCTGACGGGAGTGCGTTGGGGCGTGTCGGTCGTGGCCAGTGGCGGCGGGCCGACGGTGGCCGAGGCGCGCGATACCGACTGGCAGCGCAAGAAGGCCGAGGCCGAAGCACAGCCGCTGGTGCAGGCGGTGCTGGCAGCGTTTCCCGGCGCCAAGGTTGTCGAGGTGCGTGACCCCGTGGCACAGGCGGCGGATGCGGCGCTGGCCCCGGTCGAGGACGAGTGGGACCCGTTCGAGAGCGACTGAGAGGGTTGCGGCGCCCCGGTGGCCCCCTTACGTTTCCGGCCTGCAACAACGGGAGGCGGCGATGCTGAAGGGTTTGGGCGGCTTGGGCGACATGGCCAAGATGATGAAGGCCGCGCAAGACCTGCAGGTGAAGCTGGCCGAGGTGCAGGATGAGCTGGGCCGCACCGTGGTGACGGGCGAGAGCGGCGGTGGGCTGGTGAAGGCGCGGGCTACGGCCAAGGGCGAGTTGACGGGGCTGGACATCGACCCGTCGATCTTTGTCGCCAGCGAAAAGGAACTGGTCGAGGACCTGATCGTGGCCGCGGTGAAGGACGCGCAGGCGAAGGGCGCCGAGCGCGGACAGAAGGAAATGGCGAAGGTCTATGAAAGCCTTGGCCTGCCGCCGGGCATGAAGCTGCCGTTCTGATGGCGGCCGCGTTGCGCCAACCCCCCCACCCTATCCCTCCCCCACAGGGGGGGAGGGAAGCGCGCGGCCGCATGGGGCCGCCCTGATGACCGACGCCCCGCGCGAGATCGAGGCGCTGATCGACCTTCTGGCGCGGTTGCCGGGGCTTGGCCCGCGGTCGGCGCGAAGGGCGGCGCTGGCCATGCTGAAGCGGCGCGAGGCGCTGATGGTGCCCCTGGCGCAGGCGATGGCGCAGGTGGCGCTGAAGGTGACCGACTGCGCCGTCTGCGGCAACCTGACCACTGCCGACCCCTGTGCCATCTGCGCCGACCCGCGGCGGAACACCGGAGAGATATGCGTGGTGACAGATGTGGCCGACCTGTGGGCGATGGAGCGGGGCGGCGTGTTTCGCGGCCGCTATCATGTGCTGGGCGGCACGCTGAGCGCGCTGGACAACGTAGGCCCCGAGGTGCTGCGCATTCCCGATCTGGTGGCGCGGGCGGCGGGGGCCGGCGAGGTGATCCTGGCCTTGAATGCCACCGTCGATGGCCAGACCACCGCGCATTACATCGCCGAGGCGCTGGAGCCCCTGGGCGTGCCGGTGACGTCGCTGGCGCAGGGAGTGCCCATCGGCGGCGAGCTGGACTGGCTGGACGATGGCACCATCGGCGCCGCGCTGCGGGCGCGGCGCCGGGTATAGCGGCAGGGCGGCCCCTTCCGCGCCCGCCGCATTGCCGGATCAGAGGAAGCTGATGTCGTCCAGCAGTTGCGTGGCGTCGGCAAAGCCTTGCAACAGCAGCGTGGTGCTGTTCTGGAAGTCGAACAGGATGCCCTCGGCGGTCGCGGTCGCGTAGGTCTCGACCAGCGCGGCAACGCTCAGCCCGCCGCCCCACAGGGCTTCGTCGAACACCAGAGCGTCCTTGTTGTTCTTGAAGCCCTTGACGGTGTCGCTGTCGGCCCCGGTGGCAAAGACGAAGCTGTCGTTGCCCTTTCCGCCGATCATCAGGTCATCGCCCTGACCGCCGTTCAGCGTGTCGGCGCCGTTTTTCCCGTCGATACGGTCGTTCCCGCGGGCGCCCCAGAGTTCGTTGTCGGCGTCGCTGCCGTCCATCGTGTCGTTGCCGTCACCGGCGAACCAGTTCTCGATGGCGCTTTCGGCCTGCATCGTGAACCAGTCATCGCCCTCCACGGTGAAGGTGCTGCCGCCAGACAGCGCACCCGCGATGTCGCCGTGCAGGGCCGCCATGTTCAGCCAGTCGGTCCCGCCATCGGTGTCGCCCACGCTGCGCGCGGGTTCGGCCGCCTGCAGCACCAGGAAATCCTCGGTGATGGTGTGCACGTCGTCGTTGCTGGCGGTGCTGCCGAAGAAATCCAGCTGAACCGAACTGACAGCGCCGATGTCGCGCCGCTCGACATCCTCGAAGCGGACAAGCCAGGTTCCCTCCGAGTCGTAGCCGCGGGCCGCCTCGATGGCGAAGGTCCACTTGAAACCATCGTCGAACAGCGTGCCGCCGCCTTCCTGAAGGAAAAACGGAATGGCCGTGCCGTCGGGTGCGACCAGCGACAGGATCAGGTCCGAGGCATAGCTGTGCGTCAGTTCGACCGTCACATAGATCGTTTCCACGGCGATGTTGTCGTCAACCTCGACGGCGATGTCGGTCGTGCCGCGATCTTCAATGTCCACCGTGCCGCGCACCTGCGCCGTCGCGGTTTCCTCATTGGCACTGGTCTGCGCCTCGCCCTGCATCACCAGCCACGCCTCGGCCATGCGCACCGCGGCAAAGGCATTCACCATGCCGTACCCATAGGACAGGTGATAGGCCGAGCCGCCGCCGTTCCAGGTGGAGGTTCCACCTGAGCCCCAGCCGCCAACCTCGAAGCCCTCGCCCTCGCCGCCGAAATCGGACCCGGTGAGTGAGGCGGACATTGCCAGGATATTGGCCACGTCACGCCAGCCCAGGTTTTCGTTCGCTTCCAGCATCAGGGCCACGACACCCGAGGTGGTGGGCGTGGCGGCCGATGTTCCGCCGAAGTCTGACGTATAGTCGCGCGGCAAGGGGTCGGCGTCGTTGTTGCCGTTGTAACCTGCATTGCCGGTGCGGTCGGTGGTGACGGCCGAGGCAGGCGCCGCAACCAGGATCGACGGACCCCAGTTCGAATAGTCGGTGATGTCGCCGTTCTCGTCGGTGGCGGCGATGGTCAGGGTGAAGCGCGACACATTCACGGCATCGGTCGCATTCAGCGTATCGTTTCCGGCGGCCTGGACGATGACGGTGCCCAGCCCGTCGCGGCCGTTCGCGGTGACCTCTTCGTACCAGCTGTCGTATTGCGACAGATAGCTGTTCGGCTTGGCAAGGTTCTGGAAGTTCGCGTAGCCGGGCGTCCAGCCCCAGCTGTTCGACATGATGTCGAAGTTCTGCGCCCACAGGATCTGGGCGCGTTCCTTGGCGGTGGTGTCGTTGGCCGCGCTGTCGAAGATGTTGATGCCGGTGATGGTGCTGCCGAAGGCCACGCCGGTGCCGCCGGTGCCGTTGTTGGCCACCGCCGCAATCAGGCCTGCCACCGAGGTGCCATGCACTTCGTCGCTGTCGTTGGCGATGCCGTCGTAGGTGACGCCGTCGAAAACGAAGTGCATCGACGCGTCATAGTTCGCGGCAAGGTCCGGGTGTGTGTACTCGACACCATCGTCAAAGACCCCGACGTGCACGCCGGAGCCGTTGAATTCGTTCCAGATTGTCTCGATGTCACCCAGAAGCGGGAAGTGCCACTGGTCGGCGTAGAGCGGGTCGGTCGGGGTCATTTTTCAGTTCCTTGGCGTGGGGGCAAACAGAACGCCACCTATGGTGCTTTGCGCGAGGCCCGGTCAGGCGCCGAAACGACTTCGGGCAAAACTGCAATCTTCCATGCGTGATCCTGTGGCAAATGCCAAAAACATAGACCAGAATCTGCCCGCAGGGCAAACGCGATGTGCAGTCTGCCGCCGAGTTGACGAAACGTCCTTGTCGAGCGGCGATGCGGCTTGTGGCGCAACCCGAGTTGCGGAAGGACGTGCCCGCCACCGGCGTCGGCTGCCAGACTGACAGGACCGAATTCGCGGGCACGGCGTCTGCTTGACCTTTCCCACCTGTCCGCGCTTGGCTGTGCCGGGCAACAACCGGAGCCGACACAGTGGAACCCCGAAGGGTTGGCAGATGCATGGTCGACCCTGACCGCGGGCTTGTCCTGCGTGAAGGCGAACCGGTGCACTTGCGGGCAAAATCCTTTGCCCTGCTGGCCTGTCTTCTGCGGGCAGAGGGCAGGGTCGTCGGAAAGGACGAACTGATCGCGGCCGTTTGGCCCGACGTGATCGTGACCGAGGATTCGCTGACACAGACGATCCGCGACCTGCGCCGGGTGCTGGGCGAGGGCGTGGTGCGCACCGTGGCACGGCGGGGCTATTCGATTTCTGTGGAACTGCCCGCCGCGGCTCCGGTTCGGGCGATGCCGCTGTTCCTGAAATCCGCTGCCGTGCCGCCTGGTGGCGCTGCCGGACTGGCGTTGCAGGACCAGGCGGTGGCCGAAATCAGGGCGGCATTGTCGCGTTTCGGGCTGGTCGCGTTGCGCAATTCGGACGACGGCGGATTCGTCCTGCAGGTCGTCGTCCGCGGATCCGGGCGTGACCTTTCGCTGACGGTGCAACTGGATGCCGCCGATGGCAGGCATGTCTGGGGCGAGTCGCTCCGTTTGCCCCGCAGTACCCTGCCCGATGCGCTGGGTGCCGTGGCGTACCGGGTGGCCAGCCGGATGCTGCTGGATACCGCGCGACAGGGAGAAGCCTTGCCCTGGGCCGAACGCAGCGCGGTGCAGCTGATGGCGCAGGGCTTGGCCGCGGTGCATGGCGCCGAGCGCCCGGTGGTAACCGCGGCCATCCGCTGTCTGGATGCGGCGATCGCGGCGGACCCCGGGCTGGCGCTGGCCCATGCCTACCGCGCACAGGCAAGGGTGCTTGAAGCGGGCTTTGGCGAAGATCCCGACCCGGTGGTCGAGATGGTCCTGCCCGATGCGCGCATGGCCGTTGCCATGCAGCCGGACGAGGCGCGCTGCCTGCAGGTGCTGTCGTTCCTGCTGGGCTGGCGTGGCGATCTGGACGGGGCAGAACTTGCCGCGCGGCAGGCGTTGCGTATCAACCCGTGGGATGCCGACTGCATGGCGCATCTGGGTGTGATCGTGACCCAGCGCGGCGACCCGGCCGAAGGATTGCAGATGATGGAGGCGGCGGCAGACCTGAACCCGCTGCACCCGCAGTGGTTTCACCACCAGTTCGCGCTGGCGCTGTACCTGCTGGGCCGCCCGGCCGAGGCATTGGCGCATCTGGAGGCTTGGTCGCGGCAAAGCCCATGGCGGTTCATCCGCGCGGCCGCCTGCGCTGCAGCCCTGGACGATGTGGTGCGCGCACGGCGCCACTTGGCCACCGCACGTGCCCTGGCGCAGGGCTTTGACCCACTGAAGGAAGCGGGCGACATCTATGGGTTCGAGCGACCCAACGACAAGGCCCGCCTGCTGGCTGACCTTGCGAAGGCGCAACAGATGGAACGATGATCAGCGGATCGGGCCGCTGTCCTCGTCTTCGTCCTCGTCGTCGTCGTCGCCCTGCGGCAGGTTGAAGAAGCTTTCGGCGTCCGAATAGTCGGCCGCCTTCTTTTCGGGCTCGTCGATCAGGGTCAGCCCCTCGATGGCGGCCACCGCTGAAGGCACCCGCGGCTCGGCGGGCATGGCCAGGCTCTGCTCGGTCGACACCAGCTTGCGCCGTTCGTCATCGGTCATCACCTTGCCTTCCGCGGCCTTCTTCTTGGCAGCGGCCTGCACGGCCGTATCCAGTTCGGACTGGCGGCACAGTCCCAGCGCCACCGGGTCGATCGGCGTGATGCCGCTGATGTTCCAGTGCGTGCGTTCGCGGATCGACTGGATGGTGGGCTTGGTGGTGCCGACCAGCTTGGCGATCTGGCCGTCGGACAGTTCGGGGTGGAACTTGACCAGCCACAGGATCGACGCGGGCCGGTCCTGACGCTTGGACAGGGGCGTGTAGCGTGGCCCGCGCCGCTTTTCCTCGCCCTGGGCCGCGGCATTGTACTTCAGCCGCAGCCGGTAGGCCGGGTCGGCCTGGCCGCGTTCGATCTCGATCGGTTCCAGCTGGTTCGTCGCGATGGGATCGAAACCCTTCACGCCCTGCGCCACGTCGCCGTCCGCAATCCCCTGCACCTCAAGCTCGTGCATGCCGCAGAAATCGGCGATCTGCTTGAACGACAGGGTGGTGTTCTCGACCAGCCAGACGGCGGTCGCCTTGGCCATCAGGGGCTTGTTCATCGGCGCGCATCCTCTACAGCTTCCCTTGACCGGGGAACCGGGGGCGGCCAGTCGGCCGCGAGGTTCGGCGATTTCGGGGAAATCGGAATGGCATATAGACGCATGCGCGCCGGTTGGAAAGGGGTGTTGCTGGCCCTGTGCCTTCCTGCGGCGGCCGCCGCCGATGGCGAACGGGCCGGTGATTTCGACTATTACGTCGCTGCCCTGTCGTGGTCGGCCGCGTGGTGTGAACTGGAGGGAGATGACCGGGGCGAGCCGCAGTGCGACCCGGGGCAGCGCATCAGTTTCGTGCTGCACGGCCTTTGGCCGCAGTACGAGCAGGGCTGGCCCGCGTTCTGCCGCACGGTGGAACGCGACCCTTCGCGCGGCGAAACGGCCGCGGTGGCAGATGTGTTCGGGGGGGCGGGCGCGGCCTTCTATCAGTGGAAGAAGCACGGGCGCTGTTCGGGCCTTCCGGCACGTGACTACTATGCGCTGGCGCGCCGGGTGAAGGACAGCCTGCGCACCCCGCCCGTGCTGACCGAGGTGAAGCGGCCCCTGACGGTGCCCGCGGAGGTGATCGAAGGCGCGTTCCTGGAAGCCAACCCGCGCCTGTCGCGCGACATGGTCACGGTGACCTGCGACGACGGGCTGATTGCCGAGGTCCGGGTATGCCTGACGCCAAACCTTCAGCCGCGGCGCTGCGGTGACGATGTGATCCGCGATTGCCAGATGAAGAACGCGGTGCTTCTGCCGGTGCGCTGACGGTCAGGGGCGCGCGGGGTTTTCAGGTGGCGCAAGCTGGATGGTCAGCGCGATCAGATTGCGCAGCGCGGCTTCGGCGGGGGTTCCGCGCATGCGGTCAGCGCGCAGTGCGATCGTCTCGGGCGACGGCATCGTCCACCACACCTCCGGGTCCCGCTGCAGCGCTTCGGCCATGCGGCGGGCAAGGGTTTCTAACACCACGGGCGTATCGGGAAGTGCCTGGAAGGCTTGCGCGGCGTTGTCACCGCCCAGGACTTCCATCAGCCGCCCGTCGCTTGCATGCAGCATCAGGGCGCGCTGCAGCACCATCGGCGTTTCCGCGCCCGATGCGCTTCGTGCAATCAGCGCCGCGCGCAGCCGGGACTCGTCGACATGCTGCCCCATCGCCCGCAGATGTGCGGAAATCGTCTCGTCGGGCGTGTTGTCGGGCATCAGGGCCAGCGGTTCCAGCATGCGGTCGGCCTGCGCGGTGGCCTGGGCAAGACGGCGCGCGTCTGGCGAGGAACCGGATGCGAGCGCGTCGATGTCGCGGATGGCCGTATCGATAAACTGCTCCATTTCCACGGCGCGCGCCGGGTCCCACAGAAGGCGGGCCAGCGGAATGGCCGCAAGCGACAGGGCAAGCGGCGCCAGCGGCGGGATCGACGGCAGGAACCCGACGATTCCGCCAAGCCCGCGCCCGACCCCAAAGCTCAGGGCGACGACCACGGCCAGAATGGCAACCCGGGCAACGGCAGCGGCCAGGTGACCCGGCTCGGCCCACCGCCGCGCGTCGCCCGGCCAGTCCGCGGGCCGCAGGACGACCTGCCACATCAGGAAGATGCCGGTGAAGGGCCAGACCATTTCCCAGCCGAAATCTGCCAGCCCGGCAAACAGCGGGCCCGCATAGAGCATGAGGGACACCACTTGCATGAGACGCATTCGGTTCACGGCGTTCCCTTTTGCTTCGGGCAGGGCGAAGGCTTGCGCGGCTGGCGTCCAGAGGAACATGGCGACGGGGCCCCGGGGCTTGGAATAGCTCATGCGCTGATCTTGCGGTTGACCAAGGGCGCGGATTTGGCGCGAAAGCGGCAGGAACAGGGCAACCTGAATTGCCGTGTGAAATGGGCATCAGGGCATTCCCCCGCCGCCGCGATGCCAGGATGCATCGCGGACCGCGAACCCGTCTATTCCACGCCCTCGGGCGGGTCGGCCACAATGCGGCCGGCGGTCAGGTCGACGGTAGGCACTGCAGCAAGGGTAAAGGGAATCAGCAGGCTGCGGCCGTCGGGCGCGCGGATTTCCAGGATGTCGCCCGCGCCGTGGTTGTGCACGGCCGAGACCGTACCGATGGGCACCCCGCCGGTGTCTTGCACGGCAAGCCCGATCAGGTCGGCATGGTAGTATTCATTGTCGGGCAGGCGCGGCAGGCGCGCGCGGTCAACCCACAGCGTGGTGCCGCGCAGGGCATCTGCCTGTTCCTTGGTGGCGACGCCTGACAGGCGCGCACCCAATCCGCCCGCCACAGGGCGGGTCAGGCGGACCGTGAACTTCTGCGTGCCGTCCTCGGAGAAGAGCGGACCATAGGCGGCGATGTCCTCGGGCGTCGAGCAGAACGACTTCAGCCGCACCTCGCCCTGCACGCCAAAGGCGCCACCGATGGCGCCCACGCAGATACGGTCAGCGGGGGGCATGATGCCCCCCTTGTTCCGTCACCAGGCTCACTCGGCCGCAGCCTTGGCGGCCTTCTTCGCCGCGCGCTCGGCCATCTGCTTGCCGGGTTTGGCGGCCTCGGGGTTGTTGCGGGCCTTCTTGGCCACAACGCCCGCGGCTTCCAGGAAGCGCGCCACGCGGTCGGTGGGCTGGGCGCCCTGGCTCAGCCAGTACTTCACGCGCTCCATGTCCATCTTGATGCGGCCTTCATCGTCTTTCGGCAGCATCGGATCGTAGATGCCCAGCTTCTCGATGAAACGGCCGTCGCGCGGCATCCGGCTGTCGGAGGCGACGATGGAGTAGTGGGGGCGCTTCTTGGCACCGCCACGGGCGAGACGGATCTTCATGGACATGGGTGTTCTCCTTTGGATGTCCGGGGGTTGGCGGGATGCCTCCCGCCTTACTTCTGCAACTGCTCGTGGTGACGGATCACTTCCGAGATGATGAAGGCGAGGAATTTGCGGGCGAACTCGGGGTCGAGATCGGCCTCGCGCGAGAGCCATTCGAGACGCTCGATCTGCCGCGCCTCGCGCGCGGGGTCAGAGGGGGGCAGGCCGTGCTCGGCCTTCAGCCGGCCGACGGCCATGGTGTGCTTGAACCGCTCGGCCAGCGTGTAGACCAGGATCGCGTCCAGCCGGTCGATCGATTCGCGGTGCTCACGCAGGATGTCGGCCGCACGGGCGGCGGTTTCGTCGGAGGATAGCGTGGGGCCGTCAGCCATGGGCGGTCTCCGTTGCGGGGTAGTGGCGCCAGACCTGCAAGTTGCTGCCGTGCGGCGAAAGTGCGCCTTTGTCGCGAACTGCACCGAGCCGGTTTGCCAATGCCTGTGACCGGGTGTTTTCCACAGCGATGTAGCTGACCGCGGTGCTCCAGCCCAGCATGCCGAAAACATGGTCGCGGCAAGCGGCAGCGGCTTCGGCGGCAAAGCCCTGGCCTTCGTTTGCTGCGTCCCACAGCGTCCAGGTCAGTTCGCGTTCGGGATGGCCTTCCGGGAAGAACGGGCCGAAGTGGCCGATGGCGGTGCCGGTGTCGTGGCGGACGGCAATGAACCGCCCGAAGCCGCGCAGCGCCCAGTGGCCGAAGAAGGCGGCAAACAGCGTCCAGATCACGCCTCCGTCCTCGGCGGCTACGGTGGACCGCGGCGTCATCCGGTAGGCGCGGTAGGCGGGCCAGTCACCTGCCTCGGGCGGCCGCAGGGTCAGGCGGGCGGTCGACAGAACGTGGGTCATGCGGGCGCCCCCAGATCGTGGCGGATCACCACATCGCCGGGGTCGATGCCCGGCAGCGTGGGGTCGATCACACCGCCGATGCGCAGGCCGGTGGCGATGGACCGGGCGTTGCCGGGGTCGATGATGCTGACCAGCCGCCGCCAGCCGAAGGTCTGGCGCGCCCAGGACTTCACTGCCTGCGCTGCCTCGGCGGCGATGCCCTGGCCTTCGGCCACCGGGATCACGAACCAGCCCAGTTCGGGTTCGGGGAATTCGGCCGCGTGATAGATGCCCACCTCGCCCACATAGCGCCCCTGCATCGTCACGCTGAACGGCCCATAACCCATCAGCAGCCACTGACCGACTTCCGAGGCAAAGATGCGCCAGGCGTCGACGCGGTCGAAAGGGCCGCCTTCCCAGACCGAGCGATCCGAAGCGTAGAAATTGGCTCGATGTTCGAAATCGGCCAGTTCGGGCAGGCGAAGCGCCAGGCGCGGGGTGTTCAGGGTTGGAATAGTCATAGCTGCGCCCCGCGGTTGTGGCGCCAGACGATGTCGTCGTCGTCTTGCACGGCCGCGTCCGGGTCGATCACGGCACCAAGCCGCCGTGCAACGGCCTGCGAGGCGTGGTTTTCGGGGTCGGTATAGCTGACAAGGCTTTCCACGGGCAGGTGGACAAACCCCCAGTCTCGAAGTGCCCGCGCCGCTTCGGTGGCGAAACCCTGGCCCTCGTGGCCGTCGTAGAGTTGCCAGCCAAGCTCTGTTTCGGGGAACAGCGGGCCGCCATTGATCTCGACCATGCCGACGGCCACGCCGGTGTCGCTGCGCAGGACCGTCAGGCCGCCGTGGCCGAAGAGCTGCCAGCCGGCGATCTGATGGCAGAACACGCCCCAGGCCGCCCAGCCATCATAGGGCCCGCCGATGAAGACCGAACGCGCAGACGCAAGGAATGCGGCATACGCCGGATAATCGGCCATGACCGGGACGCGCAGCGTCAGGCGCGGTGTGTGCAGGACGGGCGGGGTCATCACTTCTTCTTCATCAGCCCCGACAGGCCCGCGGGCAGCGTCATGCCGCGCGGCATGCCGGGCATTCCCATGCCGGGGCCGCCCATCCCCTGCTTCATGCCCTGCGCCGCCTCGGCCAACTGTTCGGGTGTCATCTTGGACGGGTCGGGCATGCCGCCCTTGCCCATGAACTGGCGGATCATCTGCTTCAGCCCGCCGCCCTTGCCCATGGTCTTCATCAGGTCGGCCATCTGGCGGTGCTGCTTCAGCAGGCGGTTCAGGTCGGACACGTCGAGCCCCGCCCCGGCCGCGATGCGGCGTTTGCGGCTGGCCTGCAGAAGGTCGGGGTTGGCGCGTTCCTTCTTGGTCATCGAGTTGATCAGCGCCACCTGGCGGCGCAGCATGGTGTCGTCCAGCCCGGCCGCCGCTGCCTGCTGTTGCATCTTGCCCATGCCCGGCAGCATGCCCATCAGGCCCTGCATGCCACCCATCTTCAACATCTGTTCCAGCTGCATCTTCAGGTCGTTCATGTTGAACAGACCCTTGGCAAACCGCTTCGCCATCCGCTCGGCGTGTTCGGCCTCGAAGGTTTCCTGCGCCTTCTGCACCAGCGCCACGATGTCGCCCATGCCCAGGATGCGGCCTGCCACGCGTTCGGCGTCGAACACGTCCAGCGCGTCCATCTTTTCGCCCAGACCGACGAACCGGATGGGCTTGCCGGTGACGGCGCGCATGGAAAGGGCCGCGCCACCACGCCCGTCGCCGTCCATCCGAGTCAGAACCACGCCCGAGATGCCCACCTTGGCGTCGAATTCCGAGGCCACGCGCACGGCGTCCTGCCCGGTCAGGCCATCGACCACCAGCAGCGTCTCGCGCGGCTGGGCGATGTCGCGCACCGCCTGCACCTCGTCCATCAGCACGTCGTCGATGTGCAGACGGCCGGCGGTGTCCAGCATCAGCACGTCATAGCCGCCCATGGCGGCCTGTGTTTTCGCGCGGCGGGCGATCTGCACCGCCGTTTCGCCCTTCACGATCGGCAGACTGTCGACGCCGATCTGTGCGGCCAGGATCTGCAACTGCTCCATGGCGGCCGGGCGGTTGGTGTCCAGCGAGGCCAGCAGCAGGCGCTTGCCGTTCTTTTCCTTCAGGCGCTTGGCAAGTTTCGCGGTGGTCGTGGTCTTGCCCGACCCCTGCAGGCCCACCATCAACACGGCGGCAGGCGGGTTGTCGATCTTCAGCGCATCGACCGGCCCCTCGCCGGTCAGCATCCGCACCAGTTCGTCATGCACGAACTTGACGACCATCTGGCCGGGGGTAATGGACTTTGTCACCGCCACGCCGGTGGCCTTGTCCTGTACCTTGCGGGTAAAGTCGCGCACCACGGGCAGGCTGACGTCGGCATCCAGCAGGGCAGTGCGCACTTCGCGCAGGGCAGCGGCCACGTCGGCCTCGGACAGGGCGGCAGACTTGGTCAGACGGTCGAAGACGCCGCCCAGGCGTTCGGAGAGGGATTCGAACATGTCTCACTCCATTCGGTTTCCCCAAGACATGGGGGCGGGGCGGTCGTCTGTCATCTCCGCATCTGCGGACGGGCGGGCCAATGCGGAAAGGCGCCTGCGGGCGCAACGCGCTGGCAGACGGCGATCCCGGGCATGACCCAAGGGACCGGAAGCGTTCAGCCTCCGGGGAATTGGACGGTCGGATACGCCCGCGCCCTGATGGAGTCAAGTCTGGTCGGGGATGGCAAGGTCGGCCGGCAGCAGATCCTTCCCCCGCAACACACCGAGCCAGCCGTTTACCGCATCCACCGCGACGAACGCCCCGCGCCCTCCTGCGTAGATGGAGGTCAATGGCATCTTCTCGGTGGCCGTCCGCAGAACCGGACGATGGGTGTTCCGGCGCCGAGCACGTTCACCGTGCGAACTCCGTGACCGGTCGATCGAGGTTTCCACAAAGGCGTGCTGAACCTCTGACAGACGCAGCATCCGCTCGCTCTCCCCAATCAGTGTCGCCGTGCGGATCATCACAGAATCTGCGGCGGCATCAAAGGTCACGCGGATGCGGCGGATGAAGATCGCGAAACACCCGCACATGGCAATTGCGACACCGAAAACGGCCAGGCTTGCCTTCGTCTCGGTCGCCCATAGCCGCATCCCCAGTAATACCATGACTAGGATCAGGGCGATCAGCACAGCGCCCATCAACCAGGGCCGGAACTCGATGACCAGGCGCTGACGTGTGTTTTCGGTAACAATCATAGGCACCTCAGGATCGCATAACTCTCAGACTTGCTGCGGGTTCCGGCCCGCGTCAAGCCTGTTGCCCTTTCCTTCGCTGCGGTGCGGTGCATTACTGAAACGATGGAGAGTCGGAGGCGCGCAGGACATGGGTTTCGACAATTGGGACGAGGTCCGCACGGCCTTTCACGTGGCGCGGCTGGGCACGGTTTCGGGGGCGGCCGATCTTCTGGGGGTGCATCATGCGACCGTCATCCGCCACATCGACGCGCTGGAAAAGCGGCTGGGGGTCAAGCTGTTCCAGCGCCATGCCCGCGGCTACACGCCCACCGAGGCCGGGAGAGACCTGCTGGCCGTGGCCCAGGTGACCGAGGATCAACTGGCGCAGTTGTCCAGCCGCATCAAGGGGCAGGGCGAGTCCGTCTCAGGTGAGCTTGTCGTGACGTCGATCATCGGGCTTGCGCCACTTCTGGTGCCCGCTCTGGCATCGTTTCAAGCCGAGCATGACGGGTTGGTGGTGCGGTATCTGACCGACTTTCGCCTGTTCCGACTGGATTTCGGCGAGGCGCATGTGGCGATCCGCGCAGGCGCCGCACCACAAGAGCCCGACAACGTGGTGCAGCCGTTCCTGCGCATGCGGGTGGGCATGTACGCCTCGCCCAGCTACGTGGCGCGGCATGGACTTCCCCTGGTTCCCGAGGACCTGCCGCGCCACCGGTTCATCATGCCTGATGACCCGTCGTCGCGCGCGCCCTTCAACCTCTGGCTCCGCGCGCTGGTCCCCCCCGAGTCGCTTTCGTTCCTGTCGTCCGAACCCGCGGCCCAGGAACAAGCAATCGTTGCCGGCGCCGGGATCGGTTTCCTGATGACCTATCGTGCGGCGAACATTCCGGGTCTGGTCGAGGTGATGCCGCCGCGACCCGATTGGGAGGCGCCGCTTTGGCTGGTGACCCATGTGGACCTGCACCGGACGCTGAAGGTGCAGAGGTTCCTGTCGCATCTGAAGCAGGCGGCGCAGGACTGGACCGGGTTGTGACGCCGCAGGCCCGCGGGCATCTGGCGATGCTGGCATTTTCGGCGCTGGTTGCGGGGTCATTTGCACTGGGCGCGCGGATGGCGAACCTGGTGGACCCCGGTGCCTTTACCTCGCTGCGCTTCCTGCTGGCCACGGCGGTGGTGGGGGTGATGGCGCTGGCGTCGGGCGGGCCGGACCTGCGGGCGTTCCGCGCGCCCTGGCGGGTGCTGGTGCTGGGCGGGCTGATTGCCAGCTACTTTGTGCTGATGTTCGAGGGGTTGAAGACGGCGTTGCCGGTCAGTGCCGCGGCGGTGTTCACGCTGACCCCGCCGATGGCGGCCCTGTTCGGCTGGATCGTGTTGCGGCAGGTGACCGGGCCATGGGTGGCCCTGGCGCTGGGGGTGGGCGGGGCCGGGGCGCTGTGGGTGATCTTCCGCGGTGACGGGGCGGCGTTCCGGGCCATGGCCGTGGGCCACGGCGAGGTGGTCTATTTCGTCGGTTGCGCCGCGCATGCGCTGTACGCGCCGATGGTGCGGCGGTTGAACCGGGGCGAGGGTGCGGCGTCGTTCACCTTTGCCACGCTGGCGGCCGGAACGGTGCTGCTGGCCGTCTGGGCAGCGCCCGCGATCCGCGCCACCGACTGGGCCAACCTGCCGGGAATCGTGTGGGTCACGCTGGGGTACACCGTTGTGGCCGCAACCGCGTTTTCCTTTGTGCTGTTGCAGTACGCCACGCTGCGCCTGCCCGCGGCCAAGGTGATGGCCTACACCTTCCTTGTTCCCAGCTGGGTGATTCTGTGGGAAGTGGTGCTGGGCGCAAGCTGGCCTGCCGCGCGTGTGGCAACGGGCGTTGCGATGACGGCTGTGGCGCTGCTCTTGCTGCTGCGGCCTGATTCGCCCCGACAGACCGGCGCAGAAAAGTGGTGATTCTGTGGCTGCAGCCGTGCTAGCGTCCGCGGCGCAGCCACACGGGACACGTGCTGGCCAAGGCAGAGTTGCAAGAGGCGCAGATGGAACAGATCGAAACGCTTGTGAAGAACCCGAAATTCCAGAATTTCATTGTCGGCGTGATCCTTGTGAACGCCGTCACCCTTGGCCTCATGACGATGGAGCTTTCGCCCGGCACCCTGCAGTTCCTGGCCTTTCTCGACACCGTCTGCCTGGTCATTTTCTGCGTGGAAATCGCAATGAAGCTCTTGGTGCTGCGTGGCAGCTTCTTCCGCGACGGCTGGAACGTGTTCGACCTGATCGTGATCGTCATCGCACTGATGCCCGCGGCAGGCCCGTGGTCGGTGCTGCGGGCGCTGCGCGTGCTGCGGGTGATGCGGCTGGTCACGGCGGTGCCGTCGATGCGGCGGGTGCTGAACGGCATGTTCGCGGCGCTGCCCGGCGGCGCCTCGGTCGCGGGCATCCTTCTCATCCTGTACTATGTGGGCGCCATCATTGGCACCACGATGTTCGGCAACGATGTGCCCCAATACTTTGGCGACATCGGCACCACCTTCTTCACGCTGTTCCAACTGATGACGCTGGAAGGCTGGAACGGGATCGCCGAGGCGGTGATGGCACACCAGCCGCAGGCGTGGCCGTTCTTCGTGATCTTCATCATCTTCACCAACTTCACCACGCTGAACCTGCTGTTCGGCATCATCGTGGATGCGATGGAGGCGGCGAAGGAGGAAGAGGTGCGCGACGTAATGGCGGTGAAGGGTGTCGAGATCGAGCAGATTTCCGACGGCATGCGGCTGGTCAAGATCGAGGAAGAGGTTCGGCAGATGCACACGCTGCTGGCCGAAATCCGTTCGGCCCAGAAGGCCTAGGGCGGCCCGGCAAACAAAGACGGGCGGCCCGCCGGGCCGCCCGTTTGCATTGCGCAAGGCCCGCGCCGTCAGTCTCGCGCGCGTTCCACATAGCTGTTGTCGTCGGTGTTGATGACGATGCGGGAGCCAGGCCCGATGTGCGGCGGCACCATCACGCGCAGGCCGCTGTCCGTCATCGCTGGCTTGTAGGACGACGAGGCCGTCTGCCCCTTCACCACCGGCTCGGTCTCGGTGATTTCCACGGTAATCTTCTGCGGCACTTCCAGCGCGATGGCGACGCCCTCGAAGGTCTTGACGTAGCAGCGCATGCCTTCCTGCAGGTAGACCTTGTTTTCGCCCACCACGTCAGCGCCGATGGCCAGCTGGTCATAGGTTTCGGGCTCCATGAAATGGAACCCCTCACCGTCTTCGTACAGGAAGTCGTAGCTGCGCTCGTCGACGGTCGCCTTTTCCACCGCATCGGTGGTCTTCCAGCGCTCGCTGACCTTCACCCCGTCGCTGATGCGGCGCATGTCCACGCTGGTGGTCGGCGTGCCCTTGCCGGGGTGGAAGTTGGCGGCGTTCAGCACGACGTAAAGACGGCCTTCCATCTCGACGACGTTGCCCTTGCGGAGGGAAGAGGCGATGACCTTGACCATGGCGGACCTTTGGCTGCGCGGGCCTTGCGCGGCCCCATTCGGCGCGGCATCTAACGCATCCCGCGCGACAGCGCCAGACGGAAGCAGAACATGCCCGAAACACCCTGGTGGGATGCCGCCCGCCACACCGACCGCCGCCCCGCGCTGATCGCGCGAAACCGGATCCGCCGCGCGTTGACGGGCTGGTTCGAGGCGGAAGGTTTCACCGAGGTGGACCCCGCCGCGCTGGCCGCCAGCCCGGGGAACGAGGCACATCTGCACGCCTTTGCCACCGACGCCATCGGCAACGACGGCGCCGCGCGGCGGATGTACCTGCACACCTCTCCCGAGTTCGCCATGAAGAAGCTGCTGGCGGCAGGCGAGACGCGCATCTTCGCCTTCGCCCATGTCTGGCGCAACCGCGAGCGGGGGCCCCTGCACGCCCCCGAGTTCACCATGCTGGAATGGTACCGCGCGGGCGAGGACCATGCAGTGCTGATGGACGACACCGCCGCCTTCCTGCGCCTGGCAGCGCAAGCGGCGGGGGCCAGCGTCCTGCGGTTCCGCGATGCCCTCTGCGATCCGTTTGTGCCGTTCGAGCGGCTTTCGGTCGCGCAGGCGTTCCGTCAGCACGCCGGGATCGACCTTCTGGCCACCTGCCTGCCGGGCGGCGCCACCGACCGTAACGCACTGGCGGCGCAGGCGGCGGCCGCTGGCGTGACGGTGCGCGATGGCGACGGCTGGTCGGATATCCTCAGCCGTGTGCTGGTGCAGAAGGTGGAGCCCCACCTGGGCCATGGCCGTATCACCGTGCTGGACCGCTATCCCGCCGCCGAGGCGGCGCTGGCGCGCACCTGCGCGGACGATCCGCGCGAGGCCGAGCGGTTCGAGGTCTATGCCTGCGGGGTGGAACTGGCCAACGGCTTTGGCGAACTGACCGACCCGGCCGAGCAGCGCCGACGCTTCGGGCTGGAGATGGACGAGAAGCAGCGCGTCTACGGCGAGCGCTATCCTCTGGACGAAGATTTCCTGTCGGCGCTGGCACAGATGCCAGCTGCAAGCGGCATAGCCCTGGGCTTTGACCGGTTGGTGATGCTGGCCACCGGCGCGCCGCGGATCGACATGGTGCAGTGGGCGCCGGTGCCGTGAAGGCGCTACTTCAGCTTGCGCAGGTCGCGCACCAGCCCGGTGTTGCGCAGCGTCCGCACCGGATATTCCGGGTCATGCGCCATCCGGTCCAGCGTGAAGCCCGGTTCCAGCCTTTCAAGTTCTTCGCGCACCTTGTTGGCCTTTTCCAGGTCGCCGCGGTGGGCGTACAGCGCGATCAGAAAGCGATAGGCCGGGCGCAGCTTCGGGGCATCGAACCGGGCGGATTCGGCGGCCGAGATGGCCTCGGTGTAGCGGCCGGTGGCGATGCAGATGGTGGCGTGGTGGGCGTCCCACCAATGGCGGAACGAAGACTGTCCGGCATAGCTGCGTCCCAGCAGTGACATGCGATAGGCCTCTTCGCCGTCGCCCGCCAACATGCGCGCCACGGCCAGGGCCTGCAGCGCAAACGGGTTGCGCGGGTTTTCCTGAACTGCGCGCGCTGCCGCGATGCCCGATGACTGTGCGTCGCCAAACAGCATGGCGTGCGTCTGCGCCACCAGCGCCTTGACGGTGGGGTTTCCTTCGTCGCGTTCCAGCGCATAGGCCGTCAGGCGCTGCGCCAGATCATGCAGTTCGGGCTTCAGGCTGCGCGGCATCTCGATGGCCTTCACCATCTGCAGAAGTCCCCGCCAGGCGAGGTGCACCGGGTTTTCTTCCACCTCCCAAGCCTGCTCCATCAGGCGGTCGGCCTCGCCCAGCTGAGCCTCGTCGAAGGTGAACATGCGGTGCAGCGCCAGCTGCCCAAGCGCCGCCGACCGGGTGGAGGCCCGCCCCAGACCGACGATCACCGGTATCTTTTTGACCGTGATCTCTGCCGCTTCGAAGGCGCAGCGGATCAGCTCTTCCGAGCCGACAAGCGATGAGGCCGTGCCGACGAACCGGCAATCCTTGGCAAAGATGATCCGCGCCGAGGGCAGGTGGATGACCTTGAGAAACGCAAGGCAGACGCCGTTGTCTTCCACCACGGTGCAGACCACGTCGATGTCGCATCCCGGGGGGGGCGGGCCGTCGCCGCGCATGATGATGCTGGCGGTCAGATGGTCGGATACCTCGGCGGCGATCCGTGCCGAGAGGATTTCGGCCACCAGCCCCGACAGCGTGCCGCTGTGGCCTGTGGTGCCCACACGGATGACGACGGGACGTTGCGCCTGCGAATCAGAAGGCCAGGCGGAAGCGGGGGCTTCGGAGGCCTGTACTTGTCCGGGCTGACCCGCGGTCTGCTGGCGGCGCTGGGCGTCGAGCCAGCGCAGGAAGGCCGGGTCCCTGACCGAGATGCCCTCCAGGAACTCGCCGCCGGGGGCCAGGACGCTGAGGCAGCCTTGCCGGATCTCGACCCAGTCACGCGTGGCGTGCACGATGTCGCCATGCGGGCCCAGCGCGCGGCGCAGGTCAACAAGCGCCTGCCGCAAACTGCCGGCGGCCTGCTGCGGCCCACGGTCGCTCCACAGGCGTTCCTCCAGCCACCGCCGCGCCCGGCGCTGATCCGGCGATGTCGCCAGAAGCGCCAGCAGGGCGCGCGCCTTCTGTGGCTTCGGCGTCAGATCCTCGCCCTGACGCGTTCGCACGGCGAATGCGCCGTGCAAGGAAAGCTCGACCATCGCGGAGGCGGCCGCTGAGGCGGCACTGTCAGGCATGTTGTCTGTTCCGGTTGCGCGATGGAAGGGTCGGCGCGACTTGTGACGCGTTAATACCATTTATGGTTGCGCGCGTCAAAACTCCGCAAAATCCCCCGCGGATCGGGCCAAGGGTGTGGAATCGCCGGATGGCTCGCGCATAGCATTGCGTCAGTTTGGCCAGCGGTGATGCGCGCCGAGGGCAGAGTGGCATAGGGAGTTCGGACATGGGCACGCAAGGAACGCAGGGTACACAGGGAACCCAAGGGACCCAAGGCACGCAGGGCACTCAGGGAACGCAGGGCACGCAGGGCACGCAAGGAACCCAGGGCACCCAAGGCACCCAGGGCACCCAGGGCATGCAAAGCGCCGGTGGCTCTTCGGGGCCTTACCTTTCGGCGGCGCTGGCCTCGGTGCGCGACGGGATCGCGCGGCACTGGACAGGCATGACGAACGCGCTGCATCCGACATCCGTGCCCGGCGGCTGGGATGCGTTCCGCCGCATGCAAGACGGTCCGCAGGCTGCCGTGGTGGATCACGAGATGGGGCTGGCCTACGGGCTTGACCTGTCGGCGCCACTGGTGGGCGCGGTCGTGTCGCCCTTGGCGGGCGGCGCTGCCGTTGTGCGGCTGACACGCCCGACATTTGACGCCAGCTTCCTGAACGACCAGATGCCGCTTCTGCGCAGCTATGCCGACCTGCGCATGGACCGGCTGGCGGAAATCCAGGTGCAATCCGGCGACATCGTCAGCTTCTTCGGGGCGCTGGGATATCTTGACCGGGTGGCAACAAAAAGGTCGCTGGAACTGATCTGGGCGTTGTTGCGTCTGGTGAACCGGATCGAGATGCGGCTGAAGCTGCACTTTGACCTGCCGCGCCCGATCATGGCCACGCCCGATCTGCAGCCCATCATCCAGACCCCCGGCCACGCCGCATGGCCGTCGGGCCATGCCACCGAGAGCTTTGCCGTGGCCGTGCTGTTCAGTGCGCTGGCAACGCGCGGCCCGGTGGACGCGGCGGCACTGGTGGCTGACCGCACGCCGGCCATGCGCCTTGCGGCCCGCATTGCACAGAACCGGACCATTGCGGGCGTGCATTATCCGACCGACAGCATGGCCGGGGCCGCACTGGGCCTTGGCATTGCCGAGCTTCTGGTGAACTGGCTGGACGGCGTGCCGACGACGCCGCTGCGGGTGTTCGACGGAACCGGTTGGACCGGCGACTTCGACCTTGCGGCGCTGCAGGCAGTACTCTCCGCCACGGCCGCTACCGTCGCGCTGGCAGCGCCGCCGTCGCCCGTGATGTCGGCGCTGTGGCAGGTGGCCCGCGACGAGTGGCCCTGAGCCCGCCAGAATGGCGCCACCGCGGGGCTGGCGGGCTCGGCGGCGCTGGACAGCGCCGCCCGCCGCGCCATAGTAGGCAGGTCCGCGGGACCTTGACCCGCCAACAGGGAGCCTGACCCATGAACCGTATTGCCGCCCTTGGCGCCGCCCTTCTGTTTGCCCTTCCTGCTGTTGCGCAGGATGTGCCTGACCTTGGCGGGCGCGAAGTCGTTGTCGTGACCGAGAACGCGTATCCGCCGCTGCAGTTCCTGGACAAGCAGGGGGTCGCGATCGGCTGGGAATACGACGCGATGGCCGATATCGCCAAGCGGCTGAACATCACGGTGAAGTACGAAAACACCTCGTGGGACGCGATGATCCCGTCGGTGTCCGAGGGCCAGTACGACCTGGGCATGACCGGCATCACCATCAAGGACGAGCGCAAGGAGAAGGTCGATTTCTCGGAACCCTACATGCGCTCGGAAATGCTGATGATCGTGCGCGGGGACGAGGCGCGGTTCTCTGACGCGGCATCCTTTGCGGCCAACCCAGACCTGCTGGTGTCTGCCCAGCCGGGCACCTCGCCGTTCTATGCTGCCGTCTACAACATACTGGACGGCAACGAGGAAAACCCGCGCATCATCAAGTTCGAGACGTTCGGGGCAGGGCTGGAGGCGCTGAAGGCGGGCGACGTGGACCTGACGCTGTCGGATTCCACTGCCGCCAACGGCTATGTCTCGGCCTCGAACGGCGGGCTGAAGATCATCGGAGAACCGCTGGCCACCGAGGATTTCGGCTTCATCTTCCCCAAGGGCTCTGACCTTGTGGCGCCGATGAACGCGGCCATCGCGGCGATGCGGGCGGACGGCACGCTGGATGCGCTGAACAAGAAGTGGTTCCTCGACTACAAGTTCGGCGAATGACCGCGGCGCGGTGACGCCCAACCCGAAGCCTGACGAGGATTTTCCCTGGTGGCTGGTGATCGTTGCGGTCACCGGCCTTCTGCTGTTCTGGCAGGTGCTGGCGGACGAGGTGTACTCTCAAGCGCTGGATGTGCTGGCGAAGGGGATATGGATCACCGCCGCGGTTTCGGTAGCCGCCTATGCCGGGGCCTGTGCGCTGGGCCTTGGCCTGGCGCTGATGGGCCTGTCGCAGCGCATCGCGGTGCGGCAGGCGGCGCGCCTTTATGTCGAGGTGATGCGCGGCGTGCCGATCATCGTGCTGCTGTTGTATGTGGCCTTCGTCTTTGTGCCCGCCGCGGTCAGCGGCTGGAACGCGCTGGGCCTGCCCGAGGTGCGCGCGCGCGACTTTCCGCTGCTGTACCGCGCGATGATTGCGCTGATGCTGGCCTATTCGGCTTTCCTGTCCGAGATTTTCCGCGCTGGGCTGCAGGCGGTGGACCGCGGACAGATCGAGGCGGCGCAGGCGCTGGGACTGTCGCCCTGGCAGCGGTTTCGCCATGTGACCTTTCCGCAGGCCTTCCGCATGATCCTTCCGCCGCTGGGCAACGATTTCGTCGCGATGGTGAAGGATTCGTCGCTGGTGTCGGTGCTGGGGGTGGGCGACATCACGCAGCTGGGCAAGGTGACGGCCGCGGGAAACTTCCGCTACTTCGAGACCTACAACATCGTGGCGCTTCTGTACCTGACGATGACCATAGGGCTGAGCCTGATTCTGCGCCGCGTTGAGGCGCGGCTGCGGGCGCGGACGGAACGATAGGCGTCGCAATCGGTGGAGAGACCCGGGGCGCTGCCCGTCGACCATCGGTCCTTGAACGGCAGGCGGACACGATGGCCGACCCCGGGGTTTTTCGGCAAAGATGAGGGAGGGGGGCGTCAGCGATAGACTGCAAGGCTGCGGTAATGCGCGACGCCTGCGGTCAGATCCCCGTTGCCCATGTCCATCACGGCGAAATAGGCGGCGCAGGCAGGCGATTGCTTCGCCGCCTCCATCACCGCCTGCGCCGCTTCGGGCGTGGCCCAGTGAATGAGGTCGAGGTAGTCGTGCCCGCCCGCGTGCATCAATTCCCGGCGCAGGAAGCCGGGGAAGGTGGACAGGAACTCGGCCTGGAAGCGATCCGAGGCTGCGATCAGGTCGGCTTCGGTGGCGCTGTCGAGCAGGCGGATGCGGGCGGTTTCGACGGTGGTCATGTGTGGCTCCTTGCCGTGATGGTGTCGGAATGCGATAGGGGCATGGATGACAGTTTGCGTCACATTTGATGGCCCGATCCGACACCCCTGCGCGCCTTGACCGGCTGGACCTGCTGGCCGCACGGCTGAAGGCCGAGGCGCCAATGACGGTGGCAGGGCTGGCGGCCGAGTTCGGCATGTCGCCCCGCACGCTGTTCCGCGACATCGCGGTGCTGCGCGCCCGCGGCCTGCCGGTCGAGGCCGACCGGGGGCGGGGCGGGGGCATCCGGCTGGACCGCCATTGGGGTGTCGGGCGGCTGGCGCTGAACTACCGTGAGGCCATTGAACTGCTGGTGTCGCTGACCGTTGCCGAGCGGATGGGGGCGCCGTGGATGATGGCGAACCTTGGACCGGTGCGGCGCAAGCTTGAAGCGTCGTTCTCGCCCGCCATGCGCGACCGCATCCGCGGGCTTCGGGCGCGCATCCTGATCGGCAAGGGTGCCTCGGTTCCGGTGTTGCAGGGGTTCCGTGCGCCAGGCGAAGCGGCGGGCGAGGTGTTTGCCGCCTTTCTGGAGCGGCGGGTGCTGGAATTCGGCTACAGCGATGCCGAGGGGCGCGGCACGGACCGGCGGGTCGAGCCGCAGTTCCTGCTCTTGAATGCGCCGGTGTGGTACCTGGTGGCCTGGGACATCGGCCGCAATGCGCCGCGCACCTTCCGGATGGACCGCATCGCCGCCGCCCATGCGGCCGACGGCATTTTTTCCCTGCGCCCCGAGGCGGCCTTCGCGGCGGCCATTGCGGGAAGTGAATCCCGGCCAGCCTAGCGTGCAATGCGGCAATGCTCGGGGGCGCGGAATTCCCAGCCGCGGAAGGCGGGGGCTGCATCGGCGAAGGAAAGACGGGGGAAGGCGTCCAGAACCACGCGGATGGCGATGTCGATCTGCGCCTTGGCGAACCACTTGCCTGCACAGAAATGCGCGCCCAGGCCAAAGGCCATGTGCGCGCGGGGGGTGCGGAAGATATCGAACCGGTCGGGGTCGTCCCAGCGCGTCTCGTCGCGGTTGGCCGAGGCGAAGATGCACGACACCGGCGTTCCCTTCGGCACCGCGATGCCGCCGACAGTCGTGTCGCGGGTTGCCGTGCGCATCATCGTGCCGATGGGGGCAATCCAGCGCAGCGCCTCGTCGATCGCCTGCAGCAGAAGCGACGGGTCGCCCTGCAGCGCTGCCATCTGGCCGGGATTCTGCATCAGCCCGACCAAAAGATTCGCCGCACCATGCCCCGGCTCCTGCATCCCGCCCAGAAGCGTGATCTTGACCGAGGGCAAAATGCGGTCGGGCGGGCGCGTCTGCCCCTCGGGCATTCCTGCATGCAGCAGGTGCGACAGCGGCGACTGGTCGGGTTCGCGTGCCAGCCGTTCCAGCAAAGGCAGCGCCACGGCCTCGATCTCGGCCACCACTTGGGCACAGACCGCAGCGCGTTCCGGGTCGCGTTCGAAGTTGATGGCGCCCTGGCTCAGGCCGTGGAACCAGCGGCGCAGGGTGGGCATGTCCACGTCCATGAACCCGAAGGACCGGGCAAGCGACAGCGCCGAGACGGGCTCGAAGAACCCCGACAGCAGGTCGATGCCGCCGCTGGCCAGAAACGCCCGCAACTGCGCCTCGGCAATCGGGCGCACCAGCGTTTCGATGTACTCCGCCACCCGGCGGGGCCGGTAATGCGGCTCGATCCCGCCGCGCAGTTCCGCATGCGCGGTGCCTTCCGTCGTCAGCACGTTCGGCCGCCCGAAGGCCGCGTTCAAGGGTGCCTCGTCCGACACGGCAGTGAAGTCGGGATGGCGGGCGATCTCCTCGACATCCTGCCACCGCGTGGCGAACCAGCAGTTCGCGGCGGGCACCGGGGCGACCGGATCCTCGCGCCGCAGGCGGGCATAGACGGGGTAGGGGTCCGTCTCCAGATCGTCGATGGTGATTGTTTCGCTGTACCGCATGCCACCCCCCGCTTGCGGGAAACGGTGGCCGGGGGGCACGGTTCTGTCAATCGCGGCTTCTGGACCTTGGCCCCCGGCGCGCCTAGGTTGCACGTCAAAGGAGACCGCCATGAATGCGCTTCTGTCCCGCTGGGATACCCCCTTTGCCCTGCCGCCCTTCGCCGACCTGTCGGATGCCGACTTCGCCCCCGCCTTCGACGCTGCACTGGCCCAAGCGCGCGCCAACATTGCGGCCATAGCGGACAACCCTGTGGCGCCGACCTTCGCCAACACGCTGGGCGCAATGGAGACAGCTGAAGACACGCTAGACCGCGTGGCGGCGGTGTTCTTCAACCTTGCCGGCGCGGACGCCAACGCCACGCGCGAAGCGCTGCAGCGCGACCTTGCGCCGAAGCTCTCGGCCTTCAACTCGGAGGTGACGGGGAACAAGGCGCTGTGGGCACGGATCAAGGCGCTTTGGGAAGCGCGCGGCGAGATTTCGGGCGAGGAATTGCGGGTACTGACGCTGTACCGCCGCATGTTCCTGCGGGCCGGGGCCGACCTGGAGGGCGAGCAGGCCGCGCGGATGACGGCGGTGAAGTCGGAACTGGCGGTCAAGACCACGCAGTTTTCGCAGAATGTGCTGGCGGATGAACGCGGCTGGGTCATGGACCTGTCCGAGGATGACCTGCTGGGGCTGCCCGAATGGCTGGAGGGCGCGCTGCGGTCGGCGGGGGCCGAGCGCGGTGCGAAGGGGGCGGTCGTCACACTGAACCGGTCGCTGATCGTGCCGTTCCTGCAATTCTCGTCCCGCCGCGACCTGCGGCAGAAGGCGTTCGAGGCCTGGGTGGCGCGCGGAGCGAATGGCGGGCCGACCGACAACCGCGCGCTCGCGGGCGACATCCTGCGGCTGCGGCATGAACGGGCGGGGCTTCTGGGCTATGCGTCCTTCGCGGCCTACAAGCTGGAACCCGAGATGGCCAAGACACCTGCTGCGGTGCGCGACCTGTTGATGCGCGTCTGGACGCCTGCCCGCGCCCGCGCCCTGGCCGATGCCGAGGCGCTGGAGGCGATGCTGCGCGCCGATGGCGTGAACGGCCCGCTCGAACCCTGGGACTGGCGCTACTACTCCGAGAAGCGGCGCCGTGCGCTGCATGATCTGGATGAGGCGGCGATCAAGCCGTACCTCTCTCTCGACGCCATGGTGACCGCCGCTTTCGATTGTGCCAAACGGCTGTTCGGGCTGGAAATCCGCCCGCTGGACGTGCCGTTGTACCACCCTGACGCGCAGGCGTGGGAGGTGACGCGCAACGGCGCGCATGTCGCGGTCTTCATCGGCGACTACTTCGCGCGGCCGTCGAAACGCTCGGGCGCGTGGTGTTCGTCCTTCCGCGGGCAGCGCAAGCTGCCCGACGCCAAGACCCCGGTGGTGGTGAACGTCTGCAACTTTGCCAAGGGTGACCCTGCGCTCTTGTCATGGGACGACGCACGCACGCTGTTCCACGAATTCGGCCATGCCTTGCATGCGATGCTGTCGGACGTGACGCATGGCTTTGTCGCGGGCACCAATGTTGCGCGCGATTTCGTGGAACTGCCCAGCCAACTTTACGAACACTGGTTGTCGGTGCCGGAAGTGCTGACCGCGCATGCCCGCCACCATGCGACGGGCGAGCCCATGCCCGAGGCACTGCGCGACCGGCTGCTGGCGGCCTCGACCTATGACCAGGGCTTTGCCACCGTGGAATTCGTCGCCTCGGCCATGGTCGATCTTGCCTTCCACGAAGGCGCGCCGCCCGCCGACCCCATGGCGATGCAGGCCGAGGTGCTGGACGGCATGGGGATGCCCCGGGCCATTGTCATGCGCCACGCCACGCCGCATTTCGCCCATGTGTTCAGCGGTGACGGCTACTCTGCGGGCTACTACAGCTACATGTGGTCCGAAGTGATGGACGCCGACGCGTTCGAGGCGTTCAAGGAGGCGGGCAGTGCCTTCGACCCGGAAACGGCGAAGAAGCTGGAACAGCACATCCTGTCGGCAGGCGGGTCCGAAGAGGCCGATGTGCTGTACACCCGGTTTCGCGGCCGGATGCCGGGGGTCGACGCTCTGTTGAAGGGCCGCGGGCTTCTGGATGCGGCTTGAAGGCAGGGGAGGGCGGGGATAACCCGGCCGACGTTGCGCCTTGAGGAGAGCGCCCCGGGGGGGTTCACGCCCCCCGTACCACCGTGGGGTATTTGCGCAAAGATGAGAACAGGAAAGCCAAGTGCCCATAGCCTTGAACACCCGAGATTCCGGTTTTGAGGGCGCCTTCGCCGCGCTGCTGTCGCAGAAGCGGGAGGTGTCCGAAGATGTGGATGCCGTGGTGGCCGCGATCATCGCCGATGTTCGGGCGCGCGGCGACGCGGCAGTGATCGACTACACGACACGCTTCGACCGGATGGACCTGACACCCGACCGGCTGGCCTTCACGACCGAAGAGATCGCCGCCGAGGTGGCGAAGGTTCTACCCGAGGACCGGGCGGCACTGGAACTGGCGGCGGCGCGCATCCGGACCTACCACGAACGGCAGCAGCCCGCGGATGCGCGGTGGCAGGATGACACGGGCGCGATGCTGGGCTGGCGCTGGACACCGGTGTCGGCGGCGGGGCTGTACGTGCCGGGGGGGACGGCCAGCTATCCGTCTTCGGTGCTGATGAACGCCATCCCGGCGCAGGTGGCGGGGGTGGCACGGCGGGTGATCGCCTGCCCGACGCCGGGCGGTGCGGTGAACCCGCTGGTGCTGCTGGCGGCGCAACTGTCGGGCGTGTCGACCATCTACCGCATCGGCGGGGCGCAGGCCGTTGCGGCGCTGGCCTACGGGACAGAGACCATCGCGCCGGTGGACAAGATCACCGGCCCCGGCAACGCCTTTGTCGCGGCGGCCAAACGGCGGGTTTTCGGGCAGGTGGGCATCGACATGATCGCCGGGCCGTCCGAAATTCTGGTGATCGCAGACGGCACCGCCGATCCCGACTGGATCGCGCTTGACCTGCTGTCGCAGGCCGAACACGACGAAAGCGCACAATCCATCCTGCTGACGCCAGACGCCGCATTGGCGCAAGCCGTGGCCCGGGCCTTGGACCGCCATCTGGAAACGCTCCCCCGCCGTGCCATTGCCGGGGCATCCTGGGCGCGGCATGGCGCGGTGATCGTGACGCGCGACCTGGCCGAGGCCTGCGCGTTGTCGGACCGCGTGGCGCCCGAGCATCTGGAGATCTGCACCGACGACCCCGAGGCATTGCTGCCGATGATGTCCCACGCTGGGGCGATCTTCCTGGGCCAGTGGACGCCCGAGGCCATCGGCGACTACATCGGCGGCCCGAACCATGTGTTGCCCACGGCGCGGTCGGCGCGGTTTTCCTCGGGCCTGTCGGTGCTGGATTTCATGAAGCGCACCACCTTGGCGCGGATGACGCCTGCGTCGCTGGCGGCCATTGGCCCGGCGGCCGAGCGGCTGGCGGCCAGCGAGGGGCTGCAGGCGCATGGGATGAGCGTGGCGGTGCGGGTGGCGCGGGCTAACCGGTAAGGCGGCACTGTGCCTTCCGGGCGTTGCCCATCAACGTCAATTCAGGGCGAAAGCAGCCCCGCTGCATTCCATTCTTCCAGTTTCTCGATGCTCACCTCGAAATGCATGCTGTCGGGCCGCGGGAAATGGCCGCCCCAGACCCAGCCTTCCTTGGCAGAATGCTTTGCCAGTTCTGCCATCCCTTCCGGCACCGTTTCCTTTCCGAAGGCGGGAAGCTGCCCGCCAACAGTGAGGTCGATGGACGTCCCCCAGCTGTGGTTGGAAAACCGGTTGGTTGATCCGCGGACCAGCCGGACGCAAAGACCGCCTGCCGTGCCGATGTCATTGTAGAGGTCGGGCTGGTCCTGCTTGACCCCGGCCAGCACGCGCTCCAGCGAATCGAGTGCGGGCTTGATCAGGGTGACCGTCAGCGGACCTACCGGCCGGCTCTCGACCAGGGCAAGCAGGCGCGCGTTCTCGGGTCGCTGACAGTTTGGGCCGGGCGCGGAATGCGGAACGCCAAGCAGTCTGGAAAGATCCTCCTGCGACGCATAGCGCAGATCGACACTGCCCGTTGTTTCCCGGCTTGGCACGGGCACCTCGTTCAGCCAGCGGGTGTCCTGGGTTCCCGAAGCGATGCCGCTTTCACGTTCATCGATCTGGGCAAGTTCCCTGGCCGCAGCCGCGCGCTCGGCGTCAGTCCGTGAAATGTCCTGGATCACCAGCAGCAGTTCGGATCGACGGGAGTTGTTCCGTTCCTGTGCGTCCTGCAGGTACAGCAGAAACTCCGACCAGCGTTCGCGCTCGACGTCGTCGCGCGCAACATAGGCGAAAAACTCGGCAATGGTGATCCGGTCCGAAAGGCGCGCACTGCGTGCCTCGTCGGCAATGCTTTCGAAGAACGTCCGGTCGGACTGCAGGGCGGCTAAGCTTGCCGCTTCTGCGGCCAACTGGCTTTCCCGCTCAAGCTTTTCAGGTCCAGAGCAAGCTGGTTGGCCTGAAGGGCAAGGGCATTCACCTGTTTGGCGTCCTCGATCCGCAGGTTGTAATGGTGCTCGATGAAACCCGACACCACGGGAAACAGCGCCACGGCAATGCCCACAAGAAACGTGCCATAGACCACCTTCTTGACATCTGCCTTGATCTTCTCGCGCTCAATGGAGCCTTCCTGGCGCAGGCGGACCAGCGCGATCTCTTCTTCCGTCATGAAACGCGCTCGCGATGGGGTTGAGAGAAGCAGGGCGGATTGCCACCCCAAGCAGCTTGATCCAGCCGCGGCGGGCGGTCAACGCACTTCTCCTGGGTTTTCGCTGCCCGCAACTCTTGAAAGATGCGAACGACGTTCCATCTGACCAGAGCGGCGACCGGGCCCCTCTGGCAGGCAGTGACATGCCTGTGATGTCGGCGCTGACATGACGGGGCCGTCTTCCATTCTTCCGGTTGCATCCCCGTTCAGGTGTTCAACACTGCACGAGGGACGACATGGATTTCCTGTTCTACGAATTCATCAGCAAGCCCGTGTGGCTTTGGCTGATGTTCCTGACCATCGTGATCACGCTGATGGTCTTTGACCTGGGTGTGCTGCACAAGGACGACCACGAGATCGGCGTCGCCGAGAGCCTGAAGCTGTCGGCCTTCTACATCGCCATCGCGGTGGCCTTTGGCGGCTATATCTGGTGGGCGTGGTCGAACGGCACGCTGGTGACAAGTGACGGCACCAACCCGGTGGCCAGTTACTTCCAGGGCTACATCATCGAAAAGGTCCTCTCGATCGACAACGTCTTCGTCATTTCGCTGATCTTCGGCTACTTCGCGATCCCGCGAAAGTACCAGTACCGCGCGCTGGTCTGGGGCATCATCGGGGTGATCGTGCTGCGCGGCATCATGATCGCCATCGGAGCCGAGCTGATTTCGACCTACAAGTGGGTGACGCTGGTCTTCGCCGCCTTCCTGGCCTTTACCGGCATCAAGATGCTGGTCGTGCCCGAGGGTGACACGGATGTATCGAAGAACCCGCTGGTCAAGCTGGTTTCGAAATACATGAACGTGACCAAGGACCTGCACGGACAGAGTTTCTTTGTCCGCCAACCGCATCCGGCGACCGGCAAGCTGGTGCTCTTCGCCACACCGCTGTTCGTGGCGCTTTTGGTCATCAACTTCGCCGACCTGATTTTCGCTGTGGACTCGGTGCCTGCGATCTTCCTGATCACCACCGACACCTTCATCGTCTATACCGCCAACATCATGGCGATCCTGGGCCTTCGCGCGCTGTACTTCGCGCTGGCAGCGCTGGTGCACCGCTTCCACTATCTGAAGTACGCGCTGGCCGTGGTGCTGATCTTCATCGGGATGAAGGGCTTCTACAGCTACTTCTTCGGCAAGTTCGACCCCTACCTGTCGCTGGCCATCACCGTGGGCATCATTGCTGCGGGGATCTTCTACTCGCTGTGGAAAACCCGCGGGCCGGAGCAAAAGCCCGCCGCGGCCGAGTGACAGCTGCGGACGAAATGGAAGGGGGCGCCGGTCATCCGGCGCCGCCTTTTGCCTTTTTCCGCCGGTCAGCGCGTCACGTCCGACAACTGCCCGCCCTCGGCCCAGATCTCGCGCGGGGCGGGGTGGCTGATGAAGGCGGCCGGGCTGGCCGTCGGGCCGTAGGCGCCGCTGGCGTGCACGGCGATCAGATCGCCGTCCGACACGGTGGGCAACTCTGCTCCCGCAGCCAGCCGGTCAATCGAGGTGCAGAGCGGCCCGTGCAGGTCGATCTTGCCCGAAATCTCTCCGCCGCCCACCCGGTGCAACAGGAAGTTGCGCCGCAGCACCATGCCGAAATGCCCGGTTGCCGCCAGATGCGCGTTCATGCCGCCGTCGCACAGGGCAATGCGTGACCCGCGTGAAGGTTTCACCCGGATCACCCGTGTCAGGAACACGCCCGCCTCACCCACCAGGTGACGGCCCAGTTCCAGCACGAATTCGGTCGCCGCGAAGCGCGGCTCATCGCGCAGCGCCTGCATGTCCGGCGCCATGGCGGCGGCAATGGCCGCCGTATCCAGGGCCACATCGCCCGCATGATAGGGAATGCCCAGGCCCGACCCGAACACCAGGCGTTCCGGCACCAGGTCGATCTCGGCGCAGAAATGGCGGAAATGGGTGATGAAGATGCGCCAGTTATCGGCAATGGCGTCGGGCTTCAGCGACTGAGTGCCGGAATAGATGTGCAGACCGCTGATGCGCAGGTGCGGCAGCGCAGCAATGTGGCGCAGCGCGGCCCCGGCCTCTTCCACGTCGATGCCGAAGGGGCTGGGGCGGCCTGCCATCTGGTCACCAAACCCCTTGGGCACACGGTCGGGCGCCAGCCGCACCAGCACGCGCTGGCGCACATCCGCCGCGCCGGCCAGACGGTTGGCAGCAAGGGCCTCGTCCACGCTTTCCAGCACCAGATCGCCGACGCCCGCCCGCAACGCCTCGGCCAGTTCCGCATCGCGCTTGGCCGGGCCGGTGAAACTCAGATCGTCAGCCGACCAGCCCGCCGCCAGCGCCAGCCGCACCTCGCCGATCGAGGACACGTCCAGCATCGGCACCCGGCCATGCAACCAGCGCAACAGCGCCGGGTTCGGGTTCGCCTTTACTGCATAGCTCATCCGGAACCAGCGGCCGAAATCGGCCTCCAGTCGCGCCAGCCGCTCTTCAATCCGCTCGGCCACATACAGATAGGCGGGCGTGCCGAAGCGGTCGGCCGCGGCGGTCAGCAGCGGGTCAAGTTCAGTCCAGGGTGGCAGCATAGGCCACGATCCGCGATACGGTGTCAAAATTGTCCAGCGTGACATCGGCCGGGCGCACATCGGCGCCGGTGCGTTCCTCGACAAAGGCAATCAGGCTCATCATCGCGACCGAGTCGAGCAGGCCCGAGGAGAACAGATCTGTCTCGGCATCGACAGGGTCGGTGACCGACATCTCTTCGCGCAGGTAGTCGATCAGGCTTTGTGGGGTCAGGCCGGCGGGTTGGGTCATGGCGGGTATCCGTCAGGTCAGGGCGGCAGCTTGGCCGCTGCGGCAGGCGGCGATGATGGCGGGGCGGTCCAGCTTGCCGCTTGCGGTGCGGGGCATGGTGCCCGGCCAGGCGAAGAACCGGGTGGGGATCATGTAGGTGGGCATCACACGGCGGCAGGCAGCGCGCAATGCGGCATCGGTGGTGCCGGGGGCCAACACGCAGGCCAGTTGCACCGCCTGACCCATCTCGGCGTCCTCGATGGCGTAGGCCACGCTTTCCGTCACCAGCCCGGTCCGTGCCGCGTGATCTTCAACTTCGGTGGGGCTCAGCCGGAAGCCCATGGTCTTGATCATGTCATCCATGCGGCCGACGAACCACAGGTCGCCGTCGGCGTCCACGCGCACCAGATCGCCCGACCATACCACGGGACGGTCGCCGAAGATGTGCGCAAGTTCCGGGCAGGGGCGGATGCGCGCGGCAGTGTCGGTCGGGCGTTCCCAGTAGCCCAGCGAAACCAGCGGCCCGCCGTGCACCAGTTCGCCCTGTTCGCCCGGGCCCGCGGGGCCGATGCCGTGGCGCACCACATGGATTTCGGAATGGGGCACGCCCTGGCCGATGGACCCCTTCTTGGCGGCAAACCGCGACGGCGGCAGGAAGGTGGACCGGAACGCCTCGGTCAGGCCGTACATCAGAAAGATGTCGGCGCCGGGAAATACCGCGGGCAGCGCATCCAGGATTTCGGGGGTGATCTTGCCGCCGGTGTTGGTGATGCGCCGCAGCGCCGGAAAGGCCGCGGGCGCATCCAGCAGATAGCGCACCACCATCGACCACATCGGCGGCACCCCGGCGATGCCGGTCACGGCGTGGGTCTGCGCCATGCGCACGATCTCGGAGGCAAGGGTGACGGGCTGGTGCACCACGCTGCCGCCCACCCGCAGCATGGTGGTCAGCTGGTTCAGGCCGGCGTCAAAGCTGTAGGGCAGCACCGACAGCAGGCGGTCCGTTTCGTTCAGCCCCAGATACTGCACCACCGACAGGGCGCCGATGCGGATGTTGCGATGCGTCAGCATCACGCCCTTGGGCCGCCCGGTGGACCCCGAGGTATAGATGATGGCCGCCAGCGCGCCCGGGTCGGGGTGGTCGGGCACCAGCGGGTCGGTCGATGGCATGTCTTCCCAGGCGGAAAACCGCAATGCTGCGTCGTCAGGCACCGTGCCGCCGCGCACGACCACCCGTTGCAGTGTAACAGGAAGGGCAAGCCCGGCCAGCGCACGGGCCACTGCGGGGGGCACCACCACCAGCCGCGCGCGGCAGTCCTGCGCCACAAACATGAGCTGCTCGGCCGTCCACTGGTGGTTCACGTTCACCATCACCGCCCCGATGCGCCAGGCGGCAAACATGGCGACGACCTCGTCGATCCCCTTGCGCAGGTGCACGATCACCCGGTCACCCGGCATCACCCCAAGGGCACGCAGCTGCGCGGCCAGCGCATCGGCCGCTTCGGCCAGCGCGCCATAGGTGATCTGCCGTGCGGGGTCGATCAGGCAGGGCTTGTCGGCCCGTTCGGGCAGGTTGGCCCACAACAACTCCCACATCGGGTGGTCGGCGCCGGGGATGGCGGAAAGGTCAGTCACGGCGCGGGCTTCTTCTTCTGCGCCGCCACGCGGGCCAGCGAGGGGTAGATCTTGGCAGGCGACCCCACCACCACCGAATCCGCCGGGACATTGGTGGTGACGGCGGTGTTCGCCGCGATGCGCACCCTGTCGCCAATGCGGATTCGGCCCAGCACGGTGGAGTTCACGCCGATGAACACGTCATTGCCGATCACAGGGGCACCGGGGCCCATGTTGGTGCCGATGGTCACGTTGTGCATCACCCCCACCCGGTCGCCGATCACCGCGTCAGGGTGAATCGACAGCGACCCTTCGGCGTGGATGATGTGAAAATCCTTGCCGATCTGCGTCTGCGGCGGGATCCATACCTTGGTGACGTTCAGGATCAGCAGCTTCAGCAGGCCATAGAACAGATTGGCCACCCGCCGCGCCACCCGGTTCCGGCGCTGGATCGCCCAGCGTCCGTACCGGTAGATGGCCAGCGACACGAAGGCTGGCTCGGTCAGCGACCGGCCGTGCCTGCGGTAATCCGCGCGCAACTCTTCAAACATCGCACGTCGCCCCTGCCCACGGTGGGGCCGCACAGCCAGCCGTCCGCGCAACCGCCCCTGACTTCATCCCCGCCCGGTGATGTCAACGCAAAATGCGTCAAACACATGGCAAATCCTTGTCATCCCAGCATCGCCAACGTGGCCTCCACCTCGTCGGCCGAAATCCGGAACCCCTGTGCATCGCCTTCGCCCACGACGATGGCAAAGCGCAGGTCCAGCCTGTCGGTCATGATCTTCATGGCGGCGGTCACCCGGTCGGGCGGGAACAGGGCCAGAAAGGTACCGCCAGCGGGCATCGCGGCCAGCGCATGTGTCATCTGGCTGCCCTCCACGCCCACGACCACGCGGGCGCCCGCACAAGCAGCAATGATCTGCGCCACCGTCATCCCCTCGGCCATCATCGGGCGGATGCCGTGGAGATGCTCCAGCGTTTCGGCCAGCTGAATTTCGTTGCGCAACAGTCGTGCGTCGCCGGTGGTGCCGCGCAGCAGGAACACGCCGGGGTGCAGGGCGGGCGTGGCGAGTCCAACCAGCCGCCGCCGACGGTCGGCCGCCCGCGCCTTGCGGCCTGCGGTGTTGTGCATGTCGTCGAACAGGATCAGCTCGTCGAAATGCGCGTCGCCCACCCTTCGGGGGCTGATGCCCAGCAATGCCTCGTATCCCGCCCGGTGCCCGGCGCTGTCTTGCCGCAGCGTGACCGGCTGCCCGGCCGCTTCGGCCAGACGGTAGGTTTCGCAGTCGTCCATCAGCCAGTTGCCGAAATAGCGAAGGCCGATCCAGCTGTCATAGATCGCCCCTGACAGGGCCAAGGCAGGGCGCGGGGCCAGCGGCAGCCGCCTGCGCCGCGGGCGCAGGTGGAACTCGGCCCCGGCCTTGTACAAAACGCCGTCCACCAGATCGACATCGCGAAACCGGAAGGCCATGGTTGGCCGCACCGGCCGTGCGCCCGAAAACGTCAGCGCATGGCGCGTCTCGGCCTCGCTGCCAAAAACGGTGGCATGAATGCGGTCCAACTGCCCCGGCAGGAACACCGCCGCCGGGAAATCGGCCTCCTCTCCCGGCGACACTTCCCATCGGTCCAATGCGCGGGCGATGAAATCGGGCGCAGCGCCGCCTGCGAAGCGGCGAAGGCGGTTCAGAATGGGCCGAAAGAGCGTCATCGGTCCTCCAGCAGGCCATCAAGGATCAGTCCGTCAACCGCCCTAGCCAGCGCATCGGCAATTCGGGCATGGTCGGCAACCGAAGGGTGCCAGTTGCACCCCCGGTAGTCGAGACCATCCACCCGCACCAGCCGCACAGCCGCGCCGGATGATGTCAGGCGATCAGCCACGTCCACGATCTCGGGCCGCACGTCCCTGCCCGGGTCGGGAACTGCGAGCACCAAGATGGGCGTACCGGGTGCATCGTGGGCAAGATCACGCAGGAAGCCGTCGAATGCCGCCGAAAAAGCCGCCGAAAAGGCGGTCTCGTCGCCCCACGGCTCGCCTGCCTGCAGCGGTTTCGCGAAATCGTTTGCGCCCACCTCGACCACGATCAGCCAGGGCGCCTCGGCGCTTGCCAGACCCGGAGAGGACGGGAGCGTCAGACCGTGCAACGCCAGCAGGTTTCGCTCTGGCGGGCTTCCGTCATGCCCGCGGATCAGGCCGATGCCCGACCGGGCCATTACCGCGGCGCCGACCCCAAGGCGCCGGGCCAGCAAGGCGGGATAGGCCAGCGTCGTGTCGGTGGACAGGAAGACATCATCCCCCGTGCAACGCCGGTCACCCCGGGCAAGGCCGGATCCGACCGTGTCGCTGTCGCCGTAGACGTCGACCCGGTGCCGGGGTAGGGCAGGGGCGGGCAGCGGGCGGCCCGGGGGCGGCACGCTGATCGAAACGATCTGCCGCGGCGTCCCCGCCTCGGACAGCCGTTCAAGCCGCAGGTCGTGTGCCCCTACGCCCAGCCCCTGCAGCACGATTGTGGCCGCTCCGGCGCGGGTGATCTCGGCCACAGCTTTGTCGTCGACCAGCACGCGAAATCTGTTCTCGGGGTCATCCAGTGCAATGTGCAGCACGTCGCCTTCAAACCGCGCGGCCAGCGCGATCCCCGGCCATTCGTGCCACGCACCCTGTGGCGGCGCGGGCTGCACACGGCCCTCGGCCACCCAGGGAACGGGCGTAGCCTGCGGCGCCTCGGTCACAATGGCGACCTGCACGCCGGCTGTCAACGACACCGCGGCGGCCGGCATGGGCAAAGGGGCCGGGGCGTCCGGTTGCCATGACAAGGCCAAGGCCAGCAGGGCCGCCGCGGCCACGCCACCCGCACCCGCCCATCTCCATTTCCACCGCAACGCCAGTTGCACCCATCCCGCCTGTCAATCATTCCCGGGGCGCCGCCCGCAGACTGCCGATGGCGGAAAACCGCGTCGACGGCATGACGCAAAGGCGGCACCGACGCGACACGCGGCCCGGGTCAGACTGCCGCCGCTTCCTTCCCGGCGCCCATGCGTTGCCTGAACGGCCCGAACACGCAGGCCAGCGCCAGGATTGCGCCCGAAACCGTGGCAATCATGCCCGAGGCGCTGACGGCATGGGGGCTGCCCAGCAGCATCGGGCCATAGCCAGCCGCGACATAGCCCAGCACCGCCGCCAGAACCGCAAACAGCACCGACCACCAGACCTGCTGCTCCAGCCGGTTGGTCATCAGACGCGCCGCGGCGGGCGGGCAGATGAACATGGCAATCACGATGATCGACCCCACCGCGTCAAAGGCCGCCACAGCCGCCACAGCCGCCGTGATGACCAGCCCGAAGCCCAGCGCCGGTGCGGGAATGCCGACGGCGCGGGCGAATCCCTCGTCAAATGTGGCGATCTTCAGCCATCGCCAGAAGGACGCCGTCAGCACAACGATCACGGCGCAGACCGCCGCCATGCGGAACAGTTCGACCGGCAGCCGCGCCAGCGCCACGGGGTCGGCCAGCGAGCCCCAGCCGTCGGCGCCGAACCAGATCAGGGATTCCAGGTTGCCCATCAGCGCGTGCTCGACATCCAGATGCACGGTCGAGGTGTCGGACTGTTCCAGCAGAAGCACCCCGCCCGCGAACATGGTGGTGAATACCACCCCCATCGCCGCACCCGGCTCGATGCGGCCCAGCCGGCGCACCACCTCGATCAGCACCACGGCCAGCACCGCCGCCCCTGCCGCGCCCAGGAACATGGCCGCCGTTCCCACCGCCCCGGTTACAAGGAATGCCACCACAATTCCCGGCAGCACCACATGGCTGATGGCATCGCCGATCAGCGCCTGACGCCGCAGGATCAGGAAGTTTCCCGGAACCGCGCAGGCCACGGCGGCCAGCACTGCAATCACGATGGGCGTCAGCGAGAACTGCACGAACTCGGCCCCCATCATGTCCCTGCCCTCACGGCGGCAGGCGGGCCCAGCCTGCGGTCGAAATCGGCAATCTCGTCAGGCGTAAACGCCTCGTCGATCGGGGTCAGCCCGTCGTAGCGGCCGCGCAGCCCGGCATCCTGGTGCACCCGCCGCGCAACGTCCCAGCGCCGCTCGTCGCGCAACACCCGTGCCGCCTGCGCGCGCCCGGCGTCGGTGGCCACGCCGTCGGGCCGGATCAGCCCCTCGCGGCGCAGCAGCCGCAGGGTAAAGGGTTCACGGATGGCTTCGTCATGGGCCAACGCCAGCAGGCCCTGCCGCCGGTGCACCCGGGCCTGAAACCGCCGGTGCCGCCACACCCCGGCCGCCACACCCCGCGCCGGCGCCAGAAGCAGCGACAGCATGAACAGTGCGGATGCCACCAGCACGATGATCGGCCCCGTTGGCAGCGCCGGGGCCGAAGCCGAAAGCGCCGCCCCGAGGTAACCCGAAGCCGCGCCGATGGCGCCGGAAATCCACATCACCGCACCCGACCTGTCGGACCAGAACCGCGCCGTCACGGCCGGCACGATCAGCATCGCCACAATCAGGATCAGCCCCACCAGCTTCAGCCCGATGATTGTCACCGCCATGCCCAGCGCCATCATGGCAAGGTCGATCCGACGCACGTCATAGCCTGCGGCGGCGGCAAACTCGGGGTCGAACGCCACCAGGGTCATCGGCCGCCGCAGCACCCATGCGGCCAGCACCACTGCCGCCCCGCCCGCCGCAATCACCAGTGCGTCTTCCCACAGCATCCCAGCCGTCGATCCCAGCAAGAAGCTCTCCAGCCCTGCCTGCCGTCCTGCGCTCATGGTCTGGATCACGGTCAGCAGGACGATCCCGATGCCGAAGAAACTGCCCAGAACGGCGCCGATGGCGGCATCTTCGGGCAGGCGGGTGCGGCGGGTGATCCAGTCGATGGCCTGCAATCCAGCCCAGGCCGACAGCGCCGACCCGGCAAAGAGTCCGATCAGGTTGCGCCCCTCGCCCCCCGCCGCGACCATGGCGATGAACGCAAGACACACGCCCGGCAAGGTGGCATGCGCCACCGCGTCGGACACCAGCGCGCGTTTGCGCAGGAACAGGAAGGTGCCGGTCGTACCGGCGGCAAAGCCCAGAAGCCCCGCGCCGATGCACACCAGCGCGGCATTGTAGCCCGCCTGCAACAACAGCGCATCGACCAGGCTGTTCACGGGCCAACCCCTGCCACAACGTCCTGAACCTGAGCGGCGCCAAGGCGGCCGCCATAGGCGGCGTTCAGGGTCTCGGCGGAGAAGGCCTGTGCCACCGGCCCTTCGGCAATGCGGCGGACGTTGATCAGGAACACGTGGTCGAAGTAGTCGCGCACCGTCGACAGGTCGTGGTGCACGGCGACCACGGCCTTGCCATCGGCCCGCAAGAGCTTCAGCACATCGACGATCGCCCGCTCGGTGGCCGCATCCACACCGGCAAATGGCTCGTCCAGCAGGTACAGGTCGGCCTCCTGGGCCAGGGCGCGGGCCAGGAACACACGCTGCTGCTGCCCGCCCGACAACTGCCCGATCTGGCGCCGGGCGAAATCGGCCATCCCTACCCGATCCAGACAGTGGCGCGCACGGTCCGCCATCGCGCCCGAGAGTCGGCCCAGAAGGCCAACCTTGCGGTACATGCCCATCTGCACCACATCCTGCACCGTGGTCGGAAAATCCCAGTCCACGCTGGCGCGTTGCGGCACATAGGCAATGCGGTCGCGGGCCTGTTCGACCGGCGTGCCGAACACCGTGACCGTGCCCGAGATCCGTGGAATGACGCCCAGCGATGCCTTCAGCAACGTCGACTTGCCCGCCCCGTTCGGCCCGATGATGGCCGACATGGCCCGCGCCGGAAACGTGGCATCCACCGAGAAGACGGCCGGTTTCTCGGCATAGGACACCGTCAGGCCGCGAACGGCCAACGGGCTGTCGGGGGCCGAGCCCGTATGCGCCCGCGCCTCTCCGTTCTCGGCTGCCAGAACCAGGGATGCCTGCGCCATGTCCGCTTCCTTCAGGCCAGCTTGCCCTGCATGCCGCGCACGGGCGCGTCGCCGCCCAGGGCACGGGCAATGGTGGTGACGTTGTGGTCGATCATTCCGATGTAGGTCCCTTCGTAGGTGCCGTCGGCCCCCATCGCATCCGAAAACAGCTCGCCCCCGATCATCACCGCGTGCCCCTTTGACGCCGCGCCTTCGGCCAGCGCGCGGATATTGCGGTCCGAGACCGAGCTTTCCACGAACACCGCCCGCACGTTGCTGGCAATCAGCAGGTCCACAAGCTCGGCCATGCGCTGCAGCCCGGCCTCGCTCTCTGTCGAGATGCCCTGGATGCCGACCACATCGAACCCGAAGGCCCGCCCGAAGTAGTTGAACGCATCATGCGAAGTCAGCAGGATCCTCGCCTCGGGCGGCACGCTGCCCAGAACCTGGCGCGAATAGTCGGCCAGCCGCCGGATTTCGGCCAGGTGTGCCTCGGCCCCCGCGCTGAAAGCGCCTTCGCTTTCGGGCCGGGCCGTCGCCAGCGCGTCGCGCACGGCGCCCACCACGTGAACCCACATGTCGGGGTCCATCCACACATGGGGGTCATACCTGTCGGGGTAGGCGTCATGCGCCAACAGCAGGTTGCGCGGAACAGTTTCGGCCACCGCAACCACGGTGCGGTCGCGGTCCAGCTGCGCCAGGAACTCCTCCATCTGCGCTTCCAGATACAGGCCGTGCCACAGCACCAGATCGGCGCTGGCCATCGCCACGATGTCGCTGCGGGTTTGCCGATAGGCATGCGGGTCCACGCCCGGGCCCATCATGGCCCGAACCGTGACCAGATCGCCGCCCACGGCCCGCGCGGCATCGGCGATCATCCCTGTAGTTGCAACAATTGTCAGCGGCTCTGCCGCCCTTGCGCGGTGCGTTGCCAGGGCTGCGGTCGAAGCGGCGGCCGAAGCCAGCATCTGACGGCGTGTCATGGCTATCGGAAGACCCCTGCGCACGCTCCTGCCTCCAGCTTCACATCCCTGCGCTAGATAGCGGGGGTGCCTGCAGGCGTCAATGCATTTGCGAATCATTTGCAATAACGTGGCGTCATCGGTTGTCCGGCCTTGCGACACCCGCCCGCATCAGACCTGTCGCGTCGGAAATGCCGGATGTCGGCGCGCCAGGCACCATCCGGCAACATGATGGATCACGCCGAACTGTCCTGCATCCAAGGCGGCATCCACGTCGGACGGCGCAAGGAACGCCAGGTCGGCCGCTTCGGTCGCATCCTCGATGCGCCCTTCGGCGGTGCGGCATCCCAAAGCCAGAAAGTAATGGCCACGGCAGCCGCGCTGGTTTCCGTTGTCGACGAATTCGCCCAGCGAAATCACCTGCGCGGCCGCCAGACCCGTCTCTTCCGCAAGTTCCCGCATCGCCGCGGCTTCGGGCGTTTCGCCGACGTCGATCATGCCGCCGGGCATGCTCATGCAGACCCGCCGGGGACCGTGCCGATAGCCGGTGAGGGTGGCCACGCGCCCGTCTTCCAGAACCGGCACGATCACGGCAAAGCTGCGCAGTTCCACCTGCCAGAAGTCGTCGATCACCTTGCCCGGAGACACCTCGACCACCTCGCGCACGATGCGCAGGTAAGGCTGGGCCTCGAAGGCCGTGTGACGCGAAAGGGTCTTCCAGGCGGTCATGGCGCGCTATTGGCCGCGCGGCAGGCGGCGTGTCAAGCATGATATGGCCGGTCAGGGCACCTGGCAGCCGATGCCCGACAGGCCTTAGACAATAAGGATTCCGGCAGCTAGGCCCGCCGGGTCGACGATGCCGACCAGACGGATGGTGTCGCCGCTGTCGAACACCAGCCGGAACCCTGCAATGTCGGTCTCGCCGTAGGTGTCCACGATCTCTTGCGCGGTATCGACGCCGACGACCAGCAGCGAAGAGGAAATCTGCAGGCGGTCGCCCTCGACGATGTTCAGGTCAAGGACTGTATCCTTGCCGGAACCGGATGCGAACACGAACCGGTCCGCACCGGTGCCGCCGATCAACAGGTCGCGCCCGGCGCCACCGGTCAGTGTATCATTCCCGGTCGCACCCTGAATTTCGTCGGACCCGGCATCGCCGAAAAGGTTGTCGTTGCCGGTTCCTCCGTGGACAAGGTCGTTGCCGCGGCCACCTGACATGCGGTCGCGACCGTCGCTTCCGCCCATGAAATCGTCGCCGTCGCCACCGTTGACAGTGTCGTTGCCCAGTCCACCGTCAAGGTCTTCCTGGCCATTCCCGCCTTCCAGCAAGTCATTTCCGGCATCTCCGAACAGGCTGCCGGAGTACACGGTCGCCGCGGCTACCGCCGCCCCGACCAGCACGTCGTTTCCGGTACCGCCAAACAGGACATTCTCCTGAAATCCGAACGGGTCGCTGTCGTACTCACCGGCTTCCAGCGTGTCGTCTCCTGCTTCGCCGGACAGGAAATCTGTGCCACCGCGACCGTCGATGCTGTCATCGCCGTCGCCGCCATAGACAACCTCGTCACCTTCAAACGTCGATGTCCGGATGCCGGAGCCGTCACGCGCCATGAACTCGTAGTCAAAGGAATACGCGAAGTCGCCAAATTCTTCGGCCATATCAGAACCGATGAACGTGTCGTTGCCGATCCCAAGACGGTAACGGCCCTGCTGGTCCTCGACGACATCGATACGGTCGTCATAAGTAACGGATACAAAGCTCTCGAACGTCGGCGCCGTAACTGCGCGCCCTGGTGCCAAGTCGCCTTCCGGGAGGGACGCGCCCGTGATCGAATTGAACCAGCTGCGCACCGACGAAATAGACCCGGTCGGAATTGCATCGCCTTCGACGAGAAAGAACGAAAAGGTCTGCGTGCCGTCTGCGTTGTCGGAGCGCGTGAAAACGACGGTTGAACTGCCGCCCCCGGTATAGGCCAGATCGACCATCGCGACTGTCGGGGAGGAACCGAAGTCGTTTGGCAGATGCACGCCATTCACACGGATGTCTCGTGCCGCACCAATATTGCCAGAACTGTTCAACCCGTCAATTTCAAAGGTATTGAAATACAGATCAAAATACTCAGAGCCAGTAACAATTTCCATTTCGGCAGACGCTCTGGAAGACACACTTCCCGTGGCGTCAACAACAATCTGTATTCCTTGTAAAACCGACGTTACCATGACTGCCCTCACTGCTTTCCACAATCACCATTTCGATCCGCCGCGATTCTGTCAAGCAACGAGTTTCAAGAAATCGGTGGATATCACACTCCGGTCACCGCGCAAACCGCTTGTACTTCACGCGCTTCGGTTCCACCGAATCCGGCCCCAGCCTGCGCACCTTGTCTTCCTCGTACGCCTCGAAGTTGCCCTCGAACCATTCCACATGCGCATCCCCTTCAAACGCCAGGATATGCGTGCACAGCCGGTCCAGGAAAAAGCGGTCGTGCGAGATGATCACCGCGCAGCCCGCGAAGTCCTCGATGGCGGCTTCCAGCGCCTGCAGGGTTTCCACGTCAAGGTCGTTGGTCGGTTCGTCAAGCAGCAACACGTTGCCACCGGATTTCAAGAGCTTGGCCATATGCACCCGGTTGCGCTCGCCGCCCGACAGGATGCCCAACTTCTTCTGCTGGTCGGTGCCCTTGAAGTTGAAGGCCCCGGCATAGACGCGGCTGTTGACGTCAAGGTCGCCCAGGTGAATGACTTCGGCCCCGCCCGAGATTTCCTCCCAGACCGTCTTGTCGGGGTCCAGCGCGTCGCGCGACTGGTCCACATAGGCCAGTTGCACCGTGGTGCCCAGCACGATCGAGCCCTCATCGGGCGCTTCCTGCCCGGTGATCATGCGGAACAGCGTGGACTTGCCCGCGCCGTTCGGGCCGATCACGCCGACGATGGCGCCGGGCGGCACGGTGAAGGTCAGGTCCTCGATCAGCAGCTTGTCGCCCATGTGCTTCTTCAGCCCCGTCACCTCGATCACCTTCGACCCCAGGCGCTCGCCGTTGGGGATGATGATCTGGCTGACGCTGGCCCGCTCGCGCACGGTCTGGCCGGCCATCTCGTTGTACTTCTGGATGCGCGCCTTGGACTTGGCCTGCCGCGCCCGGGCGCCGGCGCGGATCCACTCCAGTTCCTTTTCCAGCACCTTCTGCTTGGCCTTGTCCTCGCGCGCCTCCTGCTGCATCCGCTTGGCCTTCTGGTCCAGCCAGGCGGTGTAGTTGCCCTCGTAGGGAATGCCGCGGCCGCGGTCGAGTTCCAGGATCCAGCCGGTGATGTCATCCAGGAAATAGCGGTCGTGGGTGACGCACAGGATGGTGCCCTTGTACTCGATCAGGTGCTTCTGCAGCCAGGCGATGGATTCGGCATCCAGGTGGTTGGTCGGTTCGTCCAGCAGCAGCATGTCGGGCGCTTCCAGCAAAAGCTTGCACAGCGCCACCCGCCGCCGTTCGCCGCCCGACAGGCTTTCGACATCGGCATCGTCCGGCGGGCAGCGCAGCGCGTCCATGGCAACGCCGACCGAGGCCTCAAGCTCCCACAGGTTGCCCGCATCGATCTGGTCCTGCAGCGCTGCCATCTCCTCGGCGGTTTCGTCCGAGTAGTTCATGGCCAGTTCGTTGTAGCGGTCAAGGATCGCCGTCTTGGCGGCAACCCCCAGCATCACGTTGCCCTTCACGTCCAGCGTCGGGTCCAGCCAGGGCTCCTGTGGCAGATAGCCCACCTTGGCCCCCTTGGCTGCCCAGGCCTCGCCTTTGAAATCGGTGTCGATGCCTGCCATGATGCGCAGCAGGCTGGACTTGCCCGACCCGTTCACCCCCACCACACCGATCTTCACGCCGGGCAGGAAATTCAGGCGGATGTTCTCGAACACCTTCTTTCCGCCGGGGTAAGTCTTGGAAACGCCGTCCATGTGGTAGACGTACTGATAGCTGGCCATGGCGCTGTCCTTCCGGCGGGGTGGCGGTATGTTGCGGCACGTCTAGCGGGTAGGGCGCGAAGCGGCAACTGGAAGGAGCAACAATGCGTTTGGGGATTGCGATGCTCGCGGCGTTGCTGGCTGTGCTTGGTGCCTGCGACCGGCCGGTCCGACTGGCCCCGGCGCCAACGCTGTACCGGGTGGGCATGGACTATCCGGCCGAGGACGTGCCTGCGACCCAGCGGTCCGTCGACGCCACCATTCTGTACGTGACCGACCGATCCCCTGTGCTTCGCGACGGGCTGGTCGCCGGATATGGCCGCGAAAGGTCCGAGTCGATGGCCTTCGGGACGGCGCGGGTCCGTTTTGCCGGGTTTGGCACCTGGGGCCAGCTCGTTGCCCGCAGCGAAAGCGATACAAGGGCCCGCCAGCAGCTCGAGACGCTGGGGTATGACGAGCTGGTGCGTTTCCCGGAAACGCCGCTGGAGTTCGAGGTGGTGGGCAACCGCCCGCGTCCCACGGCCGCGGCCGCCGCCGCCTATCGCGCGCAGATCGCGGCCTTTCAGGACGCCGTGGCCGCACAGTTGCGCAGCGCGCCGCGGAAAGAGGCCTTCGTCTTCGTGCATGGCGTGAACAACCAGATGGAGGACGGGCTGACCACCACGGCCAGCCTGTGGCACTATGCCGGGCGCATCGGCGTGCCCATCTGCTATTCCTGGCCCGCCGGGAACCGGGGCGTGACGGCCTATCTGAAAGACCGCGAGGCGGGCGAATTCTCGGTGTTCCACCTGAAGGAAACGCTGCGCGCCCTGGCGGAGGTGCCGGGGTTGCAGGCCATCACCGTGGTGGCGCATTCGCGCGGCACCGACGTGGCCACCTCGGCCATCCGCGAGCTGGCATTGTTCGATCTGGGCGGCGGGCGCGACCCGCTGCAGACGCTGAAGATCCGCACGCTGGTCATGGCGGCGCCCGACATCGACTTTGGTGTGGTGGAACAGCGGCTTGCGGCCGAAGGCATGGCATCGGCGGTGGGCCAGGTGAACATCTACCTCAACCCGCGCGACGGCGCGCTGGGGCTGGCCCAGGCCGTCGCCACCGGCATGCGCGCCGGACGGATTTCTCCCGAGGACCTCAGCGAAGCGCAGTGGCGGCGGCTTGAGACGGTCACGAACGTGCACATGATCAACGTCGAGGGCGCACCGGGCCGTCTGGGCCACGTGTATTTCCGCGACAATCCGGCCGTGCTGTCCGACGTGATCCTGACGATGCGCACCGGCGCCGTTCCGGGCAGCGCCGAGCGCCCGCTGGAACAGGTGCGCGGCAATTTCTGGCGGCTGCATTCCAACTATCCGGGCCCCCGCATCGTGCGCATCGTGCCCGACAACAGCGACCGCTGAAACCGGCCGACGGAGCTGCAGGCGCTGCGCCGCGGGCGCGGCACGGAACTTGCAGCGCATCCCTTGGATCAAGCCGTGGAGCGTGGAAGATGGATCTTGCGACTGTGTTCGGTTTTATCGGTGGCGTCGCTGCCATCCTGATCGCCATGGCCATGGATGGCGCGTTCCTGCCGTTCCTGTCATTGCATGCCTTTGTCATCGTGTTCGTCGGCGGCTTCTTCGCGGTGATGTACAGCACCCCGATGGATGTGTTCCTTGGCTCGCTCAAGGCCGCCGGAACTGCCTTCAAGAAGCACGACACCGACATCGGCAAGCTTGCCGGCCAGATGTCGGAGTTTGCCACGGTAGCCCGCAAGGATGGGCTGATGGCGCTGGAAGGTCAGGATATCCCGAACAAGTTTGTCGCCCGCGGCGTGCAGATGCTGATCGACGGCGCCGACGAGGCGACGATGGTGAAGCTGTTGCAGGATGACATTGCGGCCATGAAGGCCCGCCACGAGGCCAAGCAGGCCGTGTTCAAGGCCTGGGTCGAACTGGGGCCCGCCTACGGCATGATCGGCACGCTGCTTGGCCTTGTCACGATGATGGGCAACATGTCGGACCCTTCTCTGATCGGCAAGGGGATGGCCACTGCGCTGCTGGGCACACTGTACGGGGCCGTTGCGGCCAACGCCTTTTTCGGACCGCTGTCGGCCAAGCTGAAGAACAACACGACGCGCGAGGTCGCCTATTGCGAGGCCGCGATCGAGGGGTTGAAGCGCATCGTCCGGTCGCAGTCGCCGCGGCTGGTGCTTGATGCCCTGGCGGTGCGCATTCCCGCCGCGGCGCGCGGCGCTCTGCAGGCCGCGGCCTGAGGGGCCTGACCGATGAAGAAGCCCGCAGGCAAGGCCCACGCCACCCACCATGACGACGATCACGGCGGCGGCCACGGCGATCATGGCGGCGGTCATGGCGACGGCCACTGCCCGCCGCCCTGGATTCTGACCTTTGCCGACATGGCGACGCTTCTGATGGCCTTCTTCGTGATCATGCTGATGACCTCCAAACAGGACGAACCCAAGTTCATGGCCTTTGCCGCGTCGATGCGGCAGACCTTCGGCCGCGTGCCGCTGGATGATACCTCGTCGCAGATGGGTGGCACTTCGATGCTGGACCTGGGCTTCGGCCCGCAATCGGGCGAACAGACGAACGATCCGCCGGGCACCACGCCGCAATCCGGCGACCCCGAGGAAGAAGGCACCGGCCTGACCGAGGGCCAGATCACCTCTCCGGGCGGCATGCCCGGCGACGAGGCCGATGTCGCTGCAGGCAAGGCCCTGGGCGCGGCACTGGGCGAAGCGGCCGGAACCGGCGGCGTGTCGGTCGAGGTAGAAGGAAACGCGGTGCGCATCGCCCTGTCGCCCGATGCCCCACCCGGTGCGGCACAGGCGGTTGCGCAGGCGCTGGAGGCCCTTGCCGATGCGGCGGCGGGTGACGGCACCGGCGAGGGTGGGGGCGACAGCGCCTCTGCTTCGGCGCCGGGAGGCGAGGCGATGGCCGACGCAGGCACCCCCGGACCGGCAGAGGGCACGCAGCCCACGCCGGGCGAACAGGGGGCAACGCCAGGCGAAAACGCGGCGGGCGGGTCGGCCGAGGTGCGCGCGCGGCTGTCGGCCGCCAAGATGGGCAGCCTTCTGTCCGAAGAGATTGCCAGCGGCAGCATCAGCGTCGAGCAGCGCGACGGCCGCGTCTTCGTGACCGTGGGCGAGGGTGGCGCCTTTTCCTCCGGTTCGGCCGACCTCACGCCAGAGGCCCAGGAACTCGTCCGGAAGCTGGAGGTTGCCGCCGACCGTGCGGTCGAGATCGTGGTCACCGGCCATACCGACAACGTGCCCGTGGGCGGCTCGACCTTCCGCGACAACTGGGAGCTTGGCTCGGCCCGCGCCGCCAGCGTGGTGCGCGCCATCGAGGAAAGTGGCCTGGTGCCGAATGCCAGGCTGGTGGCCACGAGCATGGGCGAAACCGACCCGGTTGCCGACAATACCACCGAAGAGGGCCGCGCCAAGAACCGCCGCGTCGAGATCGAGATCAAGTTCGACGATGGCACCACGGCCCCCGCGATCACACTTCCCTCACCCTGACCTCCCCCTTCTGTCTGTCATCACCCCAGATCTGTCATCACCCCAGAAAGGAGTACCCCCATGGCCATCGGCACCGCCTGCCTTGCCTGCCGCACCATCCGCCGGTTCCTGCTGTCCTTCGCGCTCGGGGTGGTGGTGGCCTGGCAGATCAACGGCGCGCCGCCCCTGGGGCTTGAGGGCGAGACATGGCGCGGCATCACCATGGTCGTTGCGGTTTTCGCCATGGTGACCGTGGTTGCCCGCATGCGCCAGATCCGCAGGCACTGGCCACGCTGATCCCACCGGTTGCTTTGGCAGGGGGGTGCCCGGTTGCCACGGGACGGGCCAGCCCCGGCCATCCCGCGTGCCGTCTCGGCGGGCGGGCAATTTCTGCCGCGGCGGGCTAAAGCCGCGGCTCGCCGTGCCGTTCCCATGACCAGGTGTAAGTGGTGGGGAGGTACGAGTGGCCGTGGCAATGGCGGGCAGCGCCCGGATTCTTGTTCGCTTGTCCCTTCCGCTGGTGGCAATACTGCTGTCCGGCGCAATCCTGTCGGCACATTTTTCGGACCTGCCGCACACGACCGTTCTGGACGGCATCCTGGCCCTGCCCCTGCCAAGGCTGGCCTGCGCGCTGCTGCTCGTCGCCGCGGCCTTTGTTGCCGTGGCGGGACAGGAACGCGCGGTCGTGACGCACCTCGGCATCACGGTTCCGCCGTCGCATGGCCGCGCCGCCGCGGCGGCAACGGCAGCCGTGTCCCAGATGGTGGGCTTTGGGCCTTTCGTCGGGGCGATCGTGCGGCGGCGCCTGCTTCCGCATCTGACGCTGGCGCAGTCCTTCCAGGTGTCGGTCGGCATCACGGTAGGGTTCTTTGGCGGCCTCGCGCTCATGTGGATGGCGCTCATGGCCACGGGCGGCGGATGGCTTGGCATGGCGGCACCGGCGGCGCTGGCTGCATTGGTCGCAGGGTATGCCGCACTGGCCGTCCTGCAAAGAACGCTGGGCTGGGGCCTGCGCCTGCCGAACCTCATGGTGGCAGGCCGGTTCCTGGTTTGGCTGGCCATAGATCTTCTGGCGCTGGGGACGGTGTTCTGGCTGGTGGTGCCCGACGCCGGACTGTCTCTTGCGGCGGTGCTGCCGGTGTTCCTGGTGGCGTTGGGCGCCGGGTTCCTGTCGGGCAGTCCGGCCGGCGCGGGCCTGTTCGAGGCCACGGTGGTCTCGCACCTGCCGCAGGTCGCTGCCGATGACATGCTGGTGGGCATCATCCTGTTCCGCATGCTGGCCTTTGCGCTGCCCGCCGTCTGCGGAGCGGTCTATGCCTGCGTGGCGCCCTGGGTCTGGCCCGCCTCGGAACCGGCCGCATGCGCGGCACCCATGGCCGCCCCCCCCCCCGCACCCCGCTTTGCCGAGGCGGGACTGGCACATCAGGGCGAGATTGCGCCGGTTGCGGTTGGGGCGGGGGCGGTCTGGCTGTCAGGCGGATTGCCGCACAGCCGGGTCGTGCTGGGCGATCCATGGGGCAACGCGTGTGCCCGGGTGGATGTGGCGGGATCGCTGGCCGTGCTGCTTGCGCTTGCGCGGAGCGAGGGGAGGGTTCCGTTCGTCTACAAGTGCGGGGCGCGAGTGGCGGTCACCGCGCGGCGCGCCGGGTTCGCGACCATGGCGGTGGCGCGTGAGGCCGTGCTGGACCCGCGTCATTTTCACACCAAAGGGAGCGCGCGGGCGGGTTTGCGGCGCAAGCTGAACCATGCGCGGAAGGCGGGCGTTGCAGTTTCCGTGGCGCCGCATGCGCCGCTGGCCGAAATGGAGGCGGTGGCGGCAGACTGGCGGCAGCATCACGGGCGCGAACGCGGTTTCTCGATGGGCCGCTGGACACCCGCGGTGGTCCGGCATCAGGCCGTCTTCATGGCGCGCGCGGCGGATGGGCAGCTTCTGGCCTTTGTCACGTTCCACGTGACCAACGCGGAATGGACGCTGGACCTGGTGCGCCAGCGCCGGGACGCTCCGGATGGCACCATACCGTCGCTGGTGGTCTGCGCGCTGGCCGACGCCAGGGGCAGGGGGGTGGCGCGGTTGTCGCTGGCCGCGGTGCCCGAGGCGGTGTTCACCGGCCGGGGAATGATGGGCCGGGCGATCCGGCGCCGGTTTGCGGGGCTGTGGCAGTTCAAATCCGCCTTCGCGCCGCGCTGGGAACCGCGCTACATGGCGGCGCCGACCGTGGGCGCGCTGCTGGTAGGCGCCGCCGAGACCGCGCTGGCGATTCACCGGCCACCGCCCCGGCCGGTGCCCGGCCCGGTCAGCGCAACCGCTGCCCCGCGGCATCAAAGCTGAAGGCGCGGGCCATGTCGGGGGTCAGGAACACCGTGGAATCATAGGCATGATCGTGTTCGCCAAACAGCCGCACAGTGATCAGCCCGTGCGGTTCGGCGCGCACATAGACCAGCGTCTCGCCCCCCAGTTTCTCCACATGGCTGACCCGGCCCTTGATGCCGCCCGGGGATTTCGACAGGATCAGGTGTTCGGGGCGGATGCCGATGGTTTCGCCCGGCTGTCCCAGCGCCGCGGCCTTCAGGAAGTTCATCTGGGGCGACCCGATGAAGCCCGCGACAAAGGTGTTCGCGGGGTTGTTGTACAGTTCCATCGGCGCCCCCATCTGCTCGATAACCCCTGACCGCAGCACCACAATCTTGTCGGCCAACGTCATCGCCTCGACCTGGTCGTGCGTCACGTAAACCATCGTGGCGCCCAGTTCGCGGTGCAGGCGGGCAATCTCGATGCGGGTGGCGACACGCAGCGCGGCATCCAGGTTCGACAGCGGCTCGTCAAACAGAAACAGCTTTGGTGTCCGCACGATGGCCCGCCCGATGGCCACCCTTTGCCGCTGCCCGCCCGACAGTTCGGCCGGGCGCCGCTGCAGGTAGGGGTCCAGCGCCAGCATGGCCGAGGCGCGGGCGATGGCGGCGTCGATCTGCGCCCGCGGCGCGCCGGCCTGCTTCATGGCAAGCCCCATGTTGTCGCGCACTGTCAGGTGGGGGTAGAGCGCGTAGGTCTGGAACACCATGGCGATTTCCCGTTTCGCCGGGGCCACGTCGTTGATCCGCGCGCCGTCCAGCACGACGTCGCCGTCCGTCACATCCTCGAGCCCCGCGATCATCCGCAAAAGCGTGGACTTGCCGCAGCCCGAAGGGCCGACGAACACGCAGAACTCGCCGTCGGCAACGGTCAGGTCGACTCCCTTGATGATGTCGGTGGTGCCGAAGGATTTCTTGACCTTGGACAGCGTCAGCGCACCCATGGCGGGTCCTTTCACAGTTTGACGGGAAGACCGGAGCGCACGCTTTCATCTGCCGCCAGGCAGACGGCCAGAGAGCGTACGGCATCCTGCAGGTGGCGGGTGAGGTCGAGGTCTTCCGCGATGGCCCGCGCCATGAAGGCCTGTTCGCGGTCGCACAGGGCCTGGTGGCCCGGCTCGTCGGCCATCGACAGGTCCTGGTCGGGCTGGCCCACGCGGTGAACGCGCAGCAGGGAGGTCTTCGTATGTGTGTCGTGGTCGTCGGATCGGGCGCTGTCCGGCATGCGGATGGACACGGCGCCGTTCGGGCTGACGACGTCCTTCACGAAAAAGGCGGTGTCGCTCATCATCGGGCCCCAGCCGGCCTCGTACCAGCCCACCGAGCCATCGGCGAACAGCACCTGGAAATGGCCGTAATTGTACATCCCGGGCGCGATGTCGTCCGACAGGCGCAGACCCATGCCCCGCACCTCGACCGGGGCGGCGTCGGTGATCTGGCACATCACGTCCACATAGTGCACGCCGCAGTCGACGATGGGGCTGGTGGTCTGCATCAGCGCCTTGTGCACCTCCCATGTCGGCCCGGACGACTGCTGGTTCAGGTTCAGGCGGAACACATAGGGGCCGCCCAAGGCCCGCGCCTCGGCGATCATCCGCATCCATGACGGGTGGTGGCGCAGGATGTAGCCGACCACCACCTTGCGCTCGGTTTCCGCCGCGCAATCGGCCACCCGCTGCGCATCGGCCACCGTTGTTGCCAGCGGCTTTTCCACGAACACATGCGCGCCGGCCCGCATGGCGGCCACGGCATAACCGGCATGGCTGTCGGAGTAGGTGGCGATGCAGACAAGGTCGGGCTTCAGGCGGTGCAGTGCCTCGGTGAAGTCCGTGGTCACTGGGTAGCCCAGCAGGTCGGGCGGCAGGGGGACGGGCGAGCGGTTGACCAGCCCGACGATCTGGAACGCCGGGTTGTGGTGGTAGGCCAGCGCGTGGCTGCGGCCCATGGTGCCAAGGCCGGCGACAAGCGTGCGAAGGGTCATTTGACGGCTCCTGAAGTGATGCCGCGGATCAGCTGGCGCGAGAAGATGAGGTACAGCACCAGCACCGGCACGATGGCGAGGCTGAGGGCCGCCAGCACGGCGTTCCAGTTGGTGACGAACTGGCCGATGAACACCTGGCTGCCAAGCGTGATGGTCTTGGTGGTTTCCGAGGGCGCAAGGATCAGCGGGAACCACAGGTCGTTCCAGATGGGGATCATGGTGAAGACGGCCACGGTCGCCATGGCGGGGCGCACCAGCGGCAGCACCAGGCGGAAGAAGATGGCGTATTCCGACAACCCGTCGATGCGGCCGGCACTTTTCAGGTCATCCGACACCGTCTTCATGAATTCCGACAGGATGAAGACGGCCAAGGGCAGCCCTTGCGCGGTGTAGACGAGGATCAGGGCGAAGAGGGTGTTGACGAGGTTCGCCTGCACCATCAGCTCCAGGATCGCAACGGTGCCAAGGCGGATGGGGATCATGATGCCCAGCGCCAGGTACAATCCCATCAGCAGGTTGCCGCGGAAGCGGTATTCCGACAGGGCAAAGGCCGCCATGGCGCCGAAGAGGAGGACGAAAAACAGGCTGGAGACAGTCACCGTCATCGAGTTCAGGAAGTAGCGGAAGAAGTCGCCCTGCTGCAGCACGGTGGTGAAGCCGACAAGATCGAAGTTGCCGGGGGTTGGCGGCATGAGCGGCTCGGCGAAGATCGCCTTGCGCGACTTGAAGGCATTGATGACGATCACGAAGACCGGGAACAGGGCGATCACGGTCCACGTCATCAGAACGGCATGGGCGGCGATGCTGCGCGACAGGGGGGTGCGGGTGGCCATGGCGTTCCCCTAGAACTGATAGCGGCGCAGCCGCGTCTGGATGCCGAAAAGGTAGATGCAGACGCCGACCAGGATGATGGCGAACATGGCGGTGGCGATGGTCGCGCCCATGTGCGGGTCGCCCAGTTGCAGCTGAAAGCCAAAGAAGGTGCGGTACAGGAAGGTGCCCAGGATGTCGGTGCTGTAATCCGGCCCGGCCAGCGCGCCCTGGGCCACGTAGATCAGGTCGAAGGCGTTGAAGTTGCCGACGAAGGTAAGGATCGAGATGATCCCGATCGAGGGCAGGATCAGCGGCAGCTTGATCTTCCAGAACTGCGCTCCGCCGGTGACGCCGTCCATCTCGGCCGCCTCGATCACGTCGTCGGGGATCGACAGGAGGGCCGCATAGATCAGCATCATCGGGATGCCCACGAACTGCCACACCGACACCAGCGCCAGGGTGGTCAGCGCGTATTGTTCTTTGCCCAGCCAGGGCGCGAACAGCGACTTCAGCCCCATCATGTCCAGCATGCCGGGCGCGATGCCCCAGATCGGCGACAGGATCAGCTTCCAGACGAAGCCGACGATCACGAAGGACAGGATGGTGGGGATAAAGATGGCAGTGCGGTAGAAGGCCGAGCCGCGCAGGCTGGGAGAGGACAGCAGCGCCGCCAGCACGATGCCGATGGGGTTCTGCACCAGCATGTGCACGATGAAGAACCAGAAGTTGTTGCCCAAAGCGTTCCAGAAGGCGTCCGACCAGCGCGGGTCGCCAAAGAGGGTGGCAAAGTTCTGCAGGCCCACGAAGATGCGGTTCTGCCCGTCCACATTGTAAAGCGACAGGTTCAGCGTTCCGAACAGCGGGATGATCATGATCGCCGTGTAGACGATCACCGCCAGGGCCAGGAACACGGCAATATGCCACCGAAACGGCTTGCGCACTGACATGCCGCGCCCTCCCTCATCTTTGTGAAAATACCCTCGGGGGGGTCCGGGGGGGCAGACAGCCCCCCCCCCCCCCCCCCCCCCCCCCCCCCCCCCCCCCCCCCCCCCCCCCCCCCTC
>CAZLIC010000010.1:0-82738 GCA_964559535.1 uncultured Rhodobacterales bacterium
GCCGTGGCGGCGGCGGTAGCCGAGGCTGCCGCCGCTGCGGCGGCCGAAGCGGCGGCAGCGGCAGCGGCCGAAGCGGCGGCATCCGCAGCAGCACCTGCGGGCCCGGCCGGCCCGCCGATGACGCAGGGCGAGAAGGATGCGCTGCGCGTGGCCGTCAGTTCGTGCTGGAACGTCGGCGCGCTGTCCACCGAGGCGCTGGGCACGACGGTGGTGGTGGGCGTGACGATGGACCCATCGGGGTTGCCGCAGGCCGGGTCGATCCGGCTGGTGGAATCCTCGGGCGGGTCCGAGACGGCGGCACGGCAGGCCTTCGAGGCCGGGCGTCGTGCCATTCTGCGTTGCGCCGGGCAGGGCTATCCGCTGCCTGCGGACAAGTACGACCAGTGGAAGGAAATCGAACTGGTGTTCAATCCTGAAGGGATGCGGCTGCGATGATCCTGCTGATTGCTCTTGTCCTGTTTGTCGGGGTCGGTGGCGTGGTTGCCGTGCCGTTTGCCGAACCCCTTCCCCCCGCCGGGGCCACGCCATGACGCGCCGCCCCGCCCAAGACTTCCGCGAAAGGACAGCCATGCGCCTTGTCACATTCCTGACCCTGGTTCTTGCCCTGATGGCTGCGCCGCTGCAGGCCCAGGACGGCCCGCTGCGCATCGAGATCACCGAAGGGGTGATCGAGCCGCTGCCGTTCGCCATTCCGGATTTCGTGCCCGAGAACGGCGGCGGCGGGAAGTATGCCGCCGACATCGCTCGGGTGGTGGCGCAGGATCTGGCCGGAACGGGGCTGTTCCGCGAGATTCCGGCCAGTGCGCATATCGCGCGGGTGTCGAGTTTTGACGCGCCTGTCAGCTATGCCGACTGGAAGGCGGTGAACACGCAGGCGCTGATCACCGGGGCCGTCAGCGCCAGCGGCGGCCGGATTGTTGTGAAGTTCCGCCTGTATGACGTTGTTTCCGGGCAGGAAATGGGTGACGGGCTGCAGTTCGCGGGCACCACCGATGCCTGGCGGCGCGTGGCGCACAAGGTGGCCGACCAGGTGTACAGCCGCATCACCGGCGAGGGCGGGTACTTCGACAGCCGCGTGGTGTACGTGGCCGAGACCGGCCCCAAGAACGACCGCAAGAAGCGGCTGGCGATCATGGACCAGGACGGGGCGAATGCGGCCTATCTGACCGACAGCGCCAACATCGTGCTGGCGCCGCGGTTTTCGCCCGATGGCACGCGCATCCTGTTCACCAGCTTTGCCGGGGGCTTTCCGCGCATCTATGTGATGGATGTGGCGTCCTTGCGCGCCCGCGCGCTGGACGAACAGCCGGGCACCATGACCTTTGCGCCCCGCTTTGCCCCCGACAACCGCACTGTAGTGTTCAGCCTGGAACAGGGCGGCAACTCGGACATTTATACCGTCGATGCCTCGAGCGGGCAGCGCGCGCGGCTGACGGATGCGCCGTCGATCGAAACCGCGCCCAGCTACAGCCCCGATGGCAGCCAGATCGTGTTCGAAAGCGACCGTTCGGGCACGCAGCAACTGTATGTGATGCGCGCGGGCGGCGGTGAGCCGCGGCGGATTTCCTTTGGCCAGGGGCGGTACGGCACCCCGGTGTGGTCGCCCCGCGGCGACCTGATTGCCTTCACCAAGCAGAACGCAGGCCGGTTTCACATTGGCGTGATGCGCACCGACGGGTGGGAAGAGCGGCTTTTGACCGCCAGCTTCCTGGACGAAGGCCCGACCTGGGCGCCGAACGGCCGCGTGATCATGTTCACCCGCGAGACGGCGGGTGAGGGCGGGCGTCCGGCGCTGTTCAGCGTGGATATCTCGGGGCGGAACCTGCGGCAGATCCCGACTGAAGGTTCGGCGTCGGACCCGGCGTGGTCGCCCCTTTTGCCCTGATCGGTTCACAGCCGGAAACAATGCGTGTAATGTCCCCATAACGAGCAGACAAAGGGAAAAACCCATGGCCTTGCGGAACACGGCACTTCTTCTGGCGCTGGCCTTTGGCCTGGCTGCCTGCAACAACCCCGACCGGTTCGGCGCGGGCGGCGCCGGGGCCGGGGGCGCGGGCGGCGCGGGGGCGGGCGGGATCGATTCCTCGCTGATCGGCTCGGTGTCCGATCCGAACTCGCCCGCCTACTTCCAGCAGACGCTGGGCGACCGGGTGTTCTTTGCGGTGGACCAGTCCACCCTGTCGGCCGAGGCGATGACGACGCTGAACGCGCAGGTGCAGTGGCTGAACGCGCAGGGCGCGGCCTATGCGATTATCGTGGAAGGCCATGCCGACGAGCAGGGCACCCGGGAATACAACCTGGCGCTGGGCGCGCGGCGCGCCAGTGCGGTGCAGAACTACATGATTTCGCAGGGGGTTTCGCCCGCGCGGGTGCGCACCGTCAGCTATGGCAAGGAACGCCCCGTCGAGGTGTGTTCGGTGGAAAGCTGCTATGCGCGCAACCGCCGCGCGGTGACCGTGCTTTCGGCGGGGCAGGGGGCATAGCGTGATCCGGCTTCTGGCTTTTCTGCTGCTGCTGCTGACCGGGCCTGCGCTGGCGCAGGACCGGGCGCAGACGATTGCCGACATCCGCGCCGAGTTGCAGGTGCTGAAGGGCGAGCTGGACGGCCTGCGGGCCGAGCTGAACACCACGGGTGGGGCGCAGGGGTCGGGCGGGGCGAATGCGCCTGCGCTGACGCGGCTGGATGCCATCGAGGCGGTGGTGGTGCGGCTGACGGCCAAAGCCGAAGAGATCGAGAACCGGGTGAACCGGGTGGTCAGCGACGGCACCAACCGCATCGGCGACATCGAGTTCCGGCTGACCGAACTGGCCGGGGGTGACCTGGGCGCCGTTCCGCCCACACCGCCCCTGGGCGGCGAGACCGCTGCCCCCGCGCCCGCCCCGGCTGCCCCCACGCCTGCCCCCGCGACGGGCGGACCCGAGCTTGCCGTGAACGAACAGCAGGAATTTGACCGGGCCAAGGGGGTGCTCGGTTCGGGTGACTTTCGTGCCGCTGCAGAGCAGTTTGCGGCCTTTGCCGCGACCTTTCCGGGTAGCCCCCTGATGGCCGACGCGCATGTGCTGCGCGGCGACGCGCTGGCACAGCTGGGCGCCACGGCCGATGCGGCGCGCGCCTATCTGGAGGCGTTTTCCGGTGCGCCCGACGGGCCGCGCGCGGCCGAGGCGCTGTTCAAGCTGGGCCAGTCGCTGCAGCAGCTGGGCCAGACGCCCGAAGCCTGTGTGACGCTGGGCGAGGTGGGCACGCGGTTCCCCGGCTCGCAGCCCGCGGCCGATGCGGCGGCGGCGATGCAGGCGTTCGGTTGCCAGTAGGGCGCAGGCCCGATGAACCGAACCCCTGGCCGCTGGATCAGGGCGCAGATGCGGACCTGCTGCTGGCCGTGGCCCACGCCTTTCCGCCCGACCCCGGGCGGCACATGGGGGTGGCCGTGTCGGGCGGGGGTGACTCGGTGGCGCTGCTGAACCTGATGGTCCGGGCCTGCCGCCAGCAGGGCGTGCCCGTGTCGGCCGTGACGGTGGACCACCGGCTGCGCGCGGGATCGGCGGCCGAGGCGGCGGGCGTTGCCGACCTGTGCGCCGCCCTGGGCGTTCCCCACGAGACGGTCCTGTGGCACCACGGCGGCCTGACGGGCAACCTGATGGACAGCGCGCGGCGGGCGCGGATCGCGCTGATCGGAGAATGGGCGCGCGGACGGGGTGTGACCCACATTGCCCTTGGCCACACCGCCGACGATCAGGCCGAGACGTTCCTGATGGCGCTGGCGCGGTCATCGGGGCTGGACGGGCTGGTGGGGATGCGCCGCCGCTGGGTGCGCGACGGCCTGCACTGGGGGCGCCCGCTTCTGGACGCCCGGCGCGACGACCTGCGCGCCTACCTGCGGCGGCATGGCATCGGCTGGGTTGAAGACCCTACGAACGACAGTCCAGCCTTCGAACGGGTTCGGGCGCGGCAGGCGCTGGCGGCACTGGCACCGCTGGGCATCGACGCCGAGAAGATCGGGGCAAGCCTGTTTCACCTGCGCCTGGCGAAACTGGCGTTGGACGATGCCTTGCGCCATGCGGTGGCGCTGCATGTTGCCGAGACAGCGGGGGCGCTGCGGATCGACCGGGCGGGGTTTGCCGACCTGCCGCATGACGTGCAGCGGCAGCTGCTGGTGGCGGCGGTGCGCTGGCTGTCCGGCAACCCGGTGCCGCCGCGCACGGACAAGCAGCTGAACCTGCTGTACGCCGCGCGCGACGGCCGCGGTGCCACGCTGCAGGGGTGCCGCCTGCGCGCGCATGCAGGCCACCTTGTTCTGGCCCGCGAACCGCGGGCGGTGCAGGGGGCGGTGCCGGTGGGGGCCCTGTGGGACGGGCGCTGGGTGGTCGAGGGGCCGCCGGGCGAGGTGCGGGCATTGGGCGCAGAGGGCCTGCCGCGGGTGATGGACTGGCGCGCGCTGGGCATTCGGCGCGAGGTGCTGCTGGTCACCCCCGCCGTGTGGGACGGTGATACCCTTCTGGCGGCGCCTTTGGCGGGGCTGGAGAACGGCTGGAAAGCGCGCATTGTCGCGCCGTTTGGTTGTTTCCCAGTATCGGATTGAACCCCCCCGCATTATCCCTATCTTAGCAGTCAAGGCCGCGCCCCGTTCCGGGCATCGGCAGCCATGGGAGTTTCTTTGTGGGCAACGCACGCAGCATCGCCTTCTGGGTCGTCCTGTTTGTTCTGATCCTGGCGCTGTTCAACTTCTTCTCGAACGGGCAGACCACGATGTCGTCCCGCTCGATCAGCTATTCCGACTTCATCGCGCGGGTCGATGCGGGCGAGGTGTCGTCGGTGGTTCTGGACGGCGAGCGGGTGCTGGTTCGCGGCAAGGACGGCAAGGACTATGTCGCCATCAAGCCGGTGGGCGAGGAGATTGCCGACACGCTGATCAGCAAGGGTGTGGACGTGCGGGCCGAGCCGCAGGAACAGTCGGGCATCTTCAGCCTGATTTCTTTGTGGCTGCCGTTCCTGGTGCTGATCGGCATCTGGATCTTCTTCATGAACCGCATGCAGGGTGGCGGGCGCGGCGGGGCCATGGGATTTGGCAAGTCGCGCGCCAAGCTGCTGACCGAGAAGCACGGGCGCGTCACGTTCGATGACGTGGCAGGCATCGACGAGGCCAAGGAAGAGCTGGAAGAGATCGTCGAATTCCTGCGCAACCCGCAGAAGTTCAGCCGTCTGGGCGGCAAGATTCCGAAGGGGGCGCTGCTGGTCGGCCCGCCCGGCACAGGTAAAACGCTGCTGGCCCGCGCCATTGCGGGCGAGGCGGGGGTGCCGTTCTTTACCATCTCGGGGTCCGACTTTGTGGAAATGTTCGTGGGTGTCGGTGCCAGCCGCGTGCGCGACATGTTCGAGCAGGCCAAGAAGAACGCGCCCTGCATCGTGTTCATCGACGAGATTGACGCCGTGGGCCGCGCCCGTGGCGTGGGCATCGGCGGTGGCAATGACGAGCGCGAGCAGACCTTGAACCAGCTTCTGGTCGAGATGGACGGGTTCGAGGCGAACGAGGGCGTCATCATCGTGGCCGCCACCAACCGCAAGGACGTGCTGGACCCCGCGCTGCTGCGCCCGGGCCGGTTTGATCGCCAGATCCATGTGCCGAACCCCGACATCAAGGGGCGCGAGAAGATCCTGACTGTGCATGCCCGCAAGGTGCCAGTGGGGCCGGATGTGGACCTGCGGCTGATCGCGCGCGGCACGCCCGGATTCAGCGGCGCCGACCTGGCCAACCTGGTGAACGAAGCGGCACTGATGGCCGCGCGCGTGGGTCGCCGGTTCGTCACCATGGACGACTTCGAGATGGCCAAGGACAAGGTCATGATGGGGGCCGAGCGCCGCAGCATGGTGCTGACGCCCGACCAGAAGGAAAAGACCGCCTATCACGAGGCCGGTCACGCCATTGTGGGCATGAACATGCCCAAGTGCGACCCGGTGTACAAGGCCACGATCATCCCGCGCGGCGGTGCGCTGGGCATGGTGGTCAGCCTGCCCGAGATGGACCGGCTGAACATGCACAAGGACGAGGGCAAGCAGAAGATCGCCATGACCATGGCGGGCAAGGCGGCCGAGATCATCAAGTATGGTGAAGAAGGCGTGTCCAGTGGCCCAGCAGGCGACATCATGCAGGCGTCGTCGCTGGCGCGGGCGATGGTGATGCGCTGGGGCATGTCGGACGTGATTGGCAACATCGACTATGCCGAGGCGCACGAAGGCTATCAGGGCAATACCGGCGGCTTTTCGGTTTCGGCCGAGACGAAGAAGCTGATCGAGGCCGAGGTGAAGAAGCTGATCGATGAAGGCTATGAGACCGCGCGCCGCGTGCTGCTGGAAAAGGCGGATGACTTCGAGCGGCTGGCGAAGGGGCTGCTGGAATACGAGACGCTGACCGGCGACGAGATCCGCAAGGTGATTGCGGGCGAGAAGATCGACAGCGACGACACGCCCGCATCGCCGCCGTCGGGGGGGCTGACCTCGGTCATTGCCATCCCGAAGACCAAGCCCAAGGCGCCCAAGGCCGACCCGGAACCCGCGGTCTGAGCCCCATGGCGGCGGCGGGAACGCCGCCGCCATCAAGCGTTCCTGAACCCGTCCCGGCGCGTTTCGGGCATCCGGCAGGTCCGACCATGGCGACGTTGATCCGCGCCTCTTTCACCGGCCGTGTCGCGTGGCTGGGCACCGTCGCCGACCGCCAGGCGGCGCTGCCCTCGGCAACCGCCGACCGCCTGCCGCTGACCCTTGCCGGTCCCATGGGCGAGGCGCATGCCGGGCTGACGCGCGCGTCCTGCAGCCGGGTGACGATGCTGTACCCAAGGGGCACCGAGATCCGCAATGTGCGGCAGGTAAGCATCGTGGCGGCCGAGGAGCTGGCGGCGATTGCTGCCGGGATGGGCCTGCCGGGGCTGGACCCGCGGTTGCTGGGCGCCACCATGGTGGTCAGCGGCATTCCCGATTTCACCCACCTGCCGCCCTCTGCGCGCCTGCAGGGGCCGGACGGGGCGACGCTTGTGGTGGACATGGAAAACCAGCCCTGCACGCTGGTCTCGCGCGAGATCGAGGCGGTACATCCGGGTTTCGGCGCGGCCTGGAAGGCAGCCGCAATGGGTCGGCGCGGGGTGACGGCCTGGGTCGAACGCGAAGGGGTGCTGGAGGTTGGCCAGCCCCTGGCGCTGTTCGTGCCCGCGCAGCGCGGCTGGGCGCCGGGCGGCTGACGGCCGCTGGGCGAAATTCGGCCTTTCCATGTCGGAAATCGCGCTTGTCTTGCCCCTTCGCCCGGCTATCACGGCGCCAACCGTCCATTCCCCCGGGGGCTGCCATGAAGACCGACATCGAGATCGCACGCGAAGCGCAGAAAAAGCCGATCATGGAGATTGGCGCCAAGCTGGGCATCCCGTCCGAGCATCTGCTGCCCTATGGCCATGACAAGGCCAAGATCGGTCAGGCCTTCATCAAGTCGCTGGCCGGGCGGCCGGATGGCAAGCTGATCCTGGTGACCGCGATCAACCCCACCCCGGCGGGCGAAGGCAAGACCACCACCACCGTGGGTCTGGGCGACGGGCTGAACCGCATCGGCAAGAAGGCCGTGGTCTGCATCCGCGAAGCCAGCCTTGGCCCGAACTTCGGGATGAAGGGTGGTGCTGCGGGCGGCGGCATGGCGCAGGTGGTGCCGATGGAGGAGATGAACCTCCACTTCACCGGCGACTTCCACGCCATCACCAGCGCCCACAACCTGTTGTCGGCGATGATCGACAACCACATCTACTGGGGCAACGCGCTGGACATCGACGCGCGCCGCATCGTGTGGCGCCGGGTGATGGACATGAACGACCGCGCCCTGCGCGACATCGTGGTGAACCTGGGCGGCGTCGCCAACGGCTTCCCCCGCCAGACCGGTTTCGACATCACCGTGGCGTCGGAAGTGATGGCGATCCTGTGCCTGTCGAAGGACCTGGCCGATCTGGAAAAGCGGCTGGGCGACATCGTGGTGGCCTATACCCGAGACAAGAAGCCCGTCTATGCCCGCGACCTGAAGGCTGACGGCGCGATGACCGTGCTGCTGAAGGACGCGATGCAGCCGAACCTGGTGCAGACGCTGGAAAACAATCCGGCCTTCGTGCACGGCGGCCCGTTTGCGAACATCGCGCATGGCTGCAACAGTGTCATCGCCACCACCACCGCGCTGAAGCTGGGCGAGTATGTGGTGACCGAGGCCGGTTTCGGGGCTGACCTGGGGGCCGAGAAGTTCTTTGACATCAAGTGCCGCAAGGCCGGGCTGAAGCCTGCCGCGGCGGTGATCGTGGCCACCGTGCGCGCGATGAAGATGAACGGCGGGGTGGCCAAGGCCGACCTTGGGGCAGAGAATGTGGCCGCCGTGCAGAAGGGTTGCCCGAACCTGGGCCGCCACATTGCCAACGTGAAGGGGTTCGGCGTGCCGGTGGTGGTGGCGATCAACCACTTCTACAGCGACACCGATGCCGAGATCGCCGCGGTGAAGGCCTATGTGGCCGAGCAGGGCGCCGAGGCGATTTTGTGCAAGCATTGGGCGAAGGGATCGGAAGGGATCGAGGATCTGGCGCGCAAGGTGGTGTCGATGGCCGAGGGCGGGTCGTCCTTCGCGCCGCTTTACCCCGACGAGATGCCGCTGTTCCAGAAGATCGAAACCATCGCCAAGCGCATCTACCACGCCGACGAGGTGCTGGCCGACAAGTCGATCCGCGACCAGCTGAAGGCCTGGGAGGCGGCGGGCTATGGCCACCTGCCGATCTGCATGGCCAAGACGCAGTATTCTTTCTCGACCGACCCCAACCTGCGCGGTGCGCCCACCGGCCATTCGGTACCCGTGCGCGAGGTGCGGCTGTCGGCGGGCGCGGGCTTTGTCGTGGCGATCTGCGGTGAGATCATGACGATGCCGGGCCTGCCCAAGGTGCCCTCGGCCGAGGTGATCCGGCTGAACGAATCCGGGTTCGTCGAGGGGCTGTTCTGATGACGGCTGCAGTCATCGACGGCCGCGCCTTCGCCGCGCGGGTGCGCGGCGAAGTGGCCGCGCATGTGGCGCGGCTGCGCGAGGCGCACGGTCTGGTACCGGGGCTGGCCGTGGTGCTGGTGGGCGAGGACCCGGCGTCACAGGTCTATGTGCGCAACAAGCATGCCTCGACGGTTGAAGTCGGAATGGCAAGTTTCGAACATCGGCTGTCGGCAGATACTTCGGAGGCGGACCTGCTGGCGCTGATCGGGCGGTTGAATGCTGACCCTGCGGTGCACGGGATTCTCGTTCAGCTTCCGCTGCCCAGGCATCTGGACAGCGAGCTGGCCATCAACGCCATCGCGCCGGAAAAGGACGTCGACGGCTTTCACATTTCGAACGTCGGGCGGCTGGCGACGGGGCAGAAGGCCATGGTGCCCTGCACGCCCCTGGGCTGCCTGATGCTGCTTCGCGACCTGCACGGGTCGCTGGCGGGGATGACTGCCGTGGTGGTGGGCCGGTCGAACATTGTGGGCAAGCCGATGGCGCAGCTGTTGCTGGCCGACAGCTGCACGGTGACCATCGCGCATTCGCGCACGAAGGACCTGGCGGCGGTGTGCCGCGGGGCGGACATCCTGGTGGCGGCGGTGGGCCGGGCCGAGATGATCGACGGCACGTTCGTGAAGCCCGGCGCCACGGTGATCGACGTGGGGATCAACCGGGTGGAGCAGGACGGCAAGACGCGGCTGGTGGGCGATGTCGCGTATGCCAGTGCGGCGGCTGTGGCCGGGGCGATCACCCCGGTTCCGGGCGGGGTGGGGCCGATGACCATTGCCTGCCTGCTGGCCAACACGCTGACCGCGGCCTGCCGCGCGCATGGCCTGGCCGAACCCGCGGGGCTGACGGCCTGACGGGCGCACAAGGCGTTGACCGGGCACCCCGCCCTCGGGCTTCGCGGGCGCTGACGCGCCCTTGAAGCCCTGCGGCGCGGCCCGGCGCGGAGGGCTGCGCCCCCCGCGACCCCCCCAAGGTTCCTGTCCTGAATCCGTGACGCGGGTGGAGAGACCCGGGGGCTGTCTGCCCCCGGACCCCCGAGGATATTTGCGAAAGGAAGAAACGGCGGGGTCAGCTGCGACCCGGCATGCTGCGGATCACCGGCACCGGGATGGCGCATCGGCCGGTGAGCACGGCCAGCGTGCCGGGGCCGCAGAGCGGGGCGAGTTCTGCGGCATCGGCGCGCAGGCCGCCCGTATAGGCGCCGAAGGCGGGCAGGATTGCGCCCTGGCCGGTCAGCAGGAAGCAGGGCCGCATGCGGCCGGTGGCCGACCATTTGGGGTGGTGGTGGCCGCTGATCTCGCCCGCGGTTCCGGTGGCGATGTGGCGGAACACCAGCCCGTCCTGCCGCCACTCGGCCCGCGAGGTGCCTGGCAGCGCGACCGGCGCCGGGTCATGGTTGCCCGCGACCCACAGCCATGTCCGCGCCGCCATCAGCCGCAGGAGCCACAGCCGGTCAGGTTCGTCCAGTTCGTGCGCGGCGGCGCTGTCGTCGAAGCTGTCGCCGAGGCAGAGCACCTTCACGGGGTTCAGCGCCGTGATCTCGGCATCGAGGCGGGCCAGCGTTTCGGCCGAGTCGTAGGGTGGGAGCAGGGCGCCGCCGCGGCGGGCCAGGCGGCGCGACTTGCCCATATGCAGGTCGGCCACGGCGAGGAGGCGCCGCGCGGGCCACCACAGGGCACCGGAGGGGCGGGCGAGCAGGTCCGTGCCGCCAAGGGTGAATGCGTAGCCGTCCATCCGCGTCTGGTGCCCAAGGCGCGGGCGGGGTGCAAGGGGGTGGCGGGCTAGATGGCCAGCCGGCCTTCGCCGCGTGCAAGTTGCGCGAGCCGCAGGCGGATGGCGCGCGCCAACCCTTCGGACGGGCCCTGGGCCGCGGCCCAGAGCCGCCGGTCGCGCGCGGCGCGCGCCAGCGAGGCGACGAAAGGCCGCGCCTCGGGCGCGGCGTCGACGAGCAGGCGTGCGGCGTGCAGGAGGTCATCGCGCAGGGCGAGCGGGTCGGGCCGGGGCAGCGGGCCCGCGTCGCCCGTACCGTGCCAGCCGCGTCCGGGCAGCTGCGCCAAGAGCGTGTCGCGCAGCGCGGCGAGGTTCGGCACCGGCTTGGGCAGGAAGGCATCGGCCCCGGCGGCCAGCATCAGCCGGGCGCCATCGTCGGCCGCGGAATGGCCGATGAGTGCCGGGCGGTCAGGCCGCGGCGCCATGTCGGCCACCAGCGAGGTTCCCAGCCCGTCGGGCAGGATATGGTCAACCAGCACGGCATCGGGGCGGTAGCGCGCAAGGTGGGCCTGCGCCCCTTCGAGCGTTTCGGCGCGGCGCAGGCGGGCGCCCAGACGCTGCGCACAAAGGCGCAGCATGTCCGAGGCGAGGCGGCTGTCTTCGACCGCGAGCAGCAGGAGGCCGCCCAGCGGACGGTCGGGGCCGGGTTCCAGCGACATGCCGGAGCCGGGGGCGGAGAACGGGGCGGGGGCGGATTCGCGGGGCATGGCGCAGTCTGGCCTGTGGCGGGTGAAGGCCGGGTTAACCGCGCCCCGCGACCAAGGTGCCCCTTGCCGCGGTGCGGCCTGCCGCCCTATGTGCGGTCAGGGCAGGCAGGAGGCGGGAATGATCGGTCGGCTGAACCATGTGGCGATTGCGGTGCCGGACCTGGCGGCGGCAGTGGCGCAGTATGCAGACACGTTGGGCGCCAGCGTGCGCGCGCCGCAGGATGAACCCGACCACGGCGTGACGGTGGTGTTCATCGACCTGCCGAACACCAAGATCGAGCTTCTGTATCCGCTGGGCGAGACCTCTCCGATCAAGGGGTTCCTGGAAAAGAACCCGGCGGGCGGCATCCACCACATCTGCTATGAGGTAGAAGACATTCTGGCCGCGCGCGACAGGCTGCGCGCGGCGGGTGCGCGGGTGCTGGGGACGGGCGAGCCGAAGATCGGCGCGCATGGCAAGCCGGTGCTGTTCCTGCATCCGAAGGATTTCAACGGCTGCCTTGTCGAACTGGAGCAGGTGTGATGACCATCACCGCCGCCCTGGTGCTGTTTGCCGTCATCTGGTTCATGGTGTTCTTCATCGTGCTGCCGCTGAACCTGACCACGCAGGGCGACGAAGGCCGCGTCATGCCGGGCACGCCCGCCGGGTCGCCGGCCGGGTTCGTGGTCAAGCGCAAGGCACAGATCACCTCGGTGCTGGCTGTCGTGCTGTGGTGCGTGATCGCCGGGGTGATCGTGTCGGGGGTTGTCACGGTGCGCGATCTGGACTGGTTCCACCGCATGGGGCCGGAACCGGCGAAAGACTGACACTTGCCCTTGTCCGACTCGGGCAGCAGGCGCATCCTGTGGACGGAATTGCAACAGTCACGGGGAGATTTGCAATGGCGGGGCCGGGCGGAACGATCAACCTTACGGATGCCGACGACGATTTTCCGCAGACGGGCAGCAGCGACGACAATTCGGGTGCCGAGTTCATCTTTGCGCTTCGCGGCAGCGACACCGTGCTGGCCGGTCTGCAGAACGACACGGTGTTCGGCGGCGATGGCGATGACGAACTGTTCGGCGAGGACGGCAATGACCTTCTTTCGGGCGACGACGGCAACGACCGCATCGAGGGCGGCGCCGGAAATGACAACATTCAGGATCTGCAGGGCGCCTTCGGCTTTATCGACGCCGGGGACGACGATGACTTCGTGTACATCGGCGGGGGCTTCCAGACCGGCAGCGTGGTCAACGGCGGCAACGGCCACGATGTGCTGAGCATCGGTTCGGCAACGGCGCTGAACCTGATCAAGGTCAGCGGATTCGAGGAGTTGTCCTATGGCAGCGGGGTTGGCGAGGCGATCACCGGCACGGCCAGGCAGTTCCGGGGGTTTTCCGCGATCACCTGGGGGGTGGGCGAGGTTGAGCCGGGGTACGCCGCACTGACGCTGTTCGGCGTGCCGGACCTTTCGTACAAGCTGAACCTGTCATCGGCGCTGTCTGACCTTGCCGTGCTGTTTGTGGGGTCGCTGGGGCATGACAGGCTGACAACGGGCGGCGGCAACGACACGGTCTTTGGCGATCTGGGCAACGACAGCATCGCTGGTGGCGATGGCCGTGACGACCTGCATGGCAGTGCCGGGAACGACACGCTGGCCGGGGGCGGCGGGCGCGACACGCTGACCGGGGGCGGCGACGACGACACCTATGTCTACAGGAGGGTCGGCGATTCCAGGGGAAACGGCGACACGGTCATCGGCTGGGAGAACGGCAACGACCGCTTTGACCTGTCGGGCATCGACGCCATCGCCGGCGGCGCGGATGATGCCTTCGCCTTCGTGGGCACCGGCACGATCACCGGGGTGGGGGGCGAGATCGGCTTTGTCAACACCGCCACGCAGACCGTGGTGCAGGTCTATCTGGACGGCGACACGGTGATCGACATGCAGATCGTGATCGACGGGGTGTTCACGCTGACCGGGGCCGACTTTCTGGGCTGACGGCGGTCAGCCGCGGCGGGCCAGCGCGTGGAAGATGTGGGTGAAGGTGGCCGCGCCCAGCACCGGGATCAGCAGGTTCACCAGCGGAATGGTCAGCGGTGCGGCCATCAGCGTGCCTGCGGCCCAGAGGGTGAACCAGTGCCGCCGCCGCAGGTCGCGCGCGGCGGTGCGGTCCATCCGCCGCAAGGCGGCGCCGGTGAAGAACTCGCGCCCCAGAAGCCAGCCGTTCACCGCCCAGAACAGCACCGGCGCGAACGGCCCCACGAAGGGCACCAGCATCAGCGATGCCAGGTTCACCGCCACCAGGATGCCGAAGAAGTTGACGGTCGAGACCAGGGTATCGCCGAACGAGGCGCCTTGCGCGGGGGCCAGGCCGGGGTAGTGCCGGTCCTCGACCGCCTGCGCCACGGTGTCGAGGAACAGTCCCGAGAAGGCCGCCGCCACCGGCACCATCAGGAAGATCGACAGCACCAGCATGAACAGGGCCGAGCCCACGGACAGCAGCGTGTCGAGCCCCGACACGGGACCGACGAGCGGGATTTCCACCGTCTCGCCCACCAGCACCTCGATCAGCAGCAGAAGCCCGGCATAGGCCGCCACCAGCAGCGCCAGCGACAGTGCCAGACCCAGCCACAGCACGCGGCGGAAGCGCGGGTCGGCGAACTGGGCCAGCGCGCGCAGGAACGACGACAGGATCATGCGTCAACCCAGGCAACGACGCGGGCCGGGTCGGGGCGGGGGCGGTCTGGCGGGACGGTGGTGATGGTGCCGATGTGCACGAAGCCCGCAATCCATTCCTGCGCGGCAAGGCCCAGGCCGCCTTCCACGAAGGGGCGGCTGTAGGCGGGCCAGCCCGTCAGCCAGCTGGCGCCAAAGCCCATGGCATGCGCCGCGTTCACGATGTTCAGGCACAGCGCGCCGGCCGACAGCGTCTGTTCCAGCACCGGCACCTTGGCCTGTTCCTTTGGGCTGGCGATGACGGCGATGGTCAAGGGACTGTCGGCAAACTGCGCCCGCCCCTTGGCCACCTGTTCGGGATCAAGTCCCGCGTCCGTGCCGATTTCGGTTGCAAGGGCAGCCAGACGGGCACGGGCGGCAGGCGCCAGCACCAGAAGCCGCCAGGGTTCCAGCTTGCCATGGTCGGGCACGCGCAGGGCCGCGGCCAGCAGGGCCTGAACCTGCGCGCGGTCGGGCGCGGGCTGGGCCAGCGTGCGGGCAGGGTACGAACGGCGGGTGGACAGGAAGGCGAAGGCGGGGGTGGTCATCGGCGTCTCCTGCATGGTGCGCGGGTTTGTGGCGGGGTCGGCCGCGCGGGCGCCTTGCTGTGGCGGATGTTGCGCGTCGGCGATGTGCCGTCAAGCCACGCAAGCCAGGAAGCGCCATGGCATTGCCGGGGCTTCCTGCTATGCAACCGGCATGCCCGATCTTTCCACCCTGGCGGCCTTTGCCCTGACCTCGCTGCTGGTCGAACTGACACCCGGCCCGAACATGGCGTGGCTGGCGATTCTTGCCGCGGTCGAGGGTCGGCGCAGGGGCCTTGCGGCCGTGGCCGGGGTGGCGTTGGGGCTGGCGGTGGTGGGCCTTGCGGCGGCGGGCGGGGTGGCGGCCATCGTGGCGGCCAGTCCGCCGCTGTATCAGGCGCTGCGCTGGGGCGGGGCGGCGTTCCTGCTGTACCTGGCCTGGGACGGCTGGCGCACCGCGGCCGGACCCGATGGGGAACCGGGCGCAACCAGTGCCGCCGTGGCCTTTCGGCGCGGACTGATCACCAACCTGCTGAACCCCAAGGCCGCCGTGTTCTATGTGGCGGTGATGCCGGAATTCCTGGCCGACGGTGCCGGTGGGGGCGCGGCACTGGTGCTGGCGGGCATCTATGTGGCGGTGGCCACGGCAGTGCACGCGGGCATCGTGGTGGCCGCAGGCACGGCGCGCGCGTTGCTGGAGGACCCCGTGCGTGAACGCGTGGCGCGCCGCGTCTTCGCGGTGCTGCTGGCGGCCGTTGCACTGTGGCTGCTGACGCGCGGCTAGCCCTGCAGCAGCGCCGCCATCTCGGGTGCGAAATAGGTCAGGATGCCGTCGCAGCCGGCGCGCTTGAAGCCCAGCAGGCTTTCGACCATGGCCTTGTGCCCGTCGATCCAGCCGTTTGCCGCCGCGGCCTTGATCATCGCGTACTCGCCCGACACCTGATAGGCATAGGTCGGCGCGCCGAAGGTGTCTTTCACCCGGCGGCAGATATCCAGATAGGGCATGCCGGGCTTCACCATCACCATGTCGGCGCCCTCGGCCAGGTCGCGCGCCACCAGCCGCAGCGCCTCGTCGCTGTTGCCGGGGTTCATCTGGTAGGTCTTCTTGTCGCCGACCAGCCGCCCGCTGGCCCCCACGGCATCGCGGAACGGGCCATAGAAGGCCGACGCGTACTTGGCCGCATAGGACAGGATGGCCACGTCCCGGTGCCCCGCCATCTCCAGCGCCTGCCGCATGGCGCCGATGCGGCCATCCATCATGTCGGAGGGACCCAGGATGTCGGCCCCCGCCTCGGCCTGTGCCAGCGACATCTTCACCAGTGCCTCGACCGTTTCGTCGTTCAGGATCACCCCGTCCACCACCAGCCCGTCATGGCCGTTGGCGTTGTAGGGGTCCAGTGCCACATCGGTCATGATCGCCAGCTGCGGCACGGCGGCCTTGATCGCGCGGATGGCGCGGTTGGCCAGGTTGTCGGGGTTCCAGGCCTCGGCGCAGTCGTCGGTGCGCAGCGCGGGGTCTGTGTAGGGAAAGATGCACAGCGCCGGAATGCCCAGACCCGCCGCGCGTTCGGCCGCTGCCACGGCGCGGTCCACCGACAGGCGGTGGACGCCGGGCATCGAGGGCACCGGTTCCTCGATCCCCGTGCCGTCACGCACGAAGATCGGCCAGATCAGGTCATTCGTGGTCAGCACGTTTTCCTGCGCCAGCCGTCGCAGCGCGTCGGTGCGGCGAAGGCGGCGGAACCGGGCGGCGGGGAAGGGGGCAGGGTTGGGCAGCATGGCAACGTCCTTCGTCTGCCGCGCGGGGCGGGGCTTGCGTGAGGTGGTTCTGCCTGCCATGGAAACGGTCGCCGCTCAAGCTGGGGCGGCCATGCGGGTGGGGGCCTGCGGGGCGTGGAGTGGTATCAGACCGTCTTTGACGTGATCGACCTGCGGTCGTTCTCGAACCTCTGGTATTGGATCGCGCTGGCGGTGCTGTGGTCGTCGGCCAGCCACTGGGTGCTGGGCGTGCCCTGGGACATGATCACCCGCGCCCGCCGCCATGGCGGGCAGGCCGAGGCCGACATGATGGTGCTTGTGAGCATCAATGTGCGGCGGCTTCTGTATGTGGCACAGAATGCGGGGCTGTGGCTGGTGGGCTTTGTGGCCTTCGTGCTGACGGCGCTGGCGCTGATGGCGTTCTGGTACTGGGTCGAGTTCGCGCAGGCGGTGTTCTTCCTGGCGGCTCCGATGGCCCTGGTGGGTACGGCATCATTCCGCACCGCCCGGCTGATCGAGGAAGACCAGTCCGACGCCGAGACGCTGTTCCGCCGCATGTTCTGGCTTCGCGTGGCGATCCAGGGAATTGGAATCGTGGCGATCTTCGTGACCGCGATGTGGGGCATGTGGCAGAACCTGAACGCCGTGATCCTGTGACGGCACCCGGGGTCCGGGGGTTTGCCCCCGGCGCCGGGCGGGCTAAGGCAAGCGCATGACCGACTCGATCCTTCTTGGCGGCGCCCCCGAGGGCTTTGACGCCCAGCTTGTCGCGCGCGAGGCTGCCCGCGGCCCCGTCATCCACATCGCCCGCGATGACCGCCGCATGGCCGCAATGCGCGAGGCGCTGGCGCTGTTGGCCCCCGACCTGGCCGTGCTGGACCTGCCCGCCTGGGACTGCCTGCCCTACGACCGCGTCTCGCCCAACCCCGACATTGCCGCGCGCAGGCTGGCCACGCTGGCGGCACTGACGCGCGGGCTGTCCGGCCCGCTGGTGCTGCTGACCACGCTGGGCGCCGCCACCCAGCGCGTGCCCGCGGCACAGACGCTGCGCGAGGCGGCCTTTGCAGCCCGGCTGGGCGACCGGGTGGATGAAGGCGCGATGCGCGCCTTCCTGTCGCGCATGGGGTTCAACCCCACCGCCACGGTGGCCGAGCCCGGCGACTATGCCATCCGCGGCGGTATCGTGGACATCTTCCCGCCCGGTGGCCTTGGCCCGGTGCGGCTGGACCTGTTTGGCGACCAGCTGGACGGCCTGCGCCGGTTCGACCCCGAAACCCAGCGCACGGTCGAGAAGCTGAGCCGCATCGACATTGCGCCGGCGTCGGAAGTGATCCTGGACAAGGCGTCGATCGCCCGCTTTCGCCAGACCTACCGCACCGCCTTTGGTGCGGGCGGCGCGGATGACCCGCTGTACGAAGCGGTCAGTGCCGGGCGCAAGCACGCCGGGATGGAGCATTGGCTGCCGTTCTTCCACGAACGGCTGGAGACGCTGTTCGACTACCTGCCCGCCGCTTCGGTGATGCAGGATGACCAGCTGGATGCCCATCGGGCCGCCCGCTGGCAGGCCGTGCAGGACCAGTACGAGGCCCGTACCGAGGGGATGAGTGCGCGCGGCGGGCGGCTGGACACGCCCTACAAACCCTGCCCGCCGGACCTGCTGTATCTGGATGACGCGGCCTGGTCGCAGGCACTGCAAGGCCGCCGCACCCTGCGCCTGTCGCCCCTGCCGCAACCGCCCGGCCCCGGCTGCCTAGACGCAGGCGGCCGTGCGGGGCGCAGCTTTGCGCCCGAGCGCCAGCAGGAAAACGTGAACGTTTTCGATGCGCTGGCGGCGCATGTTCAGGTCTTGCGCGAAGATCGGCAGGTGGTGATCGGTGCCTGGTCCGAAGGCGCGCGCGAACGGCTTGCGGGCCTTCTGTCGGACCACAAGGTGAAAGGCGCGCAGCCTGTGCGCGACTTCCGCGAGGTGCCGCCGGGCAAGGGTGGCCTGTTCCTGATGGTCTGGGCGCTGGATGCGGGCTTCACCGCGCCGGGGCTGGCCGTCATCAGCGAACAGGACGTGCTGGGCGAGCGGCTGGTGGGCAAGCGGACCCGCCGGAAGAAGGCCGAAAACTTTCTGCGCGATGCCGACGCGCTGACGCCGGGCGATCTGGTGGTGCATGTGGAACACGGCATCGGCCGCTACCTGGGGCTGGAGACGATCACCGCGCTGGGCGCCCCGCACGAATGCCTGGCGCTGGAATATGCCGAGAACGCAAAGCTGTACCTGCCGGTGGAAAACGTCGACCTGCTGTCACGCTTCGGGTCCGAGGAGGGGCAGCTTGACCGGCTGGGCGGCGGTGCCTGGCAGGCGCGGAAGGCGAAACTGAAGCAGCGCCTGCGCGACATTGCCGAACGGTTGATGAAAATCGCCGCCGCCCGCGCGCTGCGGCAAGCGCCGGTGTTCGACACGCCCGCGGGCCTGTGGGACGAATTCTGCGCCCGCTTCCCCTATCAGGAAACCGACGACCAGCTGTCGGCCATTGCCGACGTGCTGGGGGATCTGGAAAAGGGCACGCCCATGGACCGGCTGATTGTCGGCGACGTGGGGTTCGGGAAAACCGAGGTCGCCATGCGCGCGGCCTTTGCCGCGGCCCTGGCCGGGCATCAGGTGGCCGTGGTCTGCCCCACCACGCTGCTGGCTCGCCAGCACTACCGCAGCTTTGCCGAACGGTTCCGCGGGTTCCCCATCAACGTCCGCCCGCTGTCACGCTTTGTCGGTGCCAAAGAGGCCAATGCCACCCGTGCGGGCCTGACGGATGGCAGCGTCGATGTGGTGATCGGCACCCATGCGCTGCTGGCCAAGTCGATTGCCTTCAAGGAGCTGGGGCTGCTGATCATCGACGAGGAACAGCACTTCGGCGTCACCCACAAGGAACGGCTGAAGGAGATGCGCGCCGAGGTGCATGTGCTGACGCTGACCGCCACGCCCATTCCGCGCACGCTGCAATTGTCGCTGACGGGCGTGCGGGACCTGTCGATCATCGCCACCCCGCCGGTGGACCGCCTGGCGGTGCGCACCTATGTCAGCGAATTCGACACGGTGACGATCCGCGAGGCGCTGCTGCGCGAACGCTGGCGCGGCGGGCAGTCGTTCTTTGTGGTGCCGCGGGTGGCGGACATTCCCGAGATCGAGGATTTCCTGCGCACGCAGGTGCCCGAAATCCGCGTCTGCGTGGCGCATGGCCAACTGGCCGCGGGCGACCTCGACACGCGGATGAACGATTTCTACGATGGCAAGTATGATGTGTTGCTGGCCACCACCATCATCGAATCGGGGCTGGACATCCCCACCGCCAACACCATGGTCATTCACCGGGCCGACATGTTCGGCCTGGCGCAGCTCTACCAGCTGCGCGGCAGGGTGGGCCGGTCGAAGGCGCGCGCCTACTGCTTCCTGACCACGCGCCCGCGTACCCCGGTCACGCCGCAGGCGACCAAGCGCCTGCACCTTCTGGGCTCGCTGGACAGTCTGGGCGCGGGCTTCACGCTGGCTTCGCACGACCTGGACCTGCGCGGGGCGGGCAACCTGCTGGGCGAGGAACAGTCGGGCCATATCCGCGAGGTGGGCTACGAACTGTATCAGCAGATGCTGCAGGACACGATTGCCAAGCTGCGCGCGGGCGGCGCGCAGGCGGCCGAGGCCGTGGAAGACGACTGGGCGCCCACGATCAACCTGGGCGTGCCGGTGCTGATCCCCGAGCTCTACATCCCCGACCTGGACCTGCGTCTTTCGATGTACCGCCGCCTGTCGGGCCTGCGCACCAAGGTGGAGCTGGAGGGATTTGCCGCCGAGCTGATCGACCGGTTCGGGCCGTTGCCGCGCGAGGTGAACACGCTGCTGGTGATCGTGCGGATCAAGGCGCTGTGCAAGGCGGCGGGCATTGCCCGGCTGGATGCCGGGCCGAAGGGGGCGACGGTGCAGTTCCACAACGACCGCTTTGCCAACCCCGCGGGGCTGGTGGCCTTCCTGAAAGCCTCGGGTCCGGGGGCGCGGGTGGCGGGCACCAAGGTGGTGCTGGCGGCCGACTGGAAATCGGAGTCTGACCGCATCAAGGCAGCCTTCGCCATTGCCCGCGACCTGGACAAGGCGGCAAAGGCGGCGTGAGGACGGCCAACGGAAATCTGCGCTTTTGCCGTTGACGTCCCCCGCCGCATCGCCTATCCCCCCCGGCACGCGCGGTTGTAGCTCAGTTGGTTAGAGTACCGGCCTGTCACGCCGGGGGTCGCGGGTTCGAGCCCCGTCAACCGCGCCACTTTCCCCTCCGATCTTGAGCATCTGCCCGGGCCACCCCATATGGCAGTTGAGTTGCCGGGTGGTGGCGGTGGAAACACCTGATTTCGCAGACGTTGCAAGCGTGGTGGCCGATCCGCTGCGGTTCAAGGCCCGGTTGAAGATCGGGGAAAATGCCTATGGCACCTTGCGGCTGCGCAAGCTGGCCTTCGAGGCCTGGGATGCCGCCGGTGCTGCGGCCACCGGTGCCGCCGTTGCCGCCTCTCCGGCCGTGGCCACCACCTTTTTCGGCGCGACGGGGTTCTGGGCTGCGGTCGGGCTGGGCGGTGCCGCCGTCACGCCGGTGGGCTGGGTGATCCTGGCCGGGGCGGTGACAGGCGGGGCGTGGTTCGGCCTGTCGCGCGCGCTGCGCGGGGCGGGGCAGGACAAGCTGACGGTGATCCCCAACATGATCTCCACGCCGCTGGACGTGCTGGGGCTGCAACTGTTCGAACTGATGGCGCCGCTGGCGCTGAAGGTCGCGGCGGTGGATGGCGCAGTGGCCGAACGCGAACGCGCAGCGATCCGCGATCATTTCGTGAAGGCATGGGGTTACGACGCCGACTTCGTGCGCCGCGCGGTGGACTGGACCGAGGGACGTCTGGATGGCCATGCCATCCGCGACCTGGCGGCGGCGCTGGCCGAGTTGAAGCGCACGAACCCCGATTGCGACGCCCGCGCGATGGGGCAGGACCTGATGGCCGACCTGCGGGCCATCGCGCTGGCTGACGGTCCCCTGGACGAACGCGAGGACATGGCGCTGGAACGCATCGACCGCATCTTTTCCGAGGCCGCCCGCCCCGCCCTGTGGCGGCGGCTGAAGACCTCGGTTGCCCGGCTGGTGGCGCGCCGCAGGGCGCCTTGACGCCCGTTTCCCCCTCGGTTATTGCCCCGCTCAGTGGGCGATATGCTACAAGGTGTGGCAGCGGACTGTAACTCCGCCGGGGCGACCCGTGCCTGGTTCGATTCCAGGATCGCCCACCATCAACTCCGGCAACGCGGTGTTTCCGGTCGCTGCGTCCGTTTCGTTCCGGTAGCGGTGGACGGACCTGGCTTGCGGGGATATGGCAATCCAGACCAAACCGGACACTGCCATGACCACGCCCATCAAGATCGCCCCGTCTATCCTTGCCGCCGACTTTGCCGCCTTCGGTGCCGAATGCCGTGCCGTCGAGGCGGCGGGGGCCGACTGGATTCATGTCGATGTGATGGACGGGCATTTCGTGCCCAACCTGACCTTCGGCCCGCCCATGGTGGCGGCACTGCGCCCGCACGTTCAGGGCGTGCTGGACGTGCACCTGATGATCGCGCCGGTGGACCCGTTCATCGGCGCCTTCGCCAAGGCGGGGGCCGACATTCTGACGGCGCATCTGGAATCCGGTCCGCACGTGCACCGCACGCTGGCGGCGATCCGCGCCGCGGGGTGCAAGGCGGGACTGGCGATCAACCCGGCAACGGGGATCGAGCCCGTCGAATATCTGCTGGATGACATCGACCTGATCTGCGTGATGACCGTGAACCCCGGCTTCGGCGGGCAGTCGCTGATACCGGCGGTGGTGGAAAAGGTGCGGCGGCTGAAGGCGATGGTGGGACGGCGGCCGATTCACATTGAAATCGACGGCGGGGTGACACTGGAAACCGCGCCGGTGGTGGTGTCGGCCGGGGCGGATGTGCTGGTGGCGGGGTCGTCGATCTTCAAGGGCGGGTCGGTGGAAAACCCGGCGCCCTACGCGGCGAACATCGCCGCGCTGCGGGCGGCGGCGGAACGCGGGCACCACGGAAGCTGGGCGTGAACCTGATCTTCGATCTGGACGGCACGCTGATCGACAGTGCGCCCGACATCCACGCGGCGGCGAACCGGCTGCTGGCCGGGGAAGGGCTGGCGTCGATGACGCTGCCGCAGGTGCGGGCGATGATCGGGCGGGGGGTTCCCTGGCTGATGCAGCAGCTGCTGGCGGCCTCGGGCCAGCCCGCAGACCCGGCGCGGGCGGCGCGGATGGCGGCGCGGTATGTCGACGGGTATGAGAATGCCGTGCATCTGACCACGCCCTATCCCTGGGTCGGACCCGCCCTGCTGGCGCTGGCCGATGCCGGGCACAGGCTGGCGATCTGCACGAACAAGCCGATGGCCGCGACCGAGGCGGTGCTGCGCCACCTTGGCCTGCGGGATTTCTTTGCCGCGATCATCGCGGGGGACAGCCTGCCCCTGCGCAAGCCCGATCCGGCACCGCTGCGCGCCGCTTTGGCGGCGCTGGGGGGCGGGGCGGCGGTCTATGTGGGCGACCACGAGGTGGATGCGGAAACCGCGGCGGCGGCGGGCGTGCCGTTCCTGCTGTACACCGAAGGTTACCGGGCCGGGCCGGTGGCGGCACTGTCGCCACGGGCCTTTGCGGATTGGGCGGCGCTGCCGGGACTGGTGGCGCGGATGGAGGGTTCCTGATGATCGGCGAGGCGTCCTGTCGGTTTACCCATGCGATCCTGCGCCGCCCGGCGGCCAGCATTGCCCAGGGGCTGCGTGCGGTGGATACCGGCGCGCCCGATCTGGCGTTGATGCAGGCGCATCATGCGGCCTATGCCGCGGCGCTGCGCGCCACCGGGGCTGCCGTGACGGTGCTGGACGCGCTGCCTGCCTATCCGGATTCGGTGTTTGTCGAAGACACGGCACTTTGCCTGCCCGCCGGGGCCATCCTCATGCGCCCGGGCGCGCCCAGCCGCCTGGGCGAGGCGGCCGAGATGGCGCCGCATCTGCGGGCACTGTACCGCGAGATGCGCCGCATCGAAGGGGCGGAAAGCTTCATCGAGGGCGGTGACATCCTGAGCACCGGGCGCGAGGTGCTGGCGGGGCGGTCAGCGCGGACGAATGCGGCGGGGATTGCCGAACTGGGCCGGGTGCTGGCCGACTGGGGCTACCGCCTGCGCGAGGTGCATACCCCGCCGGGCGTGCTGCACTTCAAGACCGACTGTTCGCTGCTGGATGCCGAAACGGTGCTGGCCACCGACCGGCTGGCGGCATCGGGCTGCTTTGCGGGCTACCGGGTGGTTCCGGTGGCGGCAGGCGAGGAGGCGGCGGCGAACGCGATCCGGTTCAATGACGTGGTGGTGATGGCAGAGGGCTTCCCGCAGACGCGGGACCGGGTGGTGGCGGCGGGCTTCCGCGTGGTCGAGATCGGCAACACCGAATGTGCCAAGCTGGACGGAGGGATGTCCTGCCTGTCCCTGCGGTTCTCGCCAGGCTGAACGGCGGACGGCGCGTCACAAATTCCTTGAAGCAAGGAATTTGCAAATTCCTTGCTTCAAGGAATTTGTGTGCCGCCGCGGCCTACGCCAGCGAGTCGATCACCGCGCGCAGGTGGTCCAGCCGGTAGCCGAACCGCGCGGGGCGTTCGATCAGTTCGTCGGTCGGCAGGCGACCCGCCATGGCAAGGGCCCAGACCACCGAACAGCGGTTTCCGCTGGCGCAGTAGGCAAACACCGGGCCGGGGGCGGCGTCGATGGCGGCACGCTGGGCCGTCACATTGTCCATCGTCTGCATGCCGCTGGAGAAGGGGTTTGCCACGAACTGCAACCCTGCCGCCTGCGCCGCCTTGCGCATCACCTCGGTATGCAGGGCCGGGGGGATTTCGCCGTCGGGGCGGTTGTCGATCACCACCTTGTAGCCCGCGGCGGCGATTGCGGCCATATCCTCGGGCGCGATCTGGGGCGAGACGGCGTAGGCGTCGGTCAGGCGGCGGATGTCCATCTTGTCCTCGGTCGCAGGGGAATTGCGGCGTACATACCCGCCACCATGGCAATTAGGAAGACCAGCGCCGGGGCGCCGCCAAAGGTGACCACGGCGATGGCCGGGCCGGGGCAAAGGCCGACCAGACCCCAGCCGATGCCGAACAGCACCGACCCGCCGATCAGCCGGGCATCCAGTGTTGTCGGTGGCAGGGCGGGCAGGGGGCTGCCCAGCAGCCCGGTGGTGCGGCGGCGCGCGGCCGCCCAGGCAAGGGCCATGGGCAGCATGGCCCCGCCCATAACGAAGGCCAGCGTCGGGTCCCAGTCGGCCAGGTTCAGGAAGCCCTGCACTTTGGCGGTGTCGGTCATCCCCGAAAACCACAGCCCCGCGCCGAAGGCCAGGCCGGCCAGCAGTCCGAAAAGCGTGCGCATCTACAGCCACCCCGCCAGTCGGCCCAGCGTGACGGTGGCCATGCCGGTGCCGACGAAGATGCAGGTGGCGGCGATGCTGCGCACCGACAGGCGCGACATGCCGCACACCCCATGGCCCGAGGTGCAGCCGTTGGCCAGCCGCGTGCCAAGGCCGGTCAGCAGCCCGCCCGCGGCCACCAGCGCCAGGTTTCCGGTGATGTGCGTGTCGGCCCCGAAGGCCGTGGCCAGCAGGCCGGGCGCCAGCACCAGCCCGGCCACGAAGGCCGCGCGTTCGCCCAACGGCCCGGTGCCGCTGCCATCCAGAAGCCCCGCCGCGATGCCCGAGATGCCCATGATCCGCCCGTTCACCAGCAGGAACATGGCCGCGGCGGTACCGATCACCAGCCCGCCCAGCAGTCCCCAGACCCAGGATATGTCCATGATCTTCCTTACAATCCGTTGATCGGCACCTTCAGGTACCGCTGCCCGTTGTCTTCTGGTTCGGGCAGGTGGCCCGCCCGGATGTTCACCTGCAGCGCCGGGATGATCAGCCGCGGCATGCCCAGCGTGGCATCGCGTGCCTGGCGCAGCGCCACGAAGTCCGCGCGTGACTTGCCAGCGCCCACATGCACGTTCAGCGCCCTCTGCGCCCCGACCGTGGTTTCCCAGGCATACTGCTCGCGCCCCGGCGCCTTGTAGTCGTGGCCGACGAAGATGCGCGTGTCGTCCGGCAAGGCCAGGATGCGCTGCACCGAATCCCACATCTGTTCCGCCGAGCCGCCAGGAAAGTCGCAGCGGGCGGTGCCGAAGTCGGGCATGAACAGCGTGTCGCCGACAAAGGCCGCGTCACCGATGACGTAGGTCAGGCAGGCGGGCGTGTGGCCGGGTGTGTGCATCACGCGGGCGGGCAGCGTGCCGATGGTGAAGCTGTCGCCATCATCGAACAGCCGGTCGAACTGCGACCCGTCGCGCTGGAACGCGGTGCCTTCGTTGAACACCTTGCCAAAGGTGTTCTGCACCACCGTGATGTTGCGTCCGATGCCGATGCGCCCGCCCAGCCGGTCTTGCAGGAAGGGCGCGGCCGACAGGTGGTCGGCATGCACATGGGTTTCCAGCAGCCACTCCACCGTCAGCCCGCGGTCCTGCACGAAGGCGGCCACCGCCAGAGCCGAGCGGGTGTCGGTGCGGCCCGAGGCGGGGTCGAAATCCAGCACCGAGTCGATCACGGCGCAGGCGGTGCTGCCCGGGTCGGCCACCACATAGGTCAGGGTGTTCGTGGCCTGGTCGAAAAACGCGGTGACGGCGGGGGGCGTCATGGCCGGGCTTCCTTCTGTGCATCGGAAAAGGATTGGCCAGCCATTGACCTGCGTCAAGGCCCCAGGGTGACGCGGCAGGGCAGGGTGCCGGAAACCGAAGGGGATGCAAGATGACCGACTGGACCGAGGCAAAGACCGCGCTGCTGGCACGGCGGGCGGAGTTGACGGCACGGCTTGCGCGGATCGAGGGCGAACTGGATGTGCCGCACGACGCGAACTGGGACGAGGATGCGGTGCTGCACGAGGCCGACGAGGTGCTGGAAGGCCTGGGCCTGAAGGGGGAGGCCGAGTTGCGCGCCATAGATGCGGCGCTGGCGCGGATTGATGACGGCAGCTATGGCGATTGCGCGCGCTGCGGCAACCCCATCGCCGCGGCCCGCCTGCGCGCGCTGCCCGCCACCGCCGTCTGCGCGGCCTGCGCGCACTGAACCGGTCTACATCACCGCGCCGATCTGCCAGGGCACGAACTCGGCCCCGCCGAAGCCCAGTTCTTCGGACAAAGTCTGCTGCCCGCTGGCCACCGCGATGATCTTCTCCAGGATCTCGGCCCCCTTGGCCTCGATGCCGATACCCTCGGTCAGGATGTCGCCGCAGTTGATGTCCATGTCGCCGGTCATGCGCCGGTACATCTCGTCATTGGTGGCCAGCTTGATGCAGGGGCTGGGCTTGTAGCCCGACACCGACCCGCGGCCGGTGGTGAAGACAATCAGGGTGGCGCCGCTGGCGATCTGGCCGGTGACGGAACAGGGATCGTATCCGGGGCTGTCCATGTAGGTGAAGCCGGGCGTGGTGATGGGTTCGGCGAACTTGTACACGCCCGCCAGTGGTGCTGTGCCGCCCTTGGCCACGGCACCCAGCGATTTTTCCAGAATGGTGGTCAGCCCGCCCTTCTTGTTGCCGGGCGATGGGTTGTTGTCCATCTCGCCGTCGTTGCGCGCGGTGTAGTCTTCCCACCAGCGGATGCGCTCGATCAGCTTCTCGCCCACCTCGCGCGTCACGGCGCGGCGGGTCAGCAGGTGTTCGGCGCCGTAGATTTCCGGCGTTTCGGACAGGATGGTGGTGCCGCCCATGCGCACCAGAAGGTCCGACGCATGCCCCAGCGCGGGGTTCGCGGTGATGCCGGAATAGCCATCCGACCCGCCGCACTGCAGGCCGATCATCAGCTTCGACACCGGCGCCGGGGCGCGTTCGGTCTGCGAGGCCACCTTCGCCATCTCGCGCAGCACGCCCAGCCCCCGTTCGATGGTGGCCTTGGTGCCGCCTTCACCCTGAATCGTCATGTAGCGGAAATTGCCGTCGGGGCGCAGGCGGCCCTGCCCGATCAGGTCGGGCACCTGCATCACCTCGCAGCCCAGGCCCACCAGCAGGATGCCGCCGAAGTTTGCATTGCGCGCATAGCCCTGCAGGGTCCGCATCAAGGTGCGGTACCCCTCGTTCGACCCAGACATGCCGCAGCCGGTGGCATGCGCGATGGGCACCACGCCGTCGATGTTGGGCAGGCCGATGATCGCCGGGTCCTTCTCGGCGGATTCCGCAATGAACCGCGCCACCGACCCAGAGCAGTTCACCGAGGTGAGGATTCCCAGATAGTTGCGCGTGCCCACCTGCCCGTCGGCGCGGTGGTACCCCATGAAGTCGCGCACCGGTAGCGGCGGCAGGGGCGTGGCGCCCTCGGCAAAGGCGTAGTCGGTGGAATGCGGGCCCATGCCCAGATTGTGCGAGTGCACATGCCCCCCCGGCGCAATGTCGGCCGTGGCCTGCCCGATGATCTGGCCATAGCGGATCACCTGCGCGCCGGCCGCAATCGCCCGCGACGCGATCTTGTGGCCGCGCGGCACCGGGGCGGGCAACGTCACGCCCTCCACCTCGGCCCCCGCCCGCAGGTCGGCCAGCGCGATCACCACGTTGTCGTCGCCGTGCAGGCGGATCCATCCGCCCGTCTTTGCCTGCCCGTCCATCGGCCCCTCGCTTTCCTTGATCGGGGCGTGCCCCTGATCTAACATGTTAGCATGTTACAGCCCCCTGTCCCCGACGCGCAAGCCGCGCCCCGACTTTCGGCGCTGGACCAGTTTGCCGGGTCGCTTGGCCAGCGGGTGTACCAGACGCTGCGCCAGGCCATCCTGTCGCTGGACTATCGGCCGGGGGAAATCCTGCGCAAGCCCGAGATCTGCGCAGCGCTGGGCGTGTCGCGCAGCCCGGTGGCCGATGCGGTGGCGCGGCTGTCGGTCGAGGGACTGGTGGATGTGGTGCCACAGGCGGGCACTTTCGTGGCGCGGCTGTCGATGACGGAAATCCGCGAAGGCGCCTTCCTGCGCGAAGCGATCGAGCTTGCGGCGGTGGAACGGGTGGCGCCGACCATTACCGACGACCAACTGGCGCAGTTGCGCCTCAGCATGGCGGTGCAGGCGGCGCTGGTGGCGCACGGCGATACCCAGGGCTTCTATGCGCAGGACGCCGGGATGCACGAACTGATCCTGTCGTTCACCGGGTTCCGCAGGCTGGCGCAGGTCAGCGACACCGCCTGGCTGCAGGTGAACCGGGCGCGGCGGCTGATCCTGCCAGTGCCGGGGCGATTGCAGCAGACGCTGGACGAACACCGCGGCATCCTTTCGGCGCTGGAGGCGCGCAATCCGGTTGCCGCGCGCGTCGCGGTGCGTCATCACCTGGGGCAGCTTGTGACCTACCTCGAACCGCTTGAACGCACGCACCCAGAGTTCTTTTCCCCCACATGACCCTGCCCAACACGCCCCGCTATGCCGCCCGCCTGAACGCCTTCCGTCGCCCCGGCGCCACGCTGGCCGACACGCTGGCCGCCGTGGCCCGGGTGCCGGGCATCAATGCCGCCGACCTGAACTACCCCGACCACTGCGCCGACCCGCCCGAGGTGCTGGCGCGGATGCTGGCCGACAACGGGCTGGCGCTGAACGGGCTGGCGATGCGGTACTACACCGACCCCGGGTTCCGCCTTGGCGCCTTCACCCACCCGGACGCCACCGTGCGCCGTGCCGCCATCGACCTGACCAAGCGGGGCCTCGACCATCTGGCGGCGATGGGCGGGAAGGTGATGACGCTGTGGCTGGGGCAGGACGGGTTCGACTACTCGTTCCAGGCCGACTACCTGCGGATGTGGGACGACACGGTTGCGGCTTTGGCCGAGGTGGCCGACCACAACCCGCACGTTGACATCGCGGTGGAATACAAGCCGGACGAGCCGCGCGCCTTTGCGCTGCTGGCCGACATCGGCCGCACCCTGCTGGCGCTGGGCGATGTGGGTCGGCCGAACACCGGCGTGACGCTGGATTTCGCGCATGTGCTGTACGCGGGCGAGCTGCCCGCGATGGCTGCGGCGCTGGTGGCGCGGCGGTCGCGCATTCTGGGCGTGCACCTGAACGACGGCTATGGTCGGCGCGATGACGGGCTGATCGCGGGCGCCGTGCATCCGGTGCAGACCGTTGAACTGTTTGTGCAACTGCACCGCGCGGGCTGGGATGGCGTGGTCTACTTCGACACCTTCCCCGACCACGGCGGCACCGACCCCGCCGAGGATGCCGGAGCGTCCGTCGAACTGACCGAGAAGCTGCGCCGCGTCGCCCGGCGGCTGGCCGACGACCCTGCGCTGGCCGCGGCGCAGGCCCGGCAGGACGCGGCACAGGCGACACGCATCGTCACGCGGGCGCTTTATGGCTGAGCTGCTGGTTGCCGGATCGCTGCATCTGGATGTTGTGGTGGATGCCCCCGCGCTGCCGCGGCTGGACCAGACGGTGACGGGGCAGGGCGTGGCCTACCGGTTTGGCGGCAAGGGCGGCAATCAGGCGGTGGCTGCGGCACGCATGGGCGCCCGGGTGGCCATGGCCGGGGCGGTGGGCACCGACAGCTTTGCCGTGCCCCTGCTGGCGGGGCTGGACGCCGCGGGGGTGGACCGGGGGCAGGTGCGCGCGGTGCCGGGCGCCAGCGGCATGTCGGTGGCAGTTGTGCTGCCCGATGGCGGCTACGGCGCCGTGATCGTGTCGGGGGCGAATCTTGCGCTGGATGCGGAATGCGTCGACTTACCCCAAGGTTGCCGCGGGTTGCTGTTGCAAAACGAAGTTCCGGCGGCCGTGAACCTTGCGCTGGCCCGGCGGGCGCGGGTGGCAGGGCTGAAGGTGGTGCTGAATGCCGCGCCCGCGCGCGGGCCGGACGCGGCGCTGTTCGGGCTGCTGGACCTGCTGGTGGTGAACCGAGGCGAGGCGGCCGATATCCTGGGCCTTGCCGAAACCGGGCTGGATGCGGCGGCCGCCGTGCAGGCGCTGCGCGCGATGGGGCCGCGGGCGGTGATCGTCACGCTGGGGGGGGACGGGCTGGCGGGCGATGACGGCGTGCCGTTTTCACAGCCTGCGCAACGGGTTGCGGTGGTTTCTTCGCACGGGGCAGGGGATGCCTTCCTGGGCGCGCTGTGCGCCGAATGGCTGCGCGGTGCCACATTGCGCAAAGCGGCGCAGTTCGGCCAGGCGGCAGCGGCGCTGACGGTGGCCACGCCGCCGGACTCGCGCGGCAACATCACGCCTGCGGCGGTACGCGACGCGCTTCGGTAACCGGCAGCCGCACCGCGGCGGCAAAGTCCTGCGCCACGCGGTCGGGCCCGTGCAGCAGCGTCAGCCGCATCAGGGCAAAGCGGATCGCCGCAAGTTCGCGGAAATAGGCCAGATAGGCCGCGTTCAGCGCCGCCCCGGTGACCGCCCCCAGCACCGGCACCGCCTGCGCCGCCAGCTTGCGCGCCAGAATGGTGGACAGCGCCGGGGCGATGGTGGCGATCAGCTTTTGCATGGCCTGCCCGTTCAGCGCGATGCGCGCGCCGACAAAGCCGGTATCCAGCGCGTCGTCCTCTGGCATCGGGCTGCCCGCCTGCAGCACACGCAGGCATTCGGCCCGCACCGCGGGGGCGTCCGGGTCAAACCCCTCGTCGCGCGCGGCCTGGCTGATGGCATGCAGGAAAACCGTAATCGTCACAGGCACTTCGGCCAGCGCACCGGCCAACCCGCCGGCCCCGCCCACAGCCCCAGTCAGCGCCGCCAGCGCCTGCGCGCCGCGTGGCCCGGTGGACGGCGCATGGCGGCCCGCCTGCGCCACGCGGAAGGCATGGCCCAGGGCCGCGGCAGTAGCCTGTTCCACTGTGGTCCGCACGCCTGCGGGCAGATGCGCCAGCGCCTCGTCCAGCTGCGCGCCCAGGCGGTTGGCCAGCGCGATGACCGGCCCGCCCGCGCGGCGGTAACGCCTTGCCAGCGCGGTGATTTCCAACGCGGGGTCAACATGGGCGACAGGCAGCGTGCTGGTCATTCCCTGCATATGGGGGCCGCGGCCGCCAGTGCAAGTTCACCCGGCCTTTTCCACATGGCCCACCGCCCCCATCCAGGCCCCCGGCCGCAGGTCCAGCCCCAGCACGCGGTCGGGGTTGGTGGGCGGCGGCATCACGATGTCGGGCAGCTTGCGAAAGCCGAAGCGGTGGTAATACGGCGCATCGCCCACCAGCATCACCCGCGCCCAGCCCAAGCGCCGCGCCTCGGCCAGGCTTTCGCGAATCAGCAGGCCCCCCAGCCCTTCGCCCTGACGCGTGGGGTGCACGGCCACCGGGCCAAGCAGCAGCGCGGGGCGCCCCGCTGCCATGATGGGCCAGTACCGGATGGCGCCCGCCAGCGTGCCGTCCCCGTCGCGCACCACCAGGCACAGGGGCCGCACCGGTTCGACCCCGTCGCGCAGCCGGTAAGAAGACAGCGCCGTGCGCCCGGGCGCAAAGCAAAGGTCCATAAGCCCTTCAACTTCCCACCAGTCGGCTTCGGTCTCTTCTTCCAGCTGGTACAAGCAGCGCCCCCGAATCCGCTGGAATCGCGCCTAACATGTGGATACGGCAGGAGCAAACCGATGGGGAGGCGGGATGTTCTATCGCCCGGAAGATGGCCATGGGCTGCGGCGGAACCCGTTCAACGCCATCGTCTCGCCGCGCCCGATCGGCTGGATTTCGACCACAGGGCCGCAAGGCGACAACCTTGCGCCCTATTCGTTTTTCAACGCCGTGGCCTACACGCCGCCGCAAGTGATGTTCGCCTCGAACGGGGTGAAGGATTCGGTCCGCAACATCCGCGAAACCGGCGTGTTTGCGGTGAACATCGTGGAAGAGGCGATGCTGCATCCGATGTCGGAAACCTCGGCCGAGCTGCCCTGGGGGGCCGATGAGTTCGGCCACGCCGGGGTGGCCAAGGCGCCCTGCAGGGTGATCGACTGCCCACGGGTGGCCACCGCGCCTGCCGTTCTGGAATGCCGCCTGGTGACGGAAATCGCGGCGCTGGGGCAGGACAATCTTGTCATTCTGGGCGAAGTCATCGGCGTGCATCTGCGCGACGACTGTCTGGTGGACGGGCTGCTGGACGTGACGCGGTACCGTCCGGTCGCGCGGCTTGGGTACCGGGACTATACCGTGGTGCGCGAGGCGTTCGCGCTGCTGCGTCCCGGCGAAGGCACCAAAGCGTGAGTCAAGCAGCTTTACGTTTTCCAACCCTTCTTCATGTATCGACGATGCCTTTCGCATAAGAACAGCAGAAATCGAACATTTCAGGGATTGAACAGGTCCGGTTGCCCTGATCCTTCCTCGCGTTGGGGGCGGCGCGTGCGGGCTGTGCCGGACAGCGGCAGTCGGCCGTCGGAAAACTCGATTTCCAGCGACTGCGCGGTGCGCGCAACGGCCTGCGAGGTGACCACGGCGCCATCGCCGCGCACCACGGCAAAGCCGCGCGCCAGTGTCTCGCGGTAGCCCAGCGTCATGCGCATCCTGTCCAGCCGGTCCAGCCTGTCGGCCAGCGCGGCCAGCCGGATCTTCGGGGCCGCATCCAGCCGGGCTGCCAGAAGGTCAAGCCGCCGCCGACCCTCGGCCACCCGCCGCCCCTCGGCTGCCTGTGCCCGCGCCATCGCGCCGTCCAGCCGGGCGCCCAGCGAGGCCAGCCGGTCAGCCCGCCGCGCCACCAGTGCCGCCAGTGCGCCGGGCTGCACGCCCGCGGCCACCCGCTCGAACCGCGACCGCCGCGCCGCGACCGACAGCTTCAGCGCGGCAGACAGGCGTGATGCGGCCACGTCCAGCCGCTGTGCCGCGCCCTGCACCATCGTCTCGGGCCGGGGCAGCGCGCGCGACAGGTCGCGCAGGCGCTGGCCGCGTGCCGACAGGCCCCCCAGCGCCGCCCGTTCCAGCCGCGCCGCCAGCGCCGCCACCTGGGCCAGCAACTCTACCCGCACCGGCACCGCCAGTTCCGCCGCCGCCGTGGGGGTGGGCGCGCGCAGGTCGGCGGCGTGGTCGATCAGCGTGGTATCCGTCTCGTGCCCCACGGCCGAGATCAGCGGAATGGCACTGGCCGCCGCCGCCCGCACCACGATATCCTCGTTGAAGCCCCACAGGTCCTCGACCGATCCGCCGCCGCGGGCCACGATGAGGAGATCGGGCCGCGGCACCGGGCCGCCGGGGACGATGGCGTTGAAACCGCGGATCGCCGCCGCCACCTCGGCCGCGCAGGCCGCCCCCTGCACCGGCACCGGCCAGACCAGCACATGCCGGGGAAAGCGGTCGCGCAGGCGGTGCAGGATGTCGCGGATCACGGCCCCGCTGGGCGAGGTGACCACGCCGATCACACGGGGCAGGAACGGGATGGGCTTCTTGCGGGCCGCATCGAACAGCCCTTCCGCCGCCAACGCCAATCGCCGCTTTTCCAGCATCACCATCAGGGCGCCTGCACCCGCGGGCGCCAGATCGTCCACGATCATCTGGTACTTCGAGGCGCCCGGAAAGGTTGTCAGCCGACCGGTGGCGATGACCTCGATCCCCTCTTCCGGCCGCACGCCCAGCCGCGCGATCTGCCCCTTCCACACCACCGCATCCAGCGACGCGCGGTCATCCTTGAGGTTGAAATACAGGTGACCCGAGGCCGGCCGCGACACCCGCCCGACCTCGCCCCGCACGCGGATCAGCCCGAATTCCCCCTCGATCACCCGCTTCACCGCGCCCGCGATCTCGGACACGGTGAATTCAGGGCGGTTGCCGGCGGGGGCGGGGGTTTCGTCGTCGATCAGGTCCATGCGTGTCCTTGCGGGCCAGGAACCCCGACGTTATGCGCGGCGGGGCGAAAGCGGAAGCGGGGGCGCGCCATGAACATCCTCATCCTCGGCAGTGGCGGGCGGGAACATGCGCTGGCCTGGGCGGTGAAGCAGAACCCGAAATGCGACCGGCTGATCGTGGCGCCGGGCAATGCGGGGATCGCGGCGCTGGCGGAATGTGCCGATCTGGACATCCTGGACGGCGCGCAGGTCGTGCAGTTCTGCGCCGAAAACGCCATCGACTTCGTCGTCGTGGGGCCCGAGGCGCCCCTGGCCTCGGGTGTGGCCGATGCCTGCCGGGCGTCGGGCATCCTGACCTTCGGGCCGTCGTCGTCGGCGGCGCGGCTGGAGGCGTCGAAGGCCTTTACCAAGGACATCTGCGCCGCCTGCAACGCCCCCACCGCCGCCAGCGCCAGCTTCACCGACCCCGCAGCGGCAGAACACTACATCCGCACCCGTGGCGCCCCCATCGTGGTCAAGGCCGATGGTCTGGCCGCTGGCAAGGGCGTGGTGGTGGCGGAAACGGTGGATCAGGCGGTGGCGGCGGTACGCGACATGCTGGGCGGCGGCATGGGTGCTGCGGGCGCGCTTGTGGTGATCGAAGAATTCATGGCGGGCGAGGAGGCCAGCCTGTTCGTGCTGTGCAACGGCACCGAGGCGCTGGCCATCGGGTCGGCGCAGGACCACAAGCGCGCCTTCGACGGCGACACCGGCCCCAACACCGGCGGCATGGGCGCCTATTCGCCCGCCCCCGTCCTGACCCCCACCATCGAGCAACAGGCGATGGACCGGATCGTCCTGCCCACCCTGCGCGAACTGGCCGCGCGGGGCACGCCCTATCAGGGCGTCCTCTATGCCGGGCTGATGATCGCGGATGGCCGGGCGCGGCTGGTGGAATACAACGTGCGCTTCGGCGACCCGGAGTGTCAGGTGCTGATGCTGCGCATGGGCGCGCAGGCGCTGGACCTGATGCTGGCCTGTGCCGAAGACCGCATGCCCGACGCCCGCATCACCTGGGCCGACGACCATGCGCTGACGGTGGTGCTGGCAACGCGCGGCTATCCGGGCGACTACCCCAGGGGCTCGGTGATCGGCGGGCTGGAGGCGCTGTCCGAAACCAGCACGCAGATGATGTTCCACGCCGGAACCGCCCTGCGCGACGGGCAGGTGGTGGCCAGCGGCGGCCGCGTGCTGAACGCCACCGCCCGGGGCCAGACGCTGGCCGAGGCGCGCGACCGCGCCTATGCGCTGGCCGCCGCGGTGGACTGGCCCGAGGGGTTCTTCCGGGCCGACATCGGCTGGCGGGCACTCTAGCACCGCCTTGCACCCCCCCGCACCTGCCGCTAAGGGAAGCACGGTTTTGCGGGGCCGGGGGACGCCATGCCGCTTCTGGTGATGAAATTCGGCGGCACCTCGGTGGCCGACCTCGCGCGCATCGAGAATGCCGCGAAGAAGGTGCAGGCCGAGGTCGAGCGCGGCTATGACGTGATCGTCATTGTCAGCGCCATGTCGGGCGAGACGAACAAGCTGGTGGGCTACGTCGAGGGAACGTCGAAACTGTATGACGCGCGCGAATACGACGCCGTCGTGGCGGCGGGCGAGAATGTCACCGCGGGCCTGATGGCGCTGCGGCTGCAGGAAATGGGCATTCCGGCGCGCAGCTGGCAGGGCTGGCAGGTTCCGATCAACACCACGTCGGCGCACGGCAGCGCCCGCTTCGTCTCGATCCCGCGCGACAACATCGACGCCAAGTTCGCCGAGGGCTTCAAGGTGGCGGTGGTGGCCGGATTCCAGGGCGTCAGCGCCGAGGGGCGCGTCACCACGCTGGGCCGTGGCGGCAGCGACACCACGGCGGTGGCCTTTGCCGCCGCGTTCAACGCCGAACGCTGCGACATCTACACCGACGTCGACGGCGTCTACACCACCGACCCGCGCATCGTGCGCCGCGCCCGCAAGCTGGACCGCATCGCCTTTGAAGAAATGCTGGAACTGGCATCGCTGGGCGCAAAGGTGCTGCAGACGCGGTCGGTCGAACTGGCGATGCGCTACAAGGTGAAGCTGCGGGTGCTGTCCAGCTTCGAGGATACGAACGAAAATTCCGGCACGCTGGTCTGCGACGAGGAGGACATCATGGAATCGAAAGTGGTCTCGGGCGTGGCCTTCTCGAAGGAAGAGGCGAAGATAACCCTCTTCACCATCGAGGACCGGCCGGGCGTGGCGCAGGCGATCTTCGGGCCGTTGGCCGATGCCGGCGTGAACGTCGACATGATCGTGCAGAACATCAGCGAAAAGGACTATGACGATGCCCACCCCGGCGCCGTCACCGACATGACCTTCTCGCTGCCGGTGAACCAGGTGCCGCGCGCGATGAAGGCGATGCAGGATGCCAAGGCCGCCGGGCTGATTGCCTATGACGAGCTGATCGTCGACACCGAGGTCGCCAAGGTGTCGGTCGTGGGCATCGGCATGCGCAGCCAGGTGGGCGTGGCGGCACGGATGTTCCGCGCGCTGGCGGCTGAGAACATCAACATCAAGGTGATCTCGACCTCCGAGATCAAGATTTCGGTGCTGATCGACCGCAAATACATGGAACTGGCCGTGCAGGCGCTGCACGACACCTTTGCGCTCGACAAGGCCTGAGGCGGAAGACACGATCGTCGCATCCGGCTACGGGGCGCGGCGGTGATCACCGAGATCGAGGACTTTTTCCGGCTGGGCTGCGGGCGCTGCGCCCGCTTTGCCACGCCGGATTGTTCGGTGCGCCTCTGGTCGCCCGGCGTGGACGCGCTGCGTGACATCTGCCGCGGTGCCGGTCTGGACGAGACGGTGAAGTGGGGCCACCCCTGCTATGTCCATGCCGGGCGGAATGTGGCCATCATCGGCGCCTTCCGCGAGGATTTCCGCCTGTCCTTCTTCGATGCGGCGCTGCTGGCCGACCCCGATGGCGTGCTTGAACGGCAGGGCCCGAACACACGTCACCCGGATGCGATCCGGTTTCGGTCGGCCGCCGAGGTGGAAACGCGGGGCAAGGCCATTCTGTCGCTGTTGCGGCAGGCCATGGCCAATGCCGCCGCGGGCCTGCGCCCGCCAAAGGCCGAAGCCGACATCGCCCTGCCGCCCGCGCTGGTGGTCGCAATGGACGCCGACCCGGAACTGGCCGAGGCATTCCATCGGCTGACGCCCGGCCGCCAGCGCAGCCATGCCCTGCATGTCTCGTCCGCAAAGGCCGAGGCCACGCAGATGGCGCGCATCGCTGCGGCGCGGGGCCGCATCCTGGCAGGCAAGGGCGCGAACGAACGCTAGGTTGCGCGCTGTTCGAGCCACAGAAGCCGCGCCAGCATGGCGAGGAACCCGATGCAACCCGTGGCAACGATCAGCACTGCCCAAAGTGCAGGCACCATTCCTGCCGCCCGCGCCCGCGGCAAGATCAGTGTCCAGCCGATGCCAATGGCCAGCAGCAGGTCGAACCACACCTGGTTGCCCCAGAGGTTCGCCGTGTGCACCGGCCAGAACCCCGTCGGCCCCTCGTGCCAAACGGCCAAAGCCGTGAATGCAAGAAAGGCAACGGCCAACCCCGCCACAACAAGCCATGTCCCATTGCCACGCGATCGAAGCGAAAGGACAAGATAGGCAATCAGCCCCGCAGCAGCGATGATGGGGGACAGGGTGGTGAAGGTCATGGGGTCCTCGCAGCGATGAGAGTTCAGAGTGAAGCGACTGCTACATCATCGCACGACGTAGCGGTCGCTACAAGATGGTGCGGCGCATGATCGCGCAAAAGGACGTCCTTCTGTCGCACATGGCCGACCACGTACTGGGCAATGGCCTGCGCGATGCCACGCTGCGCCCCCTGGCCCGGGCCGCGGGCACCAGCGACCGCATGCTGATTTACCACTTCGGCTCGAAGGAGGCGCTGATTGCCGCCGTCCTTGACCATCTTGCCGGGCGGTTGACCGCGATGCTGGATGCCGCACCCATGCCACCCGCCCCTGCGGCGCTGGCAGAGACTCTGTTGGCCATGATGCGCAGCCCGCCTGTGCAACCCTATGTTGCCGTCTGGCTTGAAGTGATCGCCGGGGCCGGGCGGGGCGATCCGGTTTTCCGCGAGACCGCCATGCGCATCCTGACCCACTTCCACTGCTGGCTGATGGGCCGCCTGCCCCCCGGCACCCCGGCGCCCGAAGCCGCAGCTGCGCGGCTTCTGGTCACCATCGAGGGCACACTGTTGGTCGAGGCAGCGGGCGACGCCGGGCGGGCGCTGACAAAAGCGGCAGAAATACTGACGTAATTGCCGCCTGTTCACCGCGGGCTGCCACCACTCTTCCCGTATGCGGTGGCATATGGTCTAACCGTGGGGAACCGACCGGAAGCACCCCATGCCAGACCGCAGCGAAAGCGAAAGCCGGAAACTGTTGCGCCGCCTGCGCGACACGCTGGCCACCCCTGCCAAGGGGCAGGAACGGCTTGACCGCATCGTCAAGCTGATCGCCTCGTCGATGCGCACCGAGGTCTGCTCGATCTACCTGTTCCGCGATGCCGAAACGCTGGAACTGTGCGCCACCGAGGGCCTGCGCCGCGAATCCGTGCACGTCACCCGCATGCGGCTGGGCGAGGGCCTTGTGGGCCGCGTGGCGCGCACGGTGACGCCGGTGAACACCGCCGACGCGCCATCCGAGAAGGGTTTCCGCTTCATGCCGGAAACAGGCGAGGAAATCTATTCCAGCTTCCTGGGCGTGCCGATCCAGCGGGTGGGCGAACGGCTGGGCGTGCTGGTGGTGCAGTCGAAGGACGCCCGCAGCTTTGACGACGACGAGGTCTATGCACTGGAAGTCGTGGCCATGGTGCTGGCCGAGATGACCGAACTGGGGGTGTTCGCGGGCGACGACGTGGGCGCCCGCGCGCTGCACCGCCAGCCGGTCACCCTGCGCGGCGGCACCGGCCAGGAAGGCACTGCCGAGGGGCGCGTGTGGCTGCACGAACCCCGCGTGGTGATCACCAATCCCGTGGCCGACGACCCGCTGACCGAGATCGACCGCATCCGCGAGGCGGTGGGCAAGCTGCGCGTGTCGGTGGATGACCTGTTGTCGGCCGAAAGTCTGGACAAGGACCAGCGGCAGGTGCTGGAAGCGTACCGCATGTTCGCCAACAGCCGCGGCTGGCTGCGCCGGATGGAGGAAGACATCCAGCGCGGCCTGTCGGCCGAAGCGGCGGTGGAAAAGGAACAGTCCGCCGCCCGCGCAAGGCTGGAACAGGTGCCCGACGCCTACTTGCGCGAACGCCTGCACGACCTGGACGACCTGTCGAACCGCCTGCTGCGCATCCTCACGGGGCAGGGCACCGACACCGGCGCGACGATGCCCGAAAACCCCATCCTCGTCGCCCGCAACATCGGGCCTGCCGAACTGCTGGAATATGGCCGCAAGCTGAAGGGCGTGGTGCTGGAAGAAGGCTCGGTCGGGTCGCACGCGGCCATCGTGGCCCGCGCGCTGGCCATTCCGCTGGTGATTCACGCCGAGCGCATTGCCACCGAGGCGCTGAACGGCGACCACATCCTGGTGGACGGCGACGCGGGCGTGGTGCACCTGCGCCCCGAAGACTCGGTCACCGCCACCTTCCGCGACCGTATTGCCATGATGGCCAAGGCGCAGGAACGCTATGCCGGCCTGCGCCACCTGCCCGCCACCACAAAAGACGGCGTGACGGTGGGGCTGCAGATGAACGCAGGCCTGATGGCCGACCTGCCGTCGCTGGAAGGATCCGGCGCCGAAGGTGTGGGCCTGTTCCGCACCGAGCTGCAGTTCCTGATCCGCAACCGGATGCCGAAACGGGAAGAACTGGTCAAGATCTACGCCCGCGTGATGGATGCCGCGGGCGGCCGCCGGGTGGCCTTCCGCACGCTGGACATCGGGTCCGACAAGGTGCTGCCCTACATGAAGCCGCAGGACGAACCCAACCCGGCGATGGGCTGGCGCGCGATCCGCGTGGGGCTTGACCGGCCGGGGGTGCTGCGGATGCAGGCGCAGGCGCTGATCCGCGCCGCCAATGGCCGCCCCCTGACCATCATGTTCCCCTTCATCACCGAACATGCCGAATTCATGGCGGCGCGCGACCACGTGCTGCACCAGCTGGACCGCGAGGTGGCGCTGGGCATCCCCGCGCCCGAACGGCTGGACATCGGCGCGATGGTGGAGACGCCGTCTGCGGCCTACGCGCCGCGGGCGTTCTTTGAGACCGCCGATTTCCTGAGCGTTGGCGGCAATGACATCAAGCAGTTCTTCTTCGCCGCCGACCGCGAGAACGAACGCGTGCGGCGCCGCTACGACGTGCTGAACCTGTCGTTCCTGATGTTCCTTCAATCCATCGCCGCCCGCTGCGCCGAGGTGGGCACGCCGCTGTCGTTCTGCGGCGAGGACGCGGGCAAGCCGGTCGAGGCGGTGTGCCTGGCCGCCATGGGCTTTCCCACGCTGTCCATGCGCCCGGCCTCGGTCGGCCCGGTGAAGGCGCTGATGCGGCGGGTGAACCTGGGCGACCTGCGCGCGGTGATCGAAGGCGTGCGGGCCGAGGGGGCCGAAACGGCCCGGCCCGCGGTGATGGCCTATCTGGCGGAGCTGGGGGAGTAGGGTGGGCAATCTGCCCACCTTTCGCCGAAGGTGGGCAGATTGCCCACCCTACCTCTCGCCCATACTCCAGTGCATCGTTCCGACCGTTTCCGGACCAACAAGGCCTGCGCGGATATCGCGGTGAAGGGACGAGAGCAGCCAATCCTCCGGCCGCGCAGCAAGGCCGTGTTTCACAGGATTCGTCCAGCAATAGGCAACATGCGCAGCAAAGTCGTCGCTGTCGCGTATGGCATGCTCCCAGAACCGCCGCTGCCAGAGCCCGGCTTCGCGCTTGCGCTGCTTGCTGGGCGAGATGGTGGAGAAACGGCCTGACCAACGCGTGAACCTCGCCTTTATTTTGCGCCATCTGACCGAAAAGTCGGAATCGCCCGGAGGCAGCGTCCAGACGGCATGCAGATGGTCGGGCAGCACAACCGCCGCATCGCAACGGAACGGATGCTCGGCCAGCGTTGCGGCCCAGGCCCGGCGCAAGGTCTCGACATGCTCGATAAGGACATCAGACCCGCGCTCCTCCACACAGACCGTGAAGAAGTAGCTATGGCCGGGGACACGCATGCGCCGATAGGTGGACATGGTCGGACCATATCGCCGCAGCGTTAACGGAACCTTGCGTAGGGTGGGCAATCTGCCCACCTTTCGCCGAAGGTGGGCAGATTGCCCACCCTACCCCTTCACACCCCCTCGAACGCGCACAGCGCGTGCACTGCATAGCCCGCCGCCTCCAGCCGCGCCCGCCCGCCAAGGTCGGGCAGGTCCACCACGAAGGCGCAGCCCACCACCTCGGCCCCCAGCCGCTCGATCAGCCGGATGCCTGCCTCGGCCGTGCCGCCCGTCGCCAGCAGGTCGTCCACCAGCAGCACCTTCTCGCCCTTCGCCAAGGCATCGGCATGCACCTCCATCACCGCCTCGCCATACTCCAGCGTATAACCCTGCGAGATGGTTGCGCCCGGCAGCTTGCCCTTCTTGCGCACCGGCACAAAGCCGGTGGACAGCTGGTGCGCCACCGCGCCGCCCAGAATGAACCCCCGCGCCTCGAGCCCCGCCACCTTGTCGATCCGCATCCCCGCATATGGGGCCAGCAGCTGATCCACGCACATGCGGAACCCGCGCGGGTCGGCGAACAGCGTGGTCACGTCGCGGAACAGGATCCCTTCGTGCGGGAAGTCCACGATGGTGCGGATATAGTCCTTCACAGTCTTGGCCATGCTGTTCCCCGCGGCGTTCGCACCGGTGTAGCATCGGGCAATCTTGCCAGACCAGCCCCCGCCGCAATACCCTTGGCCAACGGGTCGCCCACGGCGCGACCGGTGCATCACGCCGAAAAGGGACGCAGAACCGCCATGGACGACACCGCCTTCGGCACCCGCAACAAGCGCGGCGACTGGGCGCCCTCGGCGCCGCTGCAGGTCAACCCGCTGTTCCGCCTGCCGCTGCGCCTGATGGCGGTGGTGAAGTGGCTGCCGGGGTACTTTCTGCCGTGGAACCTGGCCTTCATGGCCACGGCCTTTGTCACCTGGACCTGGGCCACGCCCGATGCAGACACGCTGAAGACGCTCGCGCCCGGCTGGATCCTGTACCTGTATGTGCGCAACAGCCTGGCGATCCTGCTGTTCTACGGCGTGCTGGAGGCGCGGCTCTACTGGCTGCGCCGGCAGGGCAACGCCTTCAAGTACAACGCGAAATGGCCGGCCGAGCAGAAGAACCCGGTGTTCTGGTTCAGGAACCAGGTGATCGACGGCATGCTGCGCACCTTCCTGTCGGGCGTGCCGATCTGGACCGCCTACGAGGTGCTGGTGCTGTGGGCCTGGGCCAACGGCATCGGCCCCTGGGCCAGCTTTGCCGAAAACCCGCTGTGGCTGTGCCTCTTCGCCTTCCTTGTCCCGATCATCCACGAATGCCACTTCTACTGCGTGCACCGGCTGATCCACATTCCGGTCCTGTACCGCTGGATCCACTCGGTGCACCACAACAGCGTCAATCCCAGCCCCTGGTCGTCGCTGTCGATGCACCCGGCCGAGCATGTGCTGTACTGGTCCAGCGCGCTCTTGCACCTGATCCTGCCGTCGCATCCGTGGCTGGCGCTGTACCAGCTGCAGTTCGCGGGCTTCGGTGCCGTGGTGGGGCATATCGGCTTTGACCGCATCGTGACGGGCCAGAATTCCGCCATCGAGACGCATGCCTACGCGCACTACCTGCACCACAAGCACTTCGAGGTGAACTACGCCGACGCAACCGTGCCGCTTGACCGGCTGTTCGGCACCTGGCACGATGGCTCGCCCGAAGCCGAGGCGCGCATGCAGGCGCGCTATGCGGCCAAGGTGGCGCGGATGAACAAGGCGGCAAGCGGCGGATGAACGCGCCGCCGCGCCGCAAGGCGCTTGCGGCACGGCCCCCGAAACGGCCCCCGAAACAGCGACGGACGTGCGCCGTGACCCGAAGCGTCAGCCAAGCCGCGCCGCCTGCACGTGCATCCAGTCGAAATTGCGCGCCCGGCCCAGCGACAGCCAGCCCTCGGCCTCCCAGGCCTGCCAGAACGGCTTGTATTCTGGCCGCGCCAGCGTCGCCCGGTCGGCGCCCCATTTCAGCTTGTTGTTCTCGTCGTCAAAGTCATAGGCAATCCCCCAGGCATGCATCGACCACTGCGTGGCGCTGCCCTTCTTCAGCCGGGGGCTGTAGTCGCCGCTGAACACATCCAGCCGCAAGCGCCGGATCTCGGCCTCGCCATAGGTCGCATGCACGCTGGCCAGCACCCGGCCCAGACTGTCGGCCACCCGTTCATGCGCCCACAGAAAGCTGCGCGTCTCGCTCAGGTTCCAGGCAATGCGGAACCGCCAGGGCGACGGCACCCGCACCAGGGGCGGCGGCGGCCGCACGCCGCTGGTGGCCCCGTGCGGGCCATAGAAGGCGGGCACACCCGCCTCGGTCGGCCAGCCGTTGGGATTGGCGTCAGACGGCTGGATGTCGCGCCAGTCGGGCACGGTTCCGGTGGCCAGCTTCTGCGCCAGCGCCTCGGAGGCGGCATCGGTCTGCGGCCCCCACCAGCCGTCGATCAGCCCCGGCGGAATGCCCTCGGCCCGCGCCCACAACTGCAGGAACGCCACTGCGATCCGCTTCTCCGACCAGCTTTTCCAGTCCTCGGGATGCGGCCCCGGCAACAGCGGAAGTCCCGCCCGCAGCGCGGTGTTGGTGTTCTTGCCGCGGTCCCCGTCGATCGTGTCGGTGTACAGTCCCATCGCGGCCAGCTTGCGCTGCACCATCTTCACGTCTGAAATCTGCATTGTGGCCTCCTGGCAGAAATTGCATGGCCACAGCCTGCCACAATCCCTGCGAAAGCAGCAGATGCCGCCGCCTGACGCCGCGTCAAGCGCGCGTCAAATCGACAGCACCCGCCCCGCCACCGCGTCCAGCCTTGCCAGCACCTTCGGGTCGCGCGCCGACGGCGCGGTGATCAGCGCATGGTCCAGCGCCTGCCCGCAGCCGCAGTCCCGTGCACCCAACCGAGCCGGAAGGCCCGCCACCAGCGCCCGCGCGTGCCCGGCATTGGCCGTCAGCACCGCAATCACCGTGGCCACGTCCACCGCGTCATGCCCCGGGTGCCAGCAGTCGTAATCCGTCACCATCGCCACGCAGGCATAGCAAAGCTCGGCCTCGCGGGCGAGTTTCGCCTCGGGCATCCCGGTCATGCCGATCACATCCGCGCCCCACTGCCGGTACAGGCGGCTTTCGGCGAGGGTGGAAAACTGCGGCCCCTCCATCGCCAGATAGGTCGCCCCCCGGTGCACCCGCACCCCCGCGGGCACCGCATCGGCGCAAAGGCCCGCCAGCCGCCCGCAAACGGGGTGTGCCATGCTGACATGCGCCACGCAGCCGGGGCCGAAGAACGATTTTTCCCGCGCGAAGGTGCGGTCGATGTACTGGTCCACCAGCACGACATCGCCCGGCGCAAAATCCTCGCGCAAGCTGCCCACCGCCGAAACGCTCACCACCTCGGTGCAGCCCACCCGCTTCAGCGCGTCGATGTTGGCGCGGTAGGGCACCGCACCGGGCGACAGCACATGCCCCCGACCGTGCCGCGGCAGGAAGGCCACCGGCACGCCGCCCAGCCGCCCCAGCAGCAATTCGTCCGAAGGCGCCCCCCAGGGCGTGTCCACCGCCACCCAGGACGCCCCCTCGACCCCCTCGATGGCATAGACCCCCGACCCGCCGATCACACCCAGCATTGTCGCCCCCGCCTTGCACCCCGGCAAACGTGGCACCCCCGGCCCTGCAACCGCAAGCGGATTTGCACGCTATTCTCGGTCCTTCTGCATGATGCCGGTCACCGCCGCTGCGCCAATCGCCGTCACGATCCAGCCGAAGGCAATCAACACCCACCGCCCCCACCACAACCCCCAGCCCCACCAGCCGCGGTCCTTCGAGGGCGCCCAGGCATCGGTCTGCCCAAGGTCCAGCACCGGCACTACAAGGTCAGCCGCATAGCCAAGGGACGAAAAGCTGTCCCAGTCCAGCCCGCGGGCAGGGTCGTTCGACCATGTCTGCGCGGGGTTGGGGTCGCACCCCACCGCTGCGGGAATGCAGTCATCCATCAGCGCGCGCTGCCACCCCTCCGATACCAGCACCACATCCGAATTCGGCGCGAAACTGCCTTCGTGCCACACCTGCCACGCCAGCACTGCAGCGACAGCCCACAGCACGATCAGGCACCCCGGCGCCCGCAAGGGCCGGTACCCATACCCCGCCACGATCCGCAGCAGCCAGTCGCCCGCCCACACCCCCGCCGCGCGAACCTCGCGGCCAAGGGTGCCGAACACCATGTCGTCCTGGCCCACCGGTGCCGCCAGCAGATCACGCCGCGCCTGCCGGAACACCTCCTGCTCGCGCCAGAACAACACCGTCCGCGCCTCACCCCCGTGCCCCATGGCGCGGAACACGCGGGCAAGCTGGGTGTAGGGCTGCGGATGGAACCGCCCCTTCCACACCGACCCCGCCCGCAGCCACCCCCGACGCCCCGCCGCCGTCACCGGGGCCCTGTTGCCCGCGATCCGGTCATAGGTGAACCCGTCAAGAATCAGCGCATCCACACCACCGGGCCAACGCCCGTCATCTGCCAGATCGCCCACCTGCGCGGCACCCATCGACACCGCGCCAGAGGCTACCGTGACATCCCACCAGAACAGGCCTTTCACCACATGCAGCCGATATGCATTCAGCGCTCGGCCCCCCGCGCCCTCCAGTTCGACCCCCACACAACTCAACTGCCCGCCGATCTTCGCACCGTTCACAGTGACCGTTCCCTTGGCCTTCACCCCGCGCAGGAACAGGCTCTGCCCCGTCTCCACCCCCTGCGCGTTCAGCGCCTTGCCGCGTGTGCCGTCCACCTCGGGGCCCTCCAGTTCGGCCCCCTCGCAATCCAACTGCCCGCCGATCTTCGCGCCCATCACATCGACTGTGCCCTTGGCCTTCACCCGGCGCAGGAACAGGTCACCGCGCAGGCGCATGCCTGGCGCGAACAGGCCGGGCAGGTGGCTGCCGTCCAGCGACAGCTGGTTCAGGTCGGCCTCAGGGAACATCGGCGCCGCCTCGAAATGGCAGGCACGCAGTGCCGTCTGCCCCCGCGCCTTGGCATAGCCCAGGTCCAGCACCCCGGTGATCCATGCCCCCATCACCCCTACGCCATAATCCTTCGTCCCGCAGTCCGGCGTTCCGCCGGTGATCAGCAGCCGCAGCAGGCCCGCGCGGACAGTGTTGTCGGGCGTCGGCGCCTCGGGCCGCTTCTTCGACAGCACACAGGGCTTCCCCTCCTGCACCGCCCGGATCACCGCTCGCTCCGCCGGGGTGGGGGCTGCGTCGCCCTCCAGCGCCAGAAACTCTTTCACCGACCGGAACGCCATCGCCAACCCCTACGCCGCCACAGCCAGCATGGCGCAGGTGGCCCCGCCGCGGCAACCGGCGATTGAGGGCCGTCAGACCCCCACGTCGGGGCCGGGGCAGTTCAGCGGGCGGTCGGACTGTTCCACTTCCGACAGTTCCGACCCCGGCGCATCGCCCTGGAAACGCGCCAGCAGCCGCCCGCCGTCCAGATGGAAGGTCCAGCACTGCGGCACGCCCGGCTCGTCCTCGTAGACGAAGCAGATGAACGCGCCCGCCTCGTACCAGCGGCCCTTCTGGCAGCGGTCCTCGGAAAACGCCCACATCACCCGGCGGCCGGGCAGGTACTGCTCGGTGCCGAACACCTGCCCGCCCGACGCATAGGTCAGCGTGCGGCCGGTGGTATGGGCCTCGAACTCGGTGCCGGTCAGCGGCGCGCCGGGTTCGGCGAAGGCGGGGCCGACCAGGGCGGGCAGGGGCAGCAGGGCAAGGGCAAGAAGCGCGCGCATCGGACACCTGTTTTGGCGGCAACCTGCCAGCATGGCCCGCAAAACGCCAGTCACAGCCCCGTCAGTTGCGCCAGGGCGCCAGGTGCGGCGCCATCATCCGCCGCCACAGCGGCGGCACCAGCGCCACCACGCAGCAGACCGGCAGGGCATGCGGCAGCCGCGGCGCGTCCGTCGCCGCAGGCAGGCGCAGGGCGGGGAAGGGGCGGGCCGGGTGGGCGTGGTGGTCGGAATGGCGCGGCGCGCTCAGCATCATCCGGCCGGTAAAGCGGTGCGGCGCGTTCCACGAATGCCGGTCACCCACCGGTTCGGGCTTCCCGTCGGGCCGCGGGCGGCGCACAAGACCATAGTGCTGCACATAGTCCGACAGCAGGATCTGGCTGACCGCATGCAACGCCACGCCCCCCCAGACCGCCACCCCCGGCAGCCCGGCCAGGGCATAGCCCCCGGCCAGCCCAAAAGCCGATCCGAGCAGGTAGCCCGCATAGGGCCCGCCATGACCGCGCAGCGCCCGTTCGGCCCGCAGCCCGGCCCGGAACGACCCCGCCCAGGCCCGCAGGAAGAACCGCCAGAACCCCTCGCCCGGACGCGCCGTGTTGGGGTCATCGCGCGTGGCCACATGGCGGTGGTGCACCAGGCGGTGGGCGCTGGCATGGTGGCCGAACAGGATGCTGGCATAGACCGCCGCCCCCAGCACGAACCGACCGCGGTTGCCGCGGTGGATCAGCTCATGCGCCGCGGGCACCGCCACCTGCCCGATCCACAAGCCTGCCCCCAGCGCCAGCGCCACCCGCGCCCCGACACCCAGCCCGCTGTCCCCGGCGGCGGCCCAGACGGCCGCGGGCAGCAGCCCGAGATGGACCAGCCCCAGCGTGACCAGCAGCGCCTCGGCGGCCGGAAACTCGGCGCCTTCGGGCGCTGCAGGGGTGACCAGCGGCAGGATCCGGTCCATCAGCGCGGCCAAGGCGGTCATGTACAGAAGCCCTGCCCAGGCCCAGGCACCGCCCTGCAGCCCCAGCGCCAACAGCGCCACGGGGGCCAGGGTGGCCGCGGCAAACAGGACCATCGGACGGGAAGGATGCAGGGTCATGCGGGCAAGCTAGCACGCCCGTGCCGCCGGGTGCAGGGCCGCCGGGGCGACAGCGCGTCGCGGGACGGTCAACGACGCCGCCGCACAAGGGGGCCGCCGGGGCACCCCGCCCTCGGGCTTCGCGGCGGCTGGCGCCGCGAAGCCCGAGGGCGGGGTGCCCGGTCGGGGGATGGCGCGGGGCGGGTCAGAGCGGGGGGCGGGGTGGGAAGGAGGCTGCGCGGATGATGTGGTTCTTGGCAGGGGCGGCGATGGCAGCGGTCCATTGGCGTGTCGCGGCGCGGGAGGGGGCGCGGTCGGTGCGCGGGGCCTTGGTGAAAGCCGCGTCGGTGGCCGTGCTGGCCTTGGGCGGGGTGGTGATGGGTGCACCGGGGGCGGTGGCTGGCGGGCTGGCTTTGGGCGCTGCCGGGGATTTTGCCCTGGCGCGGCCCGGAGCGCGGTGGTTCCTGGCCGGGATGGCGGCCTTTGCCGCCGGGCATCTGGCCTATGTGGCGGCCTTCGCGGCCATGGGGGCGGGCTGGCCGCCGCTGTGGCTCGGGGTGGCGCTTCTTGCCCTGGCCGCCTCGACCGAGCTCTGGCTGGCCCCACGCACCGGCGACCTGCGCGGTCCGGTCCGCGGCTATGTCGCGGTGATCGTCGTCATGGCGCTGGCGGCGGGGGGCTTGCCCGCCGGGCACGGCCTTGTGCAGCTGGGTGTGGCAATGTTCGTGGCCTCGGACCTGTTGCTGGCGCTTGACCGCTTCGTGCTGCGCGGTGCCCTTGCGCGGCGGGTCTGTGCGCTGGCGCTGTGGCCGCTTTACTGGGGCGGGCAGGCGCTGATCCTGTGGGGTGCCCTTTCCCCGGGAGCGGCTTTGGCCTAGGGAACCGCTGTCCGCGCCGGGGAGCTGCCCATGTCATTCTTCCAGAAACTGAAAGAGCGCATGTTCCGCGCGTCCGGCAAGCTGGACGAGGGGCTGGCGGCGGTGGTGTCCGAGGCGCCTGCCGTCGCGCCCGTGGCCGAGCCCGGGGAGCCCGCGAAGCCCGGCCTTCTGGGCCGCCTGTTCGGCCGGGCCGAGGACGAGCCGCGCCGGGTGCTGGACGATGCCATGCTGGAGGGGCTGGAGGATGTGCTGATCCAGGCCGATCTTGGCGCTGACACGGCGCTGAAGGTGGTGGCCAACATCGCCGAGGGGCGGATGGGCAAACGCGTGTCGGTGCGCGAGCTGAAAGCGGCGTTGGCCGCCGAGGTGGCGCGCATCATGGGCCCGGTGGCGCGGCCGATGCCGATTTACCCGAAGCGCCCGCAGGTGGTGCTGGTGGTGGGCGTCAACGGCTCGGGCAAGACCACAACCATCGGCAAGCTGGCCAGCCAGTTCAAGGCCGCGGGCAAACAGGTGGTGATCGCCGCGGGCGACACCTTCCGCGCCGCGGCGGTGGAACAGCTGCAGGTCTGGGGGCAGCGGGCCGGTGTGCCGGTGCTGACGGCAGCGCAGGGGTCGGACCCGGCCTCGCTGGCCTTCGATGCGCTGACACAGGCCGAGGCGCAGGGCGCCGACCTTCTGCTGATCGACACCGCCGGGCGGCTGCAGAACCGCGCCGACCTGATGGAGGAACTGGCCAAGATCGTGCGGGTAATCCGCAAGAAGGACCCCACCGCGCCGCACAACACGCTGCTGGTGCTGGATGCGACCGTCGGCCAGAACGCGCTGAGCCAGGTGGAAACCTTCCGCAAGCTGGCCGATGTGTCGGGCCTGATCATGACCAAGCTTGACGGTACCGCCAAGGGCGGCGTGCTGGTGGCGCTGGCCGACCGCTTTGGCCTGCCCATCCACGCCATCGGGGTGGGCGAACAGATCGACGACCTGCAGCCCTTCGACCCGGCCGAGTTCGCGCAGGCGCTGGTGGGTGTGGACGGCTAGGCCATGGGCGCGCTGATCGTCGCGCTGGCGGGAACGCCCGCCGGGGCGCAGCTGGCGGTGGCGCTGGCGCTGTTGTCGGCCTTTGCCCATGCCGCCTTCGGCGCCCTGCAGAAGGGGCGGCACGACCCCTGGGTCACGCGCGGCGCCATCGACACCTGGATCGCCCTGCTGGCGCTGCCGCTTGCGCTGTTTGCCGTGCCCTGGCCGCATGGGTGGGGATGGGGGGTGCTGGCCGGGGCCGGGGCGCTGCACTTCGGCTACAAGCTGTGCATGGCGCTGGCCTACGAACGCGCGGCCTATACCGTGGTCTATCCGGTGGTGCGCGGCACCGGGCCGCTGGTGACGCTGGCCTTTGCCGCGACGTTCCTGGGCGAACACTACGGACCGCTGCAATGGCTGGGGGTGGCGCTCTTGTCGGGGGCAATCCTGGCGCTGGCGGCCGTCAACCTGCGCGCCGCGCGGCTGAACCCCGGCGCCGTGCGCCGCGGCATCGGCTGGGCGCTGGCCGGGGGCCTGCTGGTGGCCTGTTACACCACCTGGGATGCCTGGGGCATCCGCCTGACGCCCGACCCCTTTACCTTCCTCGCCTGGTTCTTCTTCCTGACCTCGCTGGATTTCCCGGTGCTGGTGGCGCTCCGGCTGCGCAGCGGCGCCACCCGCCTGCCATCCCTGCGCCCGCTGGCAATCCGCGGGCTGATCGGGGCGCTGACCGCCTTCGTCAGCTTTGGCGGCGTCATGCTGGCCACAAGGCTGGGCGAGGTGGGTACCGCCGCCGCCCTGCGCGAAACCTCCACCCTGTTTGCCGCGCTGATCGGCTGGCTGGTGCTGCGCGAGCCGGTGGGGCCGCTGCGCGCCGCGCTGATGGCGGCGGTGGCCGCAGGCGCCGTGCTGGTGCAGGTGGGCTGACGGGCCCTGCCCGCACGCAGCCTTTCGCCCGCTGCCCACAGCCGCTAGGAAGGCGCATTCGGAACCGGAGACCGGCATGAACGACCAACCCCGCGCCCTCTGGGTGAAACCGGCCCTGGAGTACGGCCCGATCCTGGCGTTCTTCGCGGGCTACTTCCTGCTGAAGGACATGACCTTTGCCATCGGCGGCACCTCCTATGGCGGCTTCATCGTGGTCACCGCCGCCTTCGTGCCGCTGATGGTGGTGTGCACCCTGCTGACCTGGCGCCTGACCGGAGAGCTGTCGCGCATGCAGCTGCTGACGCTGGTGCTGGTGGTGGTGTTCGGCGGGCTGACGGTCTGGCTGAACGACGAACGCTTCATCAAGATGAAGCCCACCATCCTGTACCTTCTGTTCGCGGGCCTGCTGGGCGTAGGGCTGTTGCAGGGGCGATCATACCTGCAGGGGCTGATGGGCACCATGCTGCCGCTAACCGATGAAGGCTGGATGAAGCTGACCCAAAGGTTGACGCTGTTCTTCCTGCTGCTGGCCGTGGTGAACGAACTGGTCTGGCGGTTCCTGTCGACCGAGACCTGGGTCACGGTCAAGACCTTCGGGCTGCCGTTGGCATTGTTCGGCTTCTTCATGGCGCAGGCCGGGTTGATCGACCGTCACTCAACCGACAAGGACGCCAAGTGACACCCCTGCGCGCGCTGACCGTGGCCGACCGCGCCGCGGTGGCCGATCTGTACGCGCGTGCCGCCGACTACGTGCTTCTGGAAACCGGCGCGCCGCCCGATGCCACAACCGTGGAAGACTTCTTGTCCGGCGCCCCGCCGGGGGGCAACCCGGCAACCTCGGTGCGGCTGGGCGCCGAGGGTCCGCAGGGCCTTCTGGGCTTGGCCGAGATGGCCTTCGGCTATCCGGCCCCGCGCGATGCCTACATCGGGCTTCTGCTGCTGGACCCGGCCGCGCGCGGGCGTGGTCTGGGCCCACAGATGCTGCACCGGCTGACCGCCATCGCACGCGACCGCGGCGCCGAACGCATGCTGGCGGCCGTCCTGCAGGACAATCCGCGCGGCATGGCCTTCTGGCAACGGCAGGGCTTTGTCACCGAAACCGTTGTGCCGGACGTGGCCTATGGCCTGCGCAGGCACACCGTTCACCGCATGGCGCGCGCCCTGGGCTGACCGCGCTGCCCGGAAAGTGTGACCACCAGGTTAACGCGGCCCCGCAAGTCATTGATTTCATTTCTGCCAACGGGCTGTCCCTGCGTGGGACACTCAGGTGTCCCACGCCACCGCCCTAGCGGCGGAACAGGATTTCCTGCGCCTTGGCATCCTGCGTCAGGTCGCTGCGCTGCTCGGCCGCCAGCGCCTTGCCGCGCTGGAACGCGGGCCGTGCGCCCAGTTCTTCCAGCCAGCGCGCCATGGCGGGCTTGTCCGACAGCGTCTGCTCCTGCCCCTGCCACAGGATGGCCCAGGGCCACACCGCCATGTCGGCGATCGACAGGAAATCGCCCGCCACATAGGCGTGTTTCTGCAAACGCCGGTCCAGCACGCCATACAGCCGCTCCACCTCTTTGCGGTAGCGGCCCTTGGCATAGGGCAGGTCGTTGGGCGGGTTCATTGCCGGGGCGTATTTCAGGAAGTGGTGCGCCTGACCGGCCATCGGCCCCACGCCGCCCACCTGCCAGAACAGCCATTCGTCCACCGCAATGCGGTCACGTTCGGTCTGGCCGTAGAACTGCCCCGTCTTGCGCGCCAGATACTGCAGGATCGCACCCGACTCGAACACGCTCAGCGGCGCGCCGCCTGGCCCCTCGGGGTCGATGATGGCAGGCATCCGGTTGTTCGGGCTGATCACCAGGAATTCCGGCTTGAACTGGTCCCCCGCGCCAATGTTCACCGGATGCACCCGGTAGGGCAGGCCCGTTTCCTCCAGCGCGATGGAAATCTTCCAGCCGTTCGGCGTGGGCCAGTAGTACAGGTCAATCTCTTGCGGCATCGCATTCCCCCGGGTTCAGGCCCCGATCATTGCACGGGCACGGCGGGGAAAGGCAATGTGCGCAAACGCAGACGTGACCACCGCGGCGCCGCACGTGCCGCCAGGGCCGTGCGCAGGTCGTTCATGGGAAGTTCGGCCGGGCGGTGCAGGAAGGCGCGGTACATCGGAAACAGGCCGGGCCGGGTATAGGCCGACCAGTGGCACACCAGCCGCTGCGGCGGTGCCACCGGAAACCCCAGCCGCCGCAGCCCTTCGCGGTGCAGGGGCTGGTCGATCTGCAGCGTCACCGCGTTCGGCGCCGACAGCCCCGCCCCCAGCGCCGCGCCGCAGCCGGGCACCATCAGCTCGAACGCCAGGTCGAACAGGTCGTTCTCGCGGCTGGTCACGTTCAGCACCTCGGCGGTGCGGCCCGCCGGGGTGGCCAGCGCCCGCTCGGCCCGCTCGGCAAACTCGGCCCCCGACAGCAGCGCAATCCGCCCCACATCGCCCGGCTCCAGCCGCCGCAGGCAACCCAGCGCCACCCGCGCGCCCAGCGAATGCCCGATCAGGTTCACCGCCGGTGCCCCGGCTGCCCGCAGGTCGGCCACCAGCCGCGCCAGCGCCACCGCCGCCAGCCCCGCCCGGTCGTGCACCGTGCGCAGCGGCCCCACGCCCTGCCAGCCCAGCCCGATGGCCAGCCCGGGCCGCGCCGCCGTGAACCCCAGCCGCCGCGCCCAATTGGCGTAAAGTGACCGGTGCGGGTCTTCCGGCCGGTCGCCGGGCGTGTAGCGATAGCCGTGCAGCATCACGGTGACCGGCGCGCCGGGGGGCAGGGCTTCCAGAATCGGGCCCAGCGGCTGCGTCGCAACCGCCCTGTCGGCAACCACATTGATGGCAACAACCGGCATGATGCGCCCCGGCTTTTTCTGTGCACAAGCCCTAGGGCCGTGCTGCAAAATCCGAATGACACGCAGGTAACGCCAAGATGACCGTTGCCGCATTGCAGCACGGCACAGGCTTGACCCTGCCGCAGCCGGGGCGTAATCGCTCCCTTGTGGCGCTTTGCGACCGGATTGCGGGCCACGTTAAACAAACCGCTAAAAGGGTACTGGGCCGCAGGCCCCGGAACCCCTTGGGTACCGGGGCTTTTTCTTGGCGGGGGCCACCATGGGCAACTGGAAGACACGCACGAAACTGGTCCACCAGGGCAGCCGTCGCAGCCAGTACGGCGAAATGGCCGAGGCCATCTTCATGACCCAGGGCTTTGTCTACCCCGATGCCGAGTCCGCCGAGGCCCGGTTCCAGAAGGCCGGGGATGACGAGTTCATCTACGCCCGCTACGGCAACCCCACCGTCCGCATGTTCGAGGAACGCATCGCCGGGCTGGAAGGCACCGAGGACGCCTTCGCCACCGCCAGCGGCATGGCCGCTGTCAGTGGCGCGCTGATGGCGATGTGCCGCGCGGGCGACCGGGTGGTGGCGGCGCGGGCGCTGTTCGGGTCTTGCCTCTATGTGCTGGAAGAGGTGCTGCGGCGCTATGGCGTGGAGGTGGTGTTCGTCGATGGTGCCGACCTTGCGCAGTGGGAAAATGCCGTAACGCCAGGCACCAGGGCGGTGTTCTTCGAGTCGGTCGCGAACCCCACGCTGGAACTTGTTGATATTGCATCGGTATCGCGCATTGCCCATTCGACGGGGGCGATTGTGTTGTGCGACAACGTGTTTTCCACGCCGGTGTTTTCGCGTGCCGTGGACCTGGGCGCCGATGTCATCATCTATTCGGCCACCAAGCATATCGACGGGCAGGGCCGGGCCCTGGGCGGCGTTGTCTGTGCCTCGCGCGATTGGGTGCGCAAGGTGTTCGAGCCCTACATGAAGCACACCGGCGCCGCGATGTCGCCGTTCAACGCGTGGATCATGCTGAACGGCATGGCCACGCTGGACCTGCGCTGCCGCGCCATGGCCGATTCTGCCCTGGCGCTGGCCACGGCGTTGCAGGACCACCCCGCGATCACCCGGATGCTCTACCCGGGCCTGCCTTCGCACCCCCAACATGCGCTGGCGCTGGCGCAGATGGGCTGCGGCGGGACCGTGCTGTCGTTCGACACCGGCAGCAAGGACGCCGCGTTCCGGATGATGAACGCACTGGAGATCATCAAGATTTCCAATAACCTGGGCGATGCCAAGTCGATTGCCACCCACCCGGCCACCACCACCCACCAGCGCCTGCCGCAGGCGCAGAAGGACGCGCTGGGCATCACCCCCGGCCTGATCCGCCTGTCGGTCGGGCTGGAAGACCCCGACGACCTGCTGGCAGACCTTGCGGCGGCGCTGGGCTGAAACGGGCGAGTTTCAGGCCTTCTTCATCGGGCAGGTCGACAGGCCCAGAACCGAGTAGAGCGGGCAGGTGGACATCAGACCGGTGGCCAGCGGCACGATGCCGATCAGCTTGGCCCAGTGCCAGAAGCCGGTGCCCTGATCGAGGAAGAACCACAGGATCAGGGCCGCGCCCACGACGATGCGCAGGATGCGGTCTGTGCTGCCGACGTTGGTGGTAAACATGGTGCGTCCCCTTGTGATGGCGCCGGACGGCCCGGCGAATGCAGCCACCCTGACGGGAACGCCCGAGTCGGTCGGTGATCTGGTCACACATCTCCCGCGGCAAGCTGCCGCAGCGCCGACAGGTCGGCCAGCCGCACATGCCCGCGGTCGGTCGTCACGATGCCCGACCGCGCCCAGGCTTCCAGCCGCCGCGACACCACCTCGCGCGCCGAGCCGATGCGCGCCGCCAGTTCCGCCTGTGTCGCCTCGACCAGGTCGCCCTTGGCAAGATCCAGCAGCGCCTGTGCCAGCCGCGTTTCCACCCGGCCGAAGGCGACACGTTCCAGCAGGCGTGTCACTTCGGCCATGCGCTGGCCGAAGGACCGCAGGACGAACAGGCGGAACGCCGCGTCGCTGTCCATCAGTCGCAGGAAGTGGGGCCGGGGCACCAGAACCAGCCGGGCGTCTGCGGCCACCACCGCCTCGCCCCCGTAGGGCCCGTCGCCCAGAAGACCCAACGTCGTCTGCACGCAGCTTTCGCCCGGTTCCACCGCATAAAGCAGGATCTCGCGCCCCGACGGCCCGGTCAGGTGGACCTCGACGCGGCCCGACAGAACCACCGGAAAGGCCTGTGCGGGCTCGCCGGGGCGAAAGAGGATGGCCCCCCGCGGCAGGGCATGTTCGGGCAGGCGCGCCAGTTCGGCGCGCGTGGCGGCGTCACCCGGCGGATCGGTCCAGCCCAATTGTCATCCCCATGAGCCCGGTGCGCCCCGGCCTGAAATCCTTCTGCGAAGGATTTCAGGCCGCAACGCCGAAAAGTCTTCGTACGAAGACTTTTCGGCCGGGCGCACCAATATCCTTCGTACGAAGGATATTGGTGCTTGGCTGCCGGTCAGTCCATCGCCTTGAAGTTCAGCGCGGCCCCTTCCTTGATGCCGCTGAACCAGCGCGCGGTCACCGTCTTGGTGCGGGTGTAGAAGCGGAAGGCATCGGGGCCGTACTGGTTGAGGTCGCCGAAGGCCGACTTCTTCCAGCCGCCGAAGGTGAAGTACGACAGCGGCACGGGGATCGGGAAGTTGATGCCCACCATCCCCACGTTGACGCGCGACGCGAAATCGCGCGCCGTGTCGCCGTCGGCCGTGAAGATCGAGGTGCCGTTGCCGTATTCGTTGTCCATCGTCAGTTTCAGCGCCTCGTCATAGGTCTTGGCGCGCACCTGGGAAAGGACCGGCCCGAAGATTTCCTGCTTGTAGATGTCCATGTCCCTGGTGACGTGGTCAAACAGCGTCGGCCCCACGAAAAATCCGTTCTCGTAGCCCTGGATCTTCAGGTCGCGCCCGTCGATCAGAAGTTTCGCGCCCTGTTCCACACCCGAGCCGATCAGGCCCTTGACCCTCTCCTGCGCGGCCTTGGTCACCAGCGGGCCGAAGTCCACGTCGTTGCCCGCGGTATAGGGGCCGACCTTCAGCTTCTCGATGCGCGGCACCAGCCGGTCGATCAGTGCGTCGGCGGTGCGGTCGCCCACCGGCACGGCAACCGAAATGGCCATGCAGCGTTCGCCCGCGGCACCGTAGCCTGCGCCCACCAGCGCGTCCGCCGCCTTGTCGAGGTCGGCATCGGGCATGATGATCAGGTGGTTCTTGGCCCCGCCGAAGCACTGCGCGCGCTTGCCGTTGGTCGCGGCGCGGCCGTAGATGTACTGTGCGATCGGGGTCGAGCCGACAAAGCCCACGGCCTGCACCGTGTCGTTGTCGAGGATCGCGTCGACCACTTCCTTGTCGCCGTTCACCACCTGAAGCACGCCGTCGGGCAAACCGGCCTCTTGCAGCAGCTGCGCCAGCAGCAGGCTGGTCGAGGGGCAGCGTTCGCTGGGCTTCAGGATCATCGCGTTGCCGCAGGACAGGGCGGGGGCCATCTTCCACAGCGGGATCATCGCCGGAAAGTTGAACGGCGTGATCGCGGCGACCACGCCCAGTGCCTGCCGCATGGCGTAGAGGTCGATGCCCGGGCCGGCGCTGTCCATGTACTCGCCCTTCAACAGCGCGGGAGCGCCCATGCAGACCTCGACCACCTCAAGACCCCGCTGCACGTCGCCTTTTGCGTCGGGAATGGTCTTGCCATGTTCGCGGCTGACGAGTTCGGCCAGACGGTCCATGTTCTGGTTGATGAGGTCGCCGAACTTCATCATCACGCGGGCGCGGCGCTGCGGGTTGGTGGCGGCCCAGGCGGGCTGGGCGGCAGCGGCGGCAGCCACGGCGGCGTCCAGCTCGGCCGTGGTGGCCAGGGCCACGCGCGCCTGAACCTCGCCCGTCGCCGGGTTGTAGACATCGGCATGGCGGCCCGACCCGCCTGCCACCATCTTGCCGCCGATCCAGTGCCCGATCTGTTGCATCGCATCCTCCCTTGGGTTGTTGGCACAATACCCTTGCACAAACGCGGCGCATAGCGCGATGATGGCAAAGTCATCTTGCAGGATTGCAAAACCAATGGATTGGGACGACCTGCGCCTGTTCCTGGCCGTGGCGCGCGGCGAAACGCTGTCGGCGGCGGGGCGCGCGCTGCGGCTGGACCCGGCCACGGTGGGCCGCCGGATTGCGCGGCTGGAGGAGACCACGGGGCAGCGGCTGTTCGTGAAGGGGCCGCAGGGCTATGCCCTGACCGACGAGGGCGCCAGCCTGATGCCGCATGCAGAGCGCGCCGAGGCCGCGGTGACGGGGGCCGAGGAGGTGCTGCGCGGGCAGGCGGCAGGGTTGACCGGTGCCATCCGGCTGGGTGCGCCCGACGGCTGCGCCACCTACCTGCTGCCGCAGGTTCTGGCGCGCATTGCCGATGCGAACCCCGGGCTTGACGTGCAGGTGGTGGCCCTGCCGCGCGTGTTCAACCTGTCGCGGCGCGAGGCCGACCTTGCCATCGGCGTGTCGCGGCCCGAGGCAGGGCGGCTGACCGTGCAGAAGATCGCCGATTACCGCCTGCATCTGGCGGCCACACGCGGCTATCTGGACCGTTTCGGCACGCCGGCGGAAAAGGCCGACCTGCAGGGGCACCGGATGGTCGGCTATATTCCCGACATGATCTTCGACCGCGAGCTTGACTATCTTGCGCAGGTGGGGGTCGAACGTGTGGCGCTGGCGTCAAACGCCATTCCGGTGCAGCTGCAATGGCTGCGCGCGGGGGCGGGGCTGGGCATGGTGCACGCCTTCGTCCTGCCGTTTGCGCCGGAACTGGTGCCCGTGCTGCCGGACGTCAGCCTGACCCGCGCCTTCTGGCTGATCCGCCACGCCGACGACACCCGGTCCAATCGGCTTGACCGTTTTGCCGAGGCGCTGATCGCGGGGCTTAGGGCTGAGGTGGCGCGGCTGGAAGCGCCGCAGTCAGGCTAGAGGTTGAACCGGGCCAAGTGCGCGTCCATCTGCGAGACGGCATTGGTCAACTCTTCCCGCTCGGCCGCCTCTTCGCGGGGAACCGTCCGGGCATAGTTCTGCGTCAGGTTGGCCACCCGGTAAAGTTCATCCGATACGGCCTGCAGCGCCGTCGTGGTGCGGGCAAAGCCGCGGGCCTCGGATTGCCATTGGGCCAGCGCCCGCTCGTAGCGGCGGACCTTGTCCAGGATCTCGCGGTCGGTCACGGCGCGCAACCGCGGCAGGGCGGCATCGCGGGGAATGTCGAACAGGCTCATGCCTTGGCTCCTAGATCAGACGGGCCAGCGCATCATGCGTCGCTGCGCTGCGCGCCAGCGCTTCTTCCAGCGCCTTCTTCTGGTCGCGGTCGAGGTTCTTGTCGCGCAGCTTCTGTCCGACGGCATTGTTGAACTCGCGGTTCGCCGCGATGTAATCCTGCACCTTCTTCTTGAAGTCGGCATAGGCGGTCTCGACGGTGGGCCAGTCTTTGGCCCAGGCCTTCATCTTGCGGTCAAGATCATCGGGAAGCCCGTCCACCTCGGCCGGGGCCTGGCTGCGGGAAAGCGTCAATCCGGCCATGTCTGTCTCACTCCAACACGCGTCCAATACCCAAGTCCTAGGGGGCAGATCATTTCTGTTCAAGATGTCTCGCAGGCTTGACAGAAGGTTGCGCAGGGACGACCCTTTGGCGCAACGAATGCAAAAGGTTGGGAGGTCCGGATGCTCGTCCAGCAGATCCTGAAGTCGAAATCGGATGATGGGGTTGTCACGGTTCCGCCGGGAACCCTGCTGGCAAAGGCGGCGGAACTTCTGTCGTCCCGCCGTATTGGAGCGGTCATCGTGTCGCCCGACGGCAAGCGTGTCGCAGGCATCCTGTCGGAACGCGACATCGTGCGCGAACTGGGCCGCCGCGGGGCGCACTGCCTGTCCGACACGGTGGACAACGTGATGACCTCGCGTGTCACCGGGTGCCGCATCACCGACACCGCCGACATGGTGATGCAGATGATGACCGACGGCCGCTTCCGTCACATGCCGGTCATGCAGGGCGACCAGATGGTGGGGCTGATTTCCATCGGCGACGTGGTGAAGGCGCGGCTGTCGGAACTGGAACACGAAAAGGACGCGCTGGAGGGCATGATCAAGGGGTTCTGACAGCCCTGCAAGAACGGTGGGCCGGGCGGCTCAGGGCTTCGCCCGGTCGGATTGATAGATGATTTTTAATCTTGAAAGGACTTGGCCATGGCGTTTGACGGCAACATCCTCAGCGTGGCGGAAATTGCCACCTTTACCTCGGGCACGTTCATCGACAGCTTCACCATCTCCGGGGCGGATGTGGACATGGTCCGCATCGAACTGGTCGCCGGCAACACCTACCAGATCGACGAGGACAACCTAGGGTCGGGCGACGCATTCCTGCGCATCTTCGATGTCTTCGGCAACGAGGTGCGGGCGGTCGACGACGGCGCCTTTGGCAGCGACGACGTGGTCCTTGGGCAAAGCCCCTATGCGGTGTTCATGCCGAACTACTCGGGCACCTACTATGTCGCGCTCAGCTCCACCTACCTGCGCGACTATGATCCGACCACGACGGCAGGCCGGATCTTGCCCGAGAACCCGTCCGCCACGTTTTCGGGCGACTTGCGGATCACCGACCTGGGCAGCAACCTGACGTTCCCCGGCGCAAACGCCATCGGCCCTAGCGGGCTGACGGCCGAAGGTGTGAACGACGAAACCGATGTCTTCCGCGAGGACGACGGCAGCCTGCGCGTTCAGTATGCCGGGGTCATGGAGTTCACGCAGGACGTCGATGTCGGGCGCATCGATCTGGCCAAGGGCGACTGGATCGTGGTCGATGTGAACGGGCTTGAAGGCAACGGCACTGTCCTGCGGATCTTCACTTCGGCAGGCACGCAGATCGGGTTCGACAGCGGTACTGGGACCGCCAATGATGCCGAGTTGACTTTCATCGCCCCGACAACCGGTACCTTCAATGTGGCCATTTCGGGCACCGGGAACACCGCCTACAACATCGTGGACGGCACGGGCACGGCTGCGGGGGCAATCGGTGCCTACGAGGTGATCGTCCACCGCAACCCGACGCAGGTCGGCACGAGCATACCGAACGCCTTCACCGGCAGCGCGGCGGACAACTACATCGTGTCGCTGTCGGCAAACGATACGATCAACGGCAACGACGGCAACGACACGCTGGCGGGTGGCGACGACCAGGACAGCATTTCGGGTGGCCGCGGGCTTGACGTGCTGTACGGCGAACACGGCAACGACACGCTGCGGGGCGACGACGGGTCGGACGTGCTGTCGGGCAGCGTCGGCGACGACTTTCTGGATGGTGGCAAGGGCGCCGACAGCCTAAGCGGCGGCGTCGGCAACGACAGCCTGCTGGGTGGCGGCGGCAACGCAGGCGATACGCTGAACGGAGAAAACGGCGCTGACACCCTGGATGGCGGAGGCGGCAATGACAGTCTGGGCGGCGGCCTGGGCAATGACAGCATGATCGGCGGCAGGGGCAACGACACGATGCTGGGGTCGTCGGACAGCGACACGCTGCTGGGTGGTGCGGGCGATGACAGCCTTAACGGCGAATTCGGTGATGACAGCCTGGCGGCCGACAGTGGCAACGATTTCCTGCTGGGCGGCGCGGGCAATGACACCCTCGATGGCGGCGCCGACAATGACAGCATGTTCGGCTCGACCAATGACGATCTCATGTTGGGCGGACGTGGCGCAGACTCGATGGACGGCGGCGTTGACAACGACAGCCTGTCGGGCGGCGATGACAATGACACGCTGGGCGGGAACACGGGCAACGACACGCTGAACGGCGGGCAGGGGGCGGATGCGTTTGTCTTTTTGTCCACCGTCGGCGGCGTCGATGTTGTCGAGGATTTCACCCTTGCCAGCGACCGCATCGACCTGTCCGATATCTTTGCCGCCACCGGATCGGTCGTCACCGGCGCGAACCTGGCGCTGTTCGTGCAGGTCACGCCCGCCGGGGCGGGGGCCGATACCTTTCTGGCCATCGATGCCAACGGGTCGATCGGCGGGCTGTCCTTCACCATCGTCGCGCAGGTGACCGGGGTGACGACGACCGAGTTGTTCGATTTCGCGAACTTCATCGTCTGACGCGGGCGGGCGCAGCCGGGGTGGCTATGCCAAAGAGAGGTCGACGCCACGCGGTGGTTTTGGCATCCTGAGGTTGATTGAAACGAAGGGGCATTGCGATGGCTATAGAAGGCGACACAATTTCCACCTCTGACATCCGGGTGGTCGGGAGCAACCCGCTTGTCGAGACGTTTACGCTGAACGGTGCCGAGGTCGACATGATGTCGGTCCAGCTGGTCGGCTGGGTAACCTACATCATCGACGTCGACGGCGGCAACGACAGCTATCTGCGCGTGTTCGACACGTTCGGCAACGAAGTCTATGCCCAGGACGACGGTGGTGCGCCGGGGGATCCGGCGGGCACAGCGCCCTTTGCCGATTTCTACGCATCCTACACAGGCACCTACTACATCGCCTTCTCGCTGTTCCCGCTTACCGACTATGACCCGTTCATCGGGGTGGACCCCGGCGCGATCATCAACCCGCCGCCACCGCTTGCTTCGACCGTGTCGGTCGACAGCGAGGGGTTTCCGTTCTTCAGCATCGTCGGGTCTATCCGGGCGCTGGCAACGGACGTCCGGTGGGACCATTCCGACATGCTGTCCGACGCCGACGGTCGGGTGCGGATCGAGCATACGGGGTTCAACACTGTGGAAAACGGCGGCGAGGTCGCGATGGCCCGCTATGACCTGCGCAAGGGCGACCGGTTCGTGATCGACGTGAACGGAACGCTGAACTCGAACACCAGCTTCGACCTTGATTCGGTTCTGCGCGTGTTTGGCGAGACGGGGACAGAGCTTGCCTTCGACGACGGCGCAGGCGGGCAGGAGGATGCCGAACTGGTGTTCGATGCACCCTACACCGGTGCGTTCTTCGTAGGCATCAGCGGGCAGGGCAACGGCACCTACGACGCGCTGGCCGGCAGCGGAACTGTCAATGTGTTCGGCGGCCAGTTCAATGTCATCATCCACCTGAACCCTACGATCCTGGGTACATCGGGGGCACAGGTGCTGGATGGGACCGACGGCGACGACTATGCCGTGCTGCTGGCGGGCGATGACACATCGGCCGGCGGGGCGGGCAAGGACACGCTGGCAGGTGGCGACGGCGGCGACAGCCTGCGCGGCGGCATCGGGCAGGACTATCTTTACGGCGAGGCGAACGAGGATCGGCTGTTCGGCGACAAGGACAGCGACATCCTGTTGGGCGGTCTGGGCGAAGACAGCCTGTACGGCGGCCGCGGCGAAGACCACCTGGAAGGGGAAGGCGACAGGGACACGCTGGAAGGCGGCGACGGCAACGACACGCTGAACGGCGGGGCAGAGCGTGACGAGATGTATGGCGGGCGCGGCAACGACCGGCTGAACGGCCAATCCGACAACGACAGGATGTTCGGCGGCGAGGGAAACGACCAACTGTTCGGTGACTTTGCCAAGGACACGCTGGACGGCGGCGCAGGAAATGACACGCTGCAGGGCGGCCAGATTTCCGACGTGCTGATCGGCGGTGCAGGTACCGATGTGCTGACCGGCGGGACCGATGATGACGACGTTTTCGTGTTCGCATCGCTGGACGGCAGCATCGACACCATCACAGACTTCCAGTCGGCCGTCGAGGACGAGGTGATCGACCTGTCGGGCATCTTCGCGGCCACAGGCGCGGTGGTGACGGCAGGCAACCTGGGGCAGTTCATCCAGGTCTCGCCTGGGGCCGGGGGGGTGGGCACGCAGCTGGCGGTGGATGCGGACGGCGCGCTGAACGGCCAGTCCTTCACCGTCATCGCGCAGGTCAACACCGCGACCCAGGGTCAGCTGTTCGCGTTCGACAATTTCATCGTCTGACCTGGTCCCGCAACGCGGTCCGCATGGCGCGGTACGGTGCCAGGAAGGGGGCATTCCGCCGCGTTTTCGGTCGTGGCATGATCGTCCATCCGCCCTGCCGGACAACGCTGCGCACCGACTTACTCGCGGAATGGTTGCGTGACAGACGGCCGCCTGGCTGCTACCCTTTCGCCACTTCAACCATCGCCGCATTCCGGCGTTTCATTCGCAGATTGCGCGGCCTGCGCGGCCGCAAAGGAGAGAATCATGGCACCCGAGACCCCAACAGCCACGCCGACCGCCGCCACCGGCCCCGACCCGCTGGCCGTGCTGACGCGTGGCTGGCCCAATGACGCCACGCGGATCAGCCAGATCGCGCCCGGCGGGCCCAGCGACCTCACAGCCTTTCTGCAGGTCGGCGGCTATGTGCAGGCCGTGTTGAAGAGCCCGCCAAGCCCGTCCCATGGCGTCGGGCTGGCGCGCCTGGACCTGGCCGCGGGCGACCGCCTGGTGATTGACACCAACGGCCCGCCCGGCGGCACCGTGATCCGCATCTTCGACGCCGCAGGCAACCAGATCGCGCTGGATGACGATTCGGGTACGGATGAGGAAGCAGAGCTGCTGTTCGTCGCCGCTGCCGCGGGCACCTACTATATCGGCGTGTCGGCCGACGGAAACGCGGCCTACAACGTTGTCACCGGGTCTGGGTCGAACCTGCCGCCGCCCGTGCCGTACAGCGTGGCGCTGCACATGAACCCCACGCTGGTCGGCGTTTCCGTGGCAGAACTGCTGACCGGCACCGACGGCGATGACGCAATCGTTGCGCTGCACGGCACCGACACCGTTGCGGCAGGGGCAGGCAACGACACCGTAGCGGGCGGCGATGGCAAGGATGCCATCGACGGCGGCGCCGGGAATGACGACCTTTTTGGCGAACAGGGCAAGGACACCATCGACGGCGGCGACGGAAACGACAACATTTCAGGCGGCCTCGGCGAAGATGTGCTGTCGGGCGGCGCGGGCAACGACAGGCTGAGTGGCAACGAGGGCAAGAACACCCTGTCGGGTGGTGATGGCGACGACGTCATCAACGCCGACAACCTCTCGTTCAGTGCCCGGTTTGACCGGTTGGTCGGCAACCAGTGGGCCGACGGCGGCAACGGCAACGATCAGGTTGTCGGCGGGTTCAACAAGGACATGCTGTACGGCGACGACGGCAACGATGCCCTGCACGGACTGCGCGGCGCCGACATGATGTACGGCGGTGCGGGCCGTGACGATCTCACAGGGGGGGGCGGCAACGACCTGCTGCTGGGCGGCAACGACGATGACACCCTTGCCGGCAGTTCCGGCAACGACACCCTGTCGGGTGAGGTGGGTGACGATCTGCTGTACGGTGGCAATGGCAGCAACACCCTGTCAGGCGGAATGGGCGCCGACACCATGGTCGGCGGCAACCGTGGCGACCTGATGAACGGTGACGACGACGACGACAGGATGGTGGGCTTCCACGGTAACGACACGATGTACGAAGGTGCGGGCAACGGGTTCCTGGACGGCGGCCGTTTCCAAGACCGGATGTACGGCGGCGATGGCGATGACGTGCTGTTCGGCAGAAACTGGAGCGATACGCTGGACGGAGGGGCCGGAACCGATTTCCTGCAGGGTGGCAAGGAACCTGACACCTTCGTTTTCTCGGTTGCGGACGGCAGTGTTGATTTCGTGAAGGATTTCAATACCCTGCAAGATAAGTTTGACGTTTCCGTACTGTTCGATGCCACTGGCGCCGTGGTCACCGCTGGCAACCTGGCAGACCACGTTCGCATCGTGGCCGGTCTGGGCAGCGACAGCTATCTGACGGTCGATGCCGATGGTGCCCTGAACGGAGCAGATTTCATGGTGCTGGCCCGCCTGAACAACGTGCTGCCGTCCGACGTTGGCTTCGCAAACCTGATCCTCTGACGCGCCCCCTTGCACGCCGCCACGCAATGATGTTGCGTGGCGGCAGGCTGCAGGGGGGCAGGGAATGCGGATCGGGCTTTATCCGGGGACCTTCGACCCCGTCACGCTGGGCCATACCGACATCATCGAACGCGCCATGGCGCTGGTCGATCGGCTGGTGATCGGCGTTGCCATCAACCGTGACAAGGGGCCGCTTTTCACGCTGGAAGAGCGGGTGGCCATGGTCGAGGCCGAATGCGCCGCGATCCTGGCCCGCACCGGGGGCGAGATCGTGGTGCACCCGTTCGAGAACCTGCTGATCGACTGTGCCCGGGATGTGGGGGCTGGCGTCATCATCCGCGGGCTGCGGGCGGTGGCGGATTTCGAGTACGAGTTCCAGATGGTCGGCATGAACCGCGCGCTGAACCATGACATCGAGACGGTGTTTCTGATGGCCGATGCACAGCGGCAGGCCATCGCATCGAAACTGGTCAAGGAAATCGCCCGGCTGGGCGGCGATGTGTCCAAGTTCGTTCCCGCACCGGTCGTGCCGGCACTGGCGGCGCGATACGGGCACTGACCGGGGACCGGCCGACGCGCCGCATAGTCCTGACAAAGATTCACCCGTTTCTTCTGCTTGCTTCATCCGGACAGCCAGCCCGGCGACGCCCCCCTTGCGCCGACACGCACTGGCACCAGCAAACCCGGTTGGAGACTTTCCAAGCGTCACCCATTCGCCCCGTTCCCACCAGGCGGTTCCCCCGCGTTGAACCCCGCGGCATGTGATGCCGCCGCAGCCACAATGGTGCGGACATGATGCGCGCCACCGCCGAACCGCTTCACGCGTCCCATGATGATGCCACGGCCAGTGTGCCGGTATGGGATCGCTTCGTGCGCGTCTTCCACTGGTCGCTGATGGTGCTGTTCGTGGTCTGCTGCGCCACGGCCGCCACTTGGACCGACCTGCACCGGGTGGCGGGCATGGCCATTGCCGCGCTTCTGGCCGCGCGTGTGGTCTGGGGCGTTGTTGGCCCGCGCCATGCGCGGTTCGCCGACTTCGTGCGGGGGCCGCGCGTCGTGTTGCGCTTCCTGCGCGACAGCGTGCTTTTGCGCGCGAAGCGCTATCTGGGCCACAACCCGGCGGGCGGCGCGATGGTGCTGGCGCTGATCACCGCGATCACCGTCATCTGCGCGACCGGGGTGATGATCGGAACCGAGGCGTTGCGGGACGAGGCGTGGGTCAGGAACCTGCACGTCGTCGCCACCCGCGCGACGTTCGGTCTGGTGATCCTTCACCTTGGCGGCGTGCTTCTGGCCAGCGTAACGCACCGCGAAAACCTGGTGAAATCCATGATCACCGGCCGCAAGCGCGCCTGAGTCGCAACCGCCCCTGAAATTCAGTCGCCCCACAATCGCGAACGGCCGCCCCCTTTGGGCGGCCGTTCCATTCCTTGTGCCAGGGGGCCTCAGCCCCAGATGGCGGCTCTGGCGATGCGTTCGGCGTCGCCGGGATAGATGTCCAGATCCAGGGCCACATCCAGCGGCATGCGGGCAATTTCGTCGCGCGTGCGGACGTAGCGGTTGTATTGCTCCAGCCGGTGCCGGATCGTGCTAACAAGGTTCGACATGGTCGTTTCCTTTCCAAACCTGCCGGGCGGCCTCCCAACGCCCGGTTGTCTGGAAGATGCGCCTTCGATTGCGCAGGCACAACCCAGCCTGCCGCCGACACGGCATGCACAGGGCGCATGGCTTATTCTGCGGGGTGGGCGGCCCGGCGCAGCCATTCCAGCGGCCGGGGCAGGGTGCGTTTGCGTGGCGCGAAAGTGCTGGGGTCCAGCGTCACCCCCCGTTTCTCGGCCCGTGCCAGCACGAAGGCCCGCAGCGACTCGTTCTGGCTCATCAGGCTCATGAAGCGTGCCTCGTCCAGCGCCAGCAGGGTACAGTTCGTGATGGCCGTCACCCGCGCCCGCCGGGACCGGCGCAAGAGAAGCCCCAGTTCGCCGAACATCTCGCCCCGCCCCAGACGCGATACCTGCCCCGCCTGCAGCATTTCCACCGCGCCCGAGGCGATGAACCACACCCCCCGCGACACCTCGTTGTGCTGCATCAGCACCTCGCCGGGCTCGGCATAGACCGTGCGCAGCCGCGCGGCGAGCCGCATCCGCGCCTCTTCGGGCATCTCGGCAAACAGCGGGAACTTCGCCACGAAGTCGGTCTTCTGCATGCCCAGGTCCAGCCGCGGCCGCTGCGCCAGCGCGCTGCGTCCCGCCTGCACCTCGGCATTCAGGGCCTGCGCCAGTTCCGGCCCGATCAGCCCGTCGTCGGTCAGTTGCGCATATTCCCGCGCCTCGCGCATCAACGTCAGGCTGCGGATCAGCCGCCGCTCCAGCCGCTCGGCATAGCCGGGGAATTGCAGGCGCAGGCCTTCCAGCTCTTTCTCGATGTCCTCTCGCCGCCGCTCCAGCAGCTCGTGCAGCAGGTCGGCCACGCGGCGGCCGTGGATGCGCAGGATGCGGCGGTCGACAAAGGCGTGCAGCGCCCGCAGGATCTGTGTCAGCGCCACCAGCTGTTCGAACCGGTCGGCCGTGTTCCGCTCCAGCGTGCCGGAAAACCCGATGCGGTTGTGCAGCCACACCGCCACCTGCGCATCCGTCCCCGGCCGCACGCGCCGCTTGGCCGTCATCCGGTAGCCTGACCGCCCCTCGACCCGCGTGGTTTCGATCAGCCGGTCGGCATCGGCCAGCAGGCGGTCGGCCAGCCGCGCCTCCATCAGCCCGTCGCGGAACGCCTCGATCACCACGTCGCGTTCATGCCCCGCCAAGGCCACCAGACCCAGTGTCACCCGGTCCTTGTCCAGCATGTCCTTGGCCGCGTCGGCGCGTTCCACCGCCTGTTCCAGCCGATGCCCGAACCGCTTGGCTTCGTCACGCACGATAGCGGGCTGCAGGTTCAGGCTGCGGGTGGTGTCGGCCACCGTTTCGCGCACCGACTGCAGCGCCACCGCCACCACCTGGTCGGACAGCGCGCGGTCCATGGCCGACAGCCGGTCAAGCCCCAGCCAGCCGATCACCCGGCGCAGCGTCACCCCCTGCACCACCAGCGTGAACAGCGTGAAGCCCACCGCCACCACACCCACCTGCCGCTTCACCTCGGCCGGCACGCCGAAGCTTTCGGTGACCGACAACGCCAGCGCCAGCGTCACCGCCCCGCGCAGGCCGCCCCACAGGATGGCCAGCCGGTAGGGCGTATCCACCCGTGGCGACAGCCGTGCCACGGTCAGCAGCGGCAGGATGGCGAACAGGATGATGGCGCGGGCGACAAAGGCGGCGGCGGCGGTGATCAGGATCAGCGCATAGTCGGCAGGCCGCAGGTCTGGCACCAGCTTGGGGATCAGGATGGCCGCCAGCACAAAGATGAAGGACCCCGCCCAGTAGGCCAGCAGGTCCCACACCTCGCGCAGTTGTGTCAGCGCGTTGGGCGACAGGCGGCCGGGCGCCAGGAAGTTCACCGTCATGCCGGCAGCCACCACCGCCACCACGCCGCTGGCGTGAAAGCCCTGGTCAGCGATCAGGAAGGTGGCCAGCGGAATGGCCAGCGACAGGGTGACCTGCGCCATGGGCCAGGCGATCATCGCGCCCATCACCGCCACCGCCGCCCGCCCGATGGCCCAGCCGATCAGCGCGCCCAGAACGATGGTACCGGGCAGGCGCAGTGCCATCGCGGCAAAATCGGGCGCATCGGCGCGGGTCAGAAGGTCGGTCATCAGCACGCCGAAGATGGCGATGGCGGCGGCGTCGTTCAGCAGGCTTTCGCCTTCCACGATGCGGGCCAGCCGCTGCGGCGCCGGGGTGGCGCGGAAGATTCCCACCACGGCCGAAGGATCGGTGGTGCTGACGATGGCGCCCATCAGCAGGCAGGCGATCAGCGGCAGGCCGCTGAAGGGCAGCAGGGCAAGGCCGATCACCAGCGTGGCCACCACCACCGCGACCACGGCCAGCACCAGGATCGGCACCCAGTCATCCGCCAGCCGCCGCAGGTTCAGCGTCAGCGCCACCTGGAACACCAGGATCGGCAGGAAGACGTACAGGAACACTTCCGACCTGATGGGCAGGGTGATGATCGCCAGGGCAGGTTCGTTCAGCGCATTGGTCAGCGGCGTGAAATACAGCCAGGCCGCCCCCGACCCGATGCCGATGCCCACCAGCGCATGCACCACCGCCACCGGCAGCCGCAGCCGGTCGGCCACCGGCTCGGAAAAGCCGATGACAACAAGCAGCGCCGAAAGGATGCCCAGCAGAACGAAAAGGTCCATATCCGGGGATAACCCGATGTGGCGCGCGGAAAAAGGGTAGGGCGGTCACGATTGTTGACGCGGGCGAAACATTGTGCAGGCTTGGCGGCGTTTGCAACCTTGTTTGGCACTTGCGCGCCTACGGGGTGCCATCTATCGTGGCCGCCAAGTGTGGGGATACAGAATGTTGCTCACCCGGCTTCCCCATTTCATCGCAGAACACTACGAGTGCCACGAATGGAAGCATGCCAGTGCCATCCTGACACAGGATTTTCCGTCCGAATGGGACGATCTGCTGGCGGTGCTGACCACGTTCCGCCTGCGCAAGTCATGGATCAGCAAAGGCGGTGGGAACAAGTCGCAACTGTCTGCGTTTGTGGACGGCTTTCTGGGGCAGCGCGGCTGGGTCGAAAAGCAGTTCCAGACCGCCATCGAGGTTGATGGAGCCCGCCTTGCCTCGCCGACCCACAAGGTCGATTGCTACAAGAACGGGATCGCTCTGGAGATCGAGTGGAACAACAAGGACCCGTTCTTTGACCGCGACCTGAACAATTTCCGCCTGCTGTTCGACCTTCGTGCCGTTAGCGTCGGTATCATTCTTACGCGGTCGGACGAGTTGCAGGACATCTTTAACCAACTTGGCCGAGGCTCTTCGTACGGCAACTCGACCACGCACATGTCGAAGCTTCTTCCCCGGATTCAGGGTGGCGGCGGCGCAGGCTGCCCGCTTCTTGTTTTCGGTATCACCAAGGCCCTGTATGTAGAGGATGCAGAATGACCAGCGCGTCGGATGACCTGCTTGCCAAGGCAGGAAAGACTAAGTTCCGCACGGTGCTGGCCGATCCGCCGTGGCAGTTCCAGAACCGCACCGGAAAGATGGCGCCGGAACACAAGCGCCTGTCGCGCTATCCGACCATGACCCTGCGCGACATCTGCGACCTGCCGGTCGAGGCCATCGTGGCCGATACGGCGCACCTTTACCTGTGGGTGCCCAACGCCCTGCTGCCCGAGGGGCTGAAGGTGATGGAAAACTGGGGGTTCAGCTACAAAAGCAACATCATCTGGTACAAGATCCGCAAGGACGGTGGCCCTGATCGCCGCGGTGTCGGGTTCTATTTCCGCAATGTGACCGAGGTTCTGCTGTTTGGCGTGCGCGGCAAGAACGCCCGCACGCTGCAACTGGGGCGGACGCAGGAGAACATCATCTCGACCCAGAAGCGTGAGCACAGCCGCAAGCCGGATGAGCAATATGCGCTGATCGAGGGGTGCAGCAACGGGCCCCGGCTGGAACTGTTCGCGCGCGGCCCGCGGGTGGGGTGGACGGTGTGGGGCAACCAAGCCGACGACTATACGCCGACCTGGGACACCTACGCGAACCATTCGCAGGCCAACGTGGTGCCCCTGCCGGTGGCGAAGGCCCGCTGACGGGCCTTCGCCACAGCCCCTCAGATCAGCTTGCCCATCGCCACGGCCGTGTCCGACATGCGGTTCGAGAAGCCCCATTCGTTGTCGTACCAGGTCAGGATCGAGACAAAGGTGCCGTCCATCACCTTGGTCTGGTCCATGTGGAACACCGACGAATGCGGATCGTGGTTGAAGTCGGCCGACACCAGCTTTTCGGTGGTGTAGCCGAGGATGCCCTTCAGCGGCCCCGACTCCGCGGCGGCCCTGATCGCGCCGTTCACTTCTTCCACCGAGGTCGCGCGCCTGGCGATGAACTTCAGGTCCACCACCGACACATTGGGCGTCGGCACGCGGATGGCAAAGCCGTCAAGCCGCCCCTTCAGTTCGGGCAGCACCAGACCCACGGCCTTGGCCGCGCCAGTGGAGGTCGGGATCATCGACAGCGCCGCGGCACGGCCGCGGTACAGGTCCTTGTGCATGGTATCCAGCGTGGGCTGGTCGCCGGTGTAGCTGTGGATGGTGGTCATCATCCCCTTTTCGATGCCGATCACGTCGTTCAGCACCTTGGCCACCGGCGACAGGCAGTTGGTGGTGCACGATGCGTTCGACACCACCAGGTCGGCCGCCGTCAGCGTGTCATGGTTCACGCCGAACACGATGGTCTTGTCGGCGCCGTCGCCGGGGGCCGAGATCAGCACCCGTTTGGCGCCGTTTTCCAGGTGCGCCATGCACTTGTCCTTGGACGTGAAGATGCCGGTGCATTCCATCACCACATCCACGTCCGACCACGGCAGTTCTGCCGGGTTGCGCAGCGCCGTCACCCGCATCGGGCCGCGGCCCACGTCAATCCAGTCCGGTCCGGTGGTAACCGTCACCGGAAAGCGGCCGTGCACGCTGTCATAGCGCAAGAGGTGGGCGTTGGTTTCCACCGGCCCCAGGTCATTGATCGCCACCACCGCAATGTCGGTGCGGCCCGATTCGATGATCGCCCGCAGCACGTTGCGCCCGATGCGGCCGAAGCCGTTGATTGCCACCTTCACCGTCATCTGCATCTCCTTGCAGCCAAAGGACCCCCGTGCCGCACGGGGCCTGATCGCGCCGGAAAGCGCCAAACCCCGTGGCAACGGCCACGCCCTGCCATGGACCCGAAAACCGCCCCAAGGCAAGCCCCTCCGAAACCGACGGCTTTCGCAGAGGTCACAGCGGCAGCACTGGCGGGAAGGCGTTCATGTCGGCAAAGCGGCAGAAGGCCGGACGGGCCAGATGCACCACGGGCACGGCGGCCCGGACGGTGGCAGTCAGCTCGGCCATCCGGGTGCGCAGGGCGGGAAGGTCATCGGGTGACAGCGGGGTCATCGCGTAGGCGAGCGTGATGTGAAACCCGTAGCTGTCGTGATGCGGCGTACGCAGGCCCAGGGCCGCACCCAGCGCATCGCGCCAGCGGCGGGCCATGGCTTCGTCGGCGGGTGTGGCGCCGGACAGGCGCAGGCCGAAGGGGGTTGCCTCGGTGACCTGCATGGCGAAGTCGGGCAGCGGTTCCCAGCCTTGCAGGCGCTCGATCATCCGCGCCGTGGCGGCGTCGATGGGAAGGTCAAGCGGAAGGCCTTCGGGCCAGGAACCGGTGGCACGGCGGGTTTCGATCACGCCTTCGAAGACGGTCATGTGATAGCTCGGCACGGCCGTGAAGGCGAAGTGGCGTGCCACGGACAGGGCCATCAATGCCGCGCGCAGGTCGGTCAGCGCGGCTTCGGTGGGCGAATCCGGGACCACCTGCGCCACCACGGTATTGCCCGCCTCGGGCAGGAACCGGCCGTCGGCGTCGAATCGGATGCCAAGGCGCGGGTTTGTGCGGTCCGCAGGCCAAAGCAGTGCGGCCTCGTAGTCGAACGACATCTTCAGGCCCCTTGTGCCACTTGCCGGGAGACCGGGCCATCTTAGGGTGATGCTGTGAAGCTTTCCCGACGGAACAGGTTCTTGCTTGCCCTGCGGGGCGCAGCGACTAAGGTGCGCGCGTGCCAACGCCGGGGGTGACATGAGCGGACTTCTTGCGCTTCTTGACGATGTGGCGGCCATTGCCAAGGTGGCGGCGGCGTCGGTGGATGACATTGCGGCGGCGGCGGCCAAGGCCGGGGCCAAGGCCGCCGGTGTGGTGATCGACGACGCGGCGGTGACGCCCAAGTATGTGCACGGATTTCAGGCCGACCGCGAACTGCCGATCATCCGCCGCATTGCCATGGGCAGCCTGAAGAACAAGCTTGTCATCCTGTTGCCCGGGCTTTTGCTGCTGGATGTCTTCCTGCCGCAGGTCATCACGCCGCTTTTGATGCTGGGCGGGCTGTATCTGTGCTTCGAGGGGGCCGAGAAGCTGTTTCATGCGCTGGCGCCCCATGCCGATCATGCCGTGGAAGAGGATTTCGACACCGGCGATCCGCTGCACCTGGAGGAGGAAAAGGTGGCGGGTGCGATCAAGACCGATTTCATCCTGTCGGCCGAGATCATGGTGATCGCGCTGACCGTGATCGAGTCCGACAGCTGGCTGATGCGCGGGGTGACGCTGGCGGTGGTGGGTATCCTGATTACCGTGGCCGTCTATGGTGCCGTGGCGCTGATCGTGAAGATGGATGACATCGGGCTGCATCTGGCGGCGCAATCGCGCACGGCGGGCATGCGGGCGCTGGGGCGGGGGCTGGTGGCCGGCATGCCGCCGCTTCTGGCCTTCCTGTCCACCGTGGGCACGGCGGCAATGCTGTGGGTGGGGGGCAACATCGTGGTGCACGGGCTGGAGGTCATGCACATCTGGACCTGGCCCTACGAAACCATCCACAACATGGCCGAATCGGCGGCGCATGCCGTGGCGGCACTGCCGGGGTTGGTGGAATGGGCCGTGACGGCGTTCTTCGACGGTGTGATCGGCCTGATCCTGGGGATGGCGCTGATCCCGGTGGCCACCCGGGTGATTGCTCCGCTGTGGGGGGCGGTGTTCGGCAAGGGTGCCAAGGCGGCGGGGCACTGAGCGCTGCCCCGGCTGCCTGACCGGCCCTGGGGTGGACGGGCATACTGCGCAGTATCAAAGGGTCGCGTGTGGCATGGCCTGCCGGGGATGCAGGTTTTGCAGGTCTGCCGGGTGAAAGGTTTGTGAATCCCGGAACCCCGCGGACAAGGCAGGTCGAAAACGGCGTCCTGTGCGGTGCGGGTGTCAGCCTGTGGCGACCGACAGCGCCAGCGAGGCCGCCGCCATGATGGCCAGCACTAGGATCAGGTCCATTTGGCGGAACAGGATCATCCAGCCCGATGCCAGCGCCAGCCCCAGTGCCATGAGGTCAAGCGTCGCCCAATCCGGCACCGCCAGCCGCAGCGGCCATATGGTCAGTGTGCCCACCTGACCGAACAGCACATGCAGCGCAAACCACAGCGACAGGTTGGCGATCACCCCCACCACCGCCGCGGTGATGCCTGCCAGCGCCGCAGACAGCCGGGGCTGGCCCGCCAGACGCTCGACAAACGGGGCGCCGGCGAAGATCCACAGGAAGCAGGGGGCGAAGGTCATCCAGATGGCCACGGCGGCCCCGGCGATGCCATAGGCGATGCCGCCCTGTTTCCACGCAGCGATGTACCCGACGAACTCGTTCACCAGGATCAGCGGTCCGGGTGTGGTTTCGGCAAGGCCGAGGCCCGCGATCATCTCGTCGGTCGTCAGCCAGCCGTTCACCTGCACGACTTCCTGCGTCATCCAGGCCAGCACGGCATAGGCGCCGCCGAAGGTGACGACGGCGAGTTTCGAGAAGAACAGGCCGATGTCCCACAACAGGCCACCGTCAAGGACGTAGATCGCCGCAAGCGGCACCAGCCACACAGCCCCCCAGACGGCGATCTGGCGACCGGCAAAGGCCAAGGCGCCGGGCGGCACGGGCGCCGATGGTGCTGCGGGGGCGCCGCGCGACATGACCCAGCCCGTCACGGCGGCGGCGATGATGACCAGCGGGAAGGGCACGTTGAAGGCGAACAGCGCCACGAAGGCCAGCACCGCCACCACCCAGTGCCAGCGGTGCTTCAGCGCCTTCCTGGCCACGCGCTGCAATGCGTGCAGCACGATGGCCAGCACAGCCGCCTGCACGCCGTAGAACAGGGCCGCCACCAGCGGCACCTGCCCGAAGGCGGCATAGACCATCGACAGCGCCAGCACCACGCAGGCGCCCGGCAGCACGAACAGCCCGCCCGCAATGATGCCCCCCGCCACCCCGCCGCGGCGCCAGCCGATGTAGGTGGCCAGCTGCATTGCCTCGGGCCCCGGCAAAAGCATGCAGAACGACAGCGCCCGCAGGTATTCGGGTTCGGTCAGCCACTTGCGGTCGTCAATCAGGTCCTTGTGCATCATGGCAATCTGCGCGGCGGGGCCGCCGAAGGACAGGCAGCCGATGCGCAGGAAGGCGCGGGTGATTTCGGCCAGCACGCCGCTGGCTGCGGGGGCGATGTCGGTCATTCCTTCCTCGCGGCGGGCCAGTCGTGGCCTTCGTCGAACCCGTCGCGCGCCCAGCGGTACAGCGCGTCGTACAGGCCCATCCCGGCCTCCAGTTGTTCCAGATCGTCACGATACAGGCGTGACAGGCCGACCGAGATGGCCAGCAGCCCCGCCGCCTGCGGCGCAAGGTCGTGCCGGTCGGTGTCGGCGGCGCGCACCACGGTGGCAAGGCGGTCAAGCGCGGGGGTGCTCAGGCGCCATTCCGCGATCATGGTGTCGAAGGTGCAGCGGTCGCCGCGGTGCGACCAGGGGGTGCCGTCGATGTCGAAGGGGATGGCGTTGAAGTACTGCGCGACGGCCGGAACTTCCGCTGGGGCCACGAACAGGAACCGCGCCTGCGGATCGACGAAGCGGCGGATCAGCCAGGGGCAGGCGATGCGGTCGATCTTGGGCCGGTGGCGGGTGACCCACAGGCGGCCTGCGGGCAGGGCGGCGGCGGGGGTCAGCGGCAGACCCGCGGCTTCCCACGCCACGATGCCGCCTTCCAGCACCTCGGCCGGGGTGCCGTGGGCACGCAGCAGGGCGGCGGCGCCTTCCGACAGCTTCTTGCCGCGGGTACAGGTCACGACCACGCGCCGCCCGGCCAGGGCAGCGGGGTCAAGCGTGTCGAAAGGCATGCGCAGGGTGGCGGGAATGACGGCGCCCTGCGCCACCTCGTCGGCGGGGCGCACGTCGATCACCGCGGGGGCGTCGGGGGTGCCGATCAGGCGCGCAAGCTGGGCAGGCGTGATCAGATTGTGTCCGGGCATCGGGGCATCCTTTGGCTGATGTCAATGGATGCGACACTTGGGCCGAAGCCTCGCGGGGTGATCGCGAACCCCCGCCGGCGGGATAGGACGGGGCATTGCGCCGGTCAAGAGCCTAGCCGGTGACCTCTTGCAATTCGCGCAGCAGTTTCAGCCGCAGCGTGCCGGCATAGCCGGAAAGGCCCCGCGTGGTGACGACAAAGCCGCCGGGCGTGATGATCCAGCGGCGGAAGTACTGCGTCACCGGGGTGCCCTGGCCCGGGTCCTCGATGGCGATGGCGTTGACGGTGACGCCCATGGACACCGCCTCGGCACGGGCCTTTGCATCGGTGAAGCCCGCGTTTTCCTGCCCGTCGCCCGAGATGTCCACCACGCGGCGGGTGCAGTCGGGCACCTGCGGGAACTGCGCCAGCGCAAAGCGCAGGCCATGGCCGACGGCGGTGTCCGAGCCCTGGAAGGCGCGGGGGGCGGTGGTGGCGGCGGCGGCGAAGGCCACGACATCGGCAGGCGCGCGCATCCGGCGCCAGGGCACCGTCAGGGCCTGCTGGGCGGGGCCGGACCATTGCACAACGGCCAGCGCCACCTGACCGCGGATCAGGGCGGCCGCCACGTCCGGGTCGGACAGCGCGAAGGCCAGCCCCTGCGCCTGCAGCGCGTATTCGCCCCCGTCGATGGATCCCGAGACATCCAGCGACAGCACCAGCGCCGTGTCGCAGGCGGTGGCAGGGGCGGACAGAAGGCACAGGGCAAATGCGCGCAGCATCCGGGCATGGTGGCGCGGGCGGGGCGGGCAGGGAAGCGGGAAGTGCAGGTTTCTGTTGCCAGGTACCTGCGAACCCCGCCTTACGCGGCTAAGCGCAAGGGCTTAGTTTGGTATTGCGAGCTGCTTACGCAGCCAGCGCCACCGGAGCAGAGTTGTCATTGGCAACTGTGCATTTTGGACCGATAACGGTGGTACCTCACCGAGCAAAAGCTGGCCCCTTTGAACGTTCGTCGATCCTGTTTCGGCCCCCTCCGCCCCCAATGAGGGAGTAGTGGTGGAGCCGCCGGGTACCGCCCCCGGGTCCGATCCGCCTATTATGGGTGCGTTTATCGCCATAGCCGGGGTTACCCCCGGCGTTGTCACATATAGTCACCCCGCGGGCGGCCCGCAAGACGAAGGGGCCGTGCCCTGCGGCACGGCCCCCCGGTTTCGCAAGGGCTGGTATCAGAAACCGGCCTTGATCGTTTCGAACTCTTCCAGCATGCGGCCGCGCTGTTCGGCGCTGATCGGGGTCTGCGACAGCAGGATGCCGTCCACCGGGTCGACATCGCCCGCCTTCAGTTCGTCCAGCGTGATTTCCTTCATCGCCGCCTCGTTGGCATGGGCATAGCCGAAGTTTTCCAAGAGGCCCTTGGCCGAGCGGTGTTCCAGCCAGGCGTTGATGAAGTCATAGGCCTTGTCTTCGCTGCCCGGCGCATCCTTGAAGTTGATGTAGCCACAGAACCAGGTGGCCGCACCTTCGGTGGGCGTGCGGTTGAAGGCAACCGGCACACCTTCTTCGCGCATCGCGGCCACGCCGTCGTTCCACGACCACGAGATGATGACCTCGCCCGATTTCATCAGCTGCGCCAGTTCCGAGGGGTCGGCCCAGTAGGCGCGGGTGTTGGCATGGGCCTGACGCAGCCATTCCGCGGCGGCGGCGAACTGTTCGTCGGTGATGTCGGTCCAGTTGGACACGCCGGTGGCCAGAAGCGCTAGCGACCAGGTGTCATCGATGTTGTCGGGCAGCGAGATGCGGCCGGCGTACTTCGGGTCGATGAACACGTTCAGCGACGCCACTTCCTCGGGCTTCACCTGTTCGGTGTTGTAGGCGATGGCGGTGTAGGCATAGTCGGTGGGGATGTACCACACACCGTCGGCATCGGCGAAAATCTCGGACTCCTTGAACCGCGCGGCGATGTTGGCGTATTCCGGAATGCGGCTTACGTCCCACGGCTCGATCAGGCCCGCGGCCTTGTAGGACGACACCTTCTGGCTGCAGGGGTGCGCCACATCGGCCTTGAAGCCCGACGACGCCTTCTGGAACGCCTCGTCATCGTCGCCGAAGAAGGCATAGGTCGGCATCTGGCCGTGCTTCTCGACATAGCCCTCGATCAGTGCCTGCTCTTCGAAGCCGGCCCAGTCGAACACGATCAGGTCGGGATCGGCGGCAAAGGCCGGCAACGCGAAGGCCAGCGTGGCGGTGGCCAGAAGGGTGGTCCGGTTGGTCATCCTTGCTCCTCGTCTGTTGGACGTGTCCGGTCAACTGACCGGGGCATGCCTGATGGGAAGGCGCGCAGAGTTCCCCAACCCGCGGCCAATTTCAGAAAGCTAGGCGACGGTTGCAGCAGGCTCAAGGGTTTCTTCCGCACTTTCCCGATAGCTGCGCCGCATATCCGGGCATCTGGCGCAACAACAGGCAGCACGGGCGGCTTGCGGCGGCCCGCGGCGCGCGCCAATCTCTGCGCGCCACCTGAGGAGCTGCCATGACCGTGCTTGACCTTGCCTTCGTCCGTGCCCAGTTCCCGGCCTTTTCCACGCCTTCGCTGGCGGGGCAGGCGTTCTTTGAAAACGCCGGGGGCAGCTATCCCTGTCGGCAGGTGACCGAGCGGCTGGCGCGGTTCTATGGCGAGCGGAAGGTGCAGCCCTATGCGCCTTATCATGTCTCTGCCGTGGCGGGCGCCGAGATGGACGAGGCGCGCGACCGGCTGGCGGCGATGATGGGCGTGGCGGCCGAAGAGGTGCACTTCGGCCCCTCGACCAGCGCCAATACCTATGTGCTGGCGCAGGCGGTGCGGATGTGGCTGCGCGGCAAGGACCGTGCGGTGGTGGTGACCGACCAGGACCACGAGGCCAATTCGGGCGTATGGCGGCGGCTGGTGGATGAAGGGATCGAGGTGCGGGAGTGGAAGATCGACCCCGCGACCGGCCATCTGGACCCGGGTGCGCTGCGGCCCCTGCTGGCCGACGGCCGCGTGCGGATGGTGTGTTTCCCGCATTGTTCCAACGTGGTGGCCGAGATCAACCCGGTGGCCGAGATTGCCGCGATGGCCCGTGCCGCAGGGGCGCGAACCTGCGTCGATGGGGTCAGCTATGCCCCGCACGGGCTGCCGGACATTCCGGCGCTGGGCTGCGACATCTACCTGTTTTCGGCCTACAAGACCTACGGGCCGCATCAGGGCATCATGGTGGTGCGGGCCGACCTGAACGCCGAACTGCCGCCACAGGGGCACGGGTTCAATGCGGGCTACCCCACCAAACGCCTGACACCCTCAGGCCCCGACCATGCGCAGATTGCCGCCTGTGCGGGGATTGCAGACTACATCGACGCGCTGCATGCCCGGCATTGCGCGCCGGGGGCGGATGCGGCGGGGCGGAACCGGGCGGTGCATGCGCTGATGCGGGCGGCCGAGGTGGAGCGCTGTGCGCCGCTTCTGGATTTCCTGGCGCACCGCAACGACCTGCGGCTGATCGGGCCGCGCGATGCGGCGGCGCGGGCGCCCACAGTGGCGGTGGATCTGGGGCGGGATGCCGAGACGGTGGCGGCGGCGCTTGCACCGCACGGGATCAACGCCAACGGTGGGGATTTCTACGCCGTGCGGCCGCTGCGCGCGATGGGCGTGGACCTGGACCGCGGTGTCCTGCGGATGAGCTTCGTGCACTACACCAGCGCCGAGGAAATCGACCGGCTGATCGGCGCGCTGGAGAAGGTGCTGTAGGACCGCGGCGTTCAGTCCGGCCAGTAGCAGACGGCGTTGATCTTGTTCCCGTCGGGGTCGCGCACGTAGCCCGAATAGAAGTGCGGGCCGTAGTGCGGCCGCAGGCCGGGTGCGCCTTCGTCGCTGCCGCCATGCGCCAGAGCGGCGGCGTGGAAGGCGTCGACGGCGTCACGGCTGGGTGCCAGGAACGACACCATCACGCCATTGCCGACGCTGGCCGGGTTGCCGTCGAACGGCACCGTCAGCCACAGGTGCGGTCCAGGGTCATCAAGCCCCCAGGTGGAAGAGGTGGCATCGTCGGCACCCTGCACCCGCGCGTGCCCCAATGGCGCCAGCACCGCATCATAGAAGGCGCGCCCGCGGGCCAGGTTGTTGGTGCCAAGGCAGACGTAGCTGAACATGCCGCTGTGCCGATCACGCAAGGGGTAGTGGTGCGGGTGGTCGGATTCGAACCGACACGCCTTGCGGCGGGGGTGTTTGAGACCCCTGCGTCTACCGTTCCGCCACACCCGCCTGTGGCCGGATGCAACCGCACCCCGGCGGCCTCTGTCTAGCCGCGCGCAGCCTGCCGCTCAACCCCCCTTTGCAGCCGGCCCCCTTACAGCCTGTCGGTGGCGAAGGTGTCGCAGGCGTCGATGCTGGCGGCCTTGTAGCCGGTGGTGAACCAGCGCGCCCGCTGGGCCGAGGTGCCGTGGGTGAAGGTGTGCGGCATGGGCCTGCGCCCGGCGGCCTTCTGCAGCGTGTCGTCGCCGATCTGGCGGGCGGCGCCGATGGCTTCCTGAATGTCGCCGGGGTTCAGCGAGCCGAACTTGTCTTCCGCCCGTGCCGCCCACATGCCCGCCAGGCAATCGGCCTGAAGCTCGATCCGCACCGACAGCGCGTTCGCCTCGGCTTCGGGCACCTGACGGCGCACCTGATTCACTTCGCCGAGAATCCCGAGAACGTTCTGCACATGGTGCGCCACCTCGTGCGCCACGACATAGGCGGCGGCGAAGTCGCCCTTTGCGCCCAGCTGGCGTTCCATCGTCACGAAGAAGTCGGTGTCGAGGTAGACCTTCTGGTCGCCGGGGCAGTAGAACGGGCCGGTGGCGCCATCGGCACCGCCGCAGGGCGATGCGGTGCCGCCCTTGAACAGCACCAATGTGGGCGCCGGGTAGGTGCGGCCCACGTCCTGGCGGAACACTTCGGCCCAGACCTCTTCGGTGTCGGCCAGCGCGACCGAGACGAACTGCGCGCGTTCCTGGTCGGCTTCGGTGATTTCGGTGGTGCCGGGGGCGAAGCTGCCGCCGCTGCCCTGACCCTGCAGAAGCGGCGTCAGGTCCACGCCGAAGAACATGCCGATCACGACAATGGCGATCAGCCCCAGCCCGCCGGCACCGCCCACCCGGACGGCCCCGCCGCGGGACGGCGTTCCGCGGCGGTCTTCGATGTTCTGGCTGCCTCGCCGCCCGCGCCACTCCATCGCCGCCTCCCCGAACCGTTGCAGGCAGGCTAGCGCAGGTCAGCGCGGTTTGGAATTGGCTTGAACACCCGGCGAAATTGCGGTGTCCCACGGTGGGACAGGAAGCCGGATTGAATGGAATCAATGACTTGGGAGACCGCGTTAACGTATTGGTCACACTTGTCCCACGATCATGGGGGCAAGGTCGCGGTCAAGCCCCCGTGACTTTCCCTTCGCGGGCGCAGCACCTATGGTCTGGCGGGGCTTTTCGGAGACAGAAGATGACGCGCAACGGGTGGGTGATGGTGGCGGCGGGCGGGTCGGCCGCGCTGCTGGCGGGGGCCTTCGCGTTCCAGCACATCGGCGGACTTGCGCCCTGCACGCTGTGCCTCTGGCAACGCTGGCCGCATGCCGTGGCGGTGCTGATCGGCGCGGTGGCGCTGTTTCTGCCGGGGCGGGCGCTGCCGGTGCTGGGCATGCTGGCCGCGCTGGCCACGGCCGGAATCGGCGGGTTCCATGTGGGCGTCGAGTTCAAGTGGTGGGAGGGACTGGCGACCTGTTCGG